>JAGAXG010000009.1 GCA_017941035.1 bacterium | reverse complement strand
GGCAGGATTTCCCCCTGCCACTAATCATCTGTTTATGCAAAAATAATTTCCTTTTCCACAATCTCCCTCGCACAAGCCCTTATGTTATTGAGGCATCCTGTCCATTCTAAGGCGTTTTCTGCCTTTAGCTGTTCCGTTATGACAAAGGAAAAGAATATCCTGTGTTGTCAGAAAGAGACGACATTATTGTAGTTGTTGATGAAGCTCACAGAACACAGTATAAAGACCTTGCAGAAAATATGAGAAAAGGGCTTCCTAATGCTCAATACATAGCTTTCACAGGAACACCTTTGTTAGGGGCAAAGAGATTAACTAACCAATGGTTTGGTGATTATGTTTCTGAATATAACTTCTCTGATTCAATAGAAGATAACGCAACAGTGCCTTTGTATTATGTAAAGAGAGTCCCGGAAGTTAGTTTGGTAAACGAAGATTTATTCAGTGATGACTTCCTTGAAATACTTGAAGATGAAAACCTAACCGAAGAAGAACAAAAGAGGTTAGAAAACCATTATGCTAAAGAATTAGAAGTCATTAAAAGAGACGACAGACTTGATACTATTGCCAAATACATTGTAAAGCACTTCCCTAACAGAGGATTTCGTGGAAAAGGTATGGTTGTTTCTGTTGATAAGTTCACAGCAGTAAAGATGTATGATAAAGTTCAACGCTACTGGCATGATGAGATTAAAGAACTGAATAAAACTATATCTCAGACAAGAGACGACCTTGAAAGAAAACGTTTGAAAGATACTGTTGATTATATGAACAGTGTTGAAATGGCAGTTGTAATTAGTACGGAAGGAACAGAAGAGGAAGAGAAGAAATTCCAGAAGGAAGGACTCACAATTAAACCTCATGTTCAAAGAATGAGTGCTATTGATGAAAACGGAAAAGATATTGAAGATAACTTTAAAGACCCTAAGCATCCTCTTCAATTAGTTTTCGTTTGTGCTATGTGGCTGACTGGATTTGATGCACCTTCAATTTCAACATTATATCTTGATAAACCTATGAAGGGTCATACTCTGATGCAGACAATAGCTCGTGCAAACAGAGTGTTTGAAAATAAAGAATGTGGTTTGATTATAGACCATATAAATGTATTCAAGCATTTGAAAAGAGCATTAGCAGATTACGCTTCAAACGATAATATAGATATGCCAGTTAAAAACATAGATGATTTGTTTGGTAAGCTGAATGAAAGTATTGATATGACCTGTGCTTTCTGCAAGTCTCACAATGCAGAGTTAAAAGATATTGTTGATGAAGATGAAGTATTCAGAAATATTGAAAAGTTTGAAACTTATGCAAACAGTATTGTAAGTAATGATGAAGTAAAGAATGAGTTCCAAGTATTAGCTAATACGCTTGAAAATATATATGAATCATTAAAGCCAGAAATATTCACTATGGAATTTGAAAAGAAACCATATAAAGAAGCTATTCTATACCTTAGAGATATTATTAGCGGTAAAGTAAGACCAGAAAAGATTGAATCAGCTCAAGCAAGAATAAATCAGTTGTTAGACCAAAGTGTTATAGCTACTGATGATGCAAGAAAATATATTATCAATGAAGAAGGTAAAGAGCTTGATTTATCTATTATTGATATAGATGAATTGAAAACTGAATTTAGACAAGTGAAGAATAAGAACCTCGTTATATCTGACCTTAGAAAATTGATTGAAGATAAGCTGGAAATAATGTTAAAGAAGAATAAAACCAGAACTAAGTTTGCAGAAAGATTTAAAGGTATTATTGATGAATATAATTCTGGTGGTTCACAGAATGAAGATTTCTATGAAAAGCTACTTGAACTTATGAAGCTGATGAAGGAAGAAGAATCCAGACATGTTAAGGAAGACCTATCAGAAGAAGAACTGGAAATCTTTGATTTGTTATGCAAAGACTCATTAACTAAAGAAGAAGAAAAGAAAGTTAAACTGGCAGCCAAAAACTTATATAATACCTTGATTGAAAATAAAAAGGAATTGTTCGTTGTTGATTGGCAGAATGACCCAACACCAAGAGAGAAAGTAAGAAGTAAAATCATCTCTGTATTGAATGAGTATCTCCCGGAAAGCTATGACCGAATTATATTCCAGACAAAGAGTGATATAATCTTTGAGCATATTGTTGAACAAGCAACTATGGGATATAACTGGTTAGCAGCCTAATTTAATTTTAATGCTCGTATAAACGAAAATACAGTATGCTGGAAATGTGCGTGGTTATTGCCGTTTACGGCTGGCATGTATAAGTGCGTGGTAATAAAAATTAGAAAAACCCTCTGATTATGACTATCAAAGGGCTTTCTTGTTGTTTAAGGAGCAACAACAACTCTATAATTCAAACTGTTGGAGAGTCTTTTCTACTTCATTCTGTGTGATACCTATATAACGCAAAGTGATGCTTGGCGATGAGTGATTGAATAAATATTGCAATATAGCAACATCATGAAAAGTATCGTAGTGCCAGTAACCAAAGCACTTGCGAAGAGAATGCGTACCTATCGCATCAGTAATACCAGCTTTTCGGCAAGCATCATTTATAATCTTGTATGCCATAACTCTTGAGATTGGTTTATTAGCACCGTTACGGCTTCGGAATAAGTATTCACAATCAAGTTTACCTTTAATGTACTCGTCTATCATTGATTGCAGATTCCCAAGTAAAGGAAATCTTTTGACCTTCCCGGTCTTTTGCTCTTTAATCTCTACATGTGATTTACCTTTAACATCAATCACTTTCAGTTTTAGTAAGTCGGAAATCCTTAATCCTGTGTTGATTCCCATAGTGAACAGTAGCAAATCTCGGCTACCGTTTTGCTTTAGGTAACCTTTTATTTCTTCAATTTTTTGTTTATCTCTAATCGGTTGAACATAATTCATTTTGTACCTCATTTCTTTTAATTGTGTTAAGTTGTACTTACGCTTGTGAACCATTGTGTTAAGTTCAAGCAATCTTTCTTGCAATCAAATTGGCTGTATTTGTTGCGTGGTCTATATTAGAACCAATTTGGCTGAATTTAACACAATAGGCATTGTGTTAAGTTGGCTTGGAAAATTTCCAATCTTTCATGGAAGTTTACGCACTGCCACGCATCATAGTTTGCATACCAGCAAATCAACCTTACAGACTCCTATCTGAACAATAGCTTCTGCTTTGTTCTTAAACTTAATCAAACAGTCCATGTTGTGGTTAATTTTGTACGGTTGAAGACCAAACTTCGCAAGCTCGTCTTCAATGCACTCTACATATACACTATGAATTTCCTGCCTGTGTTTGGAACACCATTTGTAAAATGAGAGTGTGGCAGCCGTTTGTTCGTCTTCTGCCAGCTTTTTGAGCTGTGATACAAACTCTTTGTAGTTCTTAATAGTTGTGCTTTCTGTTTCTGACATCTTTCCTCCAGTCTGCATAAGAAGGGGGATGAACCCCCAACTATGCAACCTCCTTTAGTTCTTTTGTGTCCGAAACTTCTTCTATCTCATACTGGCTGATGAACCCTCTCCACATTTGAAGGAACTCTGGGTAGGCATACTGCCCACTACACGAAATCTTTACATATTCTTCACCAGTGTAGAGTTTTTCAAAAGGTTTTTCATCTAAGTATTTCCCGGTGTTGTAATCATACTCACATTCTTCATATCCGACTATGAAACCGATTTTCAAATCATCTATATCAAGCCCATAAGGTTCTTTGTCTGACGGCTTCTCTGTGATTTCAATAATCATACCTCCGTTGTTGTTGTCAGTTTTATTGAAATATCTTTTGATGACCTTTTTGTCCCATACATCTGGTATTGCCAGACTCCCTTTTCTGAAATTCTTCTCAAGGTACAGTGAACCTTCATCATCAATAATTGTCATGAAATCTTTGAGAGTTTTGGTCGGATAGCTACGGTCAGTAACCATTTCCATAAATGACTTGATGAAATGGTTGTGCATCACTCTGCCGATGCCCCACTGGTGATGTACCAGCCTTATATTAACTTTTCCGTTCCAGTATGTTCTCTTAATCAAAAATGCTGTGCGTTGTCCCATTGTTATATTTCCTTTCATAATCGTTGTGTATTAACTATCTTTACCCCCGAAGGGGTAGGGGATGAGTCCCCTAATGCTCTGACGGTAACAGTAATGTATAAGTTACTGGTTCTAAAGCTGAAAGCTCCAAGAAAAATCTATATGTCGTAATGTCATCATCAACCTTTGTAGGCAAATCTATGAATGGTATCTCTTGCTTTACTATTGAAATGTGTTCATCATATTCACCTTCAACATAATCCTCCGTAAAGACTTCCATATACCCCTGTTGTTTTTGGTTTACGGCTATCTCTACAACAAAGAATGTATACTCATGTTCTTGATATGCTTTCAGAATTGTAGGCATATAGCTGACTACATTATCAATTACCCAAAAGGCATCCAATGTTTTTTGAAAATCCATAACACCTTCGGTGTATAACAAGCTGTTGCAATAGCTTCTTTTATAGAGTCTTTCAGAACCGTAGTTACGGCTGTAAACTTGTTTTGCATCATAATATGTAGCTGTCATAATTATTTTTCCTTTCAAATTTTGTACTAACTAAACTTGTAACCCCTTGAGGGGTAGGGGCAAATGCCCCTAAGATATGGTGAACTTCGTGCTTTCAACTTGTCTCAAATATTTTGAGTAAATTGAGAAGTCCAGCTTTTTCAGTAGTGATGTATTCAACTGGTTTTTCAGAAACTTCGTGTATCTGATAACATAGCCAGCAATATCCATAGTTTCAAGTCCAGCTTGCTCCATGATAGCTTTGATGCTATTTTCTTTGTCCTTTTTGATGTCAGATAGATTCTTGATTTCTGCTTCAAGTTGTTTGATAGCTTTAACTTCGTTTTCAATGTTCAAGTTTGTTGTAATAACTGTTGTCATAATTGTTGCTCCTTATATTGTTGTAGTAACTAAGAAGCAGCGGCCGTTGCTTACTCTCTCATGATGTAGCCATGTGGCTACTCTTGTCAAGTGAAGGAAGATGATTCAGCAGCAATTCTTAACACAAGCAGCATTTGTTAATATTAGAGTGTAAATTATTGACAACCGTGTAGCTATATAGTTATCATGGGCTTAGGAGGTGATACAGTGCCGAATAAGTACCCAAAATATATAGTCCCGGATGAGGTCAAAAACAGAGTAAAACAATTTATGGAAAAGTTTCTGAAAGACAACAACCTCACGAAAAAAGGACTGGCTCGGATGATGCAAGAAAAACTCGGTCGGTCTGGCTGTCGTGAAAGTTTGGTGAAAAAGTTCACCAAAGGGACATTCCAGCTCTCGGAAGTTATGGAAATACTTGATATGTTTGATTATGAGTTACAGATAGTGCCAAAGAGGGCGATAGAAGGGGGCGAAAGTGCCGTAAATAAAAGCACATAGCTACCTCATCCTGAGAATTGAAATTTCCACAAACCTTACGACTGCAACGCAAGAAAGGATTATACAAAATGAAACAACTAATAATAGGATTAACATTAGGATTAGCAGTAGGTCTGACCTGTGCTGGATGCTCCGTTGCAAAAGCGTACCTCACAGCAGAGCCGATGCAGGTAGTTATGACTGACAGAGGTCATATAAACACAACAAAAGTAACGACAGAAGAAGGCACATATCGTATCTTTACTATTGAAAGCACTGACGGAAAAGGTGGAGTTGGTATTTCAGCTATAAAGATTGAATAATAGAAATGTTGTGATATACTATATTTAGCAATTTGACAACTGAATAACAATTTGGTAACGGCTTGGTAACGAAACCTATTTCATGAGTTAAAAATATCAACTTTATCAAATTGACAAGAGGGTGAAAATAGACACTATATCAACATTATTCAATATGTTAAATTCGTCAAACCCCCAGTATAATTCCTTTCACGGTGTAGACAGCGATTCGAATTCGCTTGGGGGTACCATATACAAAAAAGAGAACCATAGGGTTCTCTTTTTGTATATATAAACTCACAACGAAAGTTATTCGCTTGGCGGATTTGCGGACGTATTAAGCGAAGCGAAATTCGGGTAGCGAACAGATGACGTTGACAGGTACTAAGTACCGAAAACGTCACTCTGTGAGCGTGAAGCAAATCCAAGACGGGGTACCATATAATAATAGAGGGCATTTCAGCCCTCTTTTTTAATGCTTTGATTTACCCTAAAAAGCCCTATTTGGTAACGAGTTTGGTAACGAAAAGTTAGCATGAGAAATTTGACTGTTTTATAATAAATATATTTTTTTTACAATTTGCCGGTTTAACCTGTTTTATAATTTCATCAAAAATTTTGATAAATTCTTTTTTATACTTGTTTCCAAGCATTACCGAATATTCAGGCACAATAACCATTTTAAATTTTGTAGGTTTTGTGACAAAAATATAATCATTATTAGTTATACCAAGCATTTCTAAAAATTCTTTATATGTATTTTTAAAATCAAAATCAGGATTTATATATTGAATAAATGCGAGTTTTAGATTTGGATATTTTTCCCTGTTTTCAAGAAACCAATATAATCTGTTTGTTATTTCGGTTAAAAAATGCCCCCAATGCTCAAAAGCAGCTCCTGCATACATTACTTCCTCATCACAGTATTTATATTCTTTGGGAATATATCCTTTTGTAATGGGGTTTTCCCAAAATTCTTTGCGTCCTCTTGTGTACGCAGAATTTTCAACAAAAGAAAAATCTTCTCTAACAACACCTCCTGCTTCATAAACAGCTATTTCCGTTTCTAATGGATTTATTGGCGGTAATATTATACCGTTCTTTACAAATTCAACAGAAGGTTTTGTTTCATCGTAAAATTGATATTGATTAATCCATTTTTTAATATTATAAAAACTGTAAAAATAAAACTTGTTCAATTATACTCATCAAAAATTAGCGGTCATAACGGTCTTTTTTTACCAAATATGAAACTCTTTCAAATGTAAAAATAATATCTATATACTCACCTAATATATTATTAGGCAAAGGAGCAACTTTTCCTGTTTTTTGAACGGCTTTCATTGCATCTCCATCAAATTGCTTATCCCCTGAAGATTCACTTATCTTTGAACTCTTTATAGTACCGTCGCGCATAATCTGAAATGTTACAACCGTTTTATTCTTAAAACTGTCTTGCTGCGGAAACCAATTTGATTTTATGCGGTGTTCCATATCAATCATATAAGAATTCATTACATCTTCATAAGAAATTTTATTTTGAACGGGTTTTACCGGAGCCTTACGGCTAAATCCCGCAAGACGCATATCCTGCGCAAACGAAACATGCGCAAAAGATATAACAAATAATACCAAAAATATATTAAAAAACTTTTTCAAATCCACATACAAATTTTATTTTATAATCAAACTTACATCAATAAATCAAAAGTAGGATTTATTAAAATAAAATCTGTTGTGAGCTTTTATTTTTCAATTTATAACCAATATGTCTGTACGTTTGAGAGAAAACTTTTCTTCCCAGAGGAGTAGGCAGATTAGCAAGGATAAATTTCTAGAGTCACTCGTGTAAAATAACAGTTGGTTTGAAGATTTTGACAGAGACATTAAAAATTATTTTGGTGCAAAAAATTGCATCATGCCCACTCTTACAAAAATCCGTTACCAAAACTTGCAAGGAATTTGACTTTTACTATTAGTTTCAGAAATAGAACCTTCTCTTACATATTCAACACTTTTTTCATACGACGGTTTTTCTTTCAGAGGTTCATATACAACATAGTTATCCAAATAAGGAACATTCGGATTATCAGCATAAGTTCTTCTTTGCAGTTTATTTTTAAGTTTACTTACACTTCTTATTGTCTTAAATTTATCATTAACAAAATCTAAAATCGTTGTTATTGTTGTTATTTCTTTGGCTAATGGTTTTGTTTTTAATAAGTCGTCTGATTGTGCATCATATATATCAACAAAATTTTTATCCGTCTGAACATATTCTGCCATCTCTTGTTTTAGTTTGTCATTCATTATTCTTATAGATGATAAAGAACTTATTACACCCTTATTAGAACTACTTTTGTTTACTGTAAATTGATAATCTCCACGATAAGAATTATTTTTGTCATAAAGGTTAAAAATACGATTTCCCCAATAACTTTTGCTATCTTTTTCAAACCGAGATATGTTAGATTTTACAAACTGTTTAACAGGATTAACTTTTAAATATATGTACACCTTAATTTATCCCTTTTATTTTCTAAAGTATAGCATAAAATATTTAAAATTAATTACAAACATACCAACTTGCTCACACTTTCCTCTTCCAAAATAATCGTACTATCCGTAAATAATCAATCTGCTCGTTAGGATACAAAGTGCAAGCAGTTAAAATGCAGATAAAGTGCAAGAAAGATTAGTTTGATATTTTTTAAATCAACCTGCTTCCGACCGCCAAAACCCCTATAAATAGCGGACTTTATAAAAATAAACCATCAAATTTTATTGTAAAAGAACACTTAGTTTGATTATTTCTAACGGATAGTACGATTATTTTGGAAGAGTTGTGTTCAATAATTTTGCCAAAATGTTTACATAAAATAAAGAAATTTTATATTGACAAGTACGCCCATTTGAGGGTATTATATTTTCATGGAAAAATTTAGTTTTGATGGTTTTTGTTTAGCTCATCTAAAAATAAGCTCTATCTTAAGAGAAAAAAGACTTGTTTTAGGCTTAACCCAACAACAGGTGGCGGATAAAGCAAAAATTAATTACAGGCAATATCAAAAGTTTGAAAGCGGGGAACGAAATATTATGACAGCTTCGTTTCAACTTACTTGCAGAGTTATCAAAGCTCTTGATATGGATATAGAAAAATTTTATAACGGAGACTATGTTTTTGGTGAACCAATTGCGGAAACACCGAATGGCTTAGTCTATAAAAGAACAGGCAGACTTTTTAATAAAGAAGTTGAAGAATAAGAGGTATCTTATGAAAATTATTGAAGAACAGATAGATAAAAATAATTTAAGAATAACTTTTCTTCTGAATGAATTAAGTAGAGATGAGTATTATATTTCTACTCGTTCAAGAACTGCGGATGAAATTTTTGGTGACAAATTAAAATTGATAGATAGACTGAATACAAGCTGTATTAAATATCTTGATTCCAAAAAAGCAATTATACGTGCATATGCAGAAATAGACAATCGCATTAAAGATTTATACGATAAATTATATATCGAAAAAGCAGAGGAATATAAATACAATCTTACTCCTGATGAAAAAGAATATTTGGATAAATCTTTAGAAACATATAGAATCAGGAATGCAAAATAAATATTTTATTAAATACATTCAAAATTTAATCTATAGCCTTTTATTTTGCCAATATGCTTTTTTTCGTATAGTATTTCTTGTTTATGCTCTGCTGCTTTAATTTCCTTTTGTACGATATTAATATAAAAATCATTAAGACTAGTATCATCTTTAATGTTTAATAGATATGCAAAATCAAAATTTTCTGCATGAGAAAAATATTTATACGATAAAGGTTCTTTGGAGTCTATCACCACAAAACCATATCTTATAAACGGATACATAATTTTGTGTCTTTTTGCTTTATCTGAATAAACAATAACATCATGCGATGTATATTTATGTTTTTTTATTTCTATAACTACTAATGGTGTTGCGTTATTTAAATCATCGTCAAATTTACTTTTTTTATAAATTAAAACATCAAGTTGATAATAATCCTTAGTTTTTTTCTTATTTGTAATTAAGATATTATTTTTAATATTTTGATAACAAAAATAACATTTGTTTGATGCTATATATTCAATATCTTTATTATCATTAAAATTTTGTTTTAATTTTTCATTTAATTTAATAATTAAATTTTCAGTTAATTTTTGTTCTGTAACCATAATTATTATCTTTCTATATTTGTATCAATAAAGTCTGTCAAAGGAATTTGTATGTTATGATTGCATGAATTTAAAAATGAGAATTTATGCATTTTTATTGCATAT
>JAGAXG010000008.1 GCA_017941035.1 bacterium | reverse complement strand
TTCATCCAATGTTTCAGATCGCAGTTTAAATAGTTCTTTCGATTCAGGAATGGAGGATTCAAAAGAATTAAATAATGCTGAATTAAAAAAGAAGCAGTTTGATGAAGATGGCATTAATTTATATAAACAGGCTTTAATTTTTAGTGTTATAAGCAGAGTTTTAACAACGGCATCTTTTGTTGGTGAAAATTTTGGATTAAAAAATGAGGAGCGTTCATCAAACAGTGAAATTGCTAAATTATCTATGAAAATGGATATTTTAGATAATTTTATGAGTAATCAATCAGATAAGCTAGAATCAATTTTAAATGTTCTAAAAAATTCAGATGAAAATAATGATGTTGAAGTTAAAATTGCCGCTGAAACAGGTGAAAATTTAGAAAAAGCTTCTGCCCAAGGGCACAATGAAGTCTCCAAATCTGAGGATAAATTGGGTTCTATTGGTGGTAATATAGAGGGATTTTTACCTTTATTTAATGATACTAGTGATTACGGCGAACAGTCTGTCCTTGTTGGACGTCAGTTAAGCAGAAAAGGTTTATTCGCATTTATTCTTGGAATTTCTGCTATGTATATTGGTAAAAATGCAATTAGCAGAGGTACAAGCGGTTTAAATAGTGAACATGATGCAGAAAATCTAAATAATAATAATATAATAAATGCATCAAGCTGGCATAATTATATTACACAAAAATCCGGAGTCGAAAATCCAAATTCAAATAAAGAAAATAAAAGTTTAAAAAATTCTGAAGATAATATAGAACAAGAAAATTCTGAACTAGGTCAAGACAATTCTCAAGAAATTAAAAATCAAAATAATGTAAGCAATTCAGATGATAGACAAAGAGTTCTTCAATTGCGTGAAAATACTATCGGTATTGATGAAAAGGCAGTAAATTCATATGGAATAGTAGATAATTTAGATAAATTATCAGATGATACATATGCAGATTTTACATCTGATATTGAAAATTTAATGAGTGAAATAGATAGGCTTCATGATCAAATTATCACTGAATCTAAAAATATAAATTCAAATCTTTCTGCGAACAATATTTCAAAAATAAATCAATTGAATCAAGAACTAAAAACTTATGGTTCAAGTGCGCAAATGATAGCCGGTAATTATGGAAATACTTTTGGTTCATATTTATCAGAAGTTAGTGAACTTGGAACTTTATTTAATGAATCAATAGATACAGGAACATTAACATCTGAGGCCGGAACAAAATTAGTCAGCGGATCAAAAGGTTTGTGGAGTGCTTTTAGATTTGTTAATGAAATTATTGGTAAGAGTGCAATTAATATAGGTAACAGAACTGTAAATGACGGTGATAAAGGTTTGCAGGAACAACAAGTTGTCGCAGGAAATATATCTTCAAATATTTCTGAAATAAATGATAAACAGTCGGAAATAGAAGAAAAAACAGGCGTAGAATCTGTGAAAACAGCCACTCCTATTAAACCTGAAAATAATGACGCATCGAAAGAAGAAGATGAAAAAAGTGTAAAAACTGCTCAAAATGATGGTTCAGATAATTCAGATAAACTTAATATAAGTATCAATGAAATTCTTAAACGTAAAATTCGAAAAGGTTTTGAATCTGTTTAATTTTTTAAAGAATTTATGGCCTGTTTAATGTTTTCGGAATTATAAATGTAACTTCCTGCTACTAATGAATTTGCTCCAAAATCAGTACAAATTTTCCCTGTTTTGTCGTTTATTCCGCCGTCTACTTGAATAATTAAATCTTTTGAACCATATTGTTTTATGATTTTAATCTTTTGTGCACATTCACTTATAAATGTTTGTCCGCCAAACCCAGGTTCTACAGTCATAATTAAAACCATGTCAGTATATTTTAAATATGGAATTATATTCTCAGGTTCCGTTTTTGGTTTTATTGAAATTCCTGCTTTTATGCCATAAGATCTGATTTTATTTATAATTTCAATTGGCTCTTTTACTGCTTCGTAATGGAAAGTTATAATATCAGCTCCGGCTTTTGAAAATGCTTCGATATAATTTTGAGGGTTTTCTATCATTAGATGTACATCTAATGGCATTTTAGTTATTCTTCTAAGTGATTTAACAACAGGGACTCCAATTGTAATATTTGGAACGAAATGCCCATCCATAACGTCTATATGAAGCCAATCAGCACCTGAATCTTCAACTTTTTTTATATCTCTTTCCAAATTTGCAAAATCCGCTGATAAAATCGATGGTGAAACTATTATACTCATTATATTATTCCCAATCTTTTGCAAGCTTCAAATGCAGATTTTTGTTCAGCTTCTTTTTTTGTAGATCCTTTCCCTATTGCCAAAACTTCTCCATTGTAGCTTACTTCTATTTCAAAAACTTTTTTATGGTCCGGGCCGGATTCTTTTATTACGGTATACTCAGGTCTTGTTTTTGTCAGTCCTTGAGTGTATTCCTGTAATACTTCTTTTGCATTGTAGTTTTCCGGATGATTTTGTGCCTTTTCAATATACGGAGTTAGAGTCTTTTCTATATAATCACGTATTTCGTAAAATTTACCATCCAAATAATATGCTCCTAATACAGCTTCAAATGCGCAGGCACAAATTGAATTAAGATTCCGGCATCCTTGTTTTTCTGTATGTCCGCTTAGTATTATTAAATTTTGCAGACCGTTATTTTTTGTTATATCTGCAAGAGTATTATCAGAAACAACAATACTTCTTATTTTTGAAATTTGTCCTTCATGAGCTTGTGGAAATTTTTTGAATAAAATATCCGATACAGTCAACTTTAAAACTGCATCACCTAAAAATTCAAGCCTTTCATAGCATTCATTGTATGGAAGATTGTTGTCTTGAATATACGAAGTATGTGTTAATGCTTGTTTATATAGTTCAGGTGTTTTAGTTTCTATTCCGAATATATCTTCAATATTCATTAAAATAATCCTTTAATATATCCTGCGAATTGTCCTATCCATTCGTTTTGAAAAATAAAAAATTTGCAAAAATAATACATAACAGGTATAGTAAGAGCAAAACTATCAGTTCTATCCAAAAAACCTCCATGACCCGGTAATGTATCTCCTGAATCTTTTACTCCCGCATCCCGTTTTAATAATGATTCGCATAAATCTCCAATTTGAGCAAATGTAGTGCATAAAAGTCCGGCAATTAATGCCATGAACCATCCTATACCGATATATAATCCTATAATTTCTGCACTGATAACAGAGCAAAAAGCCCCTCCAAGTGCCCCTTCGACAGTTTTATTTGGACTTACGGTAGGAGCAAGTTTAGTTTTTCCATATTTGGTTCCTACATAATAGCATCCCACATCTGTACAAATTATTGAAATAAGCATTAACACTACAAACCCAAGCCCTGAATCAAAACCGTTGCCTGATAAATTCCTTAAAAATATTAAATGTAGCGGGAACCATCCGCAGTAAACCATTCCAAGCAAAGTTGTCGCAACATTAGCAATATAAGGCTGTCTACCGACAAAAAGCACCCACATAAATGAGCACATTGCACAAATTGTCAATGTAACTGCAACTAAATCAAGTCTGTGAAAATAAACGACCATTGCAAGAATAGCCTCTGTAAAATAAATAACTTTTAAACTTGGGTAAAAACCTTTATGATTAAGAATTTTTACGTATTCTTTTGACGCAAAGGCAAGAACAACAGCCAGCAACCCTAATAGTTCATAACCGCCAGCAACAATACATAAAAGAACTATTGTGCCCAAAATAAAGCCTGTAAGCATTCTTGTCGCATTTTTATTTAGCCCAAGGTTAATCATTATACAGTCATAACCTCTTTTTCTTTAGTTTCTATTGCTTTATCAATATTTGCTATATATTTGTCAGTTAATTTTTGAATTTTATCTTGATTATCTTTTGTTACATCTTCAGGAAGATTTTCGTCTTTTTCAATCTTTTTTAATTTATCAACCATGTCTCTGCGGACATTTCTTATAGCAACTTTAGAATCTTCTCCGATTCTTTTAACGTCTTTTGCAATTTCACGACGTCTGTCTTCTGTTAACGGAGGAAATGGAAGTCTTATACACACGCCATCAGAATTTGGAGTGATACCTATTTCCGCTTTTATAATGGCTTTTTCAATTTCTTTCATGATTGATTTGTCATAAGGTGTAATAACAAGTGTTGTCCCGTCTTGAACAGAGACCTGTGACATTTGTCTTAAAGGTGTAGGGGCTCCATAGTATTCAACAATAACTTTATCTAATATCGCAGGATTTGCACGACCAGAACGAATTGTTGCAAATTCTTTCTGTAACTGCGAAATACATTTTTCCATTTTTTCTTCACCGAATAAAAATAATTCATCTAAAGCTTCAGACATATTTTGTTCCCTCATTTCTAATTTATGTATGTTCCAAGTTTTTTACCGTTAAGAATATCTGTGATACCATTTTCTTTTTTGAAATCAAAAACAATGATTGGTATATTATTGTTTTTGCACAAATCACACGCTGATGTATCCATAACTTTTAAACCATTTTTAATAATATCATCATAAGTCATTTCATCTAATTTTTTAGCACTAGGATCTGATTTAGGGTCCGCAGTATACACTCCGTCAATCCCATTTTTTGCCATAAGCATAGCTTCTGCGTTAATTTCTGATGCACGCAAAGCTGAAGCGGTATCCGTTGTGAAAAAAGGGTTGCCTGTTCCTGAAGCAAAAATCACAACACGTCCCTTTTCAAGATGGCGAATTGCACGATGGCGAATATATGGTTCTGCAATTTGATTCATTGCAATTGCTGTTTGAACACGACATTGGACACCTATTTGATGTAATGCACTTTGTAGTGTAATTGCGTTCATAACAGTTGCAAGCATTCCGACATAGTCACCTGTTGCTCTGTCAAGGCCTATCTTTGCGCTATTTTTCATCCCTCGGAAAATATTTCCCCCACCAACCACAACAGCTACTTGAGCACCCATATCAAGTGCCTTTTTTATTTCAGAAGCCATCATTTGGACAGGTTCAGGTGCAATTCCGAATTGTTGATTTCCTAATAGCGCTTCTCCGCTAATTTTTAATAGTATTCTTTTATATTTCAAGACAATCTCCCTTTTCCCCAGTTATACCCTAAAATAATTTTTATGTAAAGTCTAATTCAAATCTTGTATTGATATAGATTCAATACCATTTTCATTTTCAAGTTCTTCGTAAATTTCTGTAACTTGTTTTTTATCTGTTATAGTCAATACACAAGTAATTTTTGAAATTGTTTCATCGTTATACATCTTTTTCTTTGTTATTTCCGAGATTTCTGGATACTTATCGATTATTAAATCGTGTATTTTTCTTGAACAATTATCTTTACAAATAATGCTTAATTTAATCATTTTAGTGCGCTTTGTACTATTTGGTAAAAGATTTTTTTCAAAAATTCTGACTAATACCAATGTTAATATAGCTAAAGCAGTTCCGGCAAAAGCTATTTGGTACATGCCGGCACCGCAAGCCATACCGATACTGGCTGCAATCCATAATGTAGCTGCCGTAGTAAGTCCTATAACTATAGGTCCATTTCTTAATACTGTTCCCGCGCCTATGAAACCAATACCGGTTACTACTTGAGCTGCAACCCTTGCTGAATCTCTTATTCCTGTCGCTTGATTTATGTCAACATTGTCTCCTGAAACAAATGTCGGAAAACCGTAAATTGATATCAATGTAAAAATGCATGCCCCAAGTGACACTAGAATGTGAGTTCTTAATCCCGCATCTTTATTTGTTAATTCTCTTTCTAAACCAATGCAAAATGCAAAACATGCAGCAGCAGTAATCCGTAATATAAAATCAATGTTAATTATGTCAGTAAAATAATTTATCATTATTTTTCCTCTTTATGTTTTTTTATCTTAAGCACATCTCCTTCAAATTCAAGTTCTACTTGATCATTTTCCGGATCAACTTTTAGTAATTCTAATAATGGTTTTGGCAAAAATATTGCCCAGCCGTTACCGCTTCTTTGAAATCTTCTAATCATACTGTTCCCTTACATTTCATTTACTAATACTTTACATTTTAATTATATTGTTGTATACTATACATAGTCATTACAATAAACTTACATTAAGTAGGGCAAAAATGGAAAAAGAAGATTTAATAAGAAATAAACCTATCTTACTTTGCTTTTTGGGTCTAAAACATCTCTTATTGTGTCTCCTATAAGATTAAATGCCAAAACCGAAACAAAAATTAAAAATCCCGGAGTTAAAAGCCAAGGGCGATAGAGAATATTTGTAAATTCTTGAGCTTCTTTAAGCATATTTCCCCAACTTGCATCAGGCTGTTGAATTCCTAAGCCTAAAAAGCTTAATCCGGATTCTGATAAAATATACGAAGGTACTGATAAAGTCATTGCAACAATAACAAAACTAGTAGTCTGAGGAAGGATATGCTTTGTTATAATTCTGAATTTTGATGCTCCGATTGCTTGAGCAGATTGCACATATTCCTGATTTTTTATTGATAAAACCATTCCTCTTACTACTCTTGCAAATCCTGCCCAGCCAATTAATGCGAGTATTATAACTATTAATAAAAATCTTTGAGTACTGGTCATTCCTGAAGGAAGAATTGAAGCTAAAATTATCAAAAGATAAAAACTTGGAATTGACATTATTGCCTCTGCAAATCTCATCATTATCATATCGACTTTCCCGCCGAAGTATCCTGATATCCCTCCATATAAAAGCCCTATAGGAAACAGAACAAATAATGCAAGAAATCCTATTGTCATTGATATTCGTCCACCAAATAACAATCTTGAAAACACATCACGCCCGTTTATGTCTGTTCCGAGTAAGAAAATTCTGCCTCCTCTATCAGTAGAAAATAAATGCCCATTTTTGAAAAATTTAATATAATGTTTTGTTTTTCTATCCAAAGAATATTTTATTTCTAAATTATCTTGATCAAATTCGCGAATATAGTTATACGTATAAGGCCTAGAGAATTTACCGTTTTCATCAATTGTAAATACTTTTGACGGAGGGACATATGCCATTGTTCTGTCTGAAAAATCCTTTGAGTAAGGAGCTATAAAATCAGCCGTCAATAATGCAAAATAAATAACTCCAAGTACAATAAGAGCGATCCTTGCAAATTTATCTTTCCATAATTGTTTCAAAACTTCTTTTATCATGCCCTACTCCTTATTCTTGGATCGGTAACGATTAAAAGAATATCCGCGATTAAATTTCCGGTAACAAGCATTATTGCTCCCATCATTAAAGATGCCATAACAAGATTTATATCGGATTTCATTACTGCTTCAAGTATCAATCTCCCGAGTCCTGGATATTGAAATACATATTCAGTTAATGCTGCTCCTGATAAAAGCCCTGCAAACTCAAAACCTAAAAGAGTAATCATCGGATTAACAGCATTTCTCAATGCGTGTTTGTATATTACTATATTATCGCTTACACCTTTTGCTCTTGCGAATTTTACATAATCACTGTCTAAAACATCAAGCATATTTGCTCTCATTTGTCTTTGTAATCCTGCTAATGATATTGTAAACAGTACAAAAACAGGCAAAATAAGATGATGGCTTATATCTATAATTTTTGCTGCAAAATGCATTTCTCCAAAATTCGGACTGGTTAATCCTCCAATAGGGAACCAACCTGTTTTAACCGCAAACATCAATAGTAAAACCGCAAAGAAAAACGACGGAATTGCCATACCGATACTTGTTAATACGGTCATAAGCCTATCAAATGGTGTTTTCCATCTTACTGCTGAAATTATTCCAAGCGGAACTCCTACAAGCCAAGTTAAAAATATTACAAGAGTAGTCAAAAGTAATGTATTTGGAATTCGTTCTGCAAGTTTTTGAGAAACTTTTTCTCCTGTTGATGTTACTCCTAAATCTCCTTGAATAAATGATATCGCCCATTTGCCATATTGAACGATAATCGGTTTATCAAGTCCTAGTCTTGCTTTTTCTTTTTCGACAGTTTCAGGAGAAACTGACGGGTTTAATTTTAATTCGGCTAAAGGATCAACCGGTGATAATCTTATTATGAAAAAGCTTATCAATGATACGATTATCAATAGCGGTATAGTTTGTAATATCCTTTTAATTATATATTTAATTGTTTCCAATATAAATTTCCTCTATGTTATGTGTAATACCGCCCAAACTTGAGGGATAGATATTTTTGAATTTATCCCTTAGGGCAACTATTCTTATTGGTGAATATATGTATATCATAGGCTTTTCGCGATAGACAATTTCCTGATATTTATCATAGTAAACTTTCCTATCTTCAAATTTTGTTGCAAGTGCACCTTTAGTAAACATTTCATCTAATTCTTTTTCCCAAGATAGAATTCCTTTTTTACCTTCGGATGGTGTTCTCATATTAAACATATGAAGCCTTCCGTCTGAAAGCCAAACATTCTTACCTCCGTTAGGTTCCAGCGGTGAGCCTGTTAAACCCATTATTACCATATCCCAGTCAAAAGTTGAAACAAGTTTATTGACTAATGAATTAAACTCAATAGGTTTGAAATTAACTTTCATTCCTAAATCTTCCAAATCCTGCTTAACCATTACACCAATAGCTTCACGCTCAGTATTGCCCGCATTTGTATATAAATCAAATTCTACGCGATTACCGTTTTTGTCGTATAATTTACCTTTTTTGAGATAAAATCCGGATTTTTTAAGTATAAGTTTGGCAGTATTAATATCCTTTTTATAAGGTTTTAATTTTTTGTTTAAGTATATTGAATTAAGGCTCTCAGGTGTAAATAAAGGAACTCCTATACCGTTAGCAATATTTAAAACCATATTTTTTCTGTCAATTGCAGAATCAACTGCTCGGCGGAAATTTATATCGTTAAACCATTTTTGTTTCATTGGGCTTACATAATATTTCCCTTTATTGTCTTTTCGAGTATTCAAATTTAGCGAAATATACATTGTACCTGTATCAGGTCCTAGATTATACAATTTAAAATCTGAATGAGGTTCTAATGATTTGTAGCGAGCGACTTTTGAACCCTGCAAAGATATAACATCAAGTTCTTTTGCCTCAAATTTTAAAACTTCATTATTCAAATCTCCGACAATTAGGTAAACTAATTTATCAAGATATGGAAGCTTTTGACCATTTTTATTTATTTCATAGTAATTAGGATTACGTTCAAATACAACTCTTTGAGCCGGAACATATTCTTTTAATTTAAAAGCTCCTGAAACTACAAAATTTTTAGGTTTTGTAGTTGTTGACAAAAACGAGTCAAAGTATTCTTTACCTTTTTTTACTGCCGGAAGAAATATATGTTTAGGAGCAATAGGTGTTGATAACATTCTAATAAATGGTGCATATGGTTGTGGAACTGAAAATACAACAGTAAAATCTCCATATTTGCGAACAGTAGGAAGCTTTCCGTCTATTACAAGAGAATCACGTGTGGAAGTGTCTCCGTAACCTCCAAAAATTATATTCTGCCATGTAAAAACAACATCATCCGCTGTTATCGGTTTCCCATCTGACCATTTTATACCTTCACGAAGGTATATTGTATAGACTTTCCCATCAGGAGAAATTGAAAATCCCTTTGCTAGTTTTGGTAAAGGTTCTCCTGTTATCGGATCTGATGTCAAAAGCCCATCATACATTATTCCGGCCATCGTTGCAGATGTGTTATCTTTGCAGTTGAATGGGTTAAATGTTTTTGGACCTTCTCCTATAATAGAAGAAACTAATGTCCCTCCAAATTTCCCAATATTTGTTTGAGATTCTAGAAAATCAATTCCTTTAAGATTAACATTAATCGGATGTGGATAATTAAGTGCAAGAGTTGTGGAGTGGATTTGCTGAATTCCTTCTTTTACAGTTGGAATATCACGAACAATACAAGCTTTGCAAATCAAAACAGTTAAAACTAACCAAATAATAACCCTAACCCATTTTCTGCTCATGACTTTATTATATAACAAATTATTTTATATGTATTGTCTTGATGGGGAAATTTATAAAATATTGGAAAGTAATTTTAAAATAAGTTCTTTTATAATATGTTACGAAATATTTTTTATACTTTGTTTATTTTGTTGCATTAGAATAAATCTATGTTGTACAATAACGTTAAGCGCTCTTTTTGGGGCATGCTTATTAATTTGGGTAATGTGTAAATATATATATGAGTCAGACTATGGAGGTTAATGTGTCAGACACTTGTTTAGAAGAAAAATTGAACTTAAGCGAAAACGCTGTAAAAGTTCTTGAAAGACGTTATTTAAAGAGAGATAAAAATGGAAATTGTACAGAAACTCCTGCAGATATGTTTCGTAGAGTAGCTGATACTATTGCTTCAGGAGATTTAAAATTTGGAAAATCAGAAGCTGAAGTAAAAGAATTATCAGACAGATTTTATGACTGTATTACTCATCGCTATTTCATGCCAAATTCTCCGACGTTGATGAATGCTGGACGTGAGTTAGGTCAGTTGGCTGCTTGCTTTGTTTTACCTGTGGAAGATAGTTTGGAAGGAATTTTTGAAACAGTTAAAAATACAGCTTTAATTCATAAGTCAGGGGGAGGTACAGGATTTTCATTCTCAAGATTAAGACCTAAGAACAGTGTTGTTCGTTCTACAATGGGTGTTTCTTCAGGTCCGGTATCATTTATGAGTGTATTTAATGCTGCAACTGAAGCTGTAAAACAAGGTGGCACGCGTCGTGGTGCTAATATGGGTATTTTAAGGGTTGACCACCCTGATATATTAGATTTTATCGATTGTAAGTCAGATAATAATCAATTGAACAACTTTAATATTTCTGTAGCAATTACAGATAAATTTATGGAAGCGTATTTAGAGGGTAAAGATTATGATTTAGTAAACCCTCAAAATAATGAAGTTGTAGGAAGATTATCTGCAAAAGATGTTTTTGATAAAATTGTTGATGGCGCATGGAGAAATGGAGAACCGGGAATTATCTTTATAGACAAGATGAATTCTGATAATCCGACTCCTTTAATTGGAGCTATCGAATCTACTAACCCTTGCGGAGAAGTTCCATTACTTCCTTATGAAGCTTGCAACTTGGGTTCAATAAATCTTGGTTTAATGATGAAACAGGAAAATGGATCTTGGGTTGTTGATTGGGATTTATTAGAAAAGACAACAAGAACTGCGATGAGATTTTTAGATAATGTAATCGCTGTTAATAATTATCCGCTTCCTCAAATATCAGAAATGGTTCAGAATAATAGAAAAATCGGTTTAGGTGTTATGGGTTGGGCTGATATGCTTATGAAATCCGGTATTTCATATTCTTCTGATGAAGGAACTAAACTCGCAGGACAAATAATGGAGTTTATTGATTATGTTTCTAAAACAGAATCAATTGAATTGTCAAAGGAACGCGGGAAATTTAATAACTTTAAAGGAAGTATTTATGATAGCGATAATTACCTCTATAACAAGTACAAAGGTAAGTCTGCAGGTAAAATATCAGATAGTCAGTGGGCTGAATTGGATGCTCAAATAAAACTTTACGGATTGAGAAATGCTACAACAACTTGTATTGCTCCTACAGGAACAATATCAATGATTGCTTCTGCTTCTGGAGGCGTTGAACCTTTGTTTGGTTTGGTCTTTTCAAGACTTATTATGGATAAAACAGAAATGCTTGAAGTCAATCCAATTTTTAAAGACTATATGATTTCGCACGGTTTATATTCAGAAGAGTTGATGTCTCAAATTGCAAAAGATGGTTCGATTGCGCATGTTGATGGCGTCAGTGATGAAATTAAGCATATTTTTGTTACAGCTCATGATGTTACTCCATACTGGCATGTAAAAATGCAGGCTGCATTCCAATTGCATACTGATAATGCGGTTTCTAAAACTGTTAATTTTGTTGAATCTGCAACAAGAGATGATATCAAAGAAGCTTATATATTGGCTTATAAGAATAATTTGAAGGGAATTACTGTTTACCGCAATAATTCAAGACAATTTCAGCCAATGAATTTGGATGCGAAGAAAAAAGACGAAAAGAAAATTGAAATCAAGCCTATCGTTGAAGATAAGACAGAGAATGCAGAAGAGTACAATCCCACAGGAGAAATTAAAGAAGTAAAATGCCCTGAATGCGGAACTAAAATTCAGATGGCTGAAGGGTGCTTTATTTGTCCTGGATGTGGATATTCTGGATGTGCGTAGAGCTTTATAATTTTGTCAAAAGCACCCTTTAAATGCAGGGTGCTTTTTTTACATTATTGCTTATAGGATTTATTTATATTATAATTATCTTAGAGTTAAAGAGGCTAGGGATATGGAAATGACTTTGACAAAAGTTTTAGAATCAGCAAAAGAAGTTTTTAAAATTGAAGCAGATTCAATTTTAAGATTAAGAGATAATATTGGTGAAGAATTTGAAAATGCTATTGATATTTTATATAATTGTAAAGGTCGTGTAATTGTCACCGGAATGGGAAAGTCAGGATTGATTGGGAAAAAAATTGCTGCTACAATGTCATCAACGGGCACGCCTTCATATTTTCTTCATCCTGCAGAAAGTACTCATGGTGATTCAGGAGTAATAACAAAAAATGATGTTATTATTGCAATTTCTAATAGTGGAGAAACTCAGGAATTGATGAATCTTTTGCCATTGATCAAACGTTTTGGATGTCTGATGATTGGTATGACGGGTAACGTTAATTCGACTTTAGCCAAAACCAGTGATGTTGTTTTGGATATTTCGGTAGAACGTGAAGCTGATACTTTAGGAAAAGCTCCTACATCAAGTACAACTGCTACTTTAGCTATGGGGGATGCTTTAGCTGTTTGTTTAATGGAGAAAAAAGGTTTTACTAAAGAGGATTTTTTGATGTTCCATCCTTCAGGAAAACTTGGAAAAGGCTTAACTTATAAAGTTGCCGATTTGATGATAACAGGTGATAGAATGCCATTAGTATCAGAAAATGATAGTTTTCAGGATGTAATAAAAACAATTTCTGAATATAAGCTTGGAATGGCAATGGTTTTAGATTCTTCAAAACGACTAATCGGTGTTTTGACTGATGGAGATATAAGAAGAACAATAATAAAATATCCTGATCTGACTTCTCTTTGCGTAAAAGATGTAATGACAGAAAATCCGAAAAGAATTACCTCTGATGCTTATACTGCTTCAGCGTTGAATCTTATGGAAAAATATTCTATTACTGCATTGGCGGTTGTGGATGAAAATAATTATCCGATAGGTGTAATACATGTTCATGATTTGTTAAGAGCAGGTGTAGCTTAATGGATATTAAAGAAAAGGCAAAGAAAATAAAACTTATGGTTTTTGATGTTGATGGTGTTATGACTGATGGTAGTATCACTTATGACGAAAACGGAGTTGAATATAAAACGTTTAATGCTAAAGATGGTCATGGTTTGGCAAAGATGATTAAATCAGGGATTATGACTGCTGTAATTACCGGTCGTAGAAATGGTACTGTTGATAGGCGTTCTCAAGATTTGCATTTTACTGAGGTTTATCAAGGTGTTAAAAATAAGCTTCCTATATTAGAAGCAATTATGCAAAAGTATGAACTTTCTTTTGATGAAGTTTCTTATATGGGAGATGATGAACCTGATATTGCGATATTAGAGCATGTCGGTATTTCTGCTTGTCCTGCGGATGCTGTAAAACGAGTAAAAAATATTTGTAATTTTATATCTGAAAAAGATGGCGGACACGGTGCAGTAAGAGAGTTGTGCGATTTAGTTTATGACGCACAATTTGGAGAGGAGTAAAGTAATGTATGAAATAAAAACACAGGCTTTTTTTTCAGCGGCACATCATTTGTTAAATTATGACGGAGCTTGCGAAAATCAGCATGGACACAATTGGATGGTAGAAGCTTTCGTGCAAGGCGAGCGCCTTGATAAAAGTAATATTTTAATTGATTATAAAGTGTTAAAAAAAGAATTGAATGCTGTTTTAGAAGTTTTGGATCACAAAGATATTAATGAATTATCTGATTTCAAAGGTGAGAGTCCTTCAAGCGAAATGATTGCTTATTATATTTATACAAAATTAAAAGAAAGAGTTGTTCAATTAAGTAAGATTTCGGTTTGGGAAACTCAAACTTCTTGTTGTTCATATTTTGAAGAAGAATAAAATAAAGTAAAATAATATTGGTAGTTGGGAATAGTTTGATAAAAACTTAAAAGGAAATTTATGAATTTAATACAATCTATACTAATGGGAATAGTTCAGGGTTTAAGTGAATTTTTACCTGTATCTAGTTCTGCGCATTTAGTTTTTACATCAAATTTTTATAAAGTTTTTAAAGGAATAAAAATAGTTTCTCAATCTAATGAAGAGATTTTCTTCGATATTATGCTTCATTTGGGGACTTTAATTGCTGTATTAATATTTTTTAGAAAAGATATTTTTGAAATTGCAAGAGCGTTGTTTTTTGCTTGTAAAAAACGTAATATTTCTGATAGTAATGCTAAATTAGGATTGTATATTATATTTGGAACAATCATAACAATTGCTTTGGCGCTACCTTTAAATGATTTTGCAGAACATCTTGTATATCATCCTGCTAGAGTTGGATGTTTATTAATTTTAACTGGTGTGGTTTTATTTTTTAGTGAATTTTTATCAAAAAAACGTGAAAAAAAATTTGATAAATTAAATTGGAAGCAAGCGCTTTTTGTTGGTATAGCTCAGGGTATAGCTGTATTGCCGGGATTTTCCCGTTCCGGTTGGACGATCGCGACAGGACTTTTCGCGGGTTTAAATAGAGAAACTTCTGCGAGATATTCTTTTCTTTTAAGTATTCCGATTATATTAGGTGCTTCAATGGTTTATCCTTTAATAAAAATTGATATAATCGAGGCTTTAAATTATAATTGGACATCTATAATTGTAGGAACTATTGTATCTGCAATTGTAGGATATTTATGTATAAAATATTTTATGAAATTTATTTCAAAATTTTCGTTAAATATATTCGGTTGGTATTGCCTTGTAATGGGATTTTTTACCATTATATTTTTTAATATTTTTAAGTAAAATTATTGTAAAATTTTGTTAAAAATCTGTCAAAAAATTTTTTTATATGCATTTTAATAGTCACAGTGTGGAGTTTTTTTAATGATACCATCGGTAAGTAGTATAGATATCAAAAATACAGTATTTGGGAATGAAAAACAAAAGGATGTGTCATCACCAAAGTCTGATATGCTCTTGCCAAATAATTTTTCAACACGATCAAGAATTGCTCTTGATAAATTTACAAAAGCTTTTACTGTATATCCTGCCAGAGGGTTAAAGGGAAACATAAATTCTGATTTTTATGAATTTTTAACAATGGGCACAGTTCCATATATTATTGGAAGTGCAACATTAATGTCTGTATTTAATTCCGCAAATAAATATTTTTCAAATACTGAAATGGCAAAAGCTTCAAAACTAGGCAATAAAATGGCTCTTGGAGTTTTATTTTATGCTTTTGCGAAATCAATATCAAAATCCTTTGTTGACTATCCTGTAAAATGGATTACTGGAGTTGACACTCAGTTGCCATATTTAAAGGTGTACCATCAACTTCCTGAAACTAAAGATGATTTTGATTTGACAAGTTATGAATATCATAAAGTTGGGGAGAGTGTAGAATTTACCAGATGGGATTTGTTATATGGTGATCCTAATGATAAAAAAACTTTGAATGAAAGATTTGATAAAATCGCGAAGAAAAATGGATTAGGAGAAAATTTAAATGATTCAGATCAAGAAGTTAAGCCTATTTATAAAGAAATACTTGTGAAATCAACTCTTGCCCGTAGCTTTTCTTCATATTTGTGGGCTGCATGCGGTGTAGCCTTGGCATTCCAAAAACCTTGGGATGATTATTTTAAAGTAGCGACTCTAAAATTTTGGAAATCAGAAGAATTTTGTCATTCGTTAAAAGTTTTTGTTGAAAGTTTAAAACAAAGTGCAATAAATCTTTATAAAGGGCCGTCAGAGGTAACATCTTCTTTCGAAAAACATGCTGGTAAGGGAGTTTTAGCTTTAGCATTGTCAACTACTTTACTGGGGGTTCTTAACACTGTACACATAAGTAAGAAGCCTTCAAATGTTAGTTCAAATGATGTTATGGATAAAAATAAAGAAAGTGTGGTTGGATAAATGAAAACAAATTTAATTCAATCATACTTAAATGGTAATCAGCAATATAATTCTGATAATGCAAGAAAAAATTTTGATGTTAATAAAGAATTAACATATAGAACCTTTATCAAACCTTTACCAAGTAATGGTCAATTAGTAAAGACCAGCCTTTTTGATATACCGTCAGAAATATTTAAAGATTCAAAATATAATTTGAAGGCTTTTAAAAATTCTCTTTCCGGAAATGCAAATGATAATGAACTTGGCAGGCTTAATGATTTAGGGATGAAGTTAGGTGGATTATCAATTGCTACTTATCTTTATTCAAGAAAATCAACACCTTTAACTAAAATAATGGAATTTGTCGGCTTAGGATCTTTTCTCGCTTCTATGGATATTTGGCCGAAACTAGCGCTTCAATTACCGGCATATTTAATCCATGGATTTGATATCAGACAGCAATATCGTGACAATTATGGTACGAAAAAACCTGTTTTTCAAGATCATCAATTTATTCCTTGGGATTTATATTCTGAAGAAGAAATAAATAGAATCGGAGACAGAATGAATGTCCCAAAAGATATGAAAAATCGCAGAGATTTTATTCAAGAAAAGATGAGAAAAATTGCTCTTCAGAATAATACAATGTGGATGCTCACGTCAGGTTTTGCTACTCCAATTATGAGTGCATTAATATGTAATGCTTTAGAAAAGCCAATTGCTAATTTCCAAGATAAAAGAATAAATGAAAAAGCAGATAAATTGTTGGAGAATTTTTCTGAAGAGTCTAAAAAATATAGTTTTTCAAAAGTTTCAGAGACATTGGACTCTATATTAGCTGAAAACAAGAATAAAGAAATATCAGATGAATTATTCAAAAAAATTTTATGTAACATTACAGATGGAATGGATGATGTTACATCTGAATATATAAAAGAGGATTTAAAAAGATTTTCAAAAAATAAGGGTTTTAATATTGATGTAAATATTGTAAGGAATGTTCTTCAAAATAAATTCAAAGGTGAATTCTCGAGTTTGGTACCTTCTGCTGAAGTTATTTCTCAAAAATTTAAGGATTTAAATCTTCCGTTAGAAAATGTAAAAGAATTTTCTAAACACTTAAATGCCATTCAGGATATAATGTATTGGAATGTCAGAGAATATGAGGCAAAACATCCTGAACTTAAATCAATGTTGGAATTTAAGCTTCAAGATATGCTTTATTCTGAAAAAGAAGGATTAAATTCATCTGATATTATTGATGCTTTTAAATCAAAATCAAATTTTGTTTTATCTGAAGATTTGTCAAATAGGTTAAAATCTATATCTTTAATTTTGAATAAGTTTAAAGCAGAAAATATAGTTTTAGATAAATTCGCTTATATAAAAACAGCTCAAGCACCTGAAACAATTTTAGCTAATTGCTGGAATGAAATGGTTGGAGATGAAATTTTAAAAACGCTAGGAATAAATTCTGAAGATATAAAGAAAAACAGATTTGACAGAGAGCCTGTAGGAAAACTTCTTAGAGAAAAATTTGAAAAAATAGCTTCTAACGATGATGAATATAAAAATGTTGTTGAAGTATTTGAACGCAAATTGTCTTATTTAGAAAATAAAACAAATTTTGCTGATATAGATAAATATAGCGGTGATTTAAATAATCTTTACAAAAAATATGTAATGACTACTTTTAATGATGCTGCTAAAGATCTTAAGGCTCTTGGGATGGTTGATACAGCAGAAAGGCTTATAGGATATGAGATTACAGATACAACTTCGTTGAAGGATATACAATTATCTTTCTTAATTGACAGAGTCAAAGGTGTAAAATCATCATTTTATAGAATATTAAATGCATTAGATGTTTATAGACGAATTGCTAAAATGGAAAATGTAGATTGGGCTTTGCATGCCGGAGTTCCAAAAAATGTACAATCTGAAATGATTGAACTCGTAAAGCAGCTTTTAATAGATGGTCATGCTTCTGATTTCGCAGTTAAATTTTATTATTTACGAAATCCGTCTCTTAATAAAGAAACAGTTAAGAATGCTGGAGCAGTAGAATTACCTTATGACAGAGGATTTTTCAACGGTGTTATGAAACTTATGTACGGTCAAGATATTCATCCTGACACAGATGCCGGTTTGAAAGGCTCAATTTTTAGAGATAATTTTTTGAAATATAGACAAGATATTTTAAATTATCTTGGTGGAGATAAATATTTTGCATTTCCAAATGTTCTTGTTGATGGTAAAGAAGTGCAATCAAGTTCTGAAAAAAAATCACTATTACTCGGGTGTGCTCCGGATGAAATGTTTGAAAAATTATTTTCGCGTAATTATAACGGGAAAAAATGGTTAAAAATGTTTGGAACAATGGGAATATCTTTATTAGGTTTGACAATATTTTCTCAATTCTTTATGGGAAAAATGAACAAAAACGGAGGGAATAAATAATGATAAATGCAGTTTCTTCCAATTTAATTATTAGAAAACAATATAATAATATAAGTTATGGAAATAATTCTATTGTTAAATCACCAGTCTCGGAGAATTCAAACTTATTAGCTAATTTTTTGAATGCTCAGGCTGTGGCCAATGCTCCGATCGTTCAAAAGAATGTTTATAAAAATGATTTAAAAACTCTGTTTAATACAAATAGTGCAAAAATTCTTGCAATTATACCAAGAACATTTACAGCAGTTGATGAAAATGGAAATGGTTACATAGATGGAAATGAAAAACCAGGTACATTTTTAAGCGCAATAAAAAGATTAGATGAGATTAAATCTCAAGGATTTAATACTTTACATGTTCTTCCAATAAATCCTCCCGGCAAAAATAATGCTATGGGAACAGCAGGATCTGTTTATGCTCCGGAAGACTTATTAAAAATTGACCCAGTATTAATAGATAAAGACGATCCTCGCACAGATAAGGAACAGTTTAAGTTTTTTGTAGAAGAATGTCACAAACGTGGTATAAGAGTGATGGTTGATATGCCAAGTTGTGCTTCTTACGATTTGTATAAAGCTGAGCCGGAGTTAATGGCTATCGAAAACGGAATCCCAAAAACTCCACAAGGTTGGGAGGATATAAGAATGTTCCAGCCTTGGGATGATGAAGGCAAAAGAACATTGAATCCTCAGCTTTTAGAATATCACAGACAATTTGTTGATATGATGATAGATGCTGGTGTAGATGGAATTCGTGCCGATGTTGCAAGAGCAAAACCTGTTGAATTTTGGGATATTATTATACCTTATTCCCATAAAAGAGATCCTCAATTTGCTTGGCTTGCAGAAACTTATACTTATGAAGATGCCTCTCCACAAGCCAATATGCCTTATGACAGACCTGAAGATTCTCTCAGAGCTGGATTTGATGCAATTTATGGACAATATCATATATTCCACGAGTGGCCTACTGCTACAGATATGCATAATTATGTCGTTGAGAATTTGAATATGTCATACCGTGTTAATCTTGGTAAATCATTAATAGGTTCATTTGCTACTCATGATGATGTATCTCCAATGTTTCACGGAGGAGAAGTTTATTGTAATCTTACTTCAGGCTTGCAAGCAACTTTACCTATGATGAATCCTTATTATGTTGATGGCTTTCAATCCGGAGACTACTATTTGTATAATTACAGAGGTATAGAAAACCCTGTTACAATGACTGATAATCATGAAATGACTGCTCATGAAGGGAAATTGGATATCTTTAATTTATCAAGACAACCTGGAGGTAAAGAACCTAAAATCGGAGAGTTCATGTCTGAGACTTTGAAATTTAGGGATAAGTATAAAGAAATTGTAAATCGTGGTTCTTATATTATATTGAATAAAGAAAAAGACAAGCGCGATCAAGTTATAGCTTTTGCTCGTCACAGACACGGCAGAACATTGTTAGTACTTGCGAATAAAGACGTAAACCGTTCAGTTGCTTGTAAAGTAAAAGTTCCTACATTAAAAGAAAATCAAAAATTAGATAATTTGCTTCCAAAATATGGGCAGGATAGTAAATTCCAAGTTTCAGACGGTCAAATTGCGCTTGAACTTGGACCTGGAAGAATTCATGTATTTGAAATCGATACTCCAAATATAGAAGTATATTCAGACAAGGTTTATAAACAACACTAGATTTTAATGAATAGGATTATCGTTCGCAAATATAACCGCGTATTGCAGTATATCCCGCAACATAAGGTGAAGAAAGATAAATAAATCCTTTTGTGTTCCCTAGTCTTCCTATGAAGTTTCTATTTTGAGTTGTCAAACAAACTTCTCCATCTGCAAGTATTCCGGCATGAATACCTACACAAGGTCCGCATCCGGGAGGAAGAATTGTGGCACCAGAATCAATAAAAATTTCTATTAAACCTTCTTGCAAGGCCTGTTTATAAACAGTTCGAGATGCGGGACAAATGAGCATTCTTACTCCATCTGCAACTTTTTGGCCTTTTAAAATTTTTGCAACGACTCTCATATCTTCAATTCGTCCGTTAGTGCATGTTCCTACATAGACTTGATTTACTTTTATATTGTTTAAGTCTTTTGCTAATTTTGTATTATCAACCGTATGCGGACAAGAAACAGTATGTTCGATAGTTGAAGCGTCAATTTCAATTATGCGTTCATAATTCGCGTCATTATCTGGTTTGATGCTTGAAAATTTATCTGCTCGTCCTTTTTCTTCAAGATAAGCTTTTGTTTTTTCATCTGCTATAAACAGACCACATTTAGCTCCTGCTTCAACGGCCATATTTGCAATTGTGAAACGCTCAGACATTTCCATATTTTCAATTGTTTCTCCGTGAAACTCAAGGGCTTTGTATGTAGCTCCATCTGCTCCAATCATTCCGATAATGTGTAGAATTAAATCTTTAGCATAAATCCCTTCCTGAAATTTGCCATTTACTATGATTTTAAAAGTCTGAGGAACTTTTAACCAAGTTTTTCCAAGCGCCATTGCAACTGCAATATCTGTAGAACCCATTCCTGTTGCGAAAGCTCCTAAGGCTCCTGATGTACAAGTATGGGAGTCTGCGCCGACTAAAATTTCTGAAGGATTAACAAAACTTTCTATAAGGCGCTGGTGGCATACACCTGAACCGACTTCTGATAAAACAGCACCGTAATCGCGCGAAAAATTACGTAAAGTTGTATGCATATTTGACAATTCTTTTCTTGGACTTGGGGATGCGTGATCTATAAAAAGTATTGTTCGTTCTGGATTGTGTAGTTTTTCTTTGCCTAATTTTTTGAATTCTTCAACTGTTAAAGGCCCTGTGCCGTCCTGAACTGCGCAAACATCAACGTTTGCAATGACTAATTCCCCCGCATGTACTTCATGATCTGTATGTAATGAAATAATTTTTTCTACTAAAGTTTGTCCCATTGTTAATCCCTCTTTTCAAAAGTTATTTTAGCATAAACTGATAACTTGTAAAATATTGTTGTTAATGTTATTATTACTCTGTTTTTAGATTATGGAGAGCTGGTTATGAGTGATGTTGTTACTATCGGTAGTGCTACAATGGATGTTTTTGTTGAATGTGATGATGCAAGTGTTGTTTCTGTCCGAAAAAAGGATAAGTCAACGGATTTTATGAGTTATCCGTATGGAGCAAAACTTGAAATTTCTGATTTCGATTCTCAAGTTGGCGGAGGCGGAGTTAATACTGCAACGAATTTTGCAAATTTAGGTTACTCTACTTCTGCAATTTTTAAAGTAGGTGATGATATATATTCTGAAGGATTATTTCATTTTTTTGAACATAAAAAAATTGACTTAAACTCGGTAATTCAAGATAAAAATGATAGTACAGGTTTTTCTATTATTTTGACGAGTTTTGAAGGCGATAGAACAGTTTTAGCTCATCGAGGAGCTAATGCTCATATAAAAAAATCTGAAATAAATTTTGAAGCTATAAAAAATGCAAAGCTTTTGTATATTGCTCCATTAAATGGGGATAGCAACAAAGTTTTAGATGAGCTTGTAAAATTTGCAAAAGAAAATGATACATGGGTATGTTTCAATGCCGGAACAACAGGAATAAAAAAAGGGTTTAATTACTTGAGTAAAATACTTGCTCTTGCCGATGTTGTTGTTATGAACAAGGAAGAAGCATCTATGGCTACAGGAATAACAATAAGGCAGGATACAAAGGATACTAAATATTCTCAAGAACTTGTCCATCCTGATATAAAAGCGATGTTTAATAAGTTAAAAATTTCAGAATACCAAGTAATAGTAATTACAGATGGAAATCATGGCGCATATGCTTATGATGGTAAAAAATATTATTATTGTCCTTGTTTTGATGGACCGGTAACATCGACTCTGGGTGCAGGAGATGCTTTTGCTTCTACATTCTGTGCTTCTCTTGCAAGATGGGATATAGATATTCCAAAGGCTCTTGTTGCAGCTTCTATTAATTCTGCCGGTGTTGTTTCTGAATTTGGAGCAACACAGGGATTATTGAATTTTGAACAAATAGAAGCAAAAATGAAACAAAATCCTTCATATACTGCTATTTCTGAAAATAAATGAACAATTTAAATCTATTTGTCGTTATAGTAGTGTAGACAAAAAGGAGATTGATTATGACTGAAGAAATCAAAGAAGAACAAAAATGTAGCTGCGGTTGCGAATGCGCAAAAACATTAAAAGAATTTTTCTTACGCGCAGGAGCTGTATTTGTTGGAACTTTATTTGCAATCCTTGTTGCAAGTGCGTTATTAAGACCTTCTGCTCCTCCATGCAAATGTCATAAAGGAATGCATGGAATGCATCCAGGAATAGAAAAACGAATTCCTCCTATAATGAGACATAACAAACAATTTCCTCAAAAGTTCGAAGGACAAAGCCCTGATTTTAAAGGTAAAAAAACAAATTATGATCAAGCTCAAAGACCGCAAATACCGAATCAAAAATAATAAAAAGCTCTCCATTATGGAGAGCTTTTTATTATTTAAATTTTCTTTAATATAAAGTACGAAACGGCAATTATTACTGAGGCGTAAAATCCGCTTAAAAAATCATGAATTTGGTATTGCGGAATAAAGTAAGAAATACCATATAATATGCCCAAATTTATAACGAGACTAAATAAACCAAAAGTTAAAAGATTAATTGGTAACGTAACAAGTTTCAATATAGGTTTAAAGAATACATTGATTACTGTTAATATAAATGCAATAAGCATTGCAAATTCAAATCCGTTAACTTCTATACCTGGGATATAGCATGTCCCCATTATAACAAGAGCAAAAATTATCCACTTTATAACAAGTTTTATCATTTTATTTATCCGTGTTTATATTTTTTTCAGAATATGATTGGATTTCTTGAATTTTAATATTTCCATTTTCATCCTTTATAAATTTCATAGGTGCAGGGTATGTTGGATGTAAATATGTTCCGTTGAAATTCGGAACGTAATTAGGATTAAATTTTGTGTCTATTAATTCATTTTTGCTATTTTTTTTCTTTCTTTTCTCTTTGTATTGTTCTGGATCTTTTTTAAAATCAAGAGTTTCTTGTTTTTCTATTTGAGTCTGCATCATAGGATAAAAATCCATGTTCCCTGCATTTGGGGCTATGTAGGTTGGATTAACTGCAAATGCATTTGAAGACGTGAACATCAATAAAGCTAAACTAATTCCGATTTTTTTCATAACAACTCCTTTTTTTTACTTTATTTTACACACAAATTTAATAAAAATCAAATTTAGCGCAATACGGTAATATATTTTTTTTAATAATTGCTAATTTGCATAATGAAACGATAAAAGCAGAAGGTTATTATTATTGTATGAATCCTCAACTCTTCTGATTGCTCAACTGCCCTCAATATTTTTGGGGGCTTTTTTTTATTTTCTTAACATTATGACATATAAAAAAAAATATGTATAATTATATTATATTGTAATTTTGAAAGGGTAATTATGAGAGAATTAGTCGTTGAAAATCAAGAGGTTTTAATAATTCCGCAAAATTTTAAATTTGCGAATAAAGGTATTGTAAAAGCTGTAAGGGCCGGAGATTTTGATTTAGAGTTAAATAGCGAGCCTGAAGGCATAATGGTAGAAAACTATTGTGAGTTTTATACTCAAACTTCGCATGGAAAATTATATTTTGATTCATATGCAAAAAAAATTGATGGCAAAACTCTTGTAATTGCTAGTCCTGCAAAACATAAATTTTTACAAAGACGTCAATATACCCGTGTAAAATATCTTTATGACTTAGTTATGAAATATGACGGCAAAGATTATCATATATCATCATTGGATATTTCAGCCGGAGGTATGAAATTAAAAACATCTGAAAATATTGATATTGAAGGTAAATATTTAATTTCTGTGCCTATTTCTGATAATATGTCGATAGATTGTATCTACTCTCCTATTCGAATAGAAAAGACTTCTCATGGAGAATATACGGTTTCTGGTCAATTTGAATACAAATCCAGTCATGACAAAATGATGATTACACAATATTGTGCAAAACGCAGTGTAGAAATTAAAAATAAATAGGATTGTTATTCAAATGAGTCTTGTAAGGTTACTTGAACAAAAAACAGAAAAAACTCTATTTACAACTCCGTCTCACGGCCAAAAGAACGGAATTTATAGTCCATTAGACGGAATGTACAAGATTGATATATCGGAAACTGATTATCATAATCCACAGGAGGCCCTTAGTCGTGCACAGTTGTGGGCTAGGTCTATTTATGGAACTTATTCAACGACATTTTTGACTAATGGTTCAACAAGCGGAATTATTGCATCTGTTTTATCATGTGTTAATGTTGGGGATAAAGTCTTAATAGCCTCTAATTCTCATCCTTCACATTTTAATGCCGTAAGATTAGCCGGAGGTCGGGCTTTGACTTATCATCCTGTGATTGATAAAGATTGGGATGTTCCTTTAGAAACAAAACCTGAACTTATTGAAGAATATCTAAAACGTTATGATATTAAAGCAGTTCTTGTGACTTCGCCTACTTATGAGGGTATAATATCGGATATTGAAGAAATTAAGGCTGTATGTGAGAAGTATAATACATTTTTAATAGTGGATGAGGCTCATGGTGCGTTATATCCGTTTTCTGACAAATTACCTTTGTCTGCGGTAAATGTTGCTGATTTTACTGTTCAATCGCTTCATAAAACAGCCGGAGGTTTGAATCCAACTGCGCTTTTACATTGTAATTGTGAAGTCGATGTAAAGCCTGCGCTTGAGATGTTTATGACGACTTCTCCGTCGTATCCTTTACTTGCATCAATAGAGGCAAATATTTATTATTTAAATTCTATGGAAGGGAGAAAAGAAATAGACAATCTTATTACAAGGCTTGACAGGATTAGAGCAAGATGTTCGGTTTGTGAATTTTTTGGTGATGATCCGACAAAAGTTTTAATGAAACTTCCAGGACTTTCTGGATACCAGCTCTCTGAAATGCTTTATGATGATTTTGGAATAGAAGATGAAATAACAAATAGCAAATCAACAATGCTTCTTTGCGGGATAGGTACTGATAACAGAAAACTTGATAAATTACAAAATGTTTTATCTAAATTGTAATTAAATAGTAGCAATTGCCTTTATAACTTTATATATTTCTTCTATTTTTATACGGTCATTTTTGTGCGAATTAATAACAGCATGTATTTCTTTAATAAGTTCTTCTGTAGGACGCAAATGTTCGGCTGTAAATAGATCGTTTATTGAAATGTTGAGACATTCAATTATCTTTTCCATAGTTTGTGCAGTCATAAAGTTTTCTCCGATTTCTATTCCTCCGAGAGTCCTTGTCGAAATTCCAGTCATCTCAGCAAGTTGTTCTTGAGTAATACCTTTATTCTGCCTAATCCTTTTAATTTTTTGACCAAGCTCTTTTTTTATGTCCATAACAATATGTTACCCTATTTTTCACAAAATAAAATGAGAGTAAATTATGGATAAAATATATAATCTGATGTTTACTTTCTGATAATATTAAGAAATATAAAGCTTAAATGTATTGTAATTACTGAATTTTTAAAAATATAGAAATTAAATACCAGATAATTGGTCAATTTTTTCTAAAAAAATTTTTTTATGAAGATGTAAGGGAAATATACTTCGATTAAAGAAAGGAAATGGAGGAAAAATTATGTCAAATTATTCATCAATTATTTCAAGTGTACCAATTGTTACAATGTTTGATTCAAGAAAGGGTGATTTATCAAACAGAATGTCTTGTGCTGGAGAACAATACAAAAACAATATTGTAGAAAGTGCTAAATCTGTTGTTGTTGCAGGTGCTGCTGCAGGAACAGCTTATTCAATCAAAAGAAATCCGGCTATGCTCAGTTGGCTTGGTAAATATTTGGATAAAGGATTAAAGAAACTTGTAAGTATTGCTCCAAAGTATATACAATCTGATAAAATTGTTAAAAAAGCTTTAAATACTTCTGGGAAAACAAAAGCATTGGCATTTTTAGGTGCAATATTTGTAAGTGCGTGTTCAAAAATTACGACAGATCATGCATTTAGAGCAGGCCAAATTGATCAAAAATATACTGATAGAGCAAAAATTGAAGCTCATAACAAAGATGTTTTAGCTTAATTTTATAAAAGGTAATCTTGTATAAGATTACCTTTTTATTTTAAATAATTATATTTCATGTATAATTATTTTATGGATAATTTACTTGAAAAAATTAGGGGAACTGTTGTTGTTTCTGTTCAGGCTATGCCGTCAGAACCTTTATATTTAGAAAAATGTATGGTAGCAATGATGAAATCTGTTATTAATGGCGGGGCTGGAGGATTAAGGGTCGCAGGGGTCAGAGATGTTACTAATGCAAAAAGGCTTTTTAGTGTTCCTATAATTGGTATTACAAAACCTGATAGAATCCCTGAAAATTATAAAGAAATAGTTTATATTACACCGACAATAAATGATGTACTTGAACTTGTTAAAGCTGGTGCAGATATTATAGCATTTGACGGAACTCAAAGAAAACGTCCTCATAATGAAAAAATTCAGGATTTAATTAAATATATTCATATAAACAAAAAAATCGCGATGGCTGATATTAGTACTATTGATGAAGGTATAAAAGCAAAAGAGGCAGGCGCAGATATTCTTTCTACTACTCTTGCAGGATATACAATGGAAAGTCTAAATTCACCATCAGATAGCCCTGATTTTGAACTTTTAGAACAACTTGTAAATGAAACAAAAATCCCTGTTATATTAGAAGGTAGAATTTGGACTCCACAACAGGTCGATAAAGCTTTTGAATTAGGGGCGCATTCTGTAGTAATAGGCTCTGCAATTACAAGACCACAATTGATTACAAAAAAATTTATTCACAGGGGGTAATTTACAAATATGAATAAGGCATTAGCTATAGATGTTGGTGGTACAAAAATTTATAATGCAATTATAAATAGTAGCGGAGAAATAATTTCTGAGATAGAAAAACATGCAACTCCTAAGTCTTTTGAAGAAATTAAATTTTTGTTTGAAAAAATTATTAAAAAATACGAATATGACGTTGATGTAATTGCTTTTTCTACTTGCGGGGGAGTAAATAACTTAAATGACGGAATATTAGGCTCAACAGGTAATATTGCTCCAGGTTATCCTAATATGCCGTTTAAAAATTTATCTATAAAACCTGTTTTTGTAGAAAATGATGCTAATTGTGCTGCTTGGGCAGAGCATGTTATAGGAGCATCAAAAGGTTATTCAAATTCAGTGATGCTTACTCTTGGTACAGGTGTAGGCGGAGGAATAATTGTAAATGATAAACTTTTAAAAGGTAAAAGTGGATGCGCAGGTGAAATGCATTTTAAAATGCGTACAGATAAGCATAGAAAATGTACCTGTGGAAGTTGGGATTGTTTTGAAATATATGCTTCAGGTAAAGGTTTAAAATTAACAGCTGAAGAAATAACCAAAAATAGTGAGATTACTACTTATGATGTCATTGAAGGAATTAATTCAAATAACGCAGAAATGATTAAAATATTTAATCAATGGCAAAATGACATTATAGATGGTATTATAGGTCTTGCAAATATTTTTGACCCTGATTGTTTTGTTTTGTCAGGATCTATGGCGGAATTTGTACAAACAGAAATTATAGAGAATAATGTAAATAAAGCAATAGTTACTTCTCCGACAAAAGTATTTAAAGCATCTGCCGGTAACTATTCCGGAATGATCGGAGCTGGCTTGTTAGCGCTAAACAGGAAATATTAATATGGGAAAATCAAAAGCTAGAATTTTTCACAAAGGAATAAATGAACAGATCCCGCGTATTTCAAGAAAAGATGCGATAAAACAAGTAGTAAATTTTTTAGAAAATAATGATATAAAAAATTCTATAAATTTGGTAACAATGTTTGGCTTGAGTGCAGAAGAAGTTCTTGAGGCTGGTGCAAGCTATGAAGCAGTATATGCAATAAAAAATATATTAAATTCATGAAAAGTATTCTTTATAAAATTAAATTTTGGTTGAACAATGCTCGATTATATACGGGACCCATTACTTGGTTAAGCTGGCTTGTAATATTTACATACGGTTTGAAGCATGGGGGTAATTTTTTCTTGGGTTTGTTAACTTTTCCTGCTATTGCACTTGCTCATTTAGCAACAAATTTAACTGATGATTATTTTGACTATAAAGATATTTGTGAAGAAACCAAGGAATGCAAATGCAAATATCTTAAAAATGGAAGTGCTACATTATGTGAACTCAGAAATGTCATATTTATTTTTTTGTTAATTGCTGCTGCTATAGGGGTTTTTCTGTTTTTTAAATGTGGAATATATGTTTTATTTTTTGCGCTTCTTGCTCTTTTCGTAATTCTATCTTATCCAAAATTATCATCTAAAGGATTCGGTGATTTTGCTGTTATAACAGCGTATGGACCTTTGATGTTCGGAGGTGTTTATTATGTAATGACAAAAACTTTTTCATTAGGTGTAATATTTTTGTCTTTCGCTTGTGCAATAATAGTAAATACAATTCTTTATGCTCACATGCTTATGGATTTTGATCAAGATGTTTGTGTAAATAAAGTTACTCTTTGTACTAAGCAAAAATCTAAAGATAAGGCTTTAAAAATTTTAATTTATTTTTATGTATGTGCATATATTTGTATGATTATTTTGGGAAAATTTTATCTGCTGACTCTTATTACTATTCCGCTGGTAATAAAATTATATAAATCTCTTGAAATTTATAACAATGATAATAAAATATTACCGACTGTTTCAATAATTAATTATCCGCTTAATTTAAACAAAAATATTCCAAACGCTCCGTTTTTTTATAGGTTTTTTATGGCTATAAATATTTCTACATTGTTCATGCTTTTATGTTGTTTAGGTATTATTTTAGATTAAATTGTGAACTTTTGTAAACATGAATTATTCCTTGAAATACTGTAATATAGCGTATTTTAAAAGTTAGTATATATTTTTTGTATATAAAATAGCACTTTTTTATTCATGCTTTTTTTTATTAATATACGAGGATAATAACTTAATTAGTTGAAAAGGAGAATATATGGCAAGAGTTTTGATTTCAATGCCCGAAGAATTTTTGAACAGAATTGATCAAGTTGCAACGGGAGAAAATCGTTCAAGAAGTGAGCTTATAAGAGAAGCTCTAAGAACTTACATTTACAAACAAAAGATTAAAGAATCAACAGGAGCATTGCAAAACGCCAGTTTGCTCGAGTCGTTGTTGGGATAATCAGTGGTAAGGAAAAAGGACGAAAAAGGGATTTATAAACGCTTCTAACTATTTAGAGGCGTTTTTTTGATTTTGTTTGTAGTATAATATTCTTGTAGAGGGAATATTATAAAATGTTATTAGAATTTTTACATTCAAAAATACATAGAGCAACTGTTACAGATGCAAATCTTAATTATGTGGGTTCTATTACGATAGATGAAACACTTCTTAAAGCTTCTAATATGAGAGAGTGGCAAAAGGTTGAAATTCTTGATGTTAATAATGGTGAGAGATTTCAAACTTATGTAATAAAAGGCGAGGCTGATTCAGGAAAAATCTGCTTAAATGGTGCAGCTGCTAGAAAAGTTCAGCCTGGAGATAAAGTTATAATTGTTTCATATGCTCAATTTGAAGAAAAAGAACTTGAGAATTTTAAGCCTGCAATAGTTATTGTTGATGAAAATAATAAAATTGCGCAAATAAAATAAATATGTTATGCTATTCAGGTAGTAAAAAGAAAGCAGGGATATATGACAGAATTTCATCATGTTAGAGGGGACGGTAAAACTTTTAGTAAAGAAGATATTAAAAGGTTAATTGGTGAATACAATATTAAGTTTATAAAACTTCAGTTTGTAGATATAAATGGCCAAGTCAAAAATATGACAGTACCATCTGAGCAGATAGAAAAGATAATGAATAATGAAATTATGTTGGATGGTTCTTCAATAAAAGGTTTTAGAAGTATCGAAACTTCGGATATGTTTTTCCATCCTGATTTAACAAGTTTTCAAATTTTACCTTGGAGAGAACATGATGGTGTAAATTCTGCCAGATTAATTTGTGACATATATAATGTGGATGGAACCCCATTTGAAGGTTGTCCTAGGTGTAATTTAAAAAGAGTTATGCAGTCTGCAGAAAAAATGGGCTTTTCTATGAATATTGGTCCTGAAGCCGAATTTTTCTTGTTTTCTAAGGATGGTAATGGAAATGTTACTACAACAACTCAAGATCACGCAGGTTATTATGATGTAGGACCTGAAGATTTAGGGGAAGATGTTCGTTCAGATATTGTATCAACTTTGCAAAATATGGGATTTGATATAGAAGCGTCTCATCATGAAGTTGCTGACGGGCAACATGAAATCGATTTTAAATATTCTGATATTTTAACTGCCGCAGATAATGTTACAACTTTCAAAGTTGCAGTCAGGGCAATTGCAGCTAAACATAATTTGCATGCTACTTTTATGCCAAAGCCTATATTTGGAATAAATGGTTCAGGTATGCACTGTAATATTTCTTTATTTAAAGATGGGAAAAATGCTTTTTATGATGAAAATGCTGAATATCAGCTCTCTGAAGTTGCGAAATATTCTGTTGGCGGAATTTTAAAACATGTAAAAAGCTTCACTGCTGTAACTAATCCTTTGGTAAACAGTTATAAACGTTTAGTCCCTGGTTATGAAGCACCTGTATATTTAGCTTGGTCATTGGCAAACAGAAGTGCATTATTAAGAGTTCCTGCAAAAAGAGGTGTTTCTACTCGTGTTGAATTAAGATCTCCTGATCCTTCCTGCAATCCATATTTAGCGTTTGCTGCAATTCTTGAAGCTTGTATGGATGGTATAAGAAATAAAATTGATCCTCCGGCGCCAGTTGAAAGTAATATATATAAATTAACTGCAAAAGAACGTAAAAAGCAAAGGATCGATTCTTTACCGGGTAGTTTATCAGAAGCTCTTGAAAATATGGATAGATCCCTTGTTACTCAAGCTGCTTTAGGGGAACATATTTTTAAAGAATTTATGACTTCTAAGAAAAAAGAATGGGATTCATTTAGAACATATGTATCCCAATGGGAATTAGATAAGTATTTGGCACGCTATTAGTACCCATCTTGCTAAAGATGCTGTATTGGCATAGCTTGCCAGCTATTTTTATAATGCGGACATATATTCTTCAGAAACATATAATGGTATTTTATATACTTCAAAATGGGGTACTGTTTTTGCTGGGTTAGGTTCCTTCATATTATTATATTTGGTCAAGTTCTGTTCCTAGTGCATCTGCTGCGTATATGCGAGAGTTTAATGTCTATCGTACTCGTAGGAATACAAATTTTCATCAATATGGCGCAAATTATTGTGTGGTATGTGTGAAATAAATTTTATATAAAAGTTCATTGACAGTTATTCTGTATGTGTTAGAATATTTGTGTAAATGGGCTTGTAGCTCAGTTGGTAGAGCAGTTGACTCTTAATCAATTGGTCGTGGGTTCGAGTCCCACCGGGCCCATTTTTATAATAATTGTTTTGTATTTAGAGCTTTAGTTTAATGAGGGGTATTATATGTTTGATAAAAAGGGTGCTAAAACTATAAAAAAAGCGTTAAAGCTTCTTGGGAAAAAAAATTTAGTTTTTATCATGCACAATGGAAGTTTTCCTGCTTTTGAGGGTGAAAATACTGGATTTGGGACAATAAATTCAAATGGAGGAAAAAGATTTTTGGATTATATTGCAGGTATTTTTGATGCTATCCAAATGGGACCTGCAGGTAAAACAAAATCTTCTGACGCTTCTCCATATACAGGAACAATTTTTTCAAATAATCCTTTATTTATTGATTTAAAAGAACTTACAACTAAAAAATGGAGAAATATTCTTTCTATAGATTCTTTTAACGATATCGTTAATAATAATCCGAACAAAGATACAAATAGAACAAGTTATTCCTATATAACAGTAAGACAGGAAAGTGCTCTTTCAGAAGCTTATGATAATTTTATAAAGCTCAATGACAAAAGATTGAATAAAGAATTTGAATCGTATAAAAATAAAAATAAATCGTGGCTTGACAATGATAGTTTATATGAAGCTTTGTCTATTGAACATGGAACTGATTACTGGCCACATTGGAAAAGTGAAAAAGATAAAAATCTCTTAAATCCTAAATCAAATGAAGAAAAATTTGAATTTGCTAATAGGATTAATGAACTTTCTCAAAAATATTCCAAAGAAATAGATAAGTATAAATTCATTCAATTTGTTTTATATAAGCAGAATGAAGAAACTCGTATATATGCAAAATCAAGAAATTTAAAAATGATAGCTGATCGTCAGGTCGCATTTTCAGATCGTGATACTTGGGCATATCAATCATTATTTTTGGAAGGCTGGTGTTTAGGCTGTCCTCCTGATTATTTTTCAAAAGATGGTCAAGCATGGGGGTTCCCTGTAATGAATCCTGAAAAATTGTTTAATTCTGATGGTTCTTTGGGAGAAGGCGGTATTTTAATGAAAGAATTATATAAAAAAATGTTCCGCGAAAACCCTGGTGGAGTCAGAATAGACCACATTGTGGGGCTTATTGATCCTTGGGTTTACAGAGAAGGGAAAAAACCTATGTCAGAGCAAGGAGCTGGTAGATTATATTCTTCACCTGAACATCCTGAACTAAAAAAATACGCAATTGCGCAACTTAGTGATTTGAATGATGAATATACTTCTGATAATGAAAAGAGAGTAAAATCTTTGACAAAAGATCAAATAAAACTCTATGGCAGATTAATTGAAAAAATTGTTATAAAAGCCGCAGAGGAAGAAGGTTTATCCAAAAATCAAATTGTTTGCGAGGATTTGGGTACTTTAACAACACCTGTTGCTGAAGTAATGAAAGAATATGGACTTTTGGGAATGAAATTGACTCAGTTTACTGTTCCGACAGAAAAAGATGATCCATATAGATGTAAAAATATCGGCAAAAAATGCTGGGCTATGGTTGGAACTCACGATAATAAACCGGTTTCTCAATGGGCAAAATCTTTAGTAAATACTCATGAGGGTTATTTGCATGTTAAAAATCTTGTTGAAGATTTATTTGCTAATGTTGAAAATAAAGACGATATTATAGTAAAAATGACGAAAGATGCAGATTTTTTAAAAGAAACAAAGCTAGTTGAACTTTTTACTTGTGATGCTGAAAATGTTCAAATATTCTTTACTGATTTCTTTAATATGGAAGAAACATACAATGTTCCGGGAACTTCTGGCGATAAAAACTGGAGTTTAAGGCTTCCTGATAATTTTGAAAATATGAATACTATAAACTTGCCTCAAATTTTGAAAAAGGCTATAATATCAAAAGGTTTGGCAAATGATAATAAAAAAATTATTGAGGAGTTAGATGAAATTAAATAAATTAATAATCGTATTATCATCATTATTGTTTTTGGGTATTCCTGTTTTTGCGAATATTGCTAATGATGCTAAACTTGAATATAATAAGGGTATTGATTACTATCAGCTTGGTCAGTATAATATGGCTATAGATAGTTTTAAAAAGGCTACTGAACTTGATCCTAATTATATTGATGCGTATTTCAATTTGGGGTCTTTATTAGAATATCTTAATCAAAATGAAGAAGCGCTTAATGCATTTAAGCAAATTATTTTAAGAAAGCCTGATGATTATGAATCTGTATATAAGGCCGCAGAATTAAGTAAGAAAATTGGCAATCCTGATAAAGCAAAAATGTATTTATCATTGATACCTGTTGATTCTTTAATCGGTCAAAGAGCAAATAAACTTGCAAGTACTTTGCAAACAGATTTACCAACAATTCAGGCAGAGCAAAAAAAGCCAAAATCTTTTGCTGAAGCAAATCCTAAAGATGATTCTAATGGTTTATACAGTGATATTTCAAGTCCTACAGGCATTGTTACGGATAACAATGGTAATATATATGTCGCAGGGTTTTCAGATAATACAATATATAAAATAGGTCCTGATAATAAAAAAATCGTATATATAAAAGATAAAAAAATTGATGGTCCTATAGGTATTGCTATTGATGAAGATGGAAATATATATATAGCAAATTATAATAAAAATAATGTATTAAAAGTTGATACTGGTGGAATTGTTTCAGAACTTATTTCTAATGTTAAAAATCCATACTGTATGCATATTAATGGAAATTTGCTTTTCATATCTTCTCAAGGAAGTGATTCTGTTGTTAGATACAAGCTTCGTTAGTTTTTTACGTTAAATAATATTACCCGTTTATATAGAAATCAAGACGATAATTATTTTAAATATTTTCTTTAACATTTAGTTAAGGAGATATTTATGGATAAAAATAGTCTTTCATATAAAAAAATGACTCTTGACGAGCTTGTTATTTTATCTCAACAAGAAGACTATTATGCCCTTGAAGAATTGATAAGAAAAATTCAAAAAGATGTTTTTGCTACTTTATCTTATATGATGAAAACAGGTGATAATCTTTTAGATTTGACTCAAGAAGTTCTTTTAAAAGTGGCAAAGTATATTTCAAATTTAAATAGTCCAAAATGTTTTCACGGGTGGCTAAATCATATAATTGCAAATACATACTACGATTATTTAAGAAAACTTAAACGTAAACCGGAAATCATTTCTCTTGAATACTCTTGTAGTGTGAATGATGAACCTATAAAAATAGAAATTCCTGATAAAAAAAGCAAACCAATGGAAAAATGTATAACTTCTGAATGCGAAAGTGAAATTAGAAAAGCAATACGAAATTTGCCAGAAACATTTAGAATAGCGATTGTGTTAAGAGAATTTCAAGGTCTTAGTTATGAAGAAATAGCAAATGTAACTAATACAGAAATAGGAACAGTAAAATCGCGAATTTCGCGAGCAAGACTAAAGTTGCAGGAAGTTTTGAGAAATTATGCTTAAGGAGAAATTATGAACAAAAATCTGACATGTAGTCAAGTGTCTGCTCTAGTAAATTTTTATGTAGAAGGGAAATTAAACTCCACTTTGAGTGAATATGTGAATTTGCATATTAAAAATTGTCCTCATTGTAAAAAGAAAATTGAAGATTTAAAAAAAATTCTTGTTAAATATTCAAAAAATTTTGAATTAACTCAAGAATATATTAGTAAAGAATTCGTTGATAATTTATCAGCCTATGTGGATAATGAATTGAATGAAAATGAAAATATCAGAATGAAGAAAATGACTATTTCAAATCCCAATGCAAGGAAAGAACTTGAGTCAATGTATACGTTTCAAAAATTATTACATTTAGCATATCAAAAAACAAAAAATGATTATAAAATGGATTATTCAAAAGCTATAATATCAAGAGTTAATAATATTAATGATTATACAACGACGTATTTTTCAAAAATAATGATATTATTTGCAATAATAATATTTGCTATATTTGCAGGTTTTATATTTTTATATTTTTAGGGATGCATTGTTTTGGAAAGTTTGCATGGTCGGGTAAATATAGTTGGTATATGATGCAATATTTGCTTTTTGCGTATTTTTTTTGATATTTAATTTCGCAATATTTTGTTCTTGTCGTTTCGAAGCATAAAGATTACGTACAATAGGCGTTATTATATTGCAGGATAAAATAGATCCTATTATTGTAGATGAAACTTCAATTCCTTTTTTGAAATCATTATATTCTGCTTTTATATTTTTTGGCATTTTTACATGTTTATTTATATTAAAATCTATTTTTCCTATTTGTTTTCCAAAACCGATTTTTTTAATATAGTTAGATATATTTTTTGGGATAAGTCTTCCTGTTCTTACAAATGTAGCTCCTAAAGTAGAAAAGCCTCTTGTAATTACATAAAATGATACAATATTAACCATTGCATCTGCAAATTCCTGCGGGATCATAAACATTTTTTGTTCAGGTTTAAGTTTATCATTAAATACTATCGCACAAATTTGAGCAGCTGCAGACATTCCCCAGCCTATTACTCCTGTGTGTATAAGCATTTTGCCAGGGTCTTTACCAAATTTTTTAGCAATTATGTTTAGAAGGGATTTATTCATTATTTACTTGTTCCCTCCATTTTTTATATTGCTCGTAATTATGAACCTTATTTATAAATTTGTTTGTTAAATATTTAGTAAAAGGAGCATCAATAGCGAAATTTGTAAATAACATAACCCATAAAGATAATATTGTCCCAAGAGCTTGTTTATAATTGCCCAAGTTCTTTAATCCTGTTTTAACCATATCAGGAGTTAAAATAGTTTCCCAAGGTTTAACTCCTTTTTTCGGAATTTTCGCAAACGTATCTATAGCTTTAATGCAGTAATATCTTACTAAAAATCCTGTAGTTGTACCCGCAATAATTTTTGCAACTGTTCTGGCAGCAGAAGTTTTTCGTGTTTCTTCATCAACATTTTTATTGTATAAATCAATAAAAGGTTGGCTCATTAAAGCAGAAGCTCCTAATATTAAACGATTTTGCGGGGATGAAATATGCTCTCCTACCCATTTTACACCGTTTATAATCTTTTGATTATTAACAGTCATATTTGGAACGTTGCTATATATTGAACGTGTAATTTTAGATATGTAATGGTCTACTTTAAATAAGATATTCATACACACTTCTGCCTATCGTAATAAAACATGTTGCCCTATGAAAATTGATATTTTTTTTATAATTGTTTCAAAAAATTTACAAAAAATAAGGGTATAATTACATTATACCCTTTATATAAAATAAAATTTACAAGTTTTATATTATAGCTCCTTTTGGAACTACAGTGACTCCGCCATCTGATACGTGAAATCCTCGTTTAATATCAGCTTCTCTGTCAAAACCAATTTTTGTATTAGGAGGAATTATTACATTTTTATCAATAATAGCTTTTCTAATCTGTGAGTATCTGCCGACTTCAACATTTTCCATTAATATACTGTCTGATACGCTTGAATAACTATTTATCCTAACTTTAGGCGATAATATACAATGAGATAAACCTCCCCCTGAAACAATACAGCCTTCAGAGACCATAGAATTTGTTGCCATTCCGACTCTATCTCCTTCTTCCCAGACAAATTTCGCCGGAGGATAATTATAATTGAATGTTCTTAATGGCCATTCTTTGGAATAAATGTTCAATACAGGAGAATAATCAAGTAAATCCATATTGGCTTGCCAATATGCATCAATGCTCCCTACATCTCTCCAATACCCCCGTTCTGCTTGATTCATTCCAGGAAATGAATTTTGCGAGAAATTGTAAACGTAAATATTTTTACCTTCTGATAGAAGCATTGGTATTACATTTTTACCAAAATCGTGAGAAGAATTTTCTAATTTTGCATCTCTTGTAACTGCATCAAGCAAAACTTCCTTATCAAAAATATAATTTCCCATAGAGGCCAAGCACATATTAGGATTTCCCGGAATAGATTTTGGTTTATGCTGTGGTTTCTCAACAAAATTTATTAAACGCCAATTCTCATCAACTTCCATAATTCCGAATTCTGAGGCTTCTTCGATAGGAATAGGTATTCCTGAAATAGACAAGTCTGCTTTTCTATCTTTATGAAAATCAAGCATTTGTGATACTTGCATTTTGTATATATGGTCTCCGCCAAAAACACATACATAGCGAGGGTCTTCGTTAATTATATGAAAAATATTTTGGTATATAGCATCTGCAGTTCCTTTATACCAATCGTTACCTGTTCTCATTTGCGCAGGACATAAATCTACATATTGGTTCAAAAAAGGAGATAAAGCCCAGCCTCTTGTAATATGTTTATTTAATGAATCAGATTTATATTGAGTGAGAACTTTAATTTTGTAAAATCCGGAGTTAATAAAATTGTTTAATACAAAATCAATTATTCTGTATCTTCCGCCAAATGGGACTGCAGGTTTAGCTCTGTCTTTGGTTAGGGGAAAGAGTCTTTTCCCTTCTCCTCCTGCTAAAATCATTACTAATGTGTTGTCTACTATCATATAAAATCCTCATTCTAATACTTATTAAGTGTATAACAAAAAGTATAAAAGGTCACTAATTCTAAATAACTAACTTTGTATTAATTCAGCATAAAGAATACCATTTTTATATTCGGTTATTTTAATATTTTGAATAGTATTATATAAATCTTCGCGGTTAGAAATAATTTGTACAGTTAAGTAATTTTTTGTAATTCCTTTTAAGTTATTTGAATGTTTATCTCTGTGTTTTTCTATCAGTATTTCATGAACTTTACCAATATTTCGAATTATAAAATCATTATATTTTTTTCGTGAAATTTCTTTTATAATATCAGCTCTTTTATTTTTTGTAATGTCAGAATTTTGGTCTGGTAAACTTTCCCCGATGGTTCCTCGTCTAACAGAGTATGGGAATGTATGAATTTGTGTCAATCCTGATTTTTCAAGATTTTTACGTGTAATTTCAAAATCTTGTTCTGTTTCGCCGGCAAAGCCCGCTATAATATCACTTCCAATAAAAGGTAAATCAAATATCGTGTTAATTTGATTAATTTGATTCAAATAAAATTCTGTCGTATAAAATCTATTCATTGAACGTAAAGTTTTATCATTAGCTGATTGCAGTGATAAATGAAAATGTGGACAAAATTTTTTTGATTTAGATAAAACTTCAAGGAGTTCATCATTTATTTCGGTAGGGTTCAAAGAGCCTAATCTGTACCGTAGAATTGATGTTTTTTCTATAGCTTTAATTAAATCTATAAAAGTAAGCCCAATATCTTTTCCCCATTGACCTATGTGAATACCGGTTAAAATAACTTCTTTAAATCCCAGATCTGCAAAATGATTAATTTGATTTATTATAAAATCTAAACTTGCGCTTCTGCTTTTGCCTCTGGCTTTCCAAATTATGCAGTAAGTACATCTGTTATCGCATCCGTCTTGTATTTTTAAACTCGCGCGGGTTTTTGCAGTATCAAAAAGTTCTACTTCACTAAATTTTTTTTGCATCATAACATCATTTGCAAAAAAATTTCCTTCTTTTTCTAAAAAATCATACAAGTGAAGTTTTTCATCATTTCCGATTACAAAATCTATAAAATCTTCTTTTAAAAGGTTTCCTTTTTCTATTTGAGCGATACAACCTGTCAGAACTGTTTTTATTGAATGATTTTTATGTTTCGCATTACGCAAATGATAGAATGCTTCTTTGTCACTTTTGTGAGTGACACTGCATGAATTTAAAATATATAAATCTGCATCTTCAATGTCTGAAGTTTCTTCAAAATTGTGCTTTTTTAAGTTTTCTTTAATTATTGAACCTTCAAATTGATTTGATTTGCAGCCCATTGTATGTATGTAAAACTTTTTCATTCTTTAATAATATAAAAAACAGTAATTATTGTAAATATTTGTATACTTATGTTTTATCAATGGCAAAAAAATTTACTTTTGTATTTAATATGTGTATAATAAATTTGCGAAAGGTAGAGTGTGATATATGTTACAAGTTGATTTAGCAAATGCAAGTGATAGTGATTTAAGGAAATTTGCTTATAAAAAAGCTTCTGTTGATTTACAAGATAAAAAAAATAGAAGGATTGATAATGCATTATTTTATTCAATTCCTTTAGCTTCCGGGCTTTCATCTGCGGTCAAGGATGTGAATATTTATCCGAAAGATTTGTTTGAGCTTCAGCAAAAAGGTTTTAGCAAAGAAACAATCAGCTCTGCAGTTGCTGATATAGCTAATGAAGGTAAAATTGTTATGGATCCTTCCAGAGTAAGAAGTATAAGACTCGCACGATTTGGAACATCCGCATTATCTATGGGTGTTGGTATCGCAATATTTAATGCGGTATATAATATTAGATCTTTCGCAAGTAAAAATTTCCAATCTGTAAAAGATTTTACTGAAAAACATCCAATAATATCTTCTATTGGGACACTTGCTGCCGGAATAGGAGCTTTATCTTTAGCAAGTATTGGTGCAAATAAATTGTTGATGAAACATGCTGATAAATTATTCGATTCATATGGCGTTATAAAAACACCAGCTAAATTGGATAAGTTTTTGGCTGAAAATAAAATTTTGAATACATCTGCAAAATATATTGATAAAATTCCTTCGTCAATAAAAGAGTTTACGAAGTCTATCTTGGGATGGGGACCTTTAGCTTTGGCATTTACGTATTTATGTCATGGAGCAAAGCATAACAGTAAAATGACTAATGAATATATCAATAATTATGTGGAATTAAAAAATAATCAGCAAGCTTATTATGATATAGCAGTATAATAAACTTTCATATTTTTTTTACTTGAGCTATAATGTTTTTATGAGAGTAGTCATTCTAGGTAAAGGTTTGATGCTGGCTAATATCATCCTTGGAGTAAGGGATGCTGGGGCTGAGATTGTTGGAGTTTTTCGTTATGAGCAAACGAGTACTGCTGCTTTTAGACTTTTACTAGATGATTTTTTTAGACCTGCGCCTGAAGTTACCCTAATAAAAGAATTAAAACTCAATCAAATTCGTTTAAAATCTGCTAATTCGCAGTTATTTAGGGATTTGCTTATTCGTCAAAATATCGATTTAGTTATTGTTGGGACTTGGAAAGAAAAAATTCAGCCTGAAACGTTTAATATTCCAAAAATTGCAACAATTAATGTGCATCCTTCTCTTTTGCCAAAATATAGAGGACCTAATCCTTATTTGCAAACAATCCTTCATAACGAGGAATTTTCCGGAGTTACACTTCATTTAATGACTGAAGAATACGATGCTGGTCCTATTCTAAAACAGAAAAAAATAAAAATTGAGCCTGATTATACATCTAAAGAATTAAGAGATAAAACCACCAGAGAAGCGCGTACTTTGATTACAGAATTATTAAATGATTTAAATGAAAAAGTTTTGACTCCTGTTAATCAAGATGAGCGATATTCAACTTACTATCCTAATATTTCAGGCAAGGAGATGATGCTTGATTTTACTTATCAAACCTCTGATGAAATTTCTCGTACAATAAGAGCGTTGCATCCGTTTATGCCATGCTATATTACATATAAAAATAAATATTTCGTGGTAAATCCATACAATTACAAAATTTTGCATACAACAAATAAACCTTCAGGAAGTATAATAGCAAAAGATGATTCTAAAGCTTCTATTACTATTGTTTGTAATGACAAAAAAGCAATTAGATTTACTGATTTAAAATTATATGGTTCTTCCGGTGTAAAAAACTTTATCAGAAATAAAGTTGATGTTTTATATTAAATTTTATGTTTATCTAAAAGAATCATTAATATTGAAATATCTGCGGGTTTTATTCCCCCTATGCGAGAAGCTTGTGCTAAATCTTTAGGTTTGATTTTAGATAATTTATCTTTGGTTTCAGAAGAAATATGTTCAATTTTTGAATAATCAATATCGTTAGGAATTTTAAATTTTTCTAATTTAGCACCTTGATGAACTTGTTCTTCTTGTCTTTTTAAATAGCCGTCATATTTGATTAAAACTTCTATTTGTTCATATACATCACGAGGTATTTGTAATTTTGAAGTTCCTTTATCAAGTTCGCAAATTATTTTGTAATTTATTGCTGGTCTTTTTATAAGCTCTGATGCTCTCATCCCGCGTTCTAAATGTTCTCCATATTTTGCAAGTATTTTGTTATTTTCTTCGGATGCCGGAATTTTTACATTCTCAAGACGTTTTGTTTCTTCTGCAATTAGCCTTTGTTTTTCTTCAAATCTAAAATATTGCATGTCATCAATTAAACCAATTTTATGACCAATTTCGGTTAATCTTGCATCTGCATTATCCTGTCTTAATAAAAGCCTGTATTCAGAACGTGATGTTAGCATTCTATATGGATCCTGAATATCTTTAGTAACTAAATCATCTATTAATGTCCCTGTGTAAGAAGAACTGCGAGAAAGTTCAAGCATTTCAGTTCCATTTAAATAATTAAAAGCATTAATACCCGCAATTAACCCTTGTGCAGCTGCTTCTTCATAACCGCTTGTTCCGTTAATTTGTCCTCCAAAGAATAGTCCTTTTATCTTTTTTGACATTAAAGAGTGTGTAGTTTGAATTGCAGGCACATAATCATATTCAACTGCATATGCAGGTTTTATTATGTGTGCATTTTCAAGACCTGGCAAAGTTCTAAGCATTCTTGTTTGAACATCAATCGGTAAACTTGTTGAAAATCCTTGAATATATGTTTCATATGTTCCTAAACCTTCAGGTTCAATAAAAATATGATGAGAAGGGTTAGATGCGAATCGTACGACTTTATCTTCTATTGAAGGACAATAGCGTGGTCCTACACCATGAATTAGTCCTTGATACATTGGAGATTTGTCAAGATTTTCGCGAATAATTTTGTGAGTGTCTTCGTTAGTTTTTGTTAAATAACAAGGATATGTTTTTCTAATTGGGCGGTTAGGCTTAAAAGAAAAGAAATTTAATTCTTCATCTCCCGGTTGTATAATAAGTCTTGAGTAGTCAATTGTTCGTTTGTCTACGCGGGCAGGTGTTCCTGTTTTAAGTTTTTTTGTTTCAATACCAAATCTATGCAAACTATCAGATAAGCCTATTGCAGATTTTTCTCCGAGTCTTCCCGCACTAAATGAACGCAAACCTACAAATATCTTCCCTTCTAATGATGTTCCAGTCGTTAATACAACCGCACGAGCACTGTATTCAGTTCCAAACTCATCTACCGCACCTGTTATTGTATCATTTTCCACTAATAAATCTGTAATACAGCATTGTTTAATATATATATTTTCGTTATTTTCAAGAAGATTTCTCATGTAGCGAGAATATTCAGCTTTATCAGATTGCGCACGAAGTGCACGAACAGCAGGTCCTTTCGAGGAATTTAAAATTTTCATCTGCAAATAAGTCGCATCTGTAACCTCTCCCATAACTCCACCTAAAGCATCAATCTCACGAACCAAAGTTGATTTTGCCGGACCTCCAACAGCAGGGTTGCATGGTTGAAGCGCAATATTTTCAACATTTAAAGTCGCCAGTAAAACTTTCATTCCGAGCTTTGCGCAAGCCAAAACTGCCTCACAACCGGCATGTCCCCCACCTACAACAATAATATCAAATTTATTATTGAGATAATCCCTGTTCATATTTGTATTATAAGTCAAACATAAACTCACAACAAACTAAACGTTCATTTTATTAAACGTTTTTTTAACACTAATTTAAACCATTCTTCACTCTTTATATTTTGCAGATATTTTAAATTGTATTCTATCCTTCAGCTGTTAGTTCTTCCCAAATGCTTGGTACTACAATCAATGCAGTATAAACTATAAAACCGAATAGAATAAGATTAATAGCCATAGTTGACCTCCTTTGGCTTTATCCATTAATATTAATCCCTAAATTTTAAGAAAAATAACAAACAATACTATAAAAAGTTGAACTATTTACAAAAATTAATATAAAATATTGATATGAAAGATGATTGTTCAAAAGATATAAAATCAATGTTTTCGAATCTTTGTTGTTCTCGTTGTAAAAATGATTTTTCTCAAGAATCTATTAATATAAAAAAGAAGGATTGTGAAACTTTGATTTGTACGTTATCATGTGCCGAATGTGGAAAAGATTTTGGAGATATTGTATTGAATTACAATTATAGATCAAAATCTCATTTGCCATTAGAAATCATAGACGGTCCGCCTCCTATTAGTATTGATGATGTTATTAATGCGCATGAATTTATAAAAAAAATATAGAATAAAACTAAAGGCTTGCTATAATTTGCAAGCCTTCAGTTTATATAAATGAATATAATTATTTATTTGCATTTACTGTGCTTTTAATATGAAGTTCTCTTAACTGTTGAATAGAAGCTTCACCTGGAGCACCTGACATCAAACATTTTGCTCCTGCGTTTTTAGGGAATGCTATAACATCACGAATAGAATCTGTTCTTGCTAATAGTGCAACAAGTCTGTCTAAACCGATTGCTAAGCCTGCATGAGGAGGAGTTCCGTATTGAAGTGCATTTACCATAAATCCGAATTTTTCTTCAGCTTCTTCTTGTGTTAAACCAAGAGCTTTGAATATTTCTGATTGAACTTCAGAAGAGTGAATTCTTACAGATCCTCCGCCTAATTCTGTTCCGTTATAAACAATATCATAAGCGATTGATTTAACATTGCCTAAATCTCCGGATTTCAATTTGTCTATATCCTCCATATTTGGAGATGTGAACGGATGGTGCATAGCCATAAATCTTTGCTCTTCATCTGACCATTCAAACATAGGGAAATCAACTACCCATAACAATGCATGCTTAGATTCATCAATAAGATTTAACATTTTTCCAAAATGAAGTCTTAATCTGCCCATAATGTCGTAAACTAATTTTGGTTTATCTGCTAAGAAGAATATAATATCTCCTGCGTGGGCGCCGGCTCTGTCTTGAATGGCTTTTGCCTGTTCTTCAGAAACAAATTTTAAAACAGGTGATTTTGGAGTTCCGTCTTCTTGATAAATGATATTAGCTAAAGCTTTTGCTCCAAATGAAACAGCAAGTTTTGTAATATCATCAATTTCTTTTCTTGAGAATTTGGCTCCGCCTGGAATTCTGATTCCTCTAACTATACCTCCATTTTGCAAAGTGTTTTTAACAATTTGAAATTCTGACTGCATAATAATATCGCCTAAATCAAATAATTCTAGTCCGAATCTTGTATCAGGCTTATCAGAACCGAATCTATCCATTGCTTCCTGCCATGTTATTTGTGTAAATGGAGGATTAACTTCGACTCCTGCTGCTTTAAATGCATCTACAATCAGACCTTCAACAACATTGATAACGTCTTTTTGTTCTACAAAAGACATTTCAATATCAACTTGCGTAAATTCAGGCTGTCTGTCTGCGCGCAAATCTTCATCTCTAAAGCATTTTGCTATTTGATAATATCTTTCAATACCTCCAACCATCAAAAGTTGTTTAAATATTTGAGGAGATTGCGGAAGTGCAAAGAATTTACCCTCTTGTACTCTTGAAGGAACTAAATAATCCCTTGCTCCTTCAGGGGTTGTTTTAATTAAGATTGGAGTTTCAACTTCCAAAAAGTCTAAATTATTCATATAATTTCTGATTGCTTGAACAATGTTGTGACGTAAAACAAGTTTTGATAGCATAGGTTCACGTCTTAAATCAAGATATCGATATTTTAAACGAATATCTTCGGAAACATTTTCATCATCTAAAACAAAAGGTAGAGTTTTTGCTTCAGATAATATTTCAACAAATTCAGGGTACATTTCAACCTGACCTGTAGGATATTTTTCATTATATGTTTCCGGAGGCCTTTTTGTTACTTTCCCTGTAACCTTTATTACGTATTCACTTTTAACTTTTCCAAAAATTTCATGAACCTGAGGATTGATTTGAGGGTTTGCAACGAGTTGAAATACCCCGCTTCTATCTCTTAGTTCAATAAATAAAATACCACCCAAGTCTCTTACTGTAGAAACCCAGCCTGAGAGAGTAACTGTCTGAGTAATATTGTCTAAATTTAATTTACCGCATTCGTGGTCTTTAAAATTTGTTTTAATCATCTTTATATCCTCTAATTCTACTTTTATTTCGCAAATGGAATATTTAAACAGGTAAATAAGGAAACAAGCATACTTACAAATATTATTAATATGAAAACAATAACCAATACAATTAAAATACCTATTGCTTTATTGCCTTAATACCATACTGACCTTATATTACCACAAACAAAAAATAATAGACACTATTATATATTTTTGGTAAATTTTCTTTATGATAACATTTGATTCAAAACTGCTTGAAACATTCATAAGTCAAGAAAGAACGTTTTTAGAAGGGGCAAGAATTAACAAAATTCAACAGCCTTCAAGAAGGGAGCTTCTTTTGACTATTCGAAATGATGGAAAAAGCAGACTATTGTATATAAACATTTCTCCTCAGTTTTATCATATTTGTTTTTCATCAGAAAAAAATATTGAACGTAAAATAATTGAAATACCGCAAAAACCTCCGATGTTTTGCATGCTTTTGAGAAAATATTTAAGCAATTCCAGAATTGCAAAAATCAATCAACCGTCTGGAGAAAGAATATTAGAATTATTTTTCGAAACTTATAATGAGCTTGGGGATAAAATATATCTGTGTCTTGCGATTGAATTAATGGGAAAATATTCAAATATAATATTATACAATTCTGACACGAATATAATTTTAGGATGTGCGCATAATGTAGGTTCTGAAAAAAGTTCTGTAAGGGAAGTCTATGGCCAAATTCCTTATATTTATCCCCCTAAAAGTAGTGGAATACCTCCATACAGATATAAATTTTTAATCAATGTCCCCTCAGATATAAATTCGATTATTGATAATTATTATACTTATCATATCGAGAAAGAGAAGTTTCATTTATTGAAAAATAAATTTTTGATTTTATCAAACAAAAAACTAAAAAAAGTTGAAAAAGTCCTTTCTCAGCTTGTTAATCTGTTGGGGAAAAATAAAAATGCTGACAAGTACCGTTTATGGGGCGATTTGCTTATGGCTAATCTTTATAATTTAAATGATTATTCAGATTCCGCTATTGTTTTTGATTATGAAAATAACAAAGAAATTTCAATAAAACTTGATAATAAAAAAACATTAAAAGAAAATGCTAATAACTTTTATAAAAAATATAATAAGTCTAAAAATGAAAAGATTTTTGAACTTATTGAGGGCTATAGTCAGCAAAAGAGTTATTTTGAAAATCTTTTGTATTCTATAAATTTGGCTAAAAAAATAAATGACTTGTCGGATTTGAGAGATGAAGTCGAGAGTGATAAGCCTGTAAAAAAATATGACAAACGTACGATTGAGCCTCTTAAAATAGAAAAAGAAAACGAAACAAGAATTTATATAGGTAAAAATAATAAACAAAATGATTATATAGTTTCGAAATTGGCAAATGAAGATGATTTATGGTTTCATGTGCATAATTGTGCAGGTTCACATGTTCTCTTAAAAACTCAGAAAATATCCGAACAATTAATTTTAGAATGTGCTAAACTCGCAAAAAAATATTCTAGTGCAGCAAATTCTGCAAAGGTAGGAGTAATATATACAAAACGTAAATATTTACGAAAACCGCCCAAAGCAAATTTGGGGTATGTAACTTATCGTAATGAAAAAGAAATTGTGGTATAATTTCTTCGAAAGGATGTTATGCCACATTTTTTTATAAATTCCTCACAGGTAAATAATGAAACTATTATAATAAGCGACAAGGAAAATTATCTTCATATCGCTCGTTCGCTGCGTGCCAGAGTTGGAGAAAAATTATTATTAATTGATGAAAAACAAATTCAATATGAAACAATAATTATAGAAATAACTTCGTCTAAAATTTTGGTAAATGTTGTTAAATCATATCCCTCAAAACGTTTTTTGAAATTTGAACTTTATCTTGCTCAAAGTCCGCTAAGAAGTGATTCTCAAAATTTGTTAGTTGAAAAAGCTACAGAACTTGGAGTTTGTGGAATATATCCGATTAAAACGGATAATTGTGCGCTTAATTCTGAAATGATTGATAAAAAAATTCAAAAGTGGCAAAAAATTATGTTTGAAGCATCAAAGCAATGTGAACGTGCTTTTATTCCAAAGTGCTTTAATAGAACTGATATTAAAAATTTATTTGATAATAATAATTTCGATAAAATTATTGTTTTTTGTGAAAGAATTGCAGATAGGACTATCCGTCAGAGTTTTGAACAGAAGTCTGTAAATAAGGGAGATAAAGTTCTTGTTGTAATAGGTCCTGAGGGAGGTTTTTCCCAAAGAGAATTTGACTTGTTTAGATCTTATAGTAATGTAGAAATGCTTACTCTCGGGGATTTAATATTAAAAGCGGATACAGCAGTAATTGTGGGATTAGGAAATATTATTTATGAATATTCTAACCAAAATAAAGAATGATCAAATCTTAAATAATCTGTCAAGTTTTTTTGATAATAAGATATACCTTGTAGGCGGTGCAATTCGTGATATCCTGCTTGGCAAGGAAATAGTTGACAGAGATTTGATTGTTACAGATGAAGATGCAAAAGATTTTGCTATAAAAGTAGCAGAATTTTTTGGTGGAAAATTTATTCCATTGGATGAAAAAAATAAAATATACAGAGTCGTATTAAAAGACAAAATAAATTACATTGATATAACAAATCCTGTTGAAAATTCTTTGGACAAAGACATTTTTCGAAGAGATTTGACGATTAATGCAATCTGCGCTGACATAAGGACTGGTGAAATATATGATCCTGCCTGTGGTTTAAGAGATTTTAAGAATAAACTAATCAAAGGTATAAGTGAAGATAATTTTACAGATGATCCGCTAAGGTTGTTAAGGATTTTTAGATTTTATGCGATTTTAGGATTTGAAATTTCTGAGGATTTAATGAATACGGCTAAAAAGCACGCTCAACTTATAAAAAAAACTGCAAAAGAGCGTATAGAGAACGAAATTATGAAGCTTTTCAACGGAGATTTTGCGCATTCTGCTATTCTGAAAATGGACGAGGCTGGTATTTTAGAGTTGATTTTTCCTTTTGTTATTGATTTGAAAAAAGTTCCTCCTAATTCTCATCATCATTTAGATTTATTTCATCATAGTGTAGAGACAGTAAGACAAATTGGAATTATTTATAAAAATTCAACAAAAGAGGTTCAAAATCATCTTAATAAGGTCGATTTTGGAGGATTCCCAAGAATTTCACATTTAAGGCTTGCGGGTTTTATGCATGATATAGGAAAATTTTCTACTTGGACTATTGAGGAGGCAACTGGTCGCCATAGATTTATTAAGCATGATGATGTTGGTGCTCAAATGTGCTCAGAAATTCTTAAATCAGTAGCTTTTTCAAATAAGCAAATTAATTACATAAAAACTATGATAAAAAATCATATTTATCCTTCAATGGTTGTTTACGCTCCTGATTTAACTGATAAAGTAAAAATGCGTTTTGTTCGTAAAGCAGGAGAAAATGCAATTGATATGATTACACTGGCTAAAGCAGACAGATTGTCTGCGTTGGGCAAGGATATAACAAAAAAAATTGTTGAAGATAATATTTCAAGGCTTAATAATCTGCAAGATTTTTATTTAAAGTCTTTAGAAACTCTCATTCCGTTGCCGAAATTGTTGGATGGAAACGAAATAATGAAATTGCTTGATATTAAACCTTCGAAATATCTTGGTGAAATTTTAAATTCTTTACATCAGGCACAGCTCGACGGAGAAGTTACTACTTATGAACAAGCAGTTAAATTTGTAAAATCTTTTTAAATTTTTTTGTTAATTTATGCTAATATGTTTTTAAATAAGAGGTTAGGGATATGAATTATAAAAAATTAGGAATTATATTGTTTTCTATTTTATTTGGTGTATATGCATTGTTTTTAATTTTTCCGTTTGTTATATCACCGCTTGTAAATAATTATACAAAAGATGTTGAAAAATTAATAAAAGATTCAACAGGTATTGAAGTGCAAATATCAAATTTAGCTCTGACAACTTCTCTAAATCTTGCTGTTGGAGTAAAGACAGACAAACTAACAGCTTCTATTCCGAATGAAAATTCGCCGTTTTTTACCGCAGAAAAAGCCGGCATTAATTTAAAACTCATTCCTTTAATTTTTAAAAAAGTAGAATTTGGTAAAATTAGTGCTCAAAATCTTGATGGTAGTTTTGCTGTAAAAAGGGATGGAGCTTTTGTTATTCAAGATTATTTATTAACAAATCAAAAGGAAGAAACTTCATCAATGTCGCTTCCGTACGGTTTAAAATTATCAAATAGACTTCCTGATTTTGTAATTATGAATTACAAATTTACATTTATTGATACTCAGGAAGATAAATCATATTACATACAAGGTAAAAACTTCAAAATCAATGATTTTATACTTGACAAAAAGATTAAAATTTCGACATCCGGTAAAATAGTTTTTGATAATGAAGTTATTTCAAATTATAATGTGAAAATTTTTAATAAAATAATGCCGAAATTGATATTTGATGATATTGTTTTCCCAAAACAGCCTGTTGTTATTTCGCAAAATAATGATAGTATGCCGACAAAAACTAACAAATCTGATTACACTATTATTGATATTTTTAAATTGATAAAACGAAATCAGATGCATTTAAATTTGGATACAGATATTCGTGTTTCTGGATCTTTCAAATCTCCTGTACAAAAAGGATATTTTAATTTAAGTAAAATTACAGTTGCTGTAAATGGAAATAAACTACCTGAAAGCTACGCGAATTTAAAATTTAAAGGCAAATCTACTGTAGTTGATTCTATTTTCTTTTCTTCTGCGGATAAAAATGAAAAAACTCAGCTTATCGGTACAATTAAATCAGGTAAGAAACCGTCAATTGACCTAACATTTCGTTCAAATGCGAAATTTAACAATATTATTAGACTAATAGATAGTGTATGTCAGACTTTTGGAGTAAATGATTTAAAAACTGTTTCTGCAACCGGAAGTATTGATGCAAACTTTAATATACGCTCAAATCTAAAAAAAATGTTTTCTTCCGGATATTTCAAAATTAATCAATCAAGTTTAACTTATGGACTGTACAATATTTTTATCGATAAAATTTCTGCGGATATAGATATGAGGAATAATAATATTAATATTAAACATTTAGGATTTTCTATATTGAATCATCCTTTAAATCTTTTGGGTTCTATATCTTCGGATGCATTTGCTGATTTAAAGCTTAGTGCTGATAAATTGTCTATAAAAGGATTGCTTGGCGCTTTAGGACAAATTTCCATTTTAAAAGATAATCAAATCAATTCAGGTGTAGTATCATTTAATGCTATTATTAAGGGTAAATTAAGTAAAATTAAACCAAATATTACTTTAAGTATTGACGGAGTAGATATATATAATAAACCAATGGCTGCAAAAGTTTTATTAGTAAATTCATTTGTAAAACTTCTTATTGATAATGATAAAATAAATGGCGATATAGGAATAAAAAATCTTTCTTTTAAAATTAACGGAGCATCTGTTTCTATTCCTAATGCTGATATTACTGCTGATACAAGAGATATTAATATAAAAAATTCCTCTGTGCTTATTAATAATTCAAAAATAGCTCTTGCTGGATTAGTAAAGGATTATAATTCTTCAAAGATGAATATGAATATAAAAGCATCAGGAAATCTTGCATCTGCGGATGTAATTGCTTTTATTCCTAAGGAATTTCATTCAATGTTTCCTTACAAAGGAGCTATGCCTATTGAATTAAAAGCTGTCGGAGATGCTCAGGTTCAGGATATTTCTTTAAAAATTATCGCAAATCCTGCTAATTATATCCGTTTTGCTGATATCAATTTATTAAGAAACAAAACTACAAATATTTATGCCGATATGAAAATATCATCTAATTCATTAACTTTTTCTAATTCCGGTATTTATGAAGGTCAAAATCCTATTGCAAAATTATCCGGCGGAATAAATAATCTTTCAAATCCTAGCTTGAATATAAACATTGATGTCCCAAATAATATATCATTTCCTATTTGGGGACTTAAAAGTTCTAACTTGACAGCCAATGGAGGTGTAAATATATCTGGAGCTATAGATAATCCTAAAATAAAAGGAATAATAAATATTCCTGATATATCTATAAAAGATATGAATTTTGTTCTTCAAGATTTGATTTTACACTTGAACGGTTCGGGTATTTGTGGGAATGCTACCGCAAAATCCATAAAAATGGATAATCTTAAAGCAGCTGATTTAAATTCTAAATTTGCGCTGACAAAATTTAATAACTTTTATCTTAGCGATATATCAGGAAATGCTTTTAATGGAACAATAAACGGTTTGTTATCTTACAATATTTCGTCTACAGCTATAAATTTGGATTTTAAGGGAAAAGGATTGAATTCTACTGATGCAGTTTATGCTTTTTCAGGCATTCCTAAAGCCTTAACCGGTTCTCTTGATTTTGATGCCAAATTAAATTCTTATGGTGTTACGGATATTGCTTTAATTAAAAATATGAAAGGTAAAATAAATTTTCATATAAATGATGGTAGATTTTTGAGTATAGGGAAATTAGAGAATCTCGTTCAGGCTCAAAATATAGTTTCGAATTCATTATTGAAATCAGCTGTTTCTGCGTTATCAACTTTTTCGACGGTACATAATACAGATAAATTTGAAACTATTAAAGGTGAAATGAATTTGTTAAACGGAGTAGCAGAATTACCTTTTATAAGTGTCGCTGGTCCAATGATGTCTTATTATATTAAGGGAAATTATAATATATTAAAAAACAGTGCGTATCTTCTGATTTTAGGAAGGCTTGATTCAAAAACAGTTGGAGCTCTAGGACCTTTTGGTCAATTATCTGCAGATAAAGTTTTAGGATTAATACCTAAATTTGGTGCACAAACTGCACAATTTTTGAATTTAATAACTCAAGATCCTGAAAATGAAAATGTGTCATTGATTCCTGCTTTAACCTCAGGGAGTTCGTCATATAGTGAATTTAAAGTAATATTTAATGGATATGTTAACAAGGTTTCTTCTATAAAATCGTTTAAATGGTTGTCAAAAGGTGAAATAGAAAAATCAAACATAAAACAAGATATTAAGGACGCAAAAGATGCTGTGAAAAATAATATAAATTCACAGATAAACAGTGCAAAAAATACTGTAGAAACAGTAAAAACAAATGTTAACAATGCCGTAAATACTACAAAACAAAATATCCAAAATGAAAAACAATCAGCTAGGCAAACTGTTGAAGATATTAAAAATATCAAAGAAAATGCCGGACAGGGAGCTGTAAATTTAGGGAAATTACTTTTTAATGCGGCGTCTAACGCGAATAAAAAGATTGATACCTCTAAGCAAAAGTCTATAGAATCTGTTACGGAAGAAAACAATGGCAACTAAAGTATGCAGGCTAAAACCATTAAAATAAGAGTCCCTATTTGAACTGCTGTTGCCATGTTTTGACTAAATTTGTTGCTATCATATCTGCCTGAACTTTTTTGGGCTTGTATTGCACTTGATATTCTTGCAATACGTTCAGAATCACTATCGTTAGGGAAGCTTGTGCCAAATACAGATGATTCTATTCTGGATAGTCTTGATGAAGTTGGTTCGTTATCAAATTTTTTATTGTATAATTTTTTTTCAATTTTTGTTAAGTTAATTGGTTTTGCCCCTCGGAATGTATTAGTTGCTTCATCGTTGTAATCATATCTGTTATTATAAGCCTCGTAATCAAAAGGACCTTGTCCGTATTGGTCTAAATGATAATTTTGTGCTAATTTATCAGCAGGTTGTGAATAAAAGTCATTATCCTGTTGGTCCATTCCGTTTGCTATAAAACTTCGAGGACGCAATTCTGCTCTAAGTCTATCTACACGAGTTGATAAGTCATCTTTATCATATGTTTTCGAAAAGGTTTTCTTTTCAAGATTGGATAATCTGGTTTTTATATCCTGACCTTTGTTTTCTTTGCCAAATGCTTGTTTTTCAAGTTCATTTATAACAGGATAATCCATATTTTTTGCTTCAGGTGATTCTTTCTCGTATACAATAGAGTCTTCTTCATTTGTAAAAGTGTCTTCTCTTGGAGAAATTTCTTGACCAATTAAATCCGCAGATAAATCCTGTTTTAATTTAGCAATTCGTGATTGATTATTTGCTTTTGATGTCGTTCCGTATACTTTTTCTTCTATTCGATTTAATCTCACAGTTTCATTATCATTTGGATATGTAAAACCATATAATGATTTTTCAATATTGTCTATGGTTGTGTTAGCCAATGTGCTTGAACTCAAAATTATTGTACAGACTAAGAATATAAATAATTTTTTCATTTTATTTTCTCCTTAGTCTAAGAATAAATTTTTTATTATAGAAATTTAATTATATAATTTAGGAATTTTTGTTTATATAAACTAAATTATTTTTCCCTAAGCAAAAAGTGTAATGTTTAGAATAATATTAAACAAAACTACTAATTCTTATTGAAAAATTTGCTTCCAGTAAATTCTTTTAAGAATTGAATATTAGATGGATTTAACATTCCATCATTATTTACTTCTTTTTGTTGTTCGTTAGCATCTTGAATTTTTTGGTTAGCATGTTCTTTTGCTAGTCTTCTGTTAGTTAAGAATATATTTAATTTAGGTATTCCGATACCTAGAACAATGCCTGAGTATGCATAACCTGCTAATTGTGCAATAGTAAGAACTTTTAATTTCTTAAAGGCTTCTGAACCTTTAGGTAAAGCCTTAACCATTTCATTAAAACTTAAAGCCTTTCCATTTTTAAATGCTTTTTCACCTAATTCAGAATGAAGTATTTCATCTCTTGTTTTTAGCGATGAAGATGTAATCCAATTAATTATACCTCCGAATTTTTCTTGTTTAACAAGTGATTTATCAAGAGCTTGGGCTGTAAGTTTTTGAACAAAGTTTCCTAAAATCAGCCAGTTGGTAAATCCTAACATATCTTTAATCGAAGATTCTTTTAATTCATTTTCGTTACGTGCTACAAGAAATCTTGAAATAATTGTCGCACCATAAATGAATTTTAATTGGTTAATAGTAGGAGTAAATCCTTTGAATTGGAGATTTTTAATTAAGTTCTTTGGATTCCCAATGGTCGCAATTACACCAGCTCCAAACCCAAAGCCTACAAGAGCTTTTTCTATTTTAAATTTTAAGGAGTCATCTTTTTTGCCACCCCCTACAAAACTATCAGATCCTGTTTTGCGTTTAGTCAACCACATATTGATAGGCTGAACGGAACATCCGACAGCAGTTGCAATTGCAACTCCTGATAATGAACGCTTAAGGTTCATTTTCTTTAATGCTTTTAAAAATTCATTTGAATTTGAATCTATAGAATTTTCAAAAGCTTCAACTACTTTTTCTTTTGTAAACAATTTAGATAACTTGAATGTGTTTTCTACTATAGAATTTATACCGTAGCGTGAAGAATGTTCTTTACCAGTTTTAGATATAATTCTAAAATTATTTTCAAGATTGTTTGAAGAAGCTAAAATTTTACGAACATCATATGCTATATCTTTAGAAAGTTTTTCATGCGTTTCAATTTCACGTTTTAAAATTTTAGAAGCTTTTTCGATATCTGAGTCTGTGAATTTTTCCCACTTCCCGTCTTTGAATACTTCATAATTACCTAGTGAAAGTTTTATTCTTTCTAATAGCGGATCCTTAATATCTGGCGAAAGTTTTTTATACCAAATATCACCCATCATATCAATTGTTTCAGAATCTGCGAATACAGAAGAAACTTTAATATCTCTATCACCGAGTTTGAAAGATTTATTTACTCCCATTGCAAGAGCAAGACCTGCGAGCGTACCGTATGCCCCGACAGAAGAATCATTGATTGTTCCCATACTTTCACGTCTGGCAGTTTCAATTCCGGCATCTTTCCCTCTTCCAAAATCCGTTAACGTTCTTGGAAGTACCATACAGAAAAAGTCAACAGCATTAGCGCCCCATGCTTGATTTGTATCCAACCAATTTAAAAGAGGTGCTGGAGAAAAACCTGTAAAGTTTATATTTTGTGGTTTTAGTTTTTTATATTCTTGAGTTGTGTATATGTTTTTTGACTGTATGCTATTTACTATCATTTAATTTGCCTTTTAATTTTGTACTAACGAAAAAGATTTGAATGCAGGAGATTTTGAAAAATTGCTGGAGAATGTAGCAGATGCTTCTTGTGCTATTTTAGTTTTTAGTTCCTGTTCTTTTTGTTTTTTGTTAGTTTGGGTTCGTGTATATAGAGGAATAAATATCCCTAAAGATAACAGGGAGAATGCCAAATTGCCCAATTGACACATTGCTCGGTATCTTGTGCTTTTTGTTCTTAATACTTCATCTTTAATTGAACTGAGTTCATCTGATGATTTCATTGTTGTATGTTTTGCCCAGTGCCAGAATTTTTGTAAAATATTGGCATTTTGTTCTTTTTCTTTTAAAGTATTTATTAATTTTATACCCTTAGTTTTTTCTATAAATGTCGCAATTGCTTTTGCTGCATAATCTCCTAAGAAGTAGAAGCTGGAGAAAGTTGCTATATCTCTTATAGTAGATTCTTTTAATTCATTCGAATCTTCAGATGCAGCAATTCTTGAAGAGAATGTTGCAGCAGAAATAATTCTTGCCTGATCCATTGTTGGAAATATATTTTTAAATTGGAACATTTTTAAACTAGGTCTGTCCATAAGCATTGATAATCCTGCTACTCCCCACATTAAAGGAACAGCAATAAATTTTTCAGCCGTAAGTTTTTTCTTTTCGTCAGATGTCAAATGCCTATCTTTATCATCGTTATAAATTGGAGCTCCGGATTTGCCGGAAAGTTTATGTGTAATCCATCTGTTAATAGGTTGTGCTGATATAGCAAGAGGAATAATCAAACCTATTAGACCAAAAGCGCTTTTAGCATTTACTAAACGTTTTGCTTTTGTTATGTATTTTGATATTTGCTCTGAATCCTGAGCAATATTTTCTTTTACAATTCCACTCAATATTTCACCGGTACTGTTGTACAAATGTTTTAAATTGCTTGTTGAATATCCAGTATCTTTAGAAAATTTGATATTTTCTGCAATACCGGTTTTATTTAGAACATATTCATACAAATCATCTGTATAATTTTTATATGATTTTATTCCAAAGAAATTTTTTAATTTTGCAACTGTTTTATTTTTTGAAACAATTTCTTCTCTTACGCCGTTAGTTATATTATCAGCTGTTTTTTCAAGAATTTTATCAAATTCAGGATCATTTAAAAGAAAATTTTTAAAGGCTTTTTCTTCTTTTCCGTCAGCACCATGCAAATCATTTGTCATCGTTTTTAATGTGTCAATAATTCGCTCTTTTGTGCTTGTACCTTTAGAGTTTAAGAAGAACGAATTTATATTATCAATAACTTCACTGTTTGCCCATGATTTTGTCAAGTCTGATTTATTAAATCCGCCCATTACAGGTTTGTTTAATAACTTAGCAGTTCCTATTACAAGAAAACTAGGAATTAAGCAGTTAATAATTAAACCTGAAGATTCTCGTCTGAATGCTTCAAATCCTCCAAATAAATTTAATTTACGTTTTTGAATTTCACCATTTTCATCTTTTTTCTTTGAACCGATAAAAGTTTCAAAAAAAGTTCTTGGTAGTATTGCAGTAGATAAATCAAGTACAGAAACATTAACCATAGGATGTTGTTCGCACATCTGTACACCTTTTAATGCTATATCACCAAGACCTGTGAAATTTGTTTCCCCTTTTCGTAATTTCGGGGTATTATTATTTTTTACACTACCTAATTCAACTTTTTTAATCATAAACATTTATAGTTTTACTGCTAATGTATTAGTATTATAACCAAACTACATGATTATTAAAAGCAGTGAATTCTAAAAATTGCTTATTTTTATCCAAATATAAAGTTTTTGTAAAGATGTTTTTTTAAATAATTTTCTAAAAATAGAGTTCTTTAAAATAAAAATTGTTTTAGTTAAATTTAAAAATGCTAAAATTTATAAAATATGTTTAAAAATGCGCGATTTTTTATTGTAAAATTTTTGTAAAATTTTATTAAGATACAAATGGTAATGTAAATATACGTTTTTTATTGTATGCTCTTTTTATTTATTTATATTAAAATATTACTAGTAATAAAAAATAAGAATTTATAGAGAATAGTTATGAGAGAGAATTATAAAAAGCCGGTTAGATATGTAAGAAGATACCCTCAAGCTCAAAATGGGGCTTATGAAAATTATAAAGCAAGGCGTGTTAAGAAAAAAAATAACAGTTTTGGCAAAGTATTAGCAGTCATGGTTTTATTATTTTTTGTTGCATTGAGTGCGATATTTTTATTTGCGGGAAATCAGGCTTATTTGGATTCAAAATTAGGAGAAAACTCTTTTTTAGCAAAAGTTTTTGCAAAATTGTCTATAAAAAACGGTTCAAAATCTTCTCCGGAATTTAATTTCCCGTTTGGTCCAAGGCGTCAAAATATATTACTTCTTGGAGTTGATTCAAATGGTGCTGATTCAGATTTATGGGTGGGTACTCGTACAGATACCATGATTTTAATGAATATTGATCCTAAAAGAAAAACAATTAACGCGATTTCTATTCCTAGAGACAGTAAAGTTTATTTACCAAATGGCATGACTCAGAAAATCAATGCAGCCCATGCTATTGGTGGAATTAAAATGACATTAAAGACTGTTGAAGATTCTTTAGGAGTTAAAGTTGATCGTTATATTATGTTTCATGATGAAGGCGTCAGGGCTGTTGTAAAGGCTCTTGGCGGAGTTGATATTTATGTAGAAAAAAATATGAAATATGATGATTATGCCGGAAAACTTCATATTAATTTCACAAAAGGTAAACATCATTTAACAGATAGGGACGTGGTTGAGTATTTACGATTTAGACATGATGCAACAGGAGATATTGGAAGGACAAAACGTCAACAATGGTTTTTGCGCGGCCTTCTTGCCGATTTGAAGAAACCTGAAACTGTTGTCAAGATTCCGCAGCTTATTTCAGTTGTAAATAAATATGTTAAAACTGATATGACCCCTTATGAAATGACTCAGTATGCGGGTTTAGCAACTCATTTTGATATGGATAATATAGAAATTGCGATGTTGCCTGGAGGTCCAAATAAAAGCGGAATAACCAGTTATTGGATTTTAGATCCTGCTAAAACGCAAAAAGTTATTGATAGGCTCATCTATCGCCAAAAAACTGATAATGTGAAGGAACAATACACTGCAAGTATTATGAGTTCATCTGATAAAAAAGACTCTGCTAAAAAGTTAAAATCCGATTTAGAAGCTAATGGTATAAAGGTTGAATGTGAAGGAACTCTTAATACTATTCACTCTCAATTCATTGCTCATTCTGATTATGTAACAGTTGATTATTATGCGAATTTGAAAAAAACTGTTCCAACCGTTAAATCAAAGCAATTTGTTTACGAACCTGCAAACTATATGTGTGCAAATACTGATTTTACGGTTGTTTTGGCTGGTGAAAATTAATTATAAATGCGCGTCCGTAGCTCAGTAGAATAGAGTGTGAGTTTCCGAAGCTCAAGGTCGGGGGTTTGATTCCCCCCGGGCGCAGTTTATGCTAATGTTACAAAACCGCTTACTCTTGGGTCGTTTAATGAATATGTTATCCTTTTTACTTTATTGGATGTATTACCTGCGATACAAGTAACTTTTCCGTTTCCAACTTTTTCAACGATACCTGTATGAGATGCACCTTTGCCTTTTAGAATAATAGCATCTCCGACTTTAGCTGTATTTGTAGAATATTTTCCATTTTTGATGCCCCATTGTCTTATTCCTTCTACTGAACTTGAACTTGGGCCTTTAATTCCGGCTTCTTTTGAAATATATGATACAAAATCTGCACACCAAGCTTCGCGTCTGCCATTCGTAAATTTCAAATAAGAACCGTCTTTTTCATTGAATCCTAAATATTTTTTTGCACAGTCGATAATACCTTTAACTCCGTTAGTAACACTTGAAATTGCTTTTTCAACAAAATTAGTTCCTTCTTTTTTGACTTTTTTTGCTTTTGATTTAATAGTCATTCCGATTTTTGGAATTGAGTAGTTGAAAATAGGAATTTTGCTCAATGAAGGCATACTAAAATTAAATAAACTTGTTCTGAAAGGATTTATATGACTAAATAATGGCATAAAAGGCATTGTATTTGTCATTCCAAATAACGGCATCGTAAAAAATGTGTTATTCGCATGAGATGCAAATATATTAATATTATTATAGAGCAGTGGTGTTACGTTAAAATTAAAATACATCTCTTAAATCCCCTTACTTATATAAAGTATATTTACTTTTTATAATTGCCTAATTAAATAAAAATGTTAAGAAATGTTTATTTATAATTTGATATGTTCAAATAAAAAGACGGAACAAATCCGTCTTTTTATTTGGCCCCGCCGCGACTCGAACGCGGGCAAAGACATGGTTTAGGAAACCACCGCTCTATCCTGCTGAGCTACGAAGCCTTATTTTTCTTTAATTTATCACAAAATCCAGAATCTTTCAAATTCTGATTATTTATACCAAACAAATAAATTCGAATTGTTAACTTCTTGAAAACCATTTTTTCTATAAAAATTTTTAGTCGCTTTTGTATCCAATGATATTAAAGTTATTACATTATATAAAGATTTTAATGAATTTAATATTCCGCTTCCAATACCTTTAAATTTATTCATTACATCGTATATGTATGCTGGATTTGTTTGTATATGATCAAGATAAATGCATTTAGTATCTTCTTTTATAATATTTGTTATCCCTAAAATTTTTTTAAATTCAAGCTTTTCAAAATTCCCTTTTTGTTCTGTTAATGCGTATATTTTCCCAATATTTTTTGTTTGTTTCGTTAATTCTTTTGCTGTTAAATAAATATTACCTGCGAATTTTTCATTTTCCCAATACTTTGCAGTTTTTGAAAGAGCAGATATATCATTTTGATTTTGTGGATTAATTTCTACAAAAGATGCATAAATATTCTCATAAGTCTTTTCTGCTGTTTTTAATTTTTTTATTTTTTCAAATTTTATAAATTTAGCACCGAATGCAGTATTATTGTTTGATTCAATTTTCATAACTCTATTTATAAAAAACAAAAAAATTTTTTTTTGCTATTAAATTATGCTTTTATTTCTGTTTGTTGTAAAATTGTACTGTACTTAATGGAAGTGTATAGTAAAAACGCATCAAGAGATGCAGAAAGAAAGGGTATTTTATGAAACCTGAAACAAAAAGTTTTCAATTAGAAATTGGCGGGAAAACCGTTACAATTGAAACTGGGAAGTATGCACAATCCACAAATGGTTCTGTTACAGTAAGATGTGGAGATACAATGTTATTTGTTCATTGTGTTGTATCAAAAGAACCTAGAGTTGGTATAGATTTCTTCCCATTACTAATCGATTATGAAGAAAGAATGTCTGCTATTGGGAGAATTCCTGGCGGATACAACAGATCTGAAGGAAAAGCAAGCGACAAAGCTATTTTAGTTTCTCGTTTAATCGACAGACCAATCAGACCGCTTTTCCCTAAAGGATATAGAAACGATATTCAGATTGTAGCTCAATTATTCAGCTATGATCAAGAAAATCAACCTGATACATTAGCAATGTTAGGTGCATCTTGTGCATTAATGCTTTCCGGTGCTCCTTTTGAAGGACCTATTGGTGCTGTCAGAGTATCACGTGATGCAGATGGTAACTTTATTGCTAACCCAACTCACAGGCAAGCTCACGAATCAGACTTAGATATCGTTGTAGCCGGAACTCACGATTCAGTTATCATGGTTGAAGCAGGTTGCAAATTCGTTACAGAAGACGATATTATGAACGCTGTTGAATTCGCACAGGGTGAAATTAGAAAACAATGTGATGCTCAGGTTGAATTTGCAAAAGCTTGTGGTGTTGTTAAAGAAGAATTTGTAAATCCTTATGATACTTCAAGAATTGCACAAATTATTGAAGAAACAGCTCACGATATGATTTTCGATGCATATCATAATTTTGACAGAGAATATCGTCAAAATAAACTTGAAGAAGCTAAAAAATTAGTAAAAGAAAAAATTGACGCTTTACCTGAAGATGATTATATTAAACAAATCATTGAAGAAACAGGAATTGACTTTGTAGCAGAAGAGTTTAAAGCTGCAGAAAAACATATTATGCGCGCAATGATTCTTGACGAAGGAGTCAGAGCGGACGGAAGAAAACCAACCGAAGTTCGTCCTATTTGGTGTGAAGTTGGTGTTATTCCAAGAGCTCATGGTTCTGCAGTATTTACAAGAGGTCAAACTCAAATTTTATCTGTTGCAACTTTAGCTGGTCCTGCAATGAAACAGGAACTTGACGGAGTTGATCCTCAAACAGAAAAAACTTATATGCATAAATACATCTTCCCTGGATTCTCAGTAGGCGAAGTAAAACCTTTAAGAGGTCCCGGCAGACGTGAGGTTGGTCATGGTAATTTAGCTGAAAGAGCTAATATTCCGGCACTTCCTTCGCAAGATGAATTTGGTTATACAATCAGAGTGACTTCAGATGTCTTAGAATCAAACGGTTCAACATCAATGGGTTCAACTTGCGGTTCTTCAATGGCATTGATGAATGCAGGTGTTCCTGTTAAATGTATGATCGGTGGTGTTGCAATGGGTATGATTAAAGAAGAAGGTTATGAACCTGTTGTATTAACCGATATTCAAGGGATTGAAGATTTCTTGGGCGATATGGATTTCAAAGTTACCGGTAATGATACAGGAATTACAGCACTTCAAATGGATATGAAAGCAAAAGGTATTCCGAATGAAACATTACGCAGAGCTTTATTCCAAGCAAAAGAAGGGAGATTACATATCTTAGGTAAAATGAGAGAAGTAATCAGCGAACCGGCTAAGGAATTATCACCATTTGCTCCAAGCATTACAACTCTTACAATTCCAACTGAAGATATCGGAGCAGTTATTGGGCCTGGCGGTAAACAAATTCGAGAAATCATTGACGCATCAGGTGCAGAAATAGATATTCAGGATTCAGGATTAGTAACTATTACATCTAATGATCAGGAAGGTGCTAAAATAGCAATCAAAATGATTAAAGATATCACTTTCAAACCTGAAGTCGGAATGGTTATAAAAGGTAAAGTTGTAAGAATTATTCCTATTGGTGCTTTCGTTGAGTTAGGCGGAGGTAAAGATGGTATGATTCACATTTCTCAAGTTTGCAACGAGAGAATTGAAACAATTGAACCGCATTTAAATATCGGTGATGAAGTTATTGTTAAAGTTATCAAAATTGACGAAAAAGGTCGAATTAACTTAACTTTAAAGGGCGTGACTGAAGATGATAAAGCTAAATGTATAAATTAAATTAGTTTCTTTTATATGAAAATCCCTAACTTTTTGTTAGGGATTTTTTAATTAAAAATTTAATAATTATGGTATAATGAAAAATTTATTTTTGATTTATAATATTGTTAAGAGTAAGTTTTAATGAAAGGAAACTGTTATGTGGGATTATTCCGAAAAAGTTATGGATCATTACAGAAATCCGAGAAATGTTGGTGTTATTGAAGATGCAGATGCGATTGGAACTGCAGGTTCTTTGGTTTGTGGTGATCAATTAAAGATATATTTAAAAATAAAAGACAATATAGTAACTGATGCTAAATTCCAGACTTTCGGTTGCGGATCTGCGGTCGCAAGTTCAAGTATTCTTACAGAGATGATTATAGGTAAATCTGTTGAAGAGGTAAAAAAAATTACAAATAAAGATATTGCAGATCAACTTGATGGTCTTCCTCCGGAAAAGATGCATTGTTCTGTTATGGGTTATGAAGCATTAGAGGATGCATTTAAAAATTATGAAAAAGATGGTTATGTATCCTTAGATAAAATTCAGCCAAAAGAAAAGATGATTTGTACATGTTTTCAAGTAACTGATAAAGTTATTCTTGATGCTGTTAAAACAAATGGTTTAAAAACTGTTGACGAGGTTACAAATTATACTAAAGCCGGTGGTGCGTGTGGAAGATGTAAATCCGAAATTCAAAAAATTATTGATAATTACTATCGCGATATTAAAAATGATTCTAAATCCAATATGACTGATACTCAAAGGATTTTGAAAATAAATAATATTATAGAAACTCAAATATCTCCTGAACTTGTAAAAGATGGAGGTGATATTGAATTGGTTGATATAAAAGGTAATGATATTTATGTAAAACTTAGAGGCATGTGTTCCGGATGTAAAAATTCGACTATGACTTTAAAACTTTTCGTAGAATCGACTTTAAAAAATGCTTTGGGTGATGAAATTAATGTAATAGAGGTTAAATAATATTATGAATAATCTTATATATTTAGATAATAATGCTACAACAAAAGTTGATGAGCGTGTAGTAGAGGCTATGCTTCCTTACTTGAAAGAAGAATATGCTAATCCTTCAAGTATGTATGATTTTAGTAAAAAATCTTCCAGAGCTATAAAAGAAGCCAGAGGTGTTATTAAAGATTTTGTAAATGCAGCTGACGAAAAAGAAATTATTTTTACTTCTTGCGGTACTGAAAGCGCTAATACTGCTATACGCGGAGTTCTAAATTATAATAAAACTAAAAAGCATATTGTAACTACTAAAATAGAACATCCTTGCGTTTTAAATGTTTATAAAACTCTTGAGAAACAAGGATATAAAGTCGATTATGTCGGTGTGAATTCCAATGGAGAATTGAATCTTGATGAGTTGAGAAATATTATAACCGATGAAACAGCACTTGTTTCTGTTATGTGGGCTAATAATGAAACCGGGGTTATAAATCCGGTCGGTGAAATTTCTCAAATTATTAAATCAAAAAATCCTGATACAAAATTCTTTGTTGATGCAGTTCAAGTTACAGGTAAAATTCCTATTGATGTTCAAGCTAATAGTATTGATTTGCTTGGTATTTCAGGTCATAAATTCCATGCTCCAAAAGGTGTTGGCGCTTTATATGTAAATTCTAAAACAATGATAACCCCTTTAATAATTGGTGGTCATCAGGAAAGAGGAAAACGAGCAGGTACTGAAAATGTTCCTTATATAGCAGGTATGGCTAAAGCTGCAGAGTTGGCTATTGATAATCTTCAATATGAAATGACTGAAGTCAAAAGGTTGAGAGACAAACTTGAATCTAATATAATTAAAAAAATTTATAATTCGAGAGTAAATACCGGTATTGCGGAACGTGTTCCTAATACAACAAATATTGGTTTTGAGTATATTGAAGGCGAGCTTATTTTACTTCACCTTTCTGATTTAGGTATTTGTGCTTCTTCTGGTTCTGCTTGTACCTCAGGCTCTCTAGAACCTAGTCATGTTCTAAGAGCTATGAATGTTCCGTTCACTGCAATTCATGGAAGCATTCGCTGGAGTTTAAGCAGATTTACAACAGAGGATGAAATTGATTATGTTATAGATAAACTTCCTTCTGTTATAGAAGATATTGCAAGAATATCACCTTACCAAAAAGAACTTCAAACTTTAAAGAATTTAAAAAATTAAAAGTATTAAAGAGAATTTGCGCCTGATATTACTTCAATAATTTCGTTTGTAATTGATGTTTGTCGAATTTTGTTATATTGAATTGATAGTTCTTGAATAATTTTTTCAGCATTTGTTGTAGCTGCTGACATAGCTGTCATTCTGGACGCTAATTCACTTGCTTGAGCTTCTAATAATGACTGGTAGAATATGTCAGTCATATACATAGGAACAATTTTTTGTAATATATGGTGCATATCAGGTGAAAAATCCATCAAAGGCTCTATAATATTATCGCTAATTTTTTCTTGTTCGTTTTTTACTTCATCAATCGGGAGAACCTGCCATTTGTCAACAGAATAACTTACCATATTTTTAAATTTTGTAGTAATAATTTCTATTTTATCAATTCTACCATCAACATAGTATTCTGCTAAGTCTTCCGCAATATTTCTGGCTTCAATCGGAGTTGGTTCATCAACAGCTGTAAAATATTTTTTTTCTATATTACAGCCTATATCAGCAAGTTTTTTCCTTAATATTGAAATACCTTTTTGTCCTGCAATAAAAACCTTGACATTAATTCCATTTTTTTGATATTCATGAATTTCGTTAAGTACTGCTCTCGCAATATTAGAGTTATACGCGCCAGCTAACCCCTTATTGCCTGTAATTGCAAAAATACCAACAGATTTTACTTCTTTTCTTTTCAAAAGATTCGGGTAGTCATCAATTGCGTATTTTATTTTAATGGTCTCAGAACTAAATTCTCTAACAGAGTTTAAAAGTCTTTGAAACATATGTAAAAGTTCAAGAGTGTATGGTCTTGAAGCCTTCACAGCTGTTTCAGAATGTTTTACTTTCGCAGCTGCAACCATTTTCATCGCACGAGTTATTTTTTTCGTACTTTCAACACTGTTTATTCTTTTCTTTATTTCTTTTAAATTCGACATTAAAAAGTTCCTTTAAATGAATTTAGTGCTTCTGTTAGTGCTAATTTATCTGTGTCTGTAAGTGCCGCTCCTTCATTCAATTTCTGTTCCAATTCAGGCATATTTGCATTAAAATATATAAACCAATCTTTTTTAAAATTTTGAATTTTTGAATTTTCAATATCATCTAAAATACCTTCATTAGCGGCATATAAAATTGAAATTTGTTCAGCAACACTCAGAGGATTATATTGAAGTTGTTTAAGAACTTCTGTAAGTTTTTGTCCTCTTAAAAGTTGTTTTTTTGTAGAAGCATCCAAATCAGATGCAAATTGAGCAAAAGCTTCCAATTCTCTATATTGAGCAAGAGCAAGCCTTAGTGTTCCTGCAACTTGTTTTATACCTTTCGTTTGGGCTGCTCCACCGACACGAGAAACAGATATACCTGCATTTATTGCTGGTCTTATACCAGAATTAAATGCAGGTATATCTGTTTCTCGTGTCGGTGGAGCAGCCCAAACGAAAGGTATAAAACAAGTTGCAGGAACACTAAGGCTTGCTCTTGCTCAATATAGAGAATTGGAAGCTTTTGCT
>JAGAXG010000007.1 GCA_017941035.1 bacterium | reverse complement strand
TAAGAAGAGCTATGACAAATTTAGTATGCGTGTATTTGCGACAGGTAAAATACAAGTATTAGATTGTTGGGCAGTGAAGGCAATTCAGGTAAGTAAAGATTTAAATAATAAAAATAGCACAGGGAATGAAAAAGACACAGGCGCGATATGTGCAGAATTGGGAGAACCTGAGCCTGAACCTGCAGTATGTAATGTAGAGCCGAGTGTTTATACGGATCCTTGTTGCGAGGATGAGAAATGGTCATCTTCAGCGAATTGTCAAGTTCCTGAAGAAAATGATTGTGATTGTAGTTTACATCCAAACGGTCCTAGTGATGATTGTTGTGATCCAGAAAAGTGCCCGCATTCAGAATGGACCGAAACGGCATATTGCGGGAATTGTTATCCTTTAGACACTTCAAGTGCATCAAGCTGTTGTAATACTTGGTATGCTAATCCAAGTATATTTGGTAATTTTGGTAGTAAGGATGAAGATGAAAAAACTCAGGCTTGTTGTAATGTATCTTCTTTCTCAAGTTCTCACAGTTCAGAAGGTGATGTGTGTTATGTAAAGTCCCAAAGTGTCGACCCTGTACCTTCTTCTGAGGATGAAATTTGTTTTCCTGATGATTTCGCAGGTTTAAATTGTTCAAGTACGTATTCTTATGAATACTGCAGGAATCTTTATATTGAATGGAATGGTATAACTGATGTTAATTACATAGATGAAGAATGGCGTCCTCAATATTATAGTGAATATTTACCGGCTCTAAAAAAATGTTGCACCTGCGGGGGACTCAAAGATAAGAAAAATGAGATGGCTTTCTGGGGTACACCTACTGATTCCTTTTGTCACTCTTACGATACTAAATATACGAAACTTCCGATTTGTGAATGTAGTTCCAAAGGGGACATGTGTAAGGCAGATGTAACATTTAATTATGAAATTTCTAATATACGACAACTTGAAACCTATTCGTATAATCTTTGTGCCGGAACATATACAATTAAGTACAATGTTGTAGCTAACGCTTGTAATAATCAAACTTATAAATTTGTTTTAACAGTTCCAGACGGGCTATGTGGTCAAGATTACAGAACTGGTTGTGCTGACCAAGGTAATTATACCTGTTATTCTTTAATAGATCTCAGAACTAAGAATGGTTGGTTTTATTTTGATCCTTTAAATAAACAATATGGTTGTACCACTTATCATGATTACCATGTAACATTGCGTGGCAGCGCCAACGGTGACTCATATAGCCTTGATCCTATGCCTTTTATAGGTGACATGCAGAATGGGCAATGCGTGCCTCGAACTCCTGATTTACAAATTTATGATGAGCATGGAGATTTACTTCAGACTTATCCCGGTTATTCTTGCTCAGGTACTACTTGCACATTAAAATATTGTACTAATATGTAGTGATTTTATTATGTATTAATCTTGTAATATGAATATGTTCTTGTTATTATTGAAGTATGAAAGATATGTTAGATAAAATACTTCAAATAGAACAGAAGTACAAAGAATTAGGCGAAACATTGTCTGATCCTGCAGTGATTCAGGATTATAACAAGTTTAGGGATTTATCAAAGCAGCGTAAATCAATGGAGGAGACTGTTGAATTGTATTACGCTTGGAAACAGGCAACTGATACAATAAATGATGATAAAGAACTTCTCCAAGGAGAAAAAGATGAAGAAATGCGCGAACTTCTAAAAACTGATATTGAATCAAATGAAGCAAAAATTCCTGAATATGAAGAAAAGATGAAACGTTTGCTTCTTCCTAAAGATCCTATGGATGAGAAGGATATTATGCTTGAAATTCGAGGAGGAGCAGGCGGTGATGAAGCAAATATTTTTGCAGGTGATCTTGCAAGAATGTATTTAAAATTTGCAGATAAACAAGGCTGGCAGACTCAAATTCTCTCCAAAACTGAGTGCGAAGCCGGTGGGTATTCTGAAATTATTATTTCCATTAAAGGGGATGCTGTTTATTCAAAATTAAAATATGAATCAGGTGTTCATCGAGTTCAAAGGGTTCCTGAAACAGAATCTCAAGGTCGTGTTCACACTTCAACTGCGACGGTTGCAGTAATGCCGGAAGTTGATGATGTAGAAATAGAAATTAAACCTGAAGATATTGAAATGTCTACTGCTCGTTCAGGCGGAGCAGGTGGTCAGAATGTTAATAAAGTTGAAACAGCAGCACGTTTGTTCCACAAACCTACGGGAATTATGATTTTCTGTACTGAAGAACGCTCTCAGCTTCAAAACAAAGAACGAGCTATGCAAATCTTGCGTTCAAAACTATATGATATGGAAGTTCAAAAACAAATGCAGGAAATCACTGATTTAAGACGTTCTCAAGTCGGTACAGGCGACAGGTCAGAAAGAATCAGAACATACAATTTTCCTCAAGGCAGATTGACAGATCATAGATTAAATCATAATTTGAACGTTTGGACTGTTATAGACGGAGACTTAGAAGAATTAATCAATATGCTTATTGAGTATGATCAGAAGCTAAAACTTGAAAAATTGGCTCAAACTCAGGCATAAGGAGATAATAAGTGGTAGAAAGACGTTGTGCTGGATGTTGGAATATTAAAGACCGAAATGAATTGATAAAAATTACCAATACCGGCGGAAACGTAGTCATAAACCCGAATTCCAAGATATTTGGCAGATCAGCATATCTTTGCTATAATAAAACTTGTATAGAAAAAGCTTTAAAAAAAAATAAGCTTGATAAATTCCTAAAAACTTCTATCCCAAGTGAATTGAAAGGACAATTATTAGATGAGTTATGATACAGTGAGAATAAGTGAATTAGCAAAAGAATTAGGACTTCCCAGTAAAGAAGTCGTAGATAAGTTTGAAAAAATCGGTGTAACCGGTAAAACTCATTCAAGCAGTGTCACTCAAGAACAAATAAGAAGATTAAAAGATTTTATTGCTGACGGCGGTGTAAAAAAAGTTGCTAAACCAAAAGCTTTTGTTGTAAAAAAAGCAAAAGCTCCTGTAGTAGAAGAAATTTCAGTAGAAAAACCAAAACAAGAAATAAAAGTTGAACCCCAAAAAGAAGAATCTAAAAAAAATATTGAAAGCCCAAAATCTCATAAGTCCGAGCCTTTATCAAGAATAGAAATAGTAAGGCGCGCAGTTCCTAAAAAAACGGTTCAAGTTGTAGATAGACCTCGTCCTGAAAGAAGTGATTTTAAACGACCTGCAAGACCGGAGCGTAATGAAAATGGGGAAAAACGTTTCCAAAAAGGAACCAAACCTTCTTCAAACGGAACTCAAAATAGAGATTTCGCAGGGAAAAAGCCAATTGAACGCCGTATAATTTCTCAAGATATTTATGAAAACAAAGGTGGCGGAACAGGAAAATTTGGAGGAAGTAAAAATTCCGGAAAGAAAAAAGAAAAAGATTTTAATTCTAAAAAAGAAGCTCAAGAAATGATTTCTCTTGAAAAAGCTGCTGCTCAACATCATAAAAAAAGGACTCAAAAAACTGAAGAAATTGAAGAAGTTAAGCAAATAGTCGTTACTCAAGCTATGACAATCGCTGAGCTTTCCGAGAAAATTAAGAAAACTCCTGCAGAGATTGTGAAATTCCTTATGATGAACGGAGTTATGGCTACTGTTAATCAATTGATTGATATTGATGTTATTAAAAAAGTCTGTGCTGAATATGAACTTGAAGTTTTAGAAGAAGATTTAGATGCTTTCATGGAAGAAGAACTTAAAAAAGAAGAGGAAAAGAATGCACTAGAAAATGTCGATAAAAAACTTCTCAAACGCAGAGCACCTGTAATTAGTATTATGGGACATGTTGACCATGGTAAAACTACATTGTTAGATTCAATCAGAGCTTCAAAACATAAAATAGTCGCAACAGAAGTTGGTGGAATTACTCAGTCAATTGGTGCTTATACAGTTTATGTTGGGGATAAGAGTGATAAAAAGATTGTATTTTTAGATACCCCGGGGCACGAAGCATTTACTGAGATGAGGGCAAGAGGTGCTCAAGCAACAGATATTGCGATTCTGGTTGTTGCGGCTGACGATGGTATAATGCCTCAGACTATTGAAGCTATCAATCATGCTAAGGCTGCCGAAATCCCTATTATCGTTGCCGTAAACAAAATAGATAAGCCTGGTGCAAATCCGGATAGAGTTCTTCAACAATTAACTGAACATGGACTTGTACCTGAAGATTGGGGTGGAGATACAATAGTTGTAAAAGTCTCTGCACTTCAAGGTACCGGTATTGATGAACTTTTAGAATACATTTTACTTGTGGCAGATGTTCAAGATTTGAAAGCTAATCCGAAAGCGGAAGCAACCGGTGTTGTTATTGAAGCAAATCTAGATAAAGGTAAAGGTCCGGTTGCAACTTTGCTAGTTCAAAATGGTACTTTAAGAGCAGGAAATTGTATAGTTGTTGGTACTGCATACGGACGTGTCAGAGCATTATTATCTGATAGCGGAGAAAGAATTCAAAAAGCTGAGCCTTCTACTCCTGTTGAAATTTTAGGACTTTCTGAAGTTCCTTCTGCAGGAGATAGATTTGAAGTTGTTAAAAATGAAAAAGAAATGAAATCTATCGCTATTGATCGTCAACAAAAAGCCAGAGATAAGAGGTTAGAAGCTATGCTTCCTGCGCATATAAGAAAAGAAGCTGTAGCAGGAGATGATGCAATTCCACAATTGAATTTAATTATTAAGGCTAATACGAACGGTTCTGCAGAGGCTGTAGCTCAGGCTATCGCAGGAGTTGAATCAAAAGAAATTTCGACAAAAATCATTCATGTTGGAGTAGGTGATATTTCAGAAGCTGATGTTATGCTTGCGGCAGCTTCAAATGCTTTAATTTTAGGTTTCACTGTTAAAGAAGATTCAAATGCCTATGCAGCTGCAGAAAGAGAAAAAGTAACAATTAAGAAATATGACATTATTTATCAATTGTTAGAGGATATTGAAAAAACATTACTTTCTCTTCTTGATCCTGAAATTAAAGAAGTTGAACTCGGTAAAGCTGAAGTCAGACAAGTGTTTACTATTGGAAAAACTGGTAAAATCGCGGGATGTTATGTTCTTGAAGGTAAAATTATTAGAGATAAGGATGCTGTAATTCTTCGTAATGGAGAAGAAATTTATCGTGGAGCAATTGAACAATTAAAACGCTTTAAAGATGATGTTAAGGAAGTTGCTCAAGGATTTGAATGCGGTATATCATTTGGCAAATTCAATGACCTGCAAGAAGGCGATATTATCCAGGTTTCAACTCAAGAAGAAGTTGAAAGAACCAGTCTATAGGTTTTGTGAGGTAATATTATGACGCTTAGAAACGAAAGAGTAAGAAAAGAATTAATGCGCGATATCTCAGAAATCTTGAGAAAAGAAATCAGAGGTTTGAGGGGTGTTGTTTCTATTGTGGATGTGGAAGTTTCTCATGATAATTCATTTGCCAGGGTCATATATAGTGTTTTAGGTTCAGAAGAAGATATTGAAGTTTCTAAAGAAGTTATCGAAAAATCTACTCCAAAAATACGTTATCATGTTGGTAAGGTTTTAAGATTACGTCTAACTCCGGAATTAAAGTTCGTTTATACTAACGGACTTGAAGAATCTTCAAGAGTTGTTGATTTAATTAATAAAATTTCTCGCGGGGAAATTAAATAATTGTTTGGATTTTTAAATATATATAAACCTAAAGGTTGGACTTCTTTTGATGTCGTTGCAAAAATACGTAAGATTGTGAATATAAAATCTGTAGGTCATACAGGGACTTTAGACCCTTTTGCAACAGGTGTTTTACCTGTTTGTATTGGGAAATCTACAAAACTTATTGAATATCTGCCTGATGATAAAGAATATATTGCAACAGTTAAATTTGGATCAAATACTGATACTTATGATTTAGAAGGACAAGTAACTCAAACGTTTGACAAAAAAGTTGAAAAAAAAGATGTGGAGTACGCGTTGAAATTGTTTGAAGGTGAAATTGAACAAACACCTCCAATTTATTCTGCTATAAAGGTTAATGGTAAAAAACTATATGAATATGCTCGAAACGGTCAAAATGTAGAAATAAAATCGCGAAAGGTATATATATATAAAATTGAGCTCTTGGAATTTGATGATGATTCACAAATAGCAAAAATAAAGATTGCTTGTTCAAAAGGTACTTACATTCGTTCTATTGCATATGATTTAGGTGCTAAATTAGGTTGTGGCGGATATTTAATTGCACTTGAAAGAACAAAAGCCGGAATGTTTAATATAGATAATTCTATAAACATTAATGAAATTATAAATATAAAAAATCATTTGATAAATCCGCTAGATGTTCTCCCGCAGCCAAAATATATTTTAAATGATGAGGAAAAAGAACATGTTAGCCATGGACGTTCTATAAAACAAAGGTATTCAATTGATTTTTCTATAAATTCGAAATCGGTTGTGTTTTTAGTTTATGGTGGTAAAATGTATGGTGTTGGAGTGATAGAAGAAGGATTAATAAAGGTTAAAAAGGTTTTTAAGTATGATTAAAAAGTTTTTGCTTATAGTTGGAATGTTATTTGTATCAGTGAGCGCTTTTGGCGCGAATTGTGAATATACTTGTGTTGAACCTCATGATTTGAATAACGGATTAAGAACTTTTGTAAGTAAAGTTTCGGGGCTTAATTTTATTGGTACAAAAATTGGAGAAAGTATTCTAAAGAAATCAATTTCAAAAGTTGTTCAAAGTGATAAAAATTTAAAAGTTAATATAGATTCTTATAGCGCAAGAGATTTAAAAAGAGGTATTTTTAAATCCATGACCATAAGTGGTGAAAATGTTAATATTGAAGGAATTTATTTATCATATTTTGAATTAAAAACTCTTTGTGAATTTAATTATGTCGAGTATGATAAAAAAGGTGATTTAAAATTTAAAGAAGATTTACCAATGTCATTTGATATAAAAATGACCGCTGATGATATTAACAATTCTATGAAATCAGATAGATACCAAAAAGTAATTAATGATGTTAACAAACTAGGATTCGGAGGTATAAGAGTTTCTTCTACAAGTGTTTCTATTCGTGGAAATAAGTTTTATTATGTAGTAAATATAGCGATTCCTTTTGTAAAAGAAAAAAAGATTGAAATCACTGCTGATATAAATGTTAAAAACGGTAAGATCGATTTCGAAAATACTCGTCTGACATCAAGCTCTTTTAAACTCGATTTAAAAAAAATAGATTTTATTATGAATTATTTAAATCCTCTTGATTTTTCGGTTTATATTTTTGATAATAAAGATGCGAAGGTTTATATTAAAAATATCGCAATTAAAAATAATGTTATTACAACTGATGGCATAATAGTAGTTCAAAAAGATTAAAAAGGTGTTTATATATGAATAAAAATCAAAAATTACTTTTAATATTTATTGGTATTTGTATGGCAACAGTAATTGGGCTTGTAGCATGCAATGTTTTGATGCCTAAGCCTGAAGTTAAACCTGATGATATAGAAGTTTCTCAAAGAGTTGTTGAAGAAGTTCAGGCTGATAAACCGGAAGTTAAAGCAAAAGAATATGTAAATATATTTTTTATAGGTAAAAACGGAGCTAATGAAGAAGTATATAAAGCTGTAAAACGTCCTTATAGTGCTGATATAGACGGTTCAAAAATAAGGTTTGCCGTATATTCGCTTGTGAACGGTCCAAAACCTGAAGAAAGACAAAGAGGAGTTTACTCTGAAATACCTACGGAATCCAGTGTTATAAATATTTCAGAACAATCTGATAAAGTTATAATTAATATGAATTCTGCTTATGTAAACGGAGGTGGAGCTGATAGCTTATATAAAAGACTTTATCAGTTAATTAAAACCGTAAAGCAGAATACATCGTTGCCTGTTTATTTGTATATTGACGGGCAAAAAGCTGATGTTGTCGGCGGTGAAGGTATAATGATTTCTCAACCGCTTAGCAATTCATCTTTAGAAAACTAATTGTAAAATGGAAAAAAACTTAGATTATTATTTAAATTTAAATTGGACATTAATTGAAGGACAAGATTTGGATTTTGAGGGAAATCCCTATTATTATATTGAAATAAAGGAAATACCCAGTTTTACTTTTTGTGCTAAAACTCTCACTCGTGCCCGTGAGAATTATAAAAAACAGCTTCGCCTTTCCTTAATGGTAATGCTCGAAAATAATGAAAAAATTATTGAACCGGATGAGTATGAAGAAGAACCGGATTGGGAAAATTTGTGCCCGTAAATTTATAAATTCAATTTGTTAATTATATTTTGGACATTCTTTTCTAATTCTTCATAATCAGAATTGTTTTCTATTAAAAAATCCCAATTTTTTATATTATCTAATCCGATTTCTGTTATATCATCTTCACCTGTCAGGCTTCCTCCTCTTTCAAGACGAACTTCTCTTGATGCTTCTACTCTAATGGTAATAGCTCCGGCATTTTTAAAAACTTCGTATTCGTGTGGAACTCTTACATCAGTAACTATTATATTTCCATCTTGTTCAAGAATTTTTTTTAACCAATAGTCAGGATCTTGTGCTCGTCCCCAATTCCCCAAATCAATTAAATCTTGGCGATATAAGGGTTTGTTCTTTTCAATTTCTTCGTAAGTTAACCCTTTTTGCTTTCCATAGGTTAATTTAATAATATCTCCCATTGCGCAACGATGAAAATCTTTCATTTTAGAAAGCATTATCCCTGCTGCGGTATCTTTGCCTGAATATTGTTTCCCCGAAAATATTATAATTTTATCTGCCATAAATATAACCTCTGATAATAAAAGTTTATCACAGATATATATTATTTAAAATTAAAATTTATATATTTTTTCAAAAAGTTGTAATTCTCTTTTTTTTGTTGATAATCTTATTACTTTACGTCTTTGATGTTTTAAGTAGCGTAATGGATATCTAAATTTTGCTTTAACGTTTTTATTATATTTTAAATCTTTTTTTATCAAATTTATGTCGTAATCTGTATACTTATTTAAAATTTTATAGTCAGGGAAAATATTTGCTCTAATGTCTGTGTATCTGTAAATACTGGTTTTTACTAATGGAATATTTTCTTCTATAAGTTTTTTATAAAATAAAATTTGAGAATTCGCAAAATGCTTGCTGAAATCTGAGTATGCATCATATTTAAAACCATTATTAACAAGTAATTTTGAAAGACCGATTTCATATTTTAAAATAATGTTTAATTTATTTTCTTGTTTTTCTATTGTTTTGAAAAAAGTATCAAATACTTCAGAATTTAAAACATTTTTGCGGAAAACTATAAAATAACTTTGAATGTGAGGGGATAATGCACAGTATAAAATTTCTCCATTGCGTTCTTCTAATCCTTCAAAGTTTTCTGTAATACCCCAAAAATCTGCATTCGAATTCTTCATTTTATCAAAAACCTTATCAAAAGGTTGAATAGGTCCATAGCAACTGTCATTACATATTATAAATTCTTCACAATCATTCAAAAAACCCGAATCTTTTGCATATAGATAACCTCTTTTGTATGAACCAAAATCATATTCTCCGTGATGTTCAATGATTGAAAAGTCTATGTAATTTGAAATTTTTGATAATTCCTCTTTAGAAACATTGCTATCTGAAACAAATATAACTTTGTCAGCAATTTCTTTAAGTTTTTTAATATAAAAAACCACATAATCTTGAATTTTATTGTGTTTATCATAGTGGGCAAATACAGCTACTCGTTTCAATTTTGTTTTCTCCATATGTTGATCAACATAGTACAATTTGAATTCTTATTTCAATTAGCCTAATGGCTATTTTTCTGATTTTAATCACAATAATATATGCTATAACAGTGCTTATATAGCAGTGGTGCTTATATGGTATAGTTTGTAAAATATAGTAATGTCAAGTTTGCAAGAAGAAACTTATAGAATTATAGGTAAGAATATTAGAAAGTATCGTCTTGCTTCTAATATTTCTCAAGAGAAATTATCTGAAATTATGAATGTAAATCTTAAATTTATTGGTCATGTGGAACGTGTTGAAAGATTTATAAGTCTCAAAAAACTTATTGAAGTTGCACAATATTTTAATGTCCCGGTTGTAGAATTTTTTAAATAAAAATTATTATAATGTCTGTTTGCTTACTTAATATTTATTATAAAAATGTTGCAATTGTACTATTTTAGTAATAGCATAAAGAAACGAGTGTATAGAGTACAGTATTGGAATATGTTATGGCATTAAATTTTCAAGAATTAGTATTAAATTTACAAAAATTTTGGGCTGATTACGGATGTATAATTGAACAGCCTTATGATATTGAAAAAGGGGCATCAACAATGAACCCTGCAACATTTTTAAGAGTTTTAGGGCCTGAACCTTGGTCAACAGCAATGATTGAACCTTGCAGACGTCCGACAGATGCCCGTTATGGTGAAAATCCAAACAGATTGGGACATTATTTTCAGTTTCAAGTTATTTTAAAACCTTCACCTGATAATGCTCAAGAGCTTTATTTAAAGAGTCTTGAAGCTATGGGTATTGATTTGAAAGAGCACGATGTTCGTTTCGTTGAAGACAATTGGGAATCTCCGACATTAGGTGCTGCCGGTGTTGGTTGGGAAGTCTGGCTTGATGGTATGGAAGTTACTCAATTTACGTATTTTCAGCAAGTTGGCGGTTTGGAAATAAAACCGGTAGCTTTGGAATTGACTTATGGCTTAGAGCGTATAGCAATGTATTTGCAAAATAAATCTTCGGTTTTTGATATAATGTGGAATGATACATTAACATATGGCGATATTTATCATCAAAATGAAGTTGAGCAATCTAAGTATAATTTTGAAGTTTCAAATTCAGACGATCTGTTTAAATCTTTTGATTTGTATCAAAAAGAAGTGGATAATTGTGTTAATGCGAAGCTTGTTCTTCCGGCTTACGATTACGTTTTAAAATGTTCTCATACATTTAATTTGCTTGATGCGCGCGGAGTAATTAGTAAGGATGAAAGGAATAATTTTATCGGAAGAGTAAGGAATATGGCTTCTGCTGTTGCAAAATTATATGTAGAACAAAGAAAAGAAATGGATTTTCCGTTGTGTAAGAATAGGCATTAAAGCAAATAAGATAATAAGGAAAAATAATGGCTGAAAAATTTAATCATGTAACATTTACCAAAAACTTTTTAAAAAATGCAACAAGAATAAAAAATCCTGATGAGATGCTTGCAGATGCAAAGTCTGACGGTTTAGAAAAAACACTGGGTGTTTGGGATTTGATAATTTTAGGTGTTGGGGCGATTATAGGGTCAGGAATTTTTGCTGTGGTAGGTATTGCTGCTGCAGGTGCGGCTGATGGCTCTACATTAGGTGCTGGACCGGCTTTGATTGTATCAATGATTATTGCAGCAGTTGCATGTGTTTTTTCGGCTTTGTGCTATTCGGAATTTGCGACAATGATACCTGTCGCAGGAGGCGCTTATACATATACTTTTGCAACGTTGGGTGAATTTGCTGCGTGGATGGTAGGCTGGGTTTTAATGCTTGAGTATGCAATAGGATTTATTGCGGTAGCGTGTGCTTGGTCAAATCATTTTGTTCAATTTATGCAAGGATTTTCTAATGTGTTGCCGGCATGGCTGTCAAATCCGCCTGTTTGGCTTACTAATGATGTCTTTACCGTAGGGAAATTAGTTTCTGAAAATCCTGATATACATGTTCCTATGTTTTTGGGAATTCCTATTTGTATAAACTTACCTGCTATAATTATTGTTCTTTTAATGACGGCGATACTTGTTAAAGGAACAAAAGATTCTGCTAAGATGGCTGGGCTGATGGTATTTATAAAAATGGCGGTAATTGCTCTTTTTGTAATTGCAGGAGCTTTTTATGTAAGACCGGAAAATTGGGCACCTTTTGCACCTAACGGAGTTGAAGGTATTTTTGCTGGCGCATTTTTAATATTTTTTGCTTATATCGGATTTGATGCTATTGCAACTGCAGCAGAAGAATGTAAAAATCCTCAAAAAGATTTGCCTATAGGAATTATTGGTTCGCTAATTGTAACTACAATTGTTTATGTACTGGTTGCTTTGGTTTTAACCGGTATGATAAAAACAAGCGGTAGTGTTCCATTAGATTTTTTAAAAGCTCCGATGGCTTATTGTATGACTATAGCTAAACAAAACTGGGCTGCAGGGTTGATTTCGATTGGTTCTTTAGCAGGTTTAACTTCGGTTTTGCTTGTAATGGAAATGGCTGCTACAAGAATTTTGTTCGCAATGAGCAGGGATCATTTTATTTCTCAAAGATTTCAAAAAATTCATCCTGTATTTAAAACTCCTGTTCTTTTAACTTGGACAGTTGGGATTTTAGCTGTTGTGGGAATTTTAACTTTGAATTTGAATGTTGCTGCTGAACTTTGCAATTATGGAACATTTACATCTTTTATTATTGTATGTGTTGCGGTTTTGATTTTAAGACATACTGATCCAAATAGGCAAAGACCTTTCAAAGTTCCGTTTTCGCCTATTACACCATTATTAGGAATTTTATGCTGCGGAGGTTTAATGGTTTATAAGTCTTTGCAAGCAGGAAGCTCAGCATTATTATTCCCTGTTTGGCTTGGAATTGGTGCAATAATTTATATTCTGTATGGCTTTATCAGAAACAGAGATAACGAAAATAAAATTCACAGAAATTTAATTCATGGAAATTCAGAAAATGAACTTTAAAGATATTGGTCGAAATATATTCAAAAAAAGAAGTTTAGATGAACTTATTGCGACAAGCAAAAGTTCTGAATTAAAGAAAACACTAAATGTTTTTGACCTTATAATTATTGGTATAGGAGCAGTAGTTGGTACAGGAATTTTTGCGATAATTGGTGCAGCGATTACCGGTAATGCCGAGAGTGTAGGTGCAGGTCATGCTATTGTTATATCGATGATTCTTGCGGCTGTTGCTTGTGTTGTTCCTGCTTTATGTTATTCTGAGATCGCATCAATGGTACCTGTGGCAGGTAGTGCTTACACTTATACTTATGCTACTATGGGCGAATTTATGGCCTGGATGGTCGGATGGATTTTAATGCTTGAATATGCAATTGGTAATATTACCGTTGCTAGTGCATGGTCAGGTTATTTTATGCAATTTTTGAAAGGTTTTAAAGGGTGTTTACCTGATTTTATTTTAAATATCCCGATATGGCTCCGATATGATTACAGGGCAATATATTCTATGTGTGACAAGTACGGTTGGGATATTCATGATAAAGTCCCGTTTTTGTTTGATAAAATCCCTGTAGCTGTTAATTTACCTGCTGTTATCATTGTAGTTGTTTTGACTCTTTTGCTTATTAAAGGGGTTAAAGAATCTACAAGGGTCGCAAGTATAATGGTTGGCGTAAATATGTTTATGATTCTATCGTTCATAATTATCGGTTCTCATTATGTAAAACCTGAAAATTGGACTCCTTTTTTGCCTACAGAGCCTATGCAGGGAATTTTGATGGGAACTTTTACAATATTCTTTGCCTATATAGGATTTGATGCGATTTCAACTGCGGCAGAAGAAACCGAAAAACCTCAAAGAGATTTACCGGTAGCAATTTTGGGAACTCTTGTTATTTGTACAATTTTATATATTTGTGTAGCTCTTGTTTTAACGGGAATTGTTCCAATTGATATGATTGATATAACCGCGCCTTTGGCTCATGCAATGAGTTTTGTAGGTAAAGATTGGTTTGCAGGTTTAATCTCAATAGGTGCTTTGTGCGCTTTAACAACTGTACTGCTTGTGTATCAGTTAGGAACAACGAGAATACTTTATGCTATTAGCCGTGATAGATTTTTGCCAAGATCTTGGAGAGCAATACATAAAAAATTTAGAACTCCGCACATAATGACTTTGATTTCCGGTTTTGCAGTTATTGTCTGCGGATTGTTCATGGATTTGAAGATCTCTGCAGATTTGTGTAATTACGGGACATTTACTTCATTTGTTATTATTTGTTTGGCGGTATTGATATTAAGGAGAACTAATCCTGATAATAACAGACCATTCAAAGTTCCATTCTGCCCTGTTGTACCTCTGTTAGGTATATTAATTTGTTTGGTATTAATATTTTTCTCTTTAAATACATTAAAAACATCATCAAGTTATTTTGTAATATGGCTTGTTGTCGGGGTGTTAATTTATATATTCTATGGTTATAATCAAAAAAGAATTGGAGAAAAAAAGAGAAGTTAATAATGTTTGAAAATGTTTTTCCTAAATATATGAATGTAAAGAATATAATATTTTTTGTCGCATTAGTAATATTTATTGCGATTATTTCAAAAATTGGTGATATTGCTATAATGTTTTTTGCATCATTTGTTCTATCTTGTTCTATGGATCCGCTTGTACAAAAGCTTGAACCTAAATTTGGAAGGAGTAAGGCCTCTGCTATAGTTTTGGGAGGAAGTATATTATGTGTATTAGCCTTTTTTATTCCTATAATTGTAATCGGGGGAAATGAAATAAAAATATTTGCTGATAATATCCCTCAATATATTGAATCTTTAAAAGATTTTCTACATACAAATCCTATTTTTAAAAGAGTAAATATTTCGAATTTTGATGCTGGTGGAATTATTTCATCCGCTTCCACTGTTTCTTCTAAAATTTTTAGCGAAACAATTAGTTTAGGAAAGAATGTAGGTTCAGGTTTTGTTTATCTATTAATTTCCTTACTTGTAATTTATTATTTTATGGTAGATAAAGATACTGTAAAAAAATCTATACTAAGGCTTTTCCCTGTTCAAATGAGAAGTCGGACTTCTGAAATTTATGATAATATTTTTGTGAAAATAGGCGGTTATGTAATAGCTCAAATTGTTACAATGGCTAGTGTTGGTATAATGATAACTCTTGGTTTGTTACTGTTAAGAGTTAATTATGCTTTGTTATTAGGTTTAATTTCAACTGTTTTTGAAATCATTCCTGTAGCAGGTCCTGCTACAGCATTTGTAATATGTTTAATAGCTGTTTATAAATATGATCCTATTATGATGATTTTAACAACTATAGTTTTTTTCACTTCTCAAATAATCCAAAACAATTTTATTAGACCGTACGTTTTTGGTAAACTGCTAAATTTACATCCGCTGATAATTTATTTATTTTTGTTTATTGCCGCAAAGTATATGGGAGTAGTAGGTGTCCTATTTGCACCTGCAATTGCAGCTCTTGCGGTTGTTCTTGTTGAAGATGTTTATATCAAGTCTCTTGAAAATAAATAAATTCTATTTATTTTCTTCATGATATTCTTTTTCAGCATTTACACTCCACAATGTATCTTTGTTTGAACCGGAAATGAAAGCTCTTACTGCTTCAAAACCGGTTAAAATTGAGTGATCCATATTGTTGTATCTGTGTTGACCGTTTCTGCCAATGCAATAAAGATTGTTTAGTTTATTTAAATAATCTTTGACTTTAGAAAAATCTTTGTATGTTCCAAAATATGCAGGATAGGCTTTTTTAACTCTTACTACTACATAATCTAAAACATCTTCTTTATTGATAATTCCTATTTTGGAAAGTTCATCTGATGCAAATTTCGAAAAATCCTCATCATTCATATTCCACATACTGTCGCCTTCTGCACAGAAATATTCAAGCCCTATCCAAACGGTATTTTCTAAATCTTTAACCAAGTATGGTGACCAATTATTAAAAATTTGAAGTCTACCTAGTTTAACATTGCGTTCCTGAATATAAATCCAACAGTCAGGAATTATATTGGAAAGTGTCTTGTATTTTGATTTATTTTTAATAGCGAATTTTTTTACGAGTAAACCAACTGTCATAAAATCCCGATACGGAAGATTGTGTGCAATATTTTTAACTTCTTTATCCTCAACATTATCAAGAGAATCAACAAGATCTTTTATCGGCATAGAAGAAAATATTGCATTACATTCATAAATGTGAGTCTGTTTATTTGTATCAAATGTTGTAATAGAAGTAATTTTATTGTTTTCCTTATGGAGGTTTATAACTCTGTTATTTAGAATAATCTCTCCTCCCATTTCTTTGATTTTTTCTGCAATTACTTCATACAATTGTCCGGGGCCTTTTTTAGGATATAAAAATTCTTCAATTAATGATGTTTCTACTTTGTTTTTGGGTGTAAAAGGTTTCAAAAGGCAATTTTTCAATACTCCAAGAAGCGATAATCCTTTAACACGCTGTGCACCCCAATCTGGTGCAATTTTTGAAGGATGTATTCCCCAAAGTTTTTCGGTGTAGTCTTCAAAAAACATTTTATACAAAGGTTTTCCAAAACGATTGATATAAAAATCTTCTAAAGAAATTTCTTTTCTTTTATGAATGCAGGAAAATATGTATCCGAAACCGGCATTTATGAGATTGAAAAATCCTAAATTTAAAAAAGTTTCAAGTTTAAAGCTAATTGGATAGTCAAAAAATTTTTTAAGAAAATAAATTCTTGATAATCTGTTTCTTATTAAAAATACATTATCAATTTCTTCCGGGTTAATACCTTTGTCGGAAAATTTTTCTGTACGGTTTAGAAGAATATCATCTTTTGAAGGCATTTGCTGAACAGGGAAAATTTCTTTCCAAAAATTCATAACTTCTTCGCTTTTTGTAAAAAATCTGTGTCCTCCTAAATCCATACAATTACCATTATGGTTATGAGTTCTTGAAATTCCTCCTATGTATTCCGATTCTTCTATTATTACAGGTTTATAATCGGTATTTTTTAATAAATAATATGCACAAGCTAAACCGGCAGGACCTGCACCTATAATAAATATTTTCTTATTTGTCATTTAAATATAATTACCTTTCTTGCATAATAATTCCAAAACATAACAATTGCACCAGTAATAATTTTTGAAAATACATAATAAAAACCCAAAATTATTACAAAAATATGCATTAACAATTCTGTTAAAAATAATCCAATAATTCCAATAATTGTAAATATTATAAAACTTTGAATTTCTTTATTTTTAATTTTTTCAAATCCGTTTTCAAAAACGTATTTACAAGATAATAAAAAGTTATATATCAGTCCAACTGTATAGCCTATAAAAACAGACAAATGAAGAAATTTCCCGTTAAAAATAAATTCGTTAAAAATGTACATAACTGCAAGATCAATTACGAATGCCGAACCTCCTACAAGTACGTAACGAAAATATTCTAATAATAATTTATATTTATTTCTATCCATTATTTTTCCCTATCATAAGCAGGTGTCAATTTTATAATGCAAAGCTTCCCATCTGTTAATGAAAACGGGGTACAATCTATTAATTCAAGTTTATAGTAATTACTTACAAATTGAGCCTTCGGATTGGAAGTTTGAGCAATAATATATATTGGTTTATTTTCAAATTTTGAAAATAAATCGGGAACTAAATTCTCTTTAATTATAAAATCTGTCGGATGTTTTTTAAAATTATCGCTTGAATAATCAAAGAAAGATGCTTCTTTTTGGTTTAAACAGTTATATACTTTGTATTTTTTATTTCTAAAGTAAGGAATAGTTGCTATAGGAAATAAATCACAAATTACGACATTGCCTTTTTTGATTTCAGGATTATTTAACACTTTTTCAGAAGCAAGTTTTGCGTAAGAAAATTTATTAAAAATATCAAAATGGTAGTAAAGAATGTTGGATGTAATCATAAATATTGAAATAATTGAAAAGAAAATATATATGGAATTATGGTATATTTTTTTTTCTTTAATATTTAAATTAAATAGCCAAATAGAAACTATTAAATAAATGTAAAAGAAATAATGGTGCCATCTATATCCGTTATAGAAATTAAGAAATATAAAACACAAACCCAAAAAAGTGAAAATAAAGAAAAATAAAGATTTACGTTCAAAAATAAAAGTCGCTAGTGCTAATATAATATAAGAAATGCCGAACAATATTTTTGTATTTTCAGCAATAAACATTCCCTGAAATCCGCTTGTAAGCATATACCAAAATATTTTTGCGGGTGGTAATAAAGGTTTTCGGATATTAAGAAGCTGAGCCTGATTATCTGCTCCCAAAAGCTGGTATCCTATAATGAATATTCCTAATACTGCAATAAGTATAATAACGTAGAATTCTTTTCTTTTGAAAAAGTCTTTATATTTTTTTATATAATCAAAAAAGAATAATACACCGAATGCTGTTGCTCCAAATAGACATAAAGAATTTGTGTTTGCGCATAAAATAATCAAAATTGAATATAAATATGGATGTTTAAATTTATCTTTAAATAATGCACACAATGTAAATAGTAAAAATATCCCAACAGAATAACATCTGCCAATTACTGCATATTGATAGCAAATTGGGGCAGAAAAAGTTATTAAAATTTTCCAAATTGAATGTATAGGAGTTTTTTTCCATAAAATAAATATTGCGCCCCACATAAAAACAAGGTTTGCAATAAGCATCGGCATAGGATATTGCATATGTAGTTTGGCAAAAGGCATAAGGATTAGATACCAAACAAACATGTGACCTTCATATTTCATGTATTTTAATATCTCAAATAAATTTAAATCTTGAGCAATAAGCCATGCATTAGCTTCATCTGACCATGGTTCGTGAGTACAAATTCCTAAAGTTGTAAGAACTACAAATAGCAACATCGTAATAACAAAAATACAATTGCTATACTTATCAAAGAATAAGGAAAATTTACTTCCCCATGCTTTTAATAATTCCAACACTTATCTCCCGAATCTTATTTAATAAAAATAGCGGACGACGCGACTCGAACGCGCGACAGTCTGCTTGGAAGGCAGATACTCTACCAACTGAGTTACGTCCGCATAACATCATATTAGCACAATAATTTTTAAAATCAAGATATTTTTATTATTCTAAAGTATTAAAGAAAAATACTTCTTAAGTATAGTTAAGATTTATTCTTTTGGGTGGTGAAAAATACTCCCATGACCGTTTATTATATATATGTAAGTTCAAGGCATCCGGACACTTTTTCGGGGTTGCGATAAGATTTTTTCTTCTTTGCGGTTTGGTTTAAAATGTTTTGAACTTACGCTTAAAAGCTTAAAATTTTTCATGTTTTATAACTTCCGGCTTGTTTTGCGATTGCAAGGCAAGCATTTTTATTTTATTATAAAATAGTAAGTAGTTTTATAGGAGGATAATAATTATGTCAGAAATTAGAGCAAGCCATATTTTAGTTAAAACAGAACAAGAAGCCCAAAATTTATTAAGTGATATTAAAGCAGAAAAAATTTCTTTTGAAGATGCTGCTATGGAAAATTCTCTTTGCCCATCAGGACGAGCTGGAGGGGATTTGGGATTTTTTGGTAAAGGTATGATGGTTAAACCATTTGAAGATGCTGCATTTTCTCTTGAAGTAGGGGAATTATCTGAACCTGTTCAAACTCAATTTGGTTGGCATTTAATTAAACTTACTGATAAAAATTAAGGATAAATGATGAGTATTCGTACCTTTTTAAATGAGAATGATTTGTCATATTTACTTGTGAATACAACAAATGAGTTTTTGGTTGAATATAATACTTTAGACGAAAATTCTTTATATAAATTGACAAATTTTTCAGGCTCTACGGCTTATGCTCTTGTTACTCCTGAAACCATATATCTTTTTGTTGATGGAAGATATCATATTCAGGCAGATTTGGAAGTGAATCATAGTGAAGTAACTGTTGTAAAACTTCAATCAGGGCAAAATTTTCTTGATTCATTAAGAAAAATTTTGCCAGAAGGTGCGAAGTTGGGTTTATTTTCAAAAAAAAATTCTGTAAAAAGAGTTGAAGAATTATCGGAATATTATAATCTTGTGCTTATTGAAAATGATCCTTATGATGTAGAACTTCATCAAGAATTTGTTCCGGAAATAATTGATGAGGAATTAACTGGTATGACAATTTCTCAAAAGGGGCAAAAAATATCTCAAATTGCCGATATAAAAGAAAATGAGGTTATTTTATTAACTGATTTAGATGATATATCTTATCTTTTCAATATAAGGAATTATTCAATCCCTTATAGCTCAAAGATTAAGGGTAAGGCACTTGTGTTTAAGAATTCTGCTGAACTATTTACTCCTGACAGATTTGATGAACTTGAGGATTTTTTAAGAACTACAGATTTTAAAGTTCTCATTGATCCGTTAACTACAAATGATTTTGACAGAAGTATTATAAAAAGCGATATTTATAAGATTTCAAATCCTGTAAGATATTTGAGAAGTATCAAAACAAAAGAGGAACTGGAACATCTAAAAGATGCATTTTCAAGAACTGACAGAACTATGGGAGCAATCAGAGACTATATTAATAACAATTCTAATATTTCAGAATATGATATTGCAAATAAACTTGAACAAGAATTTATGAATAACGGTGCAAAAGGTTTGAGTTTTAAATCTATAGTTGCAAAGGATATGAATTCTGCACTCGCGCATTATTCAAAATCTTCCAAAGAAGAAATAATTAAAGATGGAAGTCTTGTATTAATTGATTGTGGTGCATATTTTGATGGCGGATTGGCAACTGATATTACAAGGGTTTTTGTCAAAGGAGAACCTTCTGAACTAAATAAAAAAGTTTATACTACGGTATTAAAGGCATTTTTGAGGGGTTACAATTCCGTTTTTAGAACAGGTTTTGAAATTGATTCTGAGGTTCGAGAATTTCTAAATATGAATGCTCCTGAAGGATTTGTATTTAATCATGGACTAGGACATGGAATAGGAGTTAATGTCCATGAGTATCCGCCGAATTTGAGTAATAGTGAAAAAGCAAAAGTTGAAATAAAAGACGGCATGTGTTTTACTATAGAACCCGGATTGTATAAAGAAGGAGAATTTGGGGTAAGATTAGAAAACTCATGCTATTTTCTAGATGGTAAGATTCATTCATTTGTAAAAATGAATTATGAACAAAAACTTATAAACTTTGAAATGCTCAATGAACAAGAAAAAATATGGCTTAATGAATTTGAGGTTAAATAATGGAAATAACAAGCGTAAATAATGAACTTGTGAAGGAAATCGTAAAACTTCAGCAAAGAAGATTTCGAAAAGCAAGCGGAAAATTTTTGTTGGAAGGATATAAGGCTATTAAAGAAGCATTAGATTTTGGAATAAAAATTGAACATATTTTTACTGAAGAGGATAGTTTCGATTTTCCTAAAGAACTTCTTATTTACACAAATAAATCTGTTTTAAAAAAATTGTCAACAACAGAAAGTGCTCCCGAAGTAGTGGCTGTTGGAATTCAAAAAAAATACAATATTGAATTGTTAAAAAATTTTCAAAAAGTTTTATTACTTGAAGATATAAAAGATGTAGGGAACCTAGGTACAATAATTCGTTCTGCGGTTGCATTTTGTGCAGATGCAATAGTTTTATACGGGCAAAGTGTTGATATTTATAATCCTAAATGTGTACGTGCTTCTGTCGGGAATTTATGGAAAATTCCGATTTTTAATATTTCTGAAATTGAAGAATTGAAATTTTATTTTAATGATTTTGAAAGAATTGCAACTCTTCCAAGAACTAATAATTTGTTAAAAAACTTTGAGTTTAAAACTCCGTCTCTTATTATGTTTGGAAGTGAAGCAAACGGGTTATCAAATGAACTTATTGATTTTTCGACGAATTCAGTAAAAATTGAAATGGATAATGCTGTGGAGTCTCTAAATTTAGCAACTTCTGTTTCGGTTGTAATGTATGAATTATTCATGACTAATTGTAAATAAATTGAGCAAATTTCGTTTATGGATTATAATTATTTAGTAAATATTTAAGAAGGAGAGAGACTATGTTTAAAAAGTTTGCGTCTTTGATGGCAGTGTTATTTGCCTCAATTTCCTCTGCGATGGCAAGTGAAGCCGATTTAGTTGTTCCAAGTATAAAAGATATTTCTCCCGACAATTACAATTTATTGTTAATTGGGCTTGGAATCGCCTTTGCAGGTTTAATTTTCGGTTTGTGGAAATTTTTAGAGGTTAAAAAACTAGATGTCCATGAAGCTATGGCTTCTGTAGGTAATACTATTTTGGAAACTTGTAAGACTTATCTTGTTCAGCAGGGTAAATTCTTACTTGCATTAGAAATAATTATTGGTATTTGTATATCATTTTATTTCGGTTATCTTCAAAAAATGGGATGGGTTGGTGTTTTAACAATTCTGGGCTGGTCTGTTATAGGTATTTTAGGCTCTTATGCGGTTGCGTGGTTCGGGATTAGGATGAATACTTTAGCAAATGCAAGAACTGCTTTTGTATCTCTAAAGGGTAAACCGTTAAATATTTTAAATATCCCGTTAAAAGCAGGTATGAGTATTGGAGTTCTTCTTGTTTCAGTTGAACTTATTATGATGCTTACGATTTTATTATTCGTTCCGGGAGAAATTGCCGGAGCTTGCTTTATAGGATTTGCTATCGGTGAATCTTTGGGCGCTTCTGCTTTGCGTGTCGCCGGAGGTATTTTTACTAAAATTGCTGATATCGGATCTGATTTGATGAAAATACAATTTGGTATTAAAGAGGATGACCCTCGTAATCCGGGGGTTATTGCAGATTGTACAGGCGATAATGCAGGAGATTCAATCGGACCTACTGCTGACGGGTTTGAAACATACGGGGTGACAGGTGTTGCTTTAGTAAGTTTCATCCTTCTCGCAGTTGCTGGTGAAGGTAATCAAGTTCAATTGCTTGCGTGGATTTTTGTAATGAGATTTTTGATGATTATAACTTCTGTTGTCGCTTATTGGTTCAACGGTTTGTATGATAAGGAATATGCAAAAACTACGAAAAAATTTGATTTCGAATTGTCTTTAACAAGACTTGTATGGTTAACTTCAATCCTTTCAATTTTTATGACATACACAGTCAGCAGCGTTTTATTAAAAGGATTAGGCTGTTGTACTTGGTTTATTTTGGCAACAATTATTTCTTGCGGAACTTTGGGAGCTGCATTAATTCCTGAATTTACTAAAATATTTACCTCTCCAAAGGCTAAACATACTGAAGAAGTTGTAACTGCTTCGCGTGAAGGTGGTTCTTCTTTGACTATTCTTTCAGGCATTGTTTCTGGGAATTTCTCTGCATTTTGGATAGGGGCAGTAATTGTTGTTTTAATGGCATTAGCTTATGTTGCAAGTACATATATCCCAGAAAGTTTAATGAGTTATTCTTCTGTATTTGCATTTGGTCTTGTTGCTTTTGGATTTTTGGGAATGGGACCTGTGACAATTGCAGTTGATTCATATGGACCTGTAACTGATAATGCACAATCCGTTTATGAGCTTTCGCTTATTGAAGAAATTTCTGATGTTAAAACTCAAATTCAAAATGAATACGGTTTCGAACCTGATTTTGAAAATGCAAAAAGATATTTGGAAGAAAATGATGGGGCAGGAAATACATTCAAAGCAACATCAAAGCCTGTACTTATAGGTACAGCAGTTGTAGGTGCTACTACAATGATTTTCTCATTGATTTTGGTAATTCAAAATACTCTGGGAATTCAGCCTGAAATGATTTTGAACTTGTTAAATCCTTATACATTATTAGGTTTATTGGCAGGTGGAGCTGTGATTTTCTGGTTCAGCGGTGCTTCTATGCAAGCTGTAACAACAGGTGCTTATCGGGCTGTTGAATATATTAAAGAAAATATTAAACTTGGTGAAACTGATGAAAAAAGTGCGAATGTAGCAAATTCAAAGGAAGTTGTAAAAATATGTACTCAATATGCTCAAAAAGGTATGGTAAATATCTTTATTGCACTATTTACAATGGCTTTGGCATTAGCTTGTTTATCTGCACCAAGTATGAGTTCTCAGCTTGCAGTATCATTCTTTGTAAGTTATTTGATAGCGATTGCTATATTTGGTTTATTCCAAGCTGTATTTATGGCTAATGCCGGTGGATGTTGGGATAATGCTAAAAAAATTGTTGAAGTTGACTTAGCAGAAAAGGGTACTCCTTTACATGAAGCAACTGTTGTTGGGGATACTGTTGGTGATCCTTTCAAAGATACTTCTTCTGTCGCTATGAATCCAATTATTAAATTTACAACTTTGTTTGGACTATTAGCTATGGAAATTGCTATTAATGAGAATTTCCGCAATATAGCTCCTTATGTTGGATTTGTATTTTTGATAATTTCATTATTCTTTGTGATTCGTTCATTTTACGGAATGCGAATTCCAAGGGGTAAATGATAAATATTTTAAAGCGGGGTTAAATTTTATAACCCCGCTTTTTTAATGCAAAAAAAAATTTTTAAAGTATTGATATTACAAAACTTAAAAAAAACTTGTGGAATACCAGTTAAAGTTTTATAATACATAATGCTGGTGTGTAAGTGGAAAGGATTTTTTTAATATGGCTGTGATTGAAGAAAAAGTTTATGCGGAGTTAGAAAAAGCAATTAGCCCAAATCATGATATTAAATTATTTGCCGGACGTTCAAATCCCGCTCTGGCTCAGGAGATTGCTAACGAACTCGGAACAACAGTTGGTCCTATGATTGTTAAAAATTTCGCAGATGGAGAAATCTATGTTCAAGTAAAGGAAAGTGTTCGAGGGGATGATGTTTTCATCGTTCAGCCTGTTTGTAATCCTGTTAATGAAAATTTGATGGAGCTTTTGATTATTATTGATGCATTCAAACGTGCCAGTGCAAAAACAATTACAGCCGTTATTCCTTATTATGGCTATGCTCGTCAAGATAGAAAAACTTCCGGTAGAGAAGCTATTACTGCAAAATTGGTCGCAGATTTGCTTACAACTGCCGGAGCAAATAGAGTTTTGGCAATGGACCTGCATACAGGACAAATTCAAGGATTTTTTAATATACTGGTTGATCATATCTTTGCAGCTCCGATTTTGACTAATTATATTAAGAGTTTGAATATAAATCCTGAAGAAATGGTTGCCGTTTCTCCTGACATGGGCGGTGCTAACAGAACAAGATATTTCGCAAAACGTCTTGATTGCCCAATTGCAATTATCGATAAAAGGCGTGATAAGCATAATGAAGCTATTGCAACTAATGTCATCGGAGATATTGAAGGCAAGGTCTGCTTAATGTTTGATGACATTATTGATACTGCAGGGACAATTTGTGAAGCTTCAAAACTTTTAAAATCAAGGGGCGCAAAAGAGATTTATGTAGGGGCAACGCATCCTGTATTTTCAGGACCTGCAATTGAAAGATTAGCTTCTGCTCCAATAACTGAATGTATTGTTACTAATACTATTCCTCTTGATATGAACATAATGCCTAAAAATATAAAACAACTTTCTGTTGCTCCGTTGCTTGCACAGGCAATTTCGCGAATCCATGATGATGAATCCGTAAGTTCTTTATTTGGATTCGAAAAAGAAATGCAGGTCGGATAAATATTAAAGTATGAGACAGTAAAAATCTCCTCCATTTAGAGGAGATTTTTACTGTATGTATAAAGAAAATTATACGGTTGTCGATATGGAAAATATGGATATGAAAAACGAAAGTTTTTCGTATCTCCTCCCCAAGTCTGGTAGCCGTTTTTTAGAACGGCTTTTTTTTATATTTAAGTTTAAATAAATTTTAATAATCTCTTTTTATTAAAACTTTTTTTGCTAACATGCTGTTATGGCTGATGAGATTCAATATGTTCCGCTTCATCTTCATACCGAATATTCTTTGTTAGACGGAGCGATAAAAATTGGTGATTTGTGTAAGTTCTGCAAAGAACATAACATGCCCGGAGTCGCTATTACTGATCACGGTGTTATGTATGGCGCGATGGACTTATATTTAGAAGCCGAAAAAATTAATTCCTCCGAAAAAGCAAAAGCTTCCGAAGATCCTACTTATCAACCAAATTTATTTAATCCTATTATAGGAGAAGAATTTTACGTTCATGACGGAGATATTTCTGAACACGATCAAAATCATAACCCGCGTTATCATTTGGTTTTACTTGTAAAAAATAATACAGGTTATAAGAATCTTGTTAAATTATCTTCAATTTCGCATATAGATGGATTTTATGTAAAACCACGTATAAATTTTGAATTACTGGAAAAATATCATGAAGGTTTGATTTGTTGTAGTGCTTGTTTAGGTGGTGAAGTTCTTCAAAACCTTTTAAAAAGTAATTATGAGGGAGCTAAAGCTGTTGCTCAAAAGTATAAAAATTTATTTGGTGAAGATTATTATATTGAACTTCAAGATCATGGACTTGATGAACAAAAACGCACAAACCCTGAATTAATCCGTCTTGCAAAAGAACTAAATATAAAAATGATTATAACAAACGACTCTCACTATCTTAAAAAAGAAGATGCTGATTGGCATGATACTTTATTGTGTATGCAGACAAAATCTTTAAAAACAGACACTGATCGTTTTCATTTTCCTAATAATGAGTTTTATGTAAAAACTGTTGATGAATTAAGGAATGCTTTCCGTTGGTTAGATACTGAAACTTTTAATGAATGTATTAAAAATACCGTTGATATTTGTAAAAAGTGCTCAATAACAGTTGAGTGGAAGGCACCTTTACCTGATTTTCCTGTTCCGGATGGTTATACAACCGATACTTATTTAGAGCTTTTGGTCCAACAGGGTATGAAGCGTAAGTATGGAGAGGAAAATATTACTCCTGAATTACAGGAACGTGCAAAATATGAACTTGGTGTCATTCAAAAAATGGGATTTAGTGCTTATTTCTTAATTACGTGGGATTTTATACATTATGCAAAAACTCATGATATCCCTGTAGGTCCTGGGAGGGGATCTGCGGCAGGATCAGTTGTAGCATATTGCCTTGATATTACTGATTTAGACCCTATTGAACATCATTTATTGTTTGAAAGATTTTTGAATCCTGAAAGATTTTCAATGCCTGATATTGATACTGATTTTTGTATTGATAAACGTGGAGAAGTTATTGATTATGTAGTTCAAAAATACGGAGCAGATAAAGTTTGCCAAATTATTACATTTAATACTTTGGCTGCTCGTAATGCAATGAAAAGTGTTGCAAGGGTTTTTGATATACCATATGCCAGAAGTAAAGAATTGTCTGATTTAATATCCCCAGATCCTGGAGCAAAGATCTCAGATGCTTTACAAGAAGGTATGGAGCTTAAAAAAATCTATGATGAAGATGCAGAAGTAAAAAAACTTGTTGATACCGCTTTGCATGTTGAGGGCTTGAAAAATGCTACAGGAATGCATGCAGCGGGAGTAATTATTTCTTATAAACCGTTAGATGAAATTGTCCCTGTTCAACACGGTAAAGATGGTGTTGTTGTTACTCAATATCATCGTGAAATTTTAGAAAAGATGAAGCTTTTAAAAATGGACTTTTTAGGTCTTCGAAACCTCACTATGATTTCTAAAACGGTTAAGCTTATTAAAAAATGCCAAGGAATAGATGTCGACATTAACCATATCCCTCTTGATGATAAGCCTACTTATGATATGTTAATTCGCGGAGAAACAGTCGGGGTATTTCAGCTTGAATCACAAGGTATGACCAATTTGGTAAAAAAATTACAACCTGACGTTTTTGAAGATTTAGGGGCATTAGTTGCATTATTTCGCCCAGGGCCTTTAGGTTCCGGCATGGTAGATGAATTTGTTGATAGAAAGCACGGTAGAAAAGCTATTACTTATCCTCACCCTCGATTAGAACCAGTACTTAAAGATACATATGGTACGATGGTTTATCAGGAACAGATTATGCAAATCTTCCAGGTTATGGCTGATTATTCTTTGGGACAAGCAGATCAGGTTCGTCGTATGATGGGGCACAAAGATCCTGCTGCTATGGCTGCTCAAGAAGGTAAACTTATTCAAGGTGCTTCTAAATACGGAATGAAGGCTGAAGATGCGAAAGTTTTGTTTGAACAGATTCAAAATTTCGCTGCATATTGTTTTAACAGGGCACATTCATCAGCTTATGCTTTTGTTGCGTATCAGACTGCTTATTTAAAATGTCATTATCCTGTTGAATATTTATCAGCTTTGCTTTCAAGTGTTCCTGATGATAAAGAAAAAACTCAATTATATATTGAAGAAGCTTTAAAATATGGAATAAAAGTTTTACCGCCTGACATTAATAAATCTTATTTGGAATATGCTCCTGATGGAAAGAATATTCGTTTTGGAATGGCTTCTATAAAACAAGTTGGAGAAGGTGTAGTTGAAGAAATTATAAAAGAGCGTGAGGAAAACGGAGAATATACTTCTATTTATGATTTTATAAAACGTGTGGATGTAAAATGTACAAATAAGCGTACATTAGAAGGTTTGATAAAATCCGGAGCTTTTTCTCAAATAGAAAAGAGCCGTAAACAATTAATGGAAAATATTGATTATATTACTTCTACTGCTTCAAAAGAGGCAAAAGAAAAAGAATCAGGTCAGGGTAATTTATTTGATATGCTTGGGGATACAGCATCAATTGACAGCGCAAAATTTACTCTTGCAGGCTCAGATGAGGAATATGACGCAAGACAAATTCAAATTTTTGAAAAAGAGTTTTTAGGATTTTATGTCACCAGTCACCCGTTGTCTACAATAAGAGATAAATTGCCATTTTTAATGACCCATAAGATTTCACAAATTGCTTCTATTGCAAATGATAAACCTGTAACGATTTGCGGGCTTGTGACGGCTTCTCGTCAAATTCCTCAGAAAAATGATCCGACAAAGTTTATAAGATTTGTTACTGTTGAGGATTTAACAGGGAAAGTAGATACATTAGCTTTTAACGGTAAAATTGCGGAGTATGGTGATTTACTGCAAAATGAACAAAGGATAATAGTATCAGGGAAAGTCAGCAGAAGAAGTGATGATGAACCACCTATAATTCTGATTGATACAGTTAAACCTGTTGATAATACAAATATTTTCACTGTTGAGTTTAAAGATGAATTCAAATATGAAGAAATTGTTTTAATGAAACAGATTCTTTGTAAATATAAAGGTTCGGATCCTGTAATGTTAAAGCTTCCTGATTTAACCGGAGAAAGTAAAGTTTTAACATCTTCAATGTTCTGGGTAAATGCGTCAAATGATTTGGTAAACACTTTAAATAAAGGTTTTGGATCTAGAATTTCAGTAAGTATAAAATCAATGGATAAAAAGTGGTAATCATTAAAAATAAAAAAGTGCTTGCAATTTTAATTTGAGCATGTATTATTTAGTAGTACCGTAAATATGCGGGGGTAATTCAGTGGTAGAATGCCTCCTTGCCAAGGAGGATGTCGCGAGTTCGAGCCTCGTCTCCCGCTAATAAAGAGAAGTCCTGAAAAGGGCTTCTTTTTATTAGCCGAAGATAGAGCGAGAAGTTGCATTTTTAGCGAGTTGCGCGAGCGAGCCAAGTGCGAAGCCTGTTTGCTTGTGGCTCTTGCCACTTAAAGCAAACAGCGCAGACACGTCGATGGCGAGCGAGCAAGACACGAGCCTCGTCTCCCGCTCTGTATTTTTTCAGGACAGTGTATCTGTACGGTTAATAGTCCTATTTTGCCACAAATCGGCTGTTGTTAAAGGGTTTGGCGGTTGGAAGTAACCAACGAATAGTAACATAGAACAGTCCTGAAAGTCCTTTTTTTGAACCAATAAGTCTATATTGTTCCCATTTGTGTCCTAATTCTGTCCACAAAAGAGTTTTAGCGATTTTGCAACTTTCCGGTATTTTGTACGCTTGAGACGATTTTTCATTGGTTTCGTTAAATCAAAAAATCATATAATTTTAATCAAAATTTATAAAAGGTTGGAAGATTTTTTCAAGGTCGGTAAATATTTTAACGGTTATTAATTGTAAATTATTATACATCACAACTTTTAAGATTATCTATAGCATATAATATTTTATTTCTTAACATATATCCCTTAATCAATAATTTACCTTTTAGTGAATATGTTGTGTTGCCATAATTAAGACAACGCATTATATTCTCTCTCGGGAGATACATGTTGCCGGGGCACCATGGGGCATTTTCTTTTTTGCCACCTTCTTTTAGCCATTTCTCCAATTCTATATTAAATTGTTCATTGGTATGCCTAAACCCAAGTTTATAGTAAAAACCTGCAGGGTGAGTTTTTCCGTCAATGCAAGTGGCTTCTAACAATACTTTACCACGAGTTTGATTATCTTTAAGGCTCTTAAGTACTACTCCTCTTACATAAGCAGTCCCAGCACCTTGCCCGTCTCCAAAAATTTTTTGGATTAAGTAATAATCTGACCAATTTTTCCATATTTCATCATGAGCAGGTACTGAAGGGTGATATATAGCTCCAGGTGTATCCCTATCGCATTTAACAGCTCTACCACGACCATTTCTTGCAATTGTCCAATATTCAGGTTTAGCATCAATATGGACTTTGCGTTTAGTTGTATAATAATCAGGCATTGAACCAACGGCTCCTCCACCTTTTGTTTTACAAGAATAACAATAAGGATTGTTATGAGTGAATTTTTCAACTTTAGGTGAACGTTCTAGAGTTTTGCTTGATTTAATTCTTAGACGTATGTTAGTACTAAAAAATTCTTTTGTTTTAAGATATGACCTTTCTGTTTTTAAAAGTAGATTTTTAATAACTAGGTTCATTTATCTGATATTTTCCTTTCCCTATATTTGTATAAAGTATTTTTATTATAAAAAATTACCTCAATTGTAGCTACTCAAATAAAAATCGTTACACATAAAATAATCACATGAAATTCCAACAAATAATCATTTCGAGTGAAACAAATAATCATCTGAAGTGAAACTTTACACGCTCCATAAAGAAGAAGGTTTCAAGACCTTCTTTTTTATTATGTTTTAATATGTTTTAGTACGAATAATAATACAATAGCAGTTATAATAAGTCCGATTATTTCGGCATATTTTAGCGGTAAATTAAAACCTATTTTTTCACTGAATATAAAAGACATTGTTATAAACACATAAAATAATGCAGGTAAAAGGGTTACAAAAAAGTTTTTCTTATTTAATGCAAGATATACAGTTGCACAACACAATGTCGGAATAGCTATTAATTGATTGAAAAATGTAAAATATCTCCATATTAAAGTAAAGCTATTTGTATGAATTTTAGCCCAAATTAGTATGAATAATACGCAAATAATAATTGGAATAACTGTAGCTAATCTTTTTATGATGCTCTTTTGCTCAATGTTTAAAGCTTCAGCTATTGTTATTCTCAAACCTCTTAGTGCGGTATCTCCTGAAGTTATAGGAAGAATAATAATTGTTATTGTTACTAAAAAAGCTAAATTTAACGGCACAAATTTATTTGCAATGATATTGACTACATTTACAGTTCCAATAAGATTATTTGGAACAAGATTTGTACTGTACACATCCATTGCTGCTGCGGCCCAAATCATAGCTATTAATGATTCAATACACATCATTCCGTAAAAAATTTGTCTTCCGTCTTTTTCTTTGTCAACAGTTCTTGAAATTATCGTTGCTTGTGTTGAATGAAATCCTGATAACAAACCGCAACTTACTGTCATAAAAAACATAGGTATTAAAGGTGTATTATTTGGATGAATATTTAAATTTGAAAAGCTCAAATTTTGCAAATTAATTCCGTTTATAAAAAATCCAATAAGGACAAAACTTGTACCTAAAATCAACATTAGTCCTAAAATTGGGTAAAATTTACCAATGATTTTATCTATCGGGAACAAAGTTGCCATTACAAAATATGAAAGAATTACAATATATGTTACCAATAACTTTGGATTTGTTATAACAAAATCTTTAATTCCCAAAAATCGTTCTGCAAATAGGTCTCCTGCTGTATAAACAAATACTGTTGCAAGTAAAAGAAGCATTATTGCAACAATAATTATAAAAATCTTGAAAATATTTTTCCCTAAATATTTTTGAATTAAACCGGTGATTTGTGCCCCGCGATTTCTTATAGAAAGCATGCCTGCAAAATAATCATGTACACTTCCTGCAAATATACAACCGATAGGAATTAGTATAAAAGCTATCGGACCAAACAATATCCCTTGTATCGCTCCAATAATAGGCCCCATTCCGGCTATATTCAGAAAATGAATGAGTGCATTTCTTGTCTTTGACATAGGAATGTAGTCAACATTATCTTTAAATTCATGCGCAGGTGTTAATTTGTTCTCAGGTGTAAAAATTTTATCAATATAACGAGAATAAAATAAATATCCTAAAAATAAAATTATAATGCCGATAATAAAAGTAATCATACAGATATTATATCAGAATTTTTTTTGTTTACAAATACTCCGGAATGCTATTCTAAACTTTTCACAAAGTCTTCTGCTGAAAATTCTTTGCCGGTAAATTGTTTAATTAAATCATATTCATCTATTGAAGCACCATATTTAAATAAATTTTCATCCAAATATTTCGCAGTATCTTTATTTTTAGTGATATCTCCAAGTTCTTGTTTAAGTTTATTATAAATCTGTGCTTCTATCAATTCTGCACGAAAATAGTTTTGATAATACCCCGGATGAGTAATGAAATGTGGAATAGTAGCCCATTCGTTGTCTGCAGAAACATCCCTGTGCAAATATTTTCCACGCTTTTCCTGCCATAATTTTGCAAGATCCTGGTCAGGATTTTTATACATATCTCGTTCAAATTCTATTATTTCAAGAAATCTTCCTACCCAATAAGCTTTGGAACCTTTTAATGAAGCTTCGAATTTTCCCAATAGTTCCTTATCTCTTACAATCTCTGAAAGAGTCCCTTCTTTCATTGGTAAATCTTCCATCATCTTTGCAATTGCTTCTGTAAATGTCGCGGATGCAAAGTCTTTATCAAAGTATGGAGTATTTGCAGGAACACCAAGGGCATTTACGGCATGTCCCATTTCATGCATCAATGTTTCTAAACTACTTTCATCGTTGCATAAGTTTGCAAGTATTCTAGCATCTTTCCCAAAATCTATATCAAAACAAAAACCGTGGCTGTTTTTATTTTTTCTAGGATATAAATCGAGAACCAGTTTGCCATCATCCATCATTTTATCCATATCGTAGCCCATACCTGAGTATATTTTTCTTGTAATGTCTACAACATCTTTATTTTTGAGAATTTCATTAATTTCTTTTTTAGGATTTGAATCTAATAAAATCTTGTAGTGATAATTTTCAAGTTTGTCAGTATTAAAGAAATTTTTCAATTCATCATTTTGTTTTGAAAATATAGTTCTAGTATTCTCAGAACTTTTATCTAAAATTTCATTTGCCAATTTGTTAATCATTTCTGCCGAAGTTCCGTATACTTCAAGCATATAGTCAAAATATGTGTCATATCCCTTTGATTTCGCATATTCATTTCTCATTTTGACTAATTCTCTTAAATCCTGAACAATCAGTTCTCCACGTTCAAGTTGTGCATTGTATGCTTTTTCTCTTATTTCAGGGTTTGTTTCAGTTTCCAAAATTTTATTCAACTCAAGATTTGAAACATTTTTCCCGTCAAGTTTCATTACGGCGGTATTAAATTTTTTCCCAATTTCGCTTTCTTTATCTCGAAGTGCTTTTAATGCTTCTCCTGTCCCTAATTCATCTTCAAAACCTTTTAAAATATCTTTGAGTTGTATTGCTTCGTGTTTAGGAAGCTTTGTTTTATCTATTTCTTTGAATTTTTTATACGTTTCTTCATCTCTAAATATTTCAGTATATTTTTCATTGGCTTCTTGACTTTTTCTCATATTCTCATCAGTTGAATTTGTATAAAAATCCCAATCAGCTTTTTTTAGTTCTAATATTGCCGGTTCACATTTCGACGCTAGTTCGTTTCTTAATTTTTCAAATTTTTTAGTTTCAGAATTTTGTGTTCCTGTCATTAAAATTTGTGCACGTCCTGCGATTTCTGACGGTGCGGAATTAAATTCTAGTCTGTTATTAGTTTCATTTTGTTCAGTATTTTTAATTGAGTTTTTGTTTTTATTGTAATTAGTAATTGAATAATTTGTAACTGGTAATATTTTCATGTAAATCTCCTTATTATTTCAATGCTTTAAAATTTGTTAAAATATTTTTTGATAGAAAAAATATTAATTCTTAAAAAAATGTTACAAATATAGTAGTTTGCTATTGACAAAATAAAATGTTTCAGTGATGCTACTATAAAAGTAGTAATAGTTTTTGGGGAAGGTAAAACAGAAAATGAAGATACAATCAATTAGCGGATATAAATATACGAACAGTATTTCTAAAAACAATGATAATGCACAAAAAACAGAAATTTTAAAAAGTACGAATAATGTAGTGAGTTTTCCAAATGTTTATTATGGAAGAGAGCTTGTCAATAGTTCTATACCATCATTTAAAGGTACGGATGAGCTTGCAAAAAGTGCAATAGAAATGGCATTGAAAATTCCTGTATCTGACAGGCTGGCTCAAGTATTGCAAAATATTAAACTTGGAGATGTAATATTGTTGGGTTCTGATTTTAACAGAGCACAAACTGCGTTTCGCAAGTATGTGAATAAGATTTCGTCACCTATAAAAAGAGAATTTTATCTTCCGGACAGAGAATTGACTCATGATTATGTATTTTTTAAACATACTGATGGTGATAATCACATAATGAATATTAATAATGAAGAGTTTTTCATAAGGGTAAATGGAGCTCATTATTCTTTAGACCCTGGTAAAAGTAGTTCTGTTCAAGATGGTAATTTGATTCAGTTTTTAGATTCTGCATCCGGTATTGGGGAACATTTTTATGTGAAAGATAAACCACAAACAAATTTGTCAAATCAAACAAAATTTTTTACAAGGGTTTATGATTATTCAAAAGATATTGATAAAAGTATAAACAGATTAAATTTTGAAACTGTATCAAAACAAATTCAGCAGGAAAGGGGAGTTCCTTCCAAAATTGATTTTTCAAGAATCGGCGGTCAAACTAAGGCTATTGAAGAATTGAAGAAAGGGATTTTATATCCTGTAAAATATCCTTCGGCTTATAATGCTGATGATATAACAAGGGGATTTATTTTATACGGACCTCCGGGAACCGGTAAAACCGAAATCAGCAGAGCATTAGCAAATGAAGCAGGTGTAAATTATATGTACATGAGCGGTACGGAATTCGAAAGTAAATATGTGGGCGAATCCGAAGAAAATGTACGTGCTTTCTTCCAGTCGCTAAAAGAAAACCAGCCGTCCATTGGAGTTATAGATGAAATTGATGCAATCGGTAAAGAACGCGGAGAAAAAGATGTTTACGGAGCTAAAGTTGTAAATCAAATTTTGACATCATTAACTGATTTGTATAATAGCGGTGATGATGTATTTATACTTGGTTTGACAAACAAATATGAAACTTTGGATTCTGCGCTAAAACGTTCAGAAAGATTTAGTAAACACATTAAAATAGATGCACCTGACAAAGACGGAATTAAAGAAATTTTAAAAATTCATACATCAGGTAAAGCTTTAGATAAAGATGTTGATATGGATGTATTGTCAGACAAATTATTTGATGTAAAAGCTGTAGGCGGAGATATCAAATTTATTTCAAAAATGGCAAGAGAAAACATGATGAATCGTCTTGGAATTTATGAAAAAATGGAAAACGGGACTTTTGTTCCTTCTGATATGGATAATGCTGTAATCAACCAAGAAGATTTCTTAAACGCGATAAATCGGTTTAAAGAGCAAGGTAAGAAAACTACAAAGCCTATCGGGTTTAATAAATAGAAATTATGCAGATAACAACTTTAATCCTGTTATACCAAACAGGATTAAAGCTATGCATACAAATCTCATAATACTAATCGGTTCTTTAAATAAAATTACTCCGAGAATAACAGTTCCGAGAGTTCCTATTCCCGTCCATATTGCGTATGCACTTCCAAGCGGAATATTTTTTAATGCCAGAGATAAAAAATAAAAACTTGCAATCATTCCAATTACTGTAAAAATACTCATGTAAATATTAGTAAAACCATGAGACATTTTTAGTCCTATAGCCCAAGCTATTTCAAAAAATCCTGCAATTAATAAATAAATCCATTCCATAAATTTATTTTATTATAAAAATATTTTTATGTTAAAATTATTTTGTAGTTGGTAAGAAAAAAGGAAGCAGGTAAAAATGTCAGAATATTTAGTTTTAGCGGAAAATGTTCTTTTTAAGAATAACAAATTAACATGTATAAATATTTATGATAGGTTAACAACGGTAGCTATGCCGGCAGAATTCAAGTTTGATTTGGCAATATTATGCGGTCCGAATTGGAAAGCTGGTGAACATAAGTTAGCTATAAAAGCAAAAGCAAATAATGGTAAAGAAGTTTCAATTGGGGATTTGACAGTAGAAATTCCAAACGAAGATTTTGTTTATAATGCTTATGCTAATGATTTAAAAATAGTCATGGATTACAGTGTATCTGATTTGACAATAATAGTCGAAGATAACGGTAAAGAAATTATTTCAAGAAAATATCCTGTAGTTTCAATGCTTGTTCCTCAAAAACAAGAAGGAAACAAAAAAGCATCAAAAAAAGAGTCAAAAAAATAGAAATAACAAAGATTTTGTAAATAATATGATTTTTGAAAGCGGGTTAAAAAAACTATTTTTAACCCGCTTAATATATATTAATAAGTAAAAGTAAATTAGTTGCATATTAATTTTATTTCAGTTATTATTGGTGAATATTAGAATCGAGAATAGTATTTATTTATAAATAAAAGGAGAATTTGAATGGGCAAGAAGAATGTATCAAAGAAAGTGTTGATGGCGGCGACATTGATAGCATCAATGATGGCTGGTGCGACAAGTGCAAATGCAGATGATGGTATAGTATTAATTGATAGTGCTATTACTCTTGAAGCTAATAAACAGATTACAAATACAATAAATTTAGGTTCAAATCGTTATTCTGCAGTTTATGTACAAGGAGAATCTTCACTTGCTACCGGAGATTATACATTAATTGCAAATGCAAGCGGAGCTGCAGGACGTAATGTAGTTATTGAAAACAGTGCTGCAAATACAAATTTTTCATTCACAGGAAATTTGATTGGCAGCGCAATTAGTACAGGTACTGCAGATGCAAGAGCACTACGTTCAGGCGGTTCAAATTCAGAAACTATATATGACGGAAATATTTCAATTTATACTCAAGCAGTAGGAAAAGACAGCTTGGGTATTCAAGCATGGAATGGTTCAAAAACAACTTTCACGGGTAATTCTACAGAAGTTTCTTCTTTTGGTGCAAATAACACTGGAGGATATACAAGAGCAATTCAAGTCTATGATGCAAGCGGTGCAAGCGTTACACTTTCTGCTGATTTGACTACTCTAGAGGCAGAAGGCGGTCAATATGCACATGGTATTTATGCTCATAGAGGAAAAGTTTATGTAAACGGTGATACTGATATTACAGCCAAAAATGCAGGTGCATCTATGGGTACAGCCGGTATTAACGTTTTGAGTGATAAGACAACAACCGATGCTACATATAATGCAGGTGTTTATCTTAATGGCGATAATATTAATATCACTTCGGATTCAAGTGATAATGGCGCTGTAGGTTTACTTTCAAGCGGTTATTATTCAACAATAGAATCAAGTTCTGATAATTTGCATGTAACAGCAAAATCAGATTCATATTTTGCGTATGGTGTAAATTCTCAATACAGTGGAAATGTTAACTTGTTATCAGGTTCAAATACTATAGTAGATGTTGAAGGTAAGTATGCTTACGGAACAAAAGTTGGAAAATATGGCGGTTCTTCAGGGAATTTTACTTCTAACGGAAATTTGACAATCAATGCTACCGGAGAAGAATTTGCTAGTGGTGTACATGTAGCAGACAATGGGTCTTATACTGCTGACCAATTAACAGTAAATGCAGAAGCAACAGGAACAGATGCCACTGCTTATGGTGCATTCATATCTGATTCAGCAAATATAGTTCTTGGTTCTGAAGGCAAAGAATCATCATTGATTGCTTCCGCTGATAATGGTGAAAGTTATGGTCTTTGGATTCAGAAAACCGGCACATCTCCTGCATCTGCCATATTAAAAGGCACTATGAATATAGAAGGTTCATCTGCAGGCATTGTTAATTTAGGCGGTGAATTAACAAGTGACGCTGATTTGACAGTTGCAAACGGTATTTATAATGCAGGGACTTTAAATCTGTATGGTAAAACAGATATAGATCTTGGTATTGGTGGTGATACAGGTATAATTACTCTTGGAGCAGATTCTGTTACAAGTGTGTTAGGCGAAGAAGTTGTAGGTTCATCTTCTATTGTTGCTGATACTATCAATGTTACATCCGGAGCTAAGATATCATTTGATTTCGGGGATTCAATCACTGCAAATACTATTAACGGAACTGTTTTAGGTATCGATAGCGTTTATGTTGACAGATCAATTGCAATTGATGAAGATTCAAAGTTCAATTTGTTTACAGATGCTTATATTGATTTGGATGCTAATTCTCTTGCCGGAGCATATAGCGCATACAAAGGCGGTTATCAGTATACTTTAGTTCAAGATAGTACAGATAAACGTATTGTTAAAATGGCTAAGGGTTCAGAAAGAGACCTTACAAAAGCTGTAGATGATACAACCGAGGCTATTCAAACTGTTGATTATGAATTGACCACAGGTGGTGAATCTTATGGTTCTGCTACCGCTACAGATGAAGAAAGAACAATTAGTAAAAATACTGATTTCTTAATCAAAGGTACAGATGCAAATACAGATATTGTTAAAGCTGCTGATGCTAATACAAAAGGTATAATTGTTTCTGAAGATTCAATTTTGACTATAGAGAAAGCTCAGTTTGATGATTTCAAAGCTGATTCAAACGGCGCATTAGAAAACCACGGAACATTGAATCTTAACGAAGCTATAATGGGTGCAAATAATACTGTTGCAGTACTGAACGCAGAAGGTGCAACATTGAATATCAAAGATTCAGTAATCCGTTCTACGATTATAAACAGAGGTACATTAATCTCCGACCCGACAACATACACTGCACAACAAAGACATCTTGGAACAAGTGCAGAAGCAACATATTCAGGTGACACATTTAATGGTGCTACTGCTTCAACTACTTATCCGAACGGCGGAGCAATTTATAACGAAGGTACTTTGACTATTCAAAAAGAAGTTGAAGGAGCAACAACCTATAACCCAACATTTACAGGCAATACATCTTCTGGACGTGGTGGTGCTATTTATACATCAAATACAACAACAATCAGTGATGCAATATTTGGCAGTACAACAGATGCAAATCTAGGCAATAACGCTGACGAAGGTGGTGCAATATTTATTGATACAGGTAATAAGAATATAAATGTAGCAATTAATAATACAGTATTTGCGAATAACAGCGCTACAACTTATGGTGGTGCTATTGACCACAGAATGGGTACTGTAAATATTACAGGTTCAACATTCTCAAATAACTCTGCAGGAGAACAAGGTGGTGCAATTCTTGAAAGATTGCAAACAGCAAATGCATTTATGACTATTTCTGATTCAACATTTACGTCAAACACTGCTAAATCTGATGGTGGTGCTGTAGACGCATTTGCAAACTTGACAATACAAAACACAAACTTTACATCAAATAGCGTTACAGGAACAAGTGCTGACGGTGGTGGTGCATTGTTCCTAGGTTCTGAAGCTGTTGCGTCTGTAACAGGTAATGGCACTGATAAAGGTATATTCTCAAATAACACATCTTCAACAAGAGGTGGTGCTATTGCAACAAGAGATACCGCTCAAGGTAACAACGTAAACGGAAAATTGGATATAACAAACGTTCAATTTACAGGTAACCAAGCAACAACAGATGGTGGTGCTATCTATAACGCATTCTACAATGATGCAGCAGGTGACGGTTATGTTAAAGTTACAGGTTCAACGTTTACAAATAACTCTGCTGCACGTGGTGGTGCGGTATTCAACGATGGTGCTGATAGAGGCGGTAATGTAGGTGTTATTTCATTTACTGATACAAACTTTACAGGTAACACTGCAACTGACAACGGTGGTGCTATTTATAACAAAGGTTTAATAAATATTATTGCTAATTCTACAAACGTTTCGTTCAGTGGTAATACTGCAGATAGTAATCCAAATGATATTTATAACGAAAATATCGTCAGCTTGAATGCAGGTTCAGGTAAAAAGATCACTATTGGCGGTGGTATCGATGGTTCAAACGGCACTGTAAATATCAATAATGATGAAAGTTCTACAGGCGAAGTTATATTTAATGGTGACGTTTCAGGTAACAATGTTGCTGTTGCAAAAGGTACTTTAACTAACAATGCCAAAATCGATGGTGCATTGACTGTTAATGGCGGTCAAGTTGCTAACAGTGCTGAAAATAGTGAAGTTACAGGAAATTTAACTGTTACAGGCGGTAAAATTACTTCTAATGCTTCTAAAATCGCTACTGATGCTTCTTCAACAATCGCTGTAGGCGGTGGTGAAGTTGAATTGACAGGTGGTTCGCTTACTCACAATATTGCAGGTATAGATGACGGTACCGGAACTGTTTCAGGTGGTACGGTTACTATCAAAACAACTTCAACTTCAAATGTTACTATAGCAAAAGCTATTGCAGATCAAACAATTGATATCAACTCAGGTACTATGAAATTAGACGTTACTAATGGTGGTGATATCTCAGATTCAACTGTTAAAGGTTCAGGTATTTTGAGCTTGGTTGATAATGCTTATGATCATGATGTTAATTTAGGTATTGTTGATACAACAGCAAATGCTTTGAGAGTCGATTTGGATGTTGATTTTGCAAATCAAGATGCAGATTCAATTACTGCAGCAAGTATTGTTGGTGATAACGGAATTGATATTAACCACATATCAATTAATTCTGATCCGACTCAAACAGAGTTTGTTGTTCATGTTGCTCATTCTGATATCGCTGATAAAGTTAATTTTACAGACGTTCAAATTGATGATAAAGCTCATGACGGCTCAACAATAACAGGTGGATTGTTACTTTCTTATGATAATACTTCCGGAGATATCTCAGGTAATCATACTAACTTAGAAAATGCAATCAGATCTGCTATTGATTCAAAAGCTTATACAGTTGGTGATGGTGATTTGACAAGTGCATCTGATTTGAAATTAGGTGGTACTTCATTATCAGTTACTGCTGACGGTAAAACAATAACAGGTGCGGATCAATCTATTACTCTTGCTAAAAATACTCAAACATTGACTATTAAAGGTGGAGATAATGGCGCTACAATTTCAGGATTTAGCGGAACAGCAATTGATAATACAAAAGGTGGTACCGTAAAACTTGATAATGTTACTATGACAGGTAATGGTACTGACATCATAAATAATGGCGGTGGTACAAAAGGTGTAGTTCTTACAGGTGAAACTTCTATTGATTCAATTACAAATGCTACAGACAGTAAAGGTAGAACTACGATCGGTAATGAAGATGGCAATGCAGATAATGTTACTGTTGGTTCAATAAAACAAGGTTCTGTATATATTAAAAATGATGGTGTTCTTAGTATAGATGCTGATAAGCTTGTTACTGAAACTACAACCGGTACAAACAACTCAGGTGTGCTGAATTTAGCCGGCGGAGATGATGAATCTGACGTAAGGACTACTGCTAGTGCGATTATAGGAGATGGTACTACAAATATAGAAGGTCATGTAGAAACCGGAATCGGCAAAAATATTGCTCAAGATGCTTTGAATATTGAAGATGATGCGGTTTTATCTATCGCAGACGGTTCTTCAATTACTGTAGGTGAAACTACTGTTAAATCAGGCGGTAAATTGAACAATTCCGGATTGATTCACCGTAATAGCGGTACTACTAATAATAAAATAATAGTAGAAGATGGAGCAGAATTAACTAACACCGGTGATAATGCTAAGATTGGTGCTGATATTGATAACAGTGGTACAGTAAACAACACTGCTGAAATTAATCAAAATAGTACTGTCACAAACAAAGCTGGTGGTGTGATAAATAATACAGGTGATGGTGTTATTAAAGGTGCTATTACTAACGCTGCTGCAGATCCAACTGATCCAACTTCGGAAGATGGTGTTATAAACACTACTGCAAGTGGTTTTGAAGGCGGAGTTGATAACGATGGTATTTTGAATTTGAACGATGGTGAAAATCATGATCAAAATTCATTAAATTCAGATGTTACCGGCGATGGTACTACTAATATCAATGGTTCTGTACAAACAGACGGCAGTGATATTGAACAGGGTTCAGTTGTTGTTGGTAACGATGGAACTTCTCCGACTACAGGATCCGACTTGGCTGTAAATGGCGGCTCACAGTTGACTACATCCGGTGATGTTGATGTTGCTGATGGCAATGCACTTGTAATCAGAGGTAATGACGGTCAAGGTAATGCTTCAAAAGCTGATATTGGTGGAGACTTAAATGTTGGTAATAATTCTGTATTGGCAATTGTTGATGATGCAGAACTTGAGGTAGATGGTGATGCTACGGTTGATGGTGGTGAATTGATACTTGCTGCCATTAATGAGAACTTGACATTATCACAAGATATTGACGGCGGAGATAATGGTGTAAATGTTTCTGTTTATGGTGATAATGATAAAGTCGCGAATGTTGAATCAGCAATTACAAATGCAACAAATCCTGTAAATGTTAAGAGTGGTGCTACGTTAGCATTAAATGACGGTGGTACTATTACAGATGAGAATGATAAAGGACAAACTATCAATCTTGAAGCTGATAGTACAGGAGCTAACGGTGCTAATTTAGAAATCAATACTCAAGGAAGCAGAACATTTGATAATGATGTAACTGCGACTGCAGGAGCCGGTTCTTCTGTTGATATCAATGGAGATGGATATAATCCAGTTACTATTAAAAGTACAATGCACGGAGTTGATGATGTTAACATCAATAATGCAAATGTAACAGTTAATGCTGACGGTAAAACTTCTACAAGTGATACATTTGATGTTGCGCAAATTAATCTTTCAGATGAATCTTTAACTGATGATTATTCTGATATAAGATTCTCAACTGATGCGGATAATTATACTGTAGATAATGATATATTAAGTGATAATAATGAAAATTGGGTAAGTTTAGACGGTAATTCAGGAACTGCAGGTACTGCGTCTGATCCTGGTACGGTATTTAATATCGCAGATGGAACAACAATAAAAGATGCAACTGTTGTTGTTGAAAATGGTCAATTAAACTTGCCAAATGAAAATGTCCTTTCAGATAACGGCTCTTCAGTTATTGTCAACGAAGATTCTACATTGAATGCCATGAATGGTGGAACTTCAGAATTTAACTCTGTAACGCTTGATGATGGTTCTCAAGTTAAAGCTGATATTAATGCATTGTCAGGAGCTGGAGATAAATTCAATAATGCTCAGCAATCTTCTGATGACGGTGTAACATTGACTGATATTGGATTGCAAGATTTAAGTAAAATTGTTCATCATACTACCCAGATAGATTTGTCTAAGGCTACTAACCTTAATAATCTTACTATTGGGGATGAATTATTGAACAAAACATTTACTGAAATGACTCCAATTAGAAAAATGACAGCAAGTGTTTCTTCTGATGGTATGTTAACAATCTTGCCATCATCAGGTAGAAATGACTACTCAAGCTTTAATCCTTCAATTGTTGCAAGTTCTGTAGCAGCTCAATTGGGCGGTTATTTAACTCAATTAAATTCTTATGATGAAGCTTTCAGAAACATGGATATGTACATGTTGATGACTAAGAGACAACGTCAAGCTTTGAAATTGAGAAATAAATACGCTGCAGCAGGTCAAACTAATTTTGTAACTTATGATCCAAATCAGACAGCAATGGATCACGCAGGTGCTTGGTTCAGACCTTATGCAACATTTGAAAAAGTTAATTTGAAACACGGTCCTAAAGTTTCAAACATCGCTTACGGTTCATTCTTCGGCGGTGAATCTGAAATGAAAGATTTAGGCCACGGTTGGGATGGTATGTGGGGAGCATACATTGGTTACAATGGATCTCACCAAACATATAATAATGTAGGTATCTATCAAAATGGTGGTACACTTGGTTTAGTTGGTATGGCATATAAAGGTAATTTCTTTACGGGATTAACTGTCAATGCCGGCGCAAATGCTGCTGAAGCAAATACTTTCTATGGACACGAAAATTTCGCAATGTTAATGGCCGGTGTTGCTTCTAAGACAGGTTACAACTGGGAATTAGCAAAAGGAAGCTTCATTATTCAACCAAGTTTCTTAGCTTCATATTCATTTGTTAATACATTCGATTATACAAATGCTGCCGGTGTAAGAATCAATACAAAACCGTTACACGGTATTCAAATTGAACCAGGTTTGAAATTTATCGGTAATTTGAAAAATGGATGGCAGCCATATATTGGTGTAAGCTTTGTATGGAATATTATTGATAAGACTGATTTCCATGCAAATGATATTGCATTACCTGAACTTTCTGTCAGACCGTTCGTTAAATATGGAATTGGTGTAAGAAAGACTTGGGGTGAAAGATTGACTGGCTTCTTCCAAACATACTTTACTAACGGCGGTAGAACCGGTGTAGGATTGCAAACAGGATTTAGATGGTCTATTGGTAAGAATTTGAGCACATCTTCTAAACCAAGTAGTACTTCTAAATCTTCCAGAACTGTAATTAAGAAATCTAAAGCAAATGCATCTTCTCCAAAAGTTGCAAATGGGAGAGTTACAGTAAAAGAAATGGCAAAATAAAATAAAAAAGAAAAAGACCCGCGATTAGATATCGCGGGTCTTTTTTATTGATCAAGTCTAAATAAAACATTTAAAATTTATTGTTTCTTAATTGATAATCTTTCTATTAAGGTGCAAATGATAAAAATAGTTAATCAAATGGGGAAGATACGGAACAAATTTATAAATTCAATAAATAAGCTAGTTCGAGAATGAATGTTTGATTAATAAAAAAAGTGCACCTTTTCTATCTAAGGTGCACTTTTTTATATTATTGTTGAGAAGAATTTAACAATCCGTAAACTGCATCCCATCCGCTGATTCCTCCGCGGGTTTTAAATTTAGTAATGCTGTTTGCTGTATTTTTCTTAGCTTTTTTATATGTTTTATCATAATTTTTAGCTAATTTTTTATTGTCTTTTCTTTCTTCTGTAATAGTGTTTGCATATGCTAAGAAATTTCTATATTCATTACATCCGTAGCCAACTTTTAATTTTTCAGGATAAACATAAGAAATATAATCATAGACATTCATAGCTTTGTCTGCATTTGCAGGTCTGCCTACAATTGTATCCCAGTATGTTCCTGTTTGTTTTGTTAATACAACAATCATTGCAAGTGGGTTATAACCAGCATTTACCATTAAATTTACACCAACTAAATCTGCGTCTTTATCATTTTTTGAAGTTTTGTAATTTGATGCAAAAGTTTGAACTGCTTCAGAAGTTGAGACTTTCGTATTTGCACTCGTTGTAAGTAAAGATACAACCTTGTCTTTTGAAGCATGTCCAAGTACAATATGCCCGAATTCAGCAGCTACAACTGCTGCTGTTTCATTGTCGTTACCTGCAAATGCAAGTTCTGAACTTGAAATGTTTACTACTTTTGTTGAAATAAAGTTTGAGTTGTTTGGCGTGTCGGAAACAACTGTAAATTTGATGTTAGATATTGGAATTCCGCTTTTTGTCAAAAGTGCTTCCCCGACTTCTTGAACTCTGTTTGCCGAATTGTATGTTGTTGCCGAAAAAGTAGGTATGGCAATCAATGAAACGGCAAAAAGTGCTAATAAAACCTTTTTCATAATTTTTTATTCTCCTTTCTTATATTGATATTGTAACTTAAAATTGTTTTTTGTAAAATAATGTCAAAGGAGATTATCATGTTAGAAAAAATAGAAAAATTTCAAGTATTATTATTAGGTTTGGTTATAGGTTTGGCAGGTATTATAGCTACTGTTATAATTTCGTCATCTTTATCAAAAAATGTCATATCTGTTACAGGGTCTTATTCGCAAAATGTAACTTCGGATAAGGGCGTTTACGAATTTGAGGTGAATGCAAGAGGAACTTCTCGTGCTGATGCTTATGCAAAACTTAAAAAGCAAAACCCTATTGTGAAAGATTATTTGCTATCTCAAGGTTTTGCAAAAGATGAAATCGAAGAAAAATATATCAATGGCTATAATTTGTATGAAATTACTTACAACGGGAATACGACTAATAAAATTGTAGGATTTAATGCAGATCAAAAGTACTCTGTAAAATCTAATGATGTAAATAAGATTAAAAAATTATCAACTGATATTAATACATTAACTGAAAAGGGTGTTGATGTGAGTGGTTATGAACCTTCTTATTATTATTCAAAATTATCTGATTTGAAGGTCGAAATGCTTGAAAAAGCATCTAAAGATGCAAAACAAAGAGCAAAAGCTATGTTAAAAGCTACAAATAATAAAGTTGGGAAAATTCAGTCTGTACAAATGGGTGTATTTCAGATTACACCTGAAGATTCCACAAATGTTTCTGATTACGGTATAAATGATACATCATCAATCAAGAAAAAAATTACTTCAGTAGCTAATGTAACATTTAGAGTAAAATAATGAACACATTGTTCAATTTTGATAAAAATTTAGGTGCTGTAATTGGTACAGACGAAGCAGGTAGGGGACCTGCTGCCGGAGGTGTTTTTTGTGCATGTGTATATTTCCCTGATATTACGGATACCTTGATTACTGATTTAGAACGGTTAAATGACTCTAAAAAGTTATCTAAAACTGCAAGAGAAAAATTATATGATATTATAATGCCGAATTCTATAAATTCTGTTGTTTGTATTGAAGTTGAAGAAATAGAAAAAATAAATATTTTAAATTCGTCTTTAAAAGGGATGAAGCTAGCTTGCGAAAATGTGGTAAAAGAGGCCGGTTTAAATGATTTTATAACTCTTGTTGACGGAAATAAATTAATTAAAGATTACATTTATCCTCAGCAATTTATAATAAAGGGCGATGCTAAATCTGCATCTGTTGCAGGAGCAAGTATTCTCGCGAAAGTCTCTCGTGACAGGTATATGCAGCAATTAGCAAAAGAATTTCCTCAGTATCATTGGGATTTAAATGCCGGATATTTGACTCCGGAACATTTAAAAGCAATTGACGAATATGGGCTTTGTAAATATCACAGACCTTCATTTTTAGAGAAACATTTTCAAAAACAATTAAAATTATTTTAATTTAATAGTAAACTCTATGGTTTATTTTTACTTTTGTTACATAAATGGTCTCGTTTGTTCCGCTTCCTCGACTGATACCAATGTCAGTGGTTGATAAACTAGTTTTAAATATTTCGGCATCCCCATTTTGGTTTATATATATCAAATCAACTAAATAACCTTCTATTTCAACTTTATCCCAATCTTTTATTTTTAAAAATGCTCCCATAATATTACTGTTTGCAGGTACTATATGTGAATGAGAAAAGTGTGAAACCGCTTCATTTATTTTTATTGGTATATTGTCAAATGTCTTTGGTTCTACCCAAAGAACTCTTGATCCGGAAAGTTCATTTTTTTGGCTGTAACTTTTAAAATATTTTTTAAAAATTTTTTCATTAGCCAATTTCCCCCAAGCTAATCCCACATCATATAGAGCGATGGTATCAAAGAAGTTATTTTTCAATAGAAAATCATGGTTATATGCAATTACCATTCCAGATATCTTATATGAAGCTTGTGGAACAACTGTCACTTCGTTCCCATTGATTAAAGATTTATATGTAAAGGTTTTTTCTGTTTTTTCCTCATTTGTGTATATGTTTAGATAAGGATCATTATCAACGTCAATTACCTCTGATTGGTATTGATTAGAGTGCGGGAATCCAAATTTTAACCAATAGGAAATAGTTCCGCGAAAAATTATCGATAATATTATAAGAACAAAAATAAAATTTCTAATATTTTTCATCTTGTGTTCTTTTATATCTCTTGCAAGTTTTGCATCAACCTGTTTTACACTATAAGTCTTATAATTTTTACTGACCATTCTTGTATTTTATATTTAAATCTGATTATTTGCAACTTTATTAGTTTTGTTAAAATTTGTTAATAATTTAAGAAAGTTTTTAAAGTTTTTGTTTAATGAAGTCGATATGTATGTAGTAATCAGAATTTAAAGGAGCAAAAAAATAATGTTAAAGAAGATAACAACACCATCTTATAATAGAGCACAGAGTGTTGAGTTAATATTAAGAGGAGCAAAAAAACGCCGTTCATTGGCTTATGCTAATGCATTGGCTGTAAATTCAAATGCAGGTGTAAAAGCTAACCTGCGAGCAGTGGAGTAAATATTGAGTTATTAAATAATAAGAAGAGAGTTTTTATAATCAAACCGGTCTGAAAGGCCGGCTTTTTATTTGCATCTTTAACCCTCCAATCGTAGTAGAAATTTGTATTCAAATTATATAAAAAGTTGATTTAATTTATTAAAAATTTTGTAATAATTCATATGTTATCACTATTTATATAGGAAGAGTTAAGAATGAATTTGCACGAACAATGTCTATTACGTTATTTAAAAAATCCTGATGAATTATCTTATACTACTGAGGTATTAAAATTAAATAATAAAATTTTAGAGCAGCGATTCGTAATGAAAAATATTCTTGCGAATATTTCATCCTTAAACTATACTGAAAGCGTGATGAATTAACGTCAGGAAGGGTTATGCTAAAAAAAATTTTATATACGCTTTGGATTTTAATTTTATTTGTTCCGATATTTTTTGGGTTGAAAAGCGGAAGTTATCCGGCATTTGTTTCTTCAATGGAAAATCGAACATTTGATATTAGACAAAATATTTTAGCATCATCAAATATTAAAAAACCTAATAAAGACATTGTGATAATTGCAATTGATGATGCGAGTTATGAATATATTTTGGACAAATATGGCGAATGGCCTTTAAGAAGGGATATGTATGCTAAAATTGTTGATTTTATCGAAGCTCAAAAACCAAAATCTATTGCATTTGATTTAATGTTCGTTAAGTCAATAAAAAGTTCAAATGGTGCAGATAAAGCTCTTGCAAATATTTTTAAAAAATATGACAACGTATATACCTCAATGAATTTGGATAGTCAAGAAGAAGATTTACGCATTCCCGCAAAACTTCCTGATAAATTGGCACTTAATATTCACAATGAATCAGAAAATGTTGATTTAGATTATTATGAATACTCAAATTGCAGGACTATTTTATCTCAAATTATTGATGCAACTTCAAATATAGGAATGATAAATGTTATTCGAGGTAATGACGGGGTTCTTCGTCAAATGCCTTTATTTTTAAAGTATCAAGGGAAATACTATCCTCAATTGGGATTTAAAGTCGCATTAGATGCTCTGGGCTTAAAAGAGAAAAAAGATTTTGTTATAAATAAAAAAGGTAAGCTTATTTTATTTGATGAAAAACAACTTAATATGGATTATGATGGTTCTGCAATATTAAATTGGTATGGACCGGCAGGAACTTATAAAAATATTCCTTTATATAAAGTATTGAAAGCTTCAGAAGGAAAAATTTCCGAAAAATTTGATTTTAAAAATAAAATAATATATATAGGGGCAACAGCATCAAGTTTGTTTGATATAAAAACTGTTCCTGTAGATAAAGTTTATCCTGGGGTAGAAGTTCAGGCTACATATGTAAATAATATCCTTGACGGCAATTTAATTCAAAAAGCATCAAATTTTATAAATATTTTAGCAGGAGCGGTTTTAGTATTGTTGACAATTCTTGCAGTGTTTATTATAGAAGATATGCCTGTTGCATTAGGATTCTCAATGACCGTTTATTTCGGTTATGCAATACTAACATATTATATTTTAGCTCGTTATAATTACTGGTTAGGAATCGTTATTCCTCTGTTATTTGCGTTATTTGCGTTTATTGTAACGGTAATTATAAAATATCTTATTAAATCAAAAGATTTTGACAGGCAGTATAAACTTGCAACAACAGATGGTTTAACTGAATTGTACAATCATAGGTATTTTCAAGAACAAATGGCTAGATTTTGTGCTAATTCGAAGCGTTATAATACCGTATTTTCTCTTATAATTATCGATATTGATCATTTTAAACAGTTTAATGATAATTTCGGTCATCAATCCGGAGATGCGGTATTGCGCGGTGTAGCTTTTACATTGAAAAAAAATGTAAGAGCAACGGATATAGTTTGCAGGTACGGAGGAGAAGAAATGAGTATAATTTTACCTAATGCAGGAATTGATGAGGCTGTGTGTATTGCTGAAAAACTTCGCTCTGTAGTTGCGGAAAAGAAATTTAAACTTGCAAATAATAAAGAAAGTAATGTAACAATAAGTCTTGGGGTTTCAACTTATGGCGAAAATGACGGAGTAGAAGCTCAAAATTTGATATCTTCAGCAGATAAAAGACTTTATAATGCAAAAAATAATGGGCGGAATAGAGTAAATTAAGCAAATGACAGGTATTTTTATAGAAAATCAAATAAATGTAAAAAATATTTCAAAAGATTCTTCTTTTGAACCTTGTTTGATTGAAAATAATGAAAGACAAATCAGAGAAATTTGTAATTTTCTTCAATCTGATAAAAATATTTTGTTAATAAACGGATTTTTGGGCTCCGGTAAAACTCTTTTAACTAATTTTGTCTCAACATATTTTTGCCCTGATGTATTAGTAATTAAATATACTTGTTTTGAAACAACTGTTTTGGATGATATGCTTTTGAGTTTTTTTGAAACTTTCAGAGCTTATACTGTTGAGGGTAAAATTTGTCCGCCAAAAATTAAAACCGAGAATTTTATTCAAAAAATAAATTCTTATTTTAATTCTATATCTCATCCCATAGTTATTATTTTAAATTCTTTTGAATTAATTTTAAAAAATAATAAACCGGAAATTTTAGATTTTATAAAACATGTATCCAGTTTTGAAAATGTTAAAGTTATATTAACATCCAGAATTTTTAATTATGAAGAATTCGAGGATACGAATTTTGACAGTGTTACGGTATCTCCGTTTTCAAAAGAAATTTATGAAAAATATTTAAAAAATAACGGAATTAAAAATATAGGACCTTTATCTAATGAACTTTATAAGCAAACAAAAGGTTATTATAATTTTTTAAATTTAAGTCTTAGAGTTATGAAATTTAAAAATTTCAACCTAGTGAAACTTTTAGAAGCTTTTTCAAGAAGTGGTCTGCCCAGTTATGATGATTTTATTTTAAAAGAAGCATTAACGTTTGTGGATCCTGTTAGTTTGCATTTATTCAGGCTTTTAGCGATTATGAGAATTCCTATTCATTTTAATCTCTTAAAATCTTTAAAAATGTATAATGAAGAAAGAATATGTTTTTTTGTAAATAATTCTCTGTTATTTTCTCTTGATGAAAGTGTGTATATACCTGATTATTTTAGAGAAATAGTAGAAAAACAAATACAAAACACTGTTATGCTAAAACTTCACAAAGCTTGTATTGAATTATATAATACCCAGCTGCCATTAAAGCCTATGGAACGTGATTTGCGACTATCAAGGCAGACAATGAGAAACGAAATTGATTATCATTCTCTTTTTGTACCTAAAAAACCTGTTGTTATTCAATCTGCGACTTCTCAAAAACCTAAACCACAAGTCGAAAATTCTGTTGAAACCAAACAAGATACAATTGAAAATATAAACTTTATAATTGAAGACGAAAAAATTATGAGCGGTATAGCCTCATCTATTGAAGATTTCATATTAGAAAAAGAAGAAAACAATTTAGCTATCGAAAGCTCTAAACTTCAACTAATGGAGTTATTAAATTCTGCAAAAGAAGAAGAAAACAAGTATAATTATAAAAATGCTATATTACTTTATCAAAATGCTTTGACAAAAAAGGATGATGATAACTACGATAAGTTTCTTCCTACAATATATTTAAAGCTTGCAGAAGTGTATAAAAAAGCCTCAAGATGGTACGAGGCTTTAGAATATTTTACGAAAGCACAGGATTATTATTATAATGTGTCGGATTTTGAGAAAGTAAATTCAATAAAACTTGAAATCGCATATATATATTTTGTTACTTATAAATTAAAAAATGCTCGTTATATTTTAACTAAGCTTGAGGGAACCGATAACTTATCAAACGAGTTGAGGATAAAAGTAAATATTGCATTAGCAAAAATTTCTAAAAATATAGATGAAGAATATTTATATTATAAAAAATCTTTGTCTATGGCAGAATCAATAAATGATAAAGATTTACGTGCTGAATTGTATTACCGTTTCGCCGGAGTTAATGATGAAAGAGATGATGTAAAAACTGCAGTCGAATACTATAAAAAATGTATTGAATCTCCTGATAGTCATTATTATCCAAGAGCTCTTGCAAATTTAGCAGAATTGTATGATGAAGCCGGTAATACTGTTTTAGCATTGAAATATTATCAAAAAAGTGTTGAGGCAGATTTAAAAGTTAAAAATTATAATGGCCTTTATTTGAGTGCAAGACATTTAGCAGAAATTTTTGCTTCAAAAGATGAAATCAAATCTTTAAATTGGCTTATAAAAGCGCAAGCTTATGCACATCAGTTAAATGAACCATATTATTTGGAAGATATTTCTTTTGAAATAGGAAATTATTATTTATTAAGAAAAAATTATAAATCAGCACTTGAAAATTTTGAAGAAGCATTAAAATATTCTTCAAAAGAAAATTCTGACAAAATTTCTTCAAAAATTGAGTACGTGAAAGGATTAATAAATGGTAGAACGTAAAATTTTTGAAGAATATGAAAAATTGTTTATTGAAGAAAATCATAAAGTTAATTTAATTTCTAAGAATGATGAAAAGTATTTATGGGAAAAACATATATGCGATTCTTTGGGTATTGAGAAATTTTTTGAAAAATATTTCATCCCGAAAAATATTCTTGATATAGGAACCGGAGGAGGATTCCCATCTGTTCCTATTGCAATTGTTTATCCTCAGATCGAAGTAATTGCCCTCGATAGTATTGGGAAAAAAATTCGTGCAGTGGAAAATTTAAAAAACAGATTAAATTTAAAAAATCTCACTGCGATTTGTTCAAGAGTAGAGAATTTTGAAGGTAAATTTGATGTTATTACTTCAAGAGCAGTATCATCTTTAAAAAATATTTGTGCTTATGCACTTCCAAAGCTCAAAAAAAACGGATATTTTATTGCTTTTAAATCAAGAAAGGCGCAAGAAGAAATAGATGAAGCTTTTACGATATTAAAGAAATTTAAGGCAGAAATAATTGATATTTTAGAATATGAATTGCCTATGAATGAAAAATTAGAAAGATATCTTATAGTAGTAAAATGTTGCAATAAATGATTTTTTTTATACAATGTAAAAAAAAAGGATTGGGGTTATGACTATAATAAATGAAAGTTTTACAGTTCACACAAAGGGGAATACAGATATCATTGATCTTACTCCTCAAATTAGAAATGTTGTCTATAATCATGCATTACAAAATGCTGTTATATACGTATATGCCCAAGGCAGTACAGTTTCAATATCTAATTTAGAATTTGAACCTGGCTTATTGGTTGATTTACCTGAAGTTATGGAGAGAATTGTTCCTTCAGACAGGGAATATCACCATGATGAAATGTGGCATGATGGAAACGGTTATTCTCATTTGCGTGCTACAATAGTAGGGAATTCAACGCATATTCCTTTAATCGATGGAGTTTTGCAATTAGGACAATGGCAGCAGGTCATATTGATTGACTTTGATAATAAAGCTCGGGCACGCAAAGTTCACGTACAGATTTTATACTAAAAAAAAGCATTCTATTTGGAATGCTTTTTTTTATAATTTATTTTCTAACTACATAGTTTCCTGATTGGAGTTCGTGAGCGACTTCAATTGCTTTTTTGAGTTGAACGTCATCTTTGTTTTTAATTTGATCATCTGTTAGTTCAACTATTATGTCAGGAGTGATACCTTTTTTATGTATATCAGTCCCGTTAGGAGTTAAATATTTTTGAATAGTAATATTAATTCCTGCACTATTTGGCAGTTTGTTAATCTCTTGTACTAAACCTTTTCCAAAAGATTGTGTCCCAACTAAAACTGCACGTTTATTATCTTTCATCGCTCCGGAAAAAATCTCGCTGGCTGAAGCAGATCCTTTATTTAAAAGAACAACTAAAGGTTTTGTTGTTAAGACACCTGTAGAAGCTTTTTGAGTTTCTTTGTATCCGTCTCTATCTACAGTACTTACTATTGAGCCTCCATCAAGAAACATATCTGAAATATAAATTGCGTTGCTTAAAAGCCCCCCGGGATTTGAGCGCAAATCAAGTATATAGGATTTTTTATTCTGATTAGAATTTATTATATCTGCAACTTCTTTTGAAGCGTTTCTGCTAATAAAAGAGCTCAATCTAATATAGCAGATATCTTCAGGAATTTTTAAATCTGTCGGAACTTTCTGAGTTACTGATTTAATTTCAATTTCTGCTCGTGTTATTGTGTACGTAATTGGTTCTTCAACCCCTTTACGCTTAATTTGTAAAGTTACTTTTGTTCCTTCTTCCCCGCGAATTTGGTCTGCAGCTTTATCAACGGTAATTCCTTTTGTACTTTTACCGTCGATTGAAAGAATTTCATCATCCGCTAAAAGACCAGCTTTTTCAGCCGGAGTATCTTCAATTGGGGCAATTACCATTAACTTTCCTTCTTTTACTCCGATTTGAATACCTATACCTTTTAAGGAGCCTTTAATAGAACTTGTTTCCTCTTGGAATTCTTTAGGATTTAAGAATTTTGTATAAGGGTCATTCAAGCTTGCGACCATAGTGTCGATTGCAACATAAGCATCTTCATCTGTTTTTATTACGTTATCATATTTATGACGCCATTTGTTCCAATTTTGTTCATTATTTGTCTGGTCTACATATTTCGAATTTATTAAACGCCAGACATTATCATACATTTCAATGGGGGTTGCCGCCTGAACATTTGATTGCAAAACCCATCCGAATGTGAGTAAAAATAAACCTAAAAATATCGCACTTTTTTTCATAAAATTCTTCATCCTTTATTAACCTCCAATAATTCCTGTTGTTTATACAGACGAAATTATTTAGAAAAAGTTTCATTTACCTGTTAATTATATTAACAATAAAACTCAAAAAGTGCAATGGTCTGCTACTTATCTTTTTTGGTTAATTCTACGAGTTTAAGCCCCATGAATTTTGATTTTTTCTTAACATCAGGCAGTTCATAACATTTTATACATCTTGCTTCATATGTTTCATCTCCGCCAATCATAATTAACGGCGAACTTTTATCAGCGGGTTTTCCGTCTATTAGGCGTTGAGTGCGAGTGGCTTCTTCGCATCCGCATTTCATACAGACAGCATGAAGTTTATCAACTTTGGTCGCTATGCACATTAATTGAGGCATGTATCCAAAAGGTTCGGCTTTAAAATCAAGTTCCAAACCTGTGCCAATAATTTTTTTCCCTTGTTTCATAAGCTCTGTTATAACCGGTACAATATTTGCATCAAAAAACTGCAATTCATCAATTGCAACTACTTGATAATTTTTTACAAGACTCATAATTTGAATGGAATGTTTAACTTTAACGGCTTCAAGCCATAATCCGTTTCGTGATTTGATATAATCTCCGTTTGTGCGGGTGTCGATATTAGGTGAAATAACTATAACTTTTTTCTTTGCAATAATACAACGTCTGATTCTGCGCAAAAGTTCTTCTGTTTTCCCACAGCTCATAGGACCTGTAATCAGTTCAAAACTATAACCTTCCATAATCTCCTTTTCCAATGACTATTTATTTAATTATATGCCATTTGATTTTATATGTAAATGTATTGTTAATGAATATTATATGGTGTATCAATAGTAATAATTTTATCTTTCAAATTTTTCATCCCAATACCATAGAAATATTTAAGTTGTTCAGGGAAATTCATTCCAACGTCAAGGAGATACATATCATGTACAATAAATTGTTTTAATAAAAATGCGATATTACAGTTTTTTGTCCAGAGAACTTCTTTTTCTATTCTTCCGAATATGCATTCTTCCCCGTCGGCCAGTAAAAAAATCAATCTTCCGATTTTGTTTTCAATTTCTTTACCTGATTCATGATTATATACGATTCCGAAATTGGTTTGTAAATTGTTATACCCTACTATTTTAATATCAACATCATTGTCGTATGCATTAAAAAGCTCTTTTTCAATATGCTTAAAATCTTCATTCCATACTTCTATATAAATTGATTTTTTAGTATTTTTAATTATTTCCTTAATTTTTTTTATAATATTGTCATAATCTGAAATTGAATGAATCGGTTCATCGTAGTCTTCCTTTACTTCTGGAAGTTTTTTTTCAAGGTATTCAATAGTAGAATTAAATCTTCTTTTAAATCTTTGCGTAAGTTCTTTGGGGCTGATAGGGGAATATTTATGAGGCTTATCATTATTTGAAAAAACTACTCTTTCAAATTCTAAAGATTTCAATGCATCATAAGCTCGAGATTGAGGTATATCTGCGTTTTGTGAAATTTCGTATCCTGTTGCGGGATATTTTTTCAAAAGTGCAATGTATACTTTTGCCTCGTAAGAATTAAACCCCAACTCTTTTAATTTATTGACCAAATCTTCCATATAGTGTCATTTTAGCAGATTTATAAACTTTTGTAAACAATTCATTAAAAATCTTAAAGACATGCATAAATCTTGCCGATACATGGCATGTGAAAGGTTAATGTGAAAGGACTCAAATGAGCAAATATCGTGTAAGAGGCGAACCATTGTAACATTTCTTAATAGTCTAAAATATAGATTATACCTATCTTTTAGATACAGAGTATATACAAAATATATTTTTTGTGTAAATTTTGAGCAATCAAAAACGTTTATAAAATTATAGTAAAAAAATAAGAGTATAAATTCGAATAGAAAGAAAGGACAGAAAAATGGGTGATGAATTACGTGTGCCGGCGTTGGCGAATAGATATGCCAACCAAAAAGAAGCTTTAAAGGCTCAACAGAGCGGTGAAATTTCTACAAAGGAGTATTATGCACTTCTCTCTGATAAAGCCGGTGATACCCGCTGGTTCGGAGGAAAGGTATCAAAAGATTCTGGAGTCGGAATAGAAGTTGAAAAAACCGAAGCTAAAGAAGACGATCCATTAAAAGTTCAAAATGAACAAAGGGCTCGTGATGCTCAGCTTCGTGAATCTTATGAAAATCAGCTTGCTGCTATACATAAGGAATTGGAGTTAGCTAATACTGAAGAAGATAAGCAGGATGCTAGAGCAAGGATTGCCAAAGTAGCGGCTAAGTTAAGCAAATTGGATGAAGTTCCTGCAACAGGTGTTAGACAGACTATAAAGATTGCTGATATGACTGTTTCACCTGACGGCAAGGCTGTTGTAAGAGCTCCAAAAGGCGAAGAAGGTCAAGAGTTAATTGATGACATTAGTTCTCAATATACAACTAAAGGTGCCGGAAGTAAGAAAAAGGCTAACCAAAATCTAAGAGACACTTTTGGTAAAAGTTATTTGTCTGATTCTGATCTTGATGAATCAAAAGCAGAATTAAAGCGTAGAGAAAGAGATGTTGATCATGCTCAAAAAGAATATAAACATGCAGTAAAACATTATTCTAAACATGGTGGTGATAATGCGACTAATAACAATGCTCAAAGAGTTTTTGAAGCACAAGATGATTTAGCACAAAAAAATGATGCATATCTTGATTCAAAAAGTCAAATTGAAGGTGAAAAAATTGCCAGAAAAATTGCTAATGGCGGTATGAAACGCACAGTAAGACATATGCGCAAAGATTATGAATCTGCTTTAGAAAATATGCAAAATGTTCATGATATCAACTATGCAGTTCAAAATGAAGATGCTAAAAAAGAATTCTTAGATGCGCATCCTGAAGTAGATGCAAAAGAAGTTGCGGTACTTGATAAAAAAGAACGCAGAGCAATAATTGTAATGTCTGCTGTTGCTCGTGACAGAATTCAAAAAGCAAGAGCTGCTTATGCAAAATCTTCTAATTCAGCTAACAGAGAAGCTTTAAGAGAAGTTGAAGATAAGTATATGCCTTATCTAAAAGCAATGGGTGCAGATGAAAATCTAAATATGCCTAAAAATAATGATAAAGTAGTTATTAATGGTAAAGATATGCAAGATGCTTTAGCGAGATTGTCAGGTAAAGATTTTGAATTCAACCTCGATGAAATTGATGCTATACATCAGCAAACAGGATTAAGCAAACGTGCAATTAAGTCTACTGTTGAAGAACTTGGTTTCGGCACTGAAGGCAATCACTTATTACAACGTATTGGTATCGGCTTAGGTGTTGCAGGGGCAACAGCATTAATTGAAAACTTATTCAATCATAAGAAAATAGCTGAAGCTCACGCTCACGGTGAACAGGAATCATTTATGGAATCAAGAGTTGTCGTTGAAGATGAAAAGATTGTAAATGATCAAGTACAAATCAGTATTCGCGGTAAAGATCAGCTGATTACATATGTTGATCCAAATACGGGAGCTACTGTGAATAAACGTATCGCAGGAGAAGTTTATACCAAGACAGTACCTGTATCAGCAAGTGCATATGCCAAAGCGGAAGCATACGCCTCAGCTTATGCCAAAGCAGTTGCCGATGCATCAGCTAAAGCTGTAGCAAAAGTACCGTTCTTATCAACATTGGCAGGTCCTGTATTAGCCGGTGTAACTGCATTCCTTGCTGCAAAACCTGAAACTCAGGATGTATTTAAAGGTAATGTTGATGCAGTATTGCACGATTTGAACCTTGTAAAAGGTAAAGAAGCAAAAGCATTTGTATATCAAATTCAGAATATGCAGTTTACTGATAAAGACGGAAAAGTCCTTCCTCAAGCTCAGTCAGATGTAATTAAAGCCGCTGTTTTGAAGGCTGCTATGGGCGAAGATACTAAGAAAATGAATAATAAAGAATTGGCAATGGCATTTGCTAACCTTCAAGAAGTTCAAAAATATATCTCAAGAATTGGTATTGAAGTAGCAAATGATGATCCGCAACCAACTATTTCAACTACACCAACTGAGCCAACAACTCCAACAACTCCAACTGAACCTGCTGATTGTACAAATGAAATTGTTAAAGGTGATGTCGTAAAACCTAAAACACATAAAGTTACTCATCATGAAACAATCGATACTATCTTAAGAGCATACTATCCTGGAGTAAAACTCTCAGAAGCTAAGAAAGCATTCAGAAAAGCTAACCCTGATTTGAAATATTTAGATAGTATCAGAGTCGGACAAGAATTTGTATTACCAAAAATTGGTGATGTTGAACCTAAAGATAAAGCAAACGTAAGAAAAGTCTATGGCGGACGTAAGATTAAATTTAGACCGTCCAACGTAAGAGGTCCTAAAGGTGAACAAATGTGGCAAGAAGTTGATTGTCATACAGGTCAAAATGTTGGTAAGCCAATGACTACAGAACAAGCTGCAAAAAGAAAAAAAGAAATTGAAGGCAAATAAATCTATTATTTGGCAAATACAATCAAGGAGAAGAACAATTGTTCTTCTCCTTTTTTTTAAATTTCTTTGACTCCATAATCAATTGACTTTAAACCATTTTTGACCCAATAGTTTTTTTCTTTTTTGAACTCTCTATTAATAATAAAATATGTTGAGCCTGAACCTGTCATAACTGAATTCGGATATTTTTGTTTGATGTATTGAAGCTCTTTGTAATCTCCAATTACTGCATATTCTAAATCATTTTTATATTTTTCATTATGTCCGTGAAGTGAATATTTTTCATAGGCTTCTTTTGCCGAAATCCCTAAATTTAAAGGCTTGATTAAACTAACATCAAATTTTTCAAATTTTTGAGGAGCTAAAATTTCTCCGCGTCCTGTAGCTAAAATTCTTCCCCCTTGTAAGCATACATTTAAATCTGAACCAAGTTTTGCACAAAGAGAATGCAAATCAATTTTTGAATTAAATATTTTATTCAATCCGTATAAAGCACCTGCACCATCTGTGCTTCCCCCGCCTAAACCTGCTGAAACAGGAATATTTTTTTCTATATAAATCTCTATTTTTTTATTTGTAATTTTTGCTTCTTTCAAAAAAAGCTCTACTGCTTTATAAACTAAATTCTTTTCATTGTAAGGAATTTCGTTGCTATTGCCTGATAAAATAATTTGGTTTGATGGAGCATATTCAACTTTTATTGTTAAATAGTCAAATAGATTAATAGTCTGCATAATACTTTCAATATTATGAAATCCATCCGTACGTTTGCAGATAATTTTTAAATTGAGATTAATTTTTGCCGGACATTGAATTGTAATTTTATTCATTTAAAAGTGCCTCAGATAATTGTCCAAATTGTTCTATAGAAAGTTTTTCACCTCGTATATTTTCATCAAATCCTAAATTATTTAAAGTTTTTAGAACTTTCTCTTTATTAAATCCTCCGTTTAGCAAACAGTTTTTAAGATTTTTTCTTCGTTGTGCAAATGCAGATTTAATAGTCTTTCTAAAATGTGAATAATCAGAAAGTTTCAATTTGGGTTCTTTTCTCACAACAAGTTTTACAAGTGCAGAATTAACTTTTGGTGCAGGGAAAAATGATTTTCGTCCTACTAATCTTAAAATTTCAACGTCAGCCCAAAATTGTGAAAGTATTGTCAAAAGACCGTATTGTTTTGATGGCGATTTTTCTGTCGCTGTCATTCTAAGAGCAACTTCTTCCTGTACCATAAGTATAATGTCTTTAATTTTTGCACGATTTTTATTCTTTAAATCATCAATTTCACCCAATAAATGTGCAATAATTGGACTTGTGATATAGTATGGAATATTTGCAACAATTTTTATATCTTCTGCACAAAGTTCCGATAAATTTGTTTTTAGAATATCGTTGTGAATAATTTCTAAATTAGGTGCATTTAATTTCTTTAATTCTTTAACAGCCTCTTCATCAAGTTCAATTGCTATAACTTTTTTTGCTTTTTTTACAAGTTGTTCGGTTACAAAACCTACTCCAGGACCAATTTCTACAATTGTATCTTCGGATTGTATATTCGCAAATTCGATTATATCTTGAATGACTTCTCCGTTAATCAAAAAGTTTTGTCCAAGACGTTTTTTCGTTCTGAAATATTTTGCACGTTCGTAGTAATTCATCTTACTAATTTATAATAGCACACAAAGGCGGATGTTTATAATGTTTTTTTTGTTATTTTAAGTATTGTTATGATAATATAAAATAGAAAAGGGATAATGATGCTGAATTTAAGTCTTGACAGGAGTGAAATATTAAAACTTTATACAGGCGGATATGTTTTGCCTGAGGATTATGCTATAGGAATGGAATATGAAAGACTCCCTATTTCAAGAACATCTTTCAAAACTGTTGATTATTGGGGTGAAAACGGTGTTTGTTCATTATTAGAAAAGTTCGCGAGAAAGAATGGATGGGATTATATTGTTGATCAAAACAGTATAATTGGACTTGCAAAAGGTCATGATACTATTACTCTTGAACCCGGGGCTCAAATTGAAATAAGTTCAAAGCCGGAGAAAACTATTTTTCGACTGAAAGACAAAATAGATATTTTAAATTTAAAATTTGAAGAATTATTAGATGGAACGGATATACTTTTTTTAAGTTATGGTGTCTCTCCATATTCAACTTGCAAGTCTATAAATTTAATTCCTAAACGTCGTTATAAAATAATGGCAAATTATCTGTGGGGAATACTTTCAGATGTAATGATGAGAGAAACAGCAGGTATTCAGTGCTGTATTGATTTTAAATCAGAAGAAGATGCGATGAGAAAATATAAACTTGCAAATAAACTTTCACCGTTTATGACTGCAATGTTTTCTAATTCTCCTGTTCGCGGAGGTGTTGACACAGGGTATAAATCATTCAGAGCATTAAGTTGGATAAATACTGATAATGACAGGTGCGGTTTTGCAGGGAAAATAAGTGAAGAATTTTCTTTTGATGATTATATTGACTGTGTTATGAAAACTCCTATGATTTTTATTCAACGAAATGGACAGCCGATTACTTTAAATGGAGATATTACATTTGAAGAATTTATGTCTAAAGGGTACGAAGGTATATATCCTACATTAAGTGATTATGAATTGCAGGCAAATTTATGCTTCCCAGAAGTAAGAATGCGCAATTTTATAGAAATCAGAAATCACGATTGTGTTGGAGGAGATTTGAAGTATGCAATTCTTGCGATATATAAAGGTATTTTTTATGATAATTGTGCAATGAATGATTGCGAAGAACTACTAAAAACTTTACAATATAGAGATTATTCAGAATTGCGCTATAATGTACCAAAACAAGGTTTGGGAGCAAAGATTAAAAAGAATTTTGTACTGGATTATTCAAAAGAGATTATAAATATTGCGGAAAAATCTTTAAAAGAAGCTCAAACAGGGGAAGAATTGTTTTTAAATTCTATTAAAGAATTTTTAATGAAGGGTATTTCTCCCGCTGATGTTATTCAAAAAAAATGGAACGGAATTTGGAATAAGGATTTAAAAAAAATGATAAATTATTTATCATCATTCGATTAGGAGGATTTAAAATTGAAAAAAAATTTTATTTTGTTTTTTTTACTATTTGGAATAGCTACAGTAGCTCAAAATAGTGTTTATACACCTTCACATGTTCAACATTTAAAAAATTGTAGTCCATATACTGAAGAATATTTGACAAGAATACCTGCAGAAAACGGAGATTTGAATTTGAGATCTACAGAAACAATTGTCGGATGGCTCAATAGCAAATGTGTAACAAAAAGCAGTGTATACAGCTACGAACTAGGGCAGGAGATTGTGTCAACAAAATGCTCTATTCCGAAAGAAAAACTAAATTCTTTGATTGAAAAAATGACTGTTTTAAACAAATCGAACGATGAAAATGTTCGTAAAAGTTTGAACAATGATTTATCTTCAATGATTAAAGATCCGTCAATATGCAAGGTTAAAAACCTTATTTCTCAGTAATCTTTTGCAAGTCACTAATATTTTCAAAAATTAAATTAATAGATTTATTTTTTTAATATTCATAGTTCAAGCTTCCAATGCATTTGTTTTTAAAATTATTGTAATCTTCTTTAATTCTATTTAAGTTATACATAATATTCTCCATGATTATATCAACCATGCAAAATATTATTGCATATAATAAAAATCAAATTTGAACTATTTGTCCAAAATAAAAAAGTTTACATTTCTCGTAGATAGGTGCATATCCTATACAGATATTCTTCCTAAAATGCATCAAATGAATCATTCGTAAGAGGATTCTTGAATTTTGTAATATTCGATTGGAACAGAAGTTTAACAGTATCTACAGGACCGTTTCTGTGTTTTGCAATAATGACCTCAGAAAGCCCTTTCGAACTTGCTTTAATACTTTCTTCTTCCTCGGATTCTTCGGCTTTTGCATAATAATCTGCACGATAAATGAACATTACAATATCAGCATCCTGTTCGATTGATCCTGATTCTCTTAAATCAGAAAGCATAGGGCGCTTGTCATTTCTTGATTCAACTGCACGAGAAAGCTGTGATAGCGCAATAACAGGGACATCCAAATCTTTAGCTAATATCTTTAAACCTCTTGATATTGCAGAGATTTGCTGTAATCTGTCTTCACTTCCGGAACTTTCCATTAATTGTAAATAATCAATTACTACAAGACCAAGATCATTTTGTTGAGATTTTAAACGACGGCATTTTGAACGAATATCTGTTAATGTACAGCCACCTGAATCATCAATATAAATTTTAGCTTGCCCAAAATCATTCATAGCCATAGCAAGCTTGTCCAAATCTTTTTGCTGCATATTTCCTGTTTTTAGTCTTTGTGCATCAACTTCCGCATAAGAACACAACATTCTTTGCACAAGTTGATTTGCGGACATTTCAAGAGAAAAAATACAAACAGGAACTTTTTCTTTAATAGCAACATTCTGTGCAATGTTTAAAGCTAATGCTGTTTTCCCCATTGCAGGTCGTGCAGCCAAAATTATCAAATCCGATTTGTTTAAACCGTTTAAAAGTGTATCTAATTCGTTAAATCCCGTTCTTAAACCGGTAAGTTCATCTTTGTGATTATAACGGTATTCAATATTATCCCACGCATCAAGTACAAGATCTTTGACCGGTCTTAAATCAGAATTGGTTCTATTTGCACTTATATCATAAATTAATTTTTGAGCCTGCTCAATAGAAGCATCACTTGGTTCCAGATCATAACCTTTACTTACGATTTCTGCCCCTGCATTAATCAACGCACGTTTTACGGATTTTTCTCTAATTATTTTAGCATAATATGCGACATTTGATGTCGTAATTGTATTTTCAGCCAAATCGTTTATATATGCTCTGCCTCCGACAGTTTCTAATTTCCCGTTATAACTTAAAACATCTGAAACAGATACAATATCAATATTATCGTTACTATTAAAAAGCTGAAGCATTGCTTCATAAATATATCTGTGTGCAGGTTTGTAAAAGCACGAAGCATCCAAACTGTCTGATACTTTTGTCAAACTGGCAGGATTAACTAAAATTGCACCCAAAATAGCTTCTTCCGCTTCAATGTTTTGCGGAATAAGAGTTTCATCGACTTTTCTTTTTGTTTTTGTTGCAGGCATGATTAATTTATTCTCCTACTGCTTCTTGGCATTCTTTGCATATTCCGTTAGAATTAAGTTCTCTGAATTTCCAACAGCGGCCGCATTTTTCACCTTTTGCTTTTACGACCCAAATGTTGTATCCGTCTTCAGAATATTCGTTCAAAATTTCTTCAGATGGAACTGTATTAGTTACTTGAGCTTGTGAAACAATATAAATATCGGCTAAGTCTGCTTCATTAGCTTTTAAAATTTCATCATTATCAGTTTTTATGTATATGCCGACTTCTAATGAACTGCCTACTTTCTTATCTGCTCTTAATGGTTCAATTGCTCGTGTAACAACTTCTCTGGATTTTAATATTTGAGAAAATTGTTCTTCAAGTTCGGGTTTATTCCATTCTTCATTAAATTCAGGGAATTTAGCAAGTAAAATACTTACTAAACCGCTTTTTTGAACTTCAGGAACGTTTTGCCAAATATCTTCTGCCTGATGAGGCATTACAGGTGTTAAAATTCTGATTAATGCCATCAAGTTTTCATACAATACTGTTTGGCATGCCCTGCGAGAAAGTGATTTTTTCCCTGCAGTGTATAGTCTGTCTTTTACAATATCAAGATAGAATGAACTCAAATCAACAGCAGCAAAGTTTTGCAAACATTGAAAATACTTATAAAATTCGTAACTTTCAAAACTTTGAGTAACTTCAATAATAAGGTTATTCAACTTGTAAAGTGCGAATTTGTCAATCAATTTCAAATCTTCGTATTTTACATAATCTTTTTCAGGGTCAAAATCAAATAGATTACCTATTAAGAAACGAGCAGTATTTCTTGTTTTTTTAAATATTTCAACAAGTTGACCTATAATATTGTTCCCAATTTTAATATCGTTTTTATAATCAACAGACGCAGCCCATAATCTTAAAATATCTGCCCCGTACTTTTGTATAATTTCGTCAGGTCTTATATAGTTGCCTAAAGACTTAGACATTTTTCTACCGTCCTCACCAAATACAAACCCATGAGTTAAAACTTGTTTATATGGTGCTTTACCTTGAGTCGCTATTGATGTCAGCAACGAAGACTGGAACCATCCTCTGTGCTGATCGGAACCTTCTAAGTACATATCAACAGGAGTGTGACCGAGTTCATCAGCCCTTTTTTCAACAACTGCTCTCCAAGATACCCCTGAATCAAACCATACATCCATTATATCTTTTTCTTTTTTGAAATGTTTTTTACCACAAGCAGGGCAAATAAAGCCTTCCGGCAAAAGTTCTTCTGCACTGTGATTTACCCAAGCATCAGAACTTTCTTTTTCAAAAATTTTTGCTACATTTTCAATAGTTTGTTCTGTGCAAATAACTTCCCCACAGTCTTCACAGTAGAAAATAGGGATTGGAACCCCCCATGCTCTTTGTCTTGAAATACACCAATCTGTACGACTCGCAACCATATTACCAATACGGCTTTCACCGCTTGCAGGAATCCATTTTACATTATGAATAGCATCCATTGCTTGTTGTCTGAATTTATCAACTTTTACAAACCATTGAGGAGTTGCACGATAAATTACAGGGTGTTTACATCTCCAACAATGCGGATAACTGTGGCTTATTTCGTTTTGGTGGACTAATGCTTTTGTATTTTCAAGCATTTCAATAACCATATCGTTTCCTTTGTAATAAGGAACACCAACAAGTTCAGGTATTCTTCCTTCTTCTGTCCAGCATCCCTTACTATCTAATGGAGATAGTACTTCAATACCATATTTTACACCGACTTCGTAATCTTCAAGCCCATGACCAGGAGCAGTATGAACTAAACCTGTCCCGGCATCAAGTGTAACGTGTTCCCCTAATATAATTTTTGATTTTCTATCAATTAAAGGATGTTTAACTTCCATAAGTTCAAAATCTTGTCCGATTGCAGTACCGAGAATTTTAATATTTGTTTCTTCCCATCCTGCATCTGCCAAGAATGCACCTAATAAATCTGTGGCTGTAATATAAGCGTCTCCTTCATAATCAAAAATAGTATATTCAAATTTCGGATGCATTGAAATAGCAACATTGGAAGGAATAGTCCAAGGAGTTGTTGTCCATATAATCGCATAAATTTTTCTTCCTTGAAGGTTTATTAAATTTTGAATTTTATTTGTACTTTCTTCGTCAAATTCAAACCTTACATAAATAGATTTTGATGAAACATCGGCATATTCAACTTCTGCTTCTGCAAGAGCAGTTTCACAAGAAGCACACCAATAAACAGGTTTCAGCCCTTTTTCAATATAACCTTTTTTATACATTTCCCCAAAAACACGAACCTGTTCGGCTTCATATTCAGGTTTAATTGTCAGATAAGGATTATCCCAATTCCCTAAAACACCAAGTCTTTTAAAGGCATTTTCTTGACCTAAAAGACTTTTGTGCGCGTATTCACGGCATTTTTGTCTTAATTCTCCTTCAGTAATTGAATGACGTCCGCCTTTTAATGTCTTAACAACGGCATTTTCAATTGGAAGTCCGTGGGCATCATACCCAGGAACATAAGGAGAATAAAATCCTTTCATTGTCTTATATTTGATAAGAATATCTTTTAAAATTTTATTTAAAGCTGTTCCAACATGAATCTTTTCAGAACTCAAATACGGAGGTCCATCGTGAAGTACAAAAGATTTAGATTTATCACGGTTAGAAAGTATTTTTTGATAAATATTATTTTCATTCCAAAAATTTTGAATTTCAGGCTCTCTTTGAGTTGCATTAGCTCTCATTGAAAGAGTTGTGTTTGGTAAATTCAAAGTATCTTTATATTGTTTTTCAGTTGTTTCTGTCATTTATTTTTCCTCTACTTCTTCGGTTACTAATTGTGGTTTGAGTGCTGATTTAAACCAATTTGTTTTTTCAGCATCACATTCTTTTATAAATAAATTCATTTTATCATAATCAAAAGCATTTTCCCATCTTGCAATAACTACTGTTGCGACACAATTCCCTACGAGATTTACAGTTGTTCTGCCCATATCAAGTATTTGGTCTATGCCCAGCAAAATTGCAACTCCTATTAAAGGAATATTGAAACTTGCCAAAGTTCCTGCCAGAACAACAAGTGAAACCCTTGGGACTCCTGCAATTCCTTTACTTGTCAACATTAATGCCAGCATAATTAATATCTGTTGGTTGATATCAAGATTTATTCCGCATAATTGAGAAGAGAAGATTACGGCCATCGCCAAATATAAAGTGCTTCCGTCTAAATTGAAGGTATAGCCTGTCGGCATAACAAAACTCACAATATTTTGCGGGACTCCAAATCTTTCCATAAGTTCAATTGATTTTGGGAAAGCAGCTTCAGAACTTGCAGTTGTAAATGCTAAAATTGCGGGTTCTTGAATAACTTTTAAAAGATTTCTCAGAGAAATACGAGCATATTTGCATGCTATGAATAGAACCAGCAATACAAATACCGCAAGTGCAGTGTATAATGAAAAAATTATTTTTGCATAATTTTTAAGAATAGATAATCCATTCATTCCGACAGTCGAAGCTATTGCACCAAATATACCCAAAGGAGCAAAATACATTACATATTCGGTAAATTTGAACATAATCTGTGATACTGATTCAAGCAAAGTCATAACAGGTTTTGCTTTTTCTCCAACAGTGCAAATAGCAATTGCAAAAAATATAGAGAATACAACTATTTGAAGAAGATTTCCTTCTGACATTGATTGAACAATACTTGTCGGGAAAATATTCATTATTATTTCAGATATAGAAGTATGCGGAGTTGTAACTGCCATAAGCCCGGCTTCTTTCATAAGCTGAGGTGTTGCAGCAACTCCTGCAAAGCCTCTTCCCGGGTTGAAAATATTCCCCATAGTTAAGCCTATTATGAGAGCAAGTGTTGTAACTATCTCAAAATAAACAATTGTTTTAAATCCGATTTTGCCGAGTTTTTTAACATCTCCGTGCCCTGCAAGCCCAGTAACCAGTGTCGCAAATAATAACGGAGCAATAATCATTTTTACCATTCGCAGGAAAATCACTGCAAAAGTTTTCATTTTTACAGCCTGAACGGGGCAAAAATGACCAAAAACGACACCCAAAATAAGTGCCAAAAATATCATTAACGTTAATTTAGAATGTTTCATACTCTACAAAAATTATAAAACAAAAATGTAACTTAAAGTAGTTTAATCAAAAAATTTTAAATATTTGTTACTTGTTATAAAAAAGGAGGTTTTATGACCTCCTTTTTTTTATATTTATTCTTCATCTAAAGACTGATAGCCGGATTTGTGTGATTTTAATAGTACTCCACGTTTTGATGTTTGTATAAAATCAATCATTTTTTCTATGTACTGGTTGGTTGGAATTTCAGCTTTAATTTTTTCGATTGCCTGAGTTGTATTGTAATCTTCTGAAATCAACAACTTAAATGCTTCATTAAGGTGGGTTCTTGTATCCAAATCGACTCCTCTGCGTTTAAGAGCGATAACATTTATTGTTCTTGGAACAGGGGGACGACCTTCGCCTTTTGAGTAAGGTAAAATATCTTGGCGAGAAGCAGAAAATCCGCTGACAATAGACATTGTTCCGATTCTTATATTTTGATGGAATACACTCATTCCGCCAACAAATGCTCCGAATTCAACGTGAACATGACCGCCTAATGTAACCAAATTTGCTAAAATAACTTGATCCTCTAAAACACAGTTATGTGCAACATGTGCTCCAACCATAATTAAACATTTATTACCTATTTTTGTTGTAAAATCTCCGCAAGCAGCAGCGCGGTGAATTGTTACATTTTCTTTGATAATTGTTTCGTCTCCGATAACAACTTTGGTTTCTTCACCTTTATATCCCAAATCTTGCGGTTCAGAGCCAATTGTTGCGAAAGGTGAAATTGTGCAATTTTTACCGATTTCAGCGTACTCAATATGAGCGTTTGAAATTACTCTTGTACCGCTTCCGATTTTTACATTTTTGCCAATTACTACGTAAGGCCCGATTATCGCATCATCTGCTATTTGTGCTGACGGATCAATTATTGCTGTTTTATCTATCATTCTCCATTCTCCCTCTTTATATCCTATTATATTATAAACTGTTTGTGCCTTTATATTATTTTAATATCTGCACCACTCAAGTTCAGTTAAACATTTTAGTTTATATTGCCAAAATATATGTATGTATTTAATCAAAACAGATTATGCGTATGAAATCCAATTCCAATCAGGTTTTGGTTCATCAGGATATCCGGTTTCAATGTGGTTAGAGATTTGGCTTGGTTCAGATAATCCCCAAACAGCCATTGTTTCACCGCCATCGAATACATCACCTGCAATAGAATCCCAAAAATCTGCTGATTCTCTATATGCAGTGTATTCGCCCCAGCTTGTTTCGTATCTCTTCCAAAGATCAAGCAATTCAGATAATGTTAATGTATCATAGTATGTTTGAAATTTTGTATAATTTACTGTGATGCTGCCGTTTGAATCAATATCGCAGAATTCTTCGATATCCTTATCAGTTAATGCACCTTGATTTAACATTTGTGTAAGAATCTTTTCACTAGGTTTATATGTTATACCATATTCTGAGCTTACAGAATCAATAGCTGTAGCGTGAGTCAATTCGTGAACAAGAACTTCCACAACATTGTACCATTTATAATCGCCTGTTAAGTAGTTGTTTGATAGTGTGATTCCACGATCTCTTAATAATTTACATTCATATGATATTGTTCCGTCATTATTTTCTATTTCATTTATTACATAATACGAATCATCTTTTTTTAAATATTTGTATTCTGCTGTTGTTGGGAACCATTTATTTAATTCGTTATTTAAATGTATACCATTTTCTTCGTGAACACCATCAGTTACTATTGCAATCTTGTCTTTGCTTAACTTATTATTGATAGCATCGGATAATTTTTTTGCTTTAGCTTTATTTATTTCAACCTCAATTTTATTGTCAATTGCGTCTTTCCATACTTTTAGTAACTCTGTTATTCGATCTTTCTTATTTTGCAGTTCAGTTTCTAAGATGTTTTTTCCTTCACTGTTATATTTATCTTTCCATACTCTAACATTGGTTCCATCAGCAAGTGTGATTAGTTCCGTATTATATTGATAGTCCGTAGCTGAAGGAATATCATGTACTATAGCTCCTATTTCTTCTAAATATGTTAATTGTTCTTCTTTTGTCAATTGAATAGTATCTATAGCTTTTTGTTTTTCTTTTAGTTCTTCTTTTGTGGTGCATTTATATGTTTTATTTATATCAATTATTTTAGCTGAAAGTGCAGCTTTCAATACTTCAGCTCTCTTGTCTTCAACTTTCTTGGCGAGTTTATCACCTAATCCATTTTTTGCGTCTTCTTCTTTATTTGCCCATATACGAATAATGTCTCCATCAGCAAGTGTGATGCTCTTTGTATTATCTATAAAATATTGTTCATCTGTAATTTTATCTGGATTATATGTTGCTATAGCTCCTATTTCTTCTAAATATGTTAGTTGTTCGTCTTTTGTCAATTGAATAGTATCTATAGCTTTTTGTTTTTCTTCTTCTGTCAATGTAGTTGTATTTTCAACATTTGTTTTTATGGCATTTACTTCATCTTCTGACAACTTAGTGTTGTTTGTTATTGTTTTTTCTTCTTCTTCAGTTAGTGTATAATTTTCTTCCTTGAGTTCGAAAAAGCTTTTAGTGTCTTTAATACTATACCAACCTATATTTGGAGAGTCTGTTAAACTGCAAAAAACTGTTAATCCGTAATTATCCAAAGCTTTTTGAGTTATACCTGCAGAATTACTTACTTCTGCAGATCCGTTATTCCAAGAAAATGCACCGTTGAGTTTATTTCCGTATTCATCTGTTCCAAGTTCTGCAAATGCGATATTACCAACAGAACATGTTTGATAACCGGCTAATCCTGCCATTACGTTTTTATCATATTGATCTTGCAGCGGCCATATTGCTACAACATTGTCTTTTAAAGTTGTTGTAACTATGTTTCCGTTTTCATCAGTTGTTCCAATATATTTTCTTATATCATTAGTTACAGTTTCTGTTAAAATCATTGAATCATAGTTAACAGTTTTATTAGATATTGATTTAATGTAATCTTCATAATATTCATTTATTGCATCTTTTAAATCTTGATTTTCTTCAGTTATATAACTTTGAAGTTTATCTATAATATATTTAACTTGATTTTCAGGAGCAGTCCATTTTACGAATGTGGTTTTCCCGTCATTTTCTTTACAAGCATTTCGAACTGCCTCAATACCCCATATATTTTTGTTATATTTTTCAACTTCATCAAATGAAATTTCCTTCCATTGAGGAAGTGCTTTATATTCTTCTGATTCTTTTATATTTGCAATAAGGGTATCAAAATATTCTGAAAGATTTTTTGTTGATGTTGTTTCTCCATTTGTTATTGAAATTGTTACTTCGTTATATTCTGAAGTAATAATATCTTTGATTCCTGTTAATATTTTTGTTGTTTTGATTACAGGTTGTTCTTCTGTTAGAGAATCTAAAGCTTTAGTCTGTTCTGTCAATCCTGCTATTTCAAGATATTTTCTTGTTTGGTCAATAACGAATTCAAGTTTTTCTTGGCTAGTAGAACAACTTTTATATTCTTTTTCAACTCTGCCTGCATAATCATTAACTTTATTTTTGAATTCATCATAAGTTAGCATAGCATCCATTCCTGATGCTTTCATAAAAAATTGCTGTAAATCAGTGTAAGTGATTTCATAATTTGCAGCTTTTTCTGAAAATGCTCTGTTTATTGAACCGAAAAAGTCGTTGTTAATATCTTCTTTGCTATCGATTTGAGTCAATTTATACAAATCTTGTCTTGAAATACCCTTATTAGGTGTAACATCAAGATATTCACACATTTCATCAAAAGTTCTGAAATTGTATGTTGTAAAATCGTTTATGCAATCACTAATTTCAGGGTGATGATATTTGAAAATAGCTTCCTTAATACTGTCTTCATTAACAGTGACACGTGAAACCAGTGAACGAGCTGTTTTATTAGCCTTAGAACCGTAAAGCTGTTCTAATTTTTCGTCAGTGATATCACTGACAACAGAAACTTCTTTGCCGTTGATAATAGCAGAATCAATAGCTGAATTTGACGTTTCTGTTGTTATTCCACTTGTTGAAGAAGTGTCAACTGTAGAAGCGTTGAGTGAATATTTTTTATTTACAGTCAAATCCAAAAAACTATTGATTTCCATTCGTAAGTCTCCTTAGCATGTATTTCGGCATTTTTAGCCTACAAATTTAATATTTTTAGAATATTGTAAAGAATTTGTTACATAAAATATATCTTTTCCTAAAAAAGAAAAAGACCGGCGGATAAAGGTGTTATCCGTCGGTCGAATAATGTAAAGCATACCAAGTGATTCGGGTCAACTTGGCATTATTAAAAGCTTATTTTGATGTTGTCAAAACATATTTAGCTGCGTTAGTTGCAGGTTCTACTGTTGCATCGTGGAATACAACAGGATAAATATCTGTCATATGGTTAGCATCTGCACCTACTGTACAAGGTGATTCAGGATTTAAAGTAGGAGGTGTAATTGTAGCTGAACCAGTACCGCAAGCTACTTCTTTGTTAGGTAAAGTTGCACCGTTTACGTCAATGAAACCAATACAGCCATTTAATGAACCTCCAGATTTTAATTGATCATTAGTTAGAGGTGTTCCAATAGCTAAAGTACAACCTTTTGCTCCTTCAGGAAATCCAATTAATGATCCGTCTGCAAGTCCATACATTATATATCCGCTAGGAGCGGCATCTGTTACTCCAGATGTAGTTACTGCAGCTTCACCTGTTCCTGAAGTAGATGACCCTATAGTATAAGTTTTAACCCAAGTATATGTACCACCTTTGCTCGATACTTTAGTTGAATCTGTTCCATAATCTGTAGCACCTGCTAATGTTCCGTTTAAAATTGCGCAGAATGTTAATTTACTATCAGGATTATCATTTGCGCCTTTTGCAGCTGTACTTCCTTCAGCTGGTGCAGAACATGCTGCAGTAGTTGCTCCGTAATCAATGTCATACTGAGCTTGAGCCATCAAACCAGCTTGGTTCAAAGTTGATAATGTCTTTTTGTACTGTGATCTGAATTTTGCAGAGTTTGTGTTTGCAATCAATGTAGGAATTGTCATTGCCGCAACCACACCAATGATACCCAATGTGATTAATACTTCTGCTAACGTAAAACCCGAGCGACGAAGTTTGTTAGACATGTCTGCGTGCGTAGCATCTTCTGCAAGAGTAAAGCCGAATCTTTTGTTCATAATCTTGTTCACCTTTCTTTTTTTTACCATGTCGTATTAGAATAACTTTTCATCTAATACTTATGGACTAATAACAAATAACTATATATATTATGTCATATCATGCCAATTTTGTCAAGTGTAATTATTAAACTATGCCATATTTTATATTTAAAGTTCGTTGTAGCATATATAAAAAGGGGTAAAAATGGCGATTTTAAGCAAATTTTTAGGACAACGGATAAAAGATTTGAGAAAACGTAATAAATTGACTCAAGCTCAGCTTGCTGAAATTATTGGTATGGAAACAACAAACCTTTGCAAGCTTGAAAACGGAGGTCAGCTCCCTAAAGAAGAAAATATCGAAAAAATCGCTAAGGCACTTAATGTTAATATTAAAGATTTATTTGATTTTGGGTATATGAAATCGTCGCAAACGCTTAAAGAAGAATTGATTGAAATTATTGAAAATTCTTCTCGTATTGATTTAGAACTTTACTACAAATTGATTATGGCAACTAAAGAGTGCTAAACTGATACTTTACTTTATTGATGTAATATTTTATAATTTTTCGTAGAAGGAGATTATTCTATGGAAAATATTTGGGATAAATATGCAAAAGTTTTGGTTGATTATTCTACAAATGTACAAAAAAATGAATTAGTCGTAATTTCTACTCAATCAATTTATTCAAAAGATTTGGTTAAGGCTGTTTATAAAAGGGTTTTAGAACGCGGAGCCAACCCTGTTTTAAGATGTGGTTTCGGTGATATGGCAGAAATTTTTATGAAATATGCTTCAGGAGAACAACTTGATTATGTTGATCCAATGACAAAACTCGAATACGAAAAAGCTGATGTATTTATATCTTTAGGTGCGCCGTTGAACACAAAAGCTATGGCGCGTGCTGATTTAGAAAAAATGTCTCGCAGAGGTAAAGCTACAAAACCTTTGTCAGAATTAATGCTTTCAAGAGCCTCAAAAGGAGAATTAAAATGGGTTATAGCTGATGTTCCTACTCATGCTTTGGCTCAAGAAGCAAAAATGTCGCTTGATGATTATACCGAATTTTTGTTTAAATCTTGTTATTTAGATTTAGAAAATCCTGTTGAAAAATTGCAAGAACTTGATAAACAGCAAACTCAATGGGCTTCTTATCTTAACAACGTAAAAGAACTTCGCATAACAGGTGACAGAACTGATATAACTTTCAATGTTGAGGGAAGAAAATGGATAAGCTGTTCGGGATTAAATAATTACCCTGACGGAGAAGTTTTTACATCTCCGGTAGAAAATGGTATTAACGGAGAAATTTATTTCGACTTTCCGCAAAATTATCGCGGAAATAGTGCGAATGATGTTCATCTTTGGATTGAAAACGGTCTTGTTGTAAAAGCAGAAGCTTCAAATGGGCAAGAATTTTTGAATGCAATGTTGAATATGGACGAAGGTTCGCACGGAATAGGAGAAATTGCCTTCGGAACAAATTGGCAAATTCAAGATGTCACAGGGAATATTCTCTTTGATGAAAAAATCGGCGGTGCAATTCATATGGCTGTTGGCGCATCTTATCCCGAAACAGGAGGAAAAAATGTTTCAGGTTTACATTGGGATATGATTAAAAATATGAAAAATGGCGGAAAAGCTTTTGCAGATGGGAAATTAATATATGAAAACGGGAAATTTATTATCTAGAAAGGGTAAGAAAAATGGAAGAAAAAAAATTTAATACGGATTGGTTAGCAACTCTTTTGTTTTGCTTGTTTTTAGGAGTATTTGGTGCACATAGATTTTATGTAAAAAAAACTGATACTGCAATCGTAATGCTTTTAATTTCACTTTTGACCGGTTGGATATTCGGATTAGGTTTTTACATTACAGGAATATGGTCGGTTGTTGATTTAATACTTATTATTTGCGCTAAATTTACTGATGGCAATGGTAATGTTATTGATTGGAAAGTTTAATTTTCTTATTTATGAAATATAAAATAGCAGTTCTGAAAGAACTGCTATTATTACGCAAAAGCGATTTTTGAAGAATCGCTTTTGTTTGAAATTTTGTAAAATATTAACGTTTTGAGAATTGGAATCTCTTACGAGCTCTTTTTCTACCGTATTTTTTACGTTCTTTAACTCTTGGATCTCTTGTTAATAGACCTTCAACTTTAAGAACATTTCTGAATTCTTCGTTTGATTTAACTAATGCTCTTGAAATTCCGTGTCTGATTGCTCCACATTGTGAAACAATACCGCCGCCTACAGCTTTTACTCTTACGTCGAATCTGTCTTGAGATTCTGTTAGAACTAAAGGTCTGTATACTAACATTTCAATTGCCGGTCTATTGCCAATATAATTTTGTAAAGTTTTTCCGTTTACGAAAATTCTCCCTTTACCTTTAACCAATTTAACAACAGCAATGGAGGTTTTTCTTCTTCCTGTAGCCATTATAATATCTTTATCTGCCATTATTTAGCCTCCTTTTCAAGAACGATAGGTTTTTGAGCTGCATGTGGGTGCTCAGCACCTGCGTATACTTTTAATTTGTTAAATTGTTCTGCACCCAAAGTGTTATGTTGAAGCATTCCTCTAACTGCATGTTCTATAACAATTCTTGGGTCACGATCCATAACTTCTTTGAATGAAGCTGTTTTTAATCCTCCAGGATATCCTGTATGGTGTAAATAAATTTTATCAGTTTCTTTTTTCCCTGAAACAACAACTTTTGATGCGTTGATTACAATTACAAAATCACCTGTATCAAAGTTTGGAGTGTATTCAGGTTTATTTTTACCTCTTAAAATGTTGGCAACACGAACTGCAAGACGTCCCAATGTTTCGCCTTCTGCATCGATTAAATACCATTTTCTTTCTACTTCAAGAGGTTTTGCTGAATATGTTTTCATATTGCATTTTCTCCATTATATTTTTAATACGTTACTTTCATTAATGTCAATCCGTACGGACTGACTGTCATTCCCGCTTTTGTGCGGTCACGAGCTTCTAAAACTTGAAGCATATGTTCAGGTTTTAGATTATGCCCCTCTATTTCAAGGAGCGTGCCGACAATCGTTCTTACCATGTTGTAAAGGAAACGATTTCCTACAATATCAATAACAACATAATCACCAAGTTTTTCAACTTTGGCTTTTTCAATAAAACAAATTTTGCTTGGGTTCAGCGTTCCGGAACTTTTGAAGCTTGAAAAATCATGCTCGCCAAGTAGATAATCTAAAGCTTTTTGCATTCTTTTTTCATCGATTGGAAATTTTACACGCATCAAATCTCCGTCATAAGCATTCTTACATTTTCTGTTTACAAACTCAAACCTGTAATAACGCTTTTTGGCAGATTTTTGAGCGTGAAAATTGTTATCAACCTGCTTTATTTCACTCACTGAGATGTCACTGGGAAGTATTTCATTTAGATGGTAGAGAAACTTTGAAGCAACAATTGTTCGCTCTGTATCAAAATGGACTATTTGCCCTTTGGCGTTAACACCTTTGTCAGTTCTTCCGGAAAAAATTGTTTTAATTTGCCGGTTTATATTTTCGGTATCTCCGAATATCAATGTACTGATTGCTTTTTCCAGTTCCCCTTGTATTGTCGGTTCTTTTATCGGTTCTCCATCTTGAAATTGAATCTGGCTTCCTGAATAAATTTTGCCGATATACTGAACTGTTAAAGCATAACGCATACTGAAATTACACCAATTGAATTAATGCCATTTCAGAAGCATCGCCACGACGAGGAGGCAAGTGGTAAATTCTTGTATATCCGCCTTTTTTGTCGGAATACTGCTTACCAATTATTACAAACAATTTTCTCAAAACTGTTTGTGCTGTAAGTTTTTTGTCTTTTTCAGGAGCATCAAAAACTTCTCCGCTTTTCATATCCATATATTTCCCTGTTTCTTTGTTGAAAATATATTTAGATGCTGTTCGGATTGAGTTTAAATCTCCTTTTTTTGCAAGGGTGATAATTTTTTCTGCATAAGGTTTTAGAGCTTTAGCTCTTGCTAATGTAGTTGTAATTTCACCGTGTACAAAAAGTTCCGTAGCTAAAGAACGCAACAAGGCTTTTCTTTGGTCTTGAGCTTTCCCTAGTGTATGTTTTTTAGTTTGGTGTCTCATTTTTGTATTTCCTTTTCTTTCTACAAGATCTTAAGGTATTAAGTTATTATCAAATATTTGTTTTGACAATATGCACTGTTACTCAATTTTCTTAGTATCTGAGTGCCTTACTGCCTTAGTATCTTTTATCCTATTAAATCTTCATCTTCTATAGGATTTGGCTGTAATGCTAATCCAAAATGATGGAGTCTTTCGATAACTTCGTCAGATGATTTTTTGCCGAAATTTTTAATGTTCAACAAATCATGTTCTGATTTTTTCAATAATTCTGACATAGAATTAATGCTTGCTCTTTTTAAGCAGTTATATGCTCTTACAGAAAGTTCCAATTCTTCAATAGTCATTTTTGGTTCATCTTCTAATTCTTCGTCTTCTTCAATTTGAGGAAGTGAAGCTACTGAAGGTTGACCTGTAATTGATGCAATTTGCATAAAGTGTTCAATTAATAAGTTTGAAGCTTGGCTTAATGCATTTTGTACATCAACCGAACCATTTGACCAAATTTCAAGAGTTAATTTGTCGTAATCTAATGAATCTCCTACACGAGCACTTTCAACATTATAGCTTACACGTTTGATAGGCATAAATGTTGCGTCAATCGGTAATACGTCAATTGCATCCCCTTTTACATCTCTTGGAACATCGTGAGGAACGTATCCTTTACCTGTTTCTACGATAACATCAGCATGGAATGATCCGCCGTCTGCTACGGTACAAATTAACCAATCAGGGTTTACAACCTTAACACCTGAAGGTAATTGGATATCACTTGCTAATACAGCACCCGGTTTATCAACATCTATTCTTAAATGCTGCGCTTCTTTTGAATCAGTTTTAACAACTAAACCTTTTAAGTTAAGGATTACGTCAATTACGTCTTCCAAAACGCCAGGTATTGCCGTATATTCGTGTGTAATACTTTCTATTCTGGCACTTGTAACAGCAGTTCCTTCAAGACTTGATAAAAGTACACGTCTTAAAGCATTACCGATTGTAGTACCAAAACCGCGTTCTAACGGTTCAATTACAAATTTACCGTATTGTGAACCGTCTGAATTTGTTGCTGTATCAACACATTTAATTTTTAATTCCATTCTTTTAATCTCCTAGTTAAAAATTCTACTACATTACTTTTTGCTATTTATTATTTAGAGTAGTATTCGATTACGAGTTGTTCCTTAAGTTCAGGATCTAATTCTTCTCTTTCAGGAATTCTGTCGAATGTAATTTTCAAAGCTGATTTGTCAATTGTCATCCAAGCAGGAGCACATGCTAAATCAATCATTTCAATTACGTTTTGAAGGTATTTTGAACTTCTTGTTTTAACAGTGATAACATCACCTGCTTTTACCAAATATGACGGTATATCAACTTTTTTACCGTTAACAAGCACATGACCATGATTTACAATCTGTCTTGTTTGTTTACGCGTAATACCAAAGCCTGCTCTGAATAAAATGTTATCAAGTCTTGATTCTAATAATTGTAAAAGAATAGTACCTGTAACTCCTTTTCTTCTTGCAGCTTCATTATAATATTTTACGAATTGTTTTTCACTTACAAGATAAGTCAATCTTATTTTTTGCTTTTCTTTTAAGTGAAGTGCATACTCAGAAAGTTTTTTTCTAACAGCGCCGTGTTGCCCTGAAGCGTTTTGACGCATAGAAGTAGCTAACTTTCTATTTGATAAGTCTTTAACTCCGTAATTACGGAATAATTTGTTAGATGGTCCTGTATATCTAGCCATTTTTTTTATTTTCTCCTTTTCTATTGTGCGGGGCATCTACGGTTTGTCCTAGGACTAAGTGAACAAGCCCCCGCGATTTAATCTAAGTTACTAAGATACTAAGGCACTAAGGCAATAAGAAAGTTTATTAGTACTAAGTTCTTAGTGCCTTAATGCCCTAGCAACTTAGTGCCTTTTGTTATACTCTGCGTTTTTTAGGCGGACGGCATCCGTTGTGAGGGATAGGAGTTACATCTTTAATTAATGTAATTTCCAAACCTGCAGCTTGGATAGCTCTGATTGCTGTTTCACGACCTGAGCCCGGTCCTTTGATGTGTACTTCAACCTTTTTCATACCTTGGTCGATAGATTTTTTTGCTACCATTTCTGCAGCAGACTGAGCAGCAAAAGGTGTTCCTTTTCTTGCACCTTTAAAACCTGATGCTCCGGCTGTTGCCCAAGCAATAGCATTACCTTGAGTATCTGTTGAAGTTACTATTGTATTATTGAAAGTTGACTGAATATGCACAACTCCTTGTAATACATTTTTCTTTTCTTTTTTCTTTGTTGTTCTTGGTCTTGCCATTTTTTGTTTCCTTTATGTTAGTTTATTTTTACTTTTTACCTGCGATTGCGGCACCTTTTTTCCCGCGTTGTGTTCTTGCATTAGTCTTTGTTCTTTGACCTCTGCAAGGGAGCTTACGTTTGTGACGAAGTCCTCTGTATGAACCGATTTCTTGCAAACGTTTGATATTCATAGCGACTTCACGTCTTAAATCACCTTCAATGTGATAATTAGATAATTCGTTACGTAATTCTTTAATATCTTCTTCTGTTAAGTCGTCTGTTCTTAAATCAGGTGAAATACCGGTAGCAGTTAAAATTTTCTTTGCTCTTGTCGGTCCTATACCGTAAATATAGGTCAATGCGACTTCCATTCTTTTGTTACGAGGTAAATCAACCCCTACTAATCTTGCCATTTTTTTTCCCTTTCATTGTTGTTAGATTTTTTTATGCAAGAGGCTTAAATACTTCCTCTCCAACTGCTGAAACGCGCAGTTCCCGTTTGCAATTAACCTTGACGCTGTTTATGCTTTGGGTTTTCGCAAATTACGGCAATTCTGCCTTTTCTCTTAATACATTTGCATTTGTCGCAAATTTTCTTTACTGATGATCTTACTTTCATTTTTCTTTTCCTTTATTTTATCTGTGAGATGTTATTTTAGTCTAAATGTTATTCTTCCTTTTGTCAGGTCATAAGGTGTCATTTCAACTTTTACCTTATCTCCCGGCAAAATTCTTATAAAATTCTTTCTGATTTTGCCTGATATGTGAGCAAGAATTTCATGCCCGTTTTCAAGTTCAACTTTAAACATAGCATTCGGCATGGATTCTATAATCGTACCGACAAATTCTATTACGTCTTTTGCCATAAATTACCTCAT
>JAGAXG010000006.1 GCA_017941035.1 bacterium | reverse complement strand
TTGTTAAGAATGAAAAATAAACTGACAGAATCGATAGATATGGTAATCGAATAAAAAAGAAATAGGGGATTTATGAAAGGATTATTGGCAATATTATTGGTCGGGATTTTAGCATTTGCGAACCCTGCAGTACCGAATAACTACACAACATCTGTAAAGACAGGCGGCGAAGTTGAAGCAAAATACATTAAAACTGGTAGTTATGAGGTAAAATATTTTGAAGAAAAAACAACCGAAAATTTTAAAAAATATGAAGTATATTATCCAAAAGATTTAGAAACCACAAACACAAAATATCCTGTTGTTGTTTTTGTAAACGGTTCAGGGGTTAAAGGTTCAAGATATAAAGCATTATTTAGGCATTTAGCATCTTGGGGATTTATTGTACTTGGGAATGAAGATGAAAGTTCTTGGGCAGGAGCTTCTACTGATAAAACCTTGACATATATAATTAACAAGAACAAAGATAAAAACAGTATTTTTTATAATAAAATTGATACAAATAATATTGGTGCTTCCGGACATTCGCAGGGTGGAGCCGGTATATTTAACGCAATTACAACAAATGAGCACAGTTCAATGTATAAAACAGCCGTAGCTTTATCGCCTGCACATGAAGAACTTTCAAACGGGCTAAAATGGACTTATGATTTAACAAAAGTAAAAATTCCGATATTAATGATAGCAGGTACTAAAGGTGATTTTGAAACACAAACAGTCATACCGTTAGAAGCTATGATTAAAATGTATGATAAATTAAATGTTCAAAAAGTTATGATGAGAAAAATCGATATTGAACACGGACAGATGTTATATGAGGCTGATGGCTATGTAACGGCGTGGTTTATGTGGCGATTAAAAAATGATTCTTACGCAGGTTCCGCATTCAAAGGCCAAAACGCAGAAATATTCAATAACAACCTTTATCAAGATGTAAAATCAAATATTCTAAATTAAAAAATGAATAGTGAAAACGAATACAAAAATAATAATAACGAAGTAGCATTAGTTCTTGAAGGCGGAGCTATGAGAGGCTTATACACCGCAGGCGTACTTGATGTATTTATGGAAAATGATATCAAGGTAAATACTATCTTTGGTGTTTCAGCGGGTGCCTTGTTTGGAATAAATTACAAATCCGGTCAAATTGGAAGAGCTTTAAGATATAACCTAAAATATGCACACGATAAAAGATATATGGGTATGTATTCTTTACTTACCACAGGGGACGTTATGAACAGGGAATTTTGCTTTAACAAACTTGTTTATGAATTAGACCCGTTGGATTTTGAAACTTACAATAGTTCAGATGTTAAATTTTATGCCGTTGTTACTAATGTTGAAACAGGAAAAGCCGAATACATAGAAATTAGTGATGCTAAAAGAGATATGGAATATTTAAGAGCTTCTGGCTCAATGCCGTTTGTATCAAATTTAGTAGAAATTAACGGGAATAAATATCTGGATGGCGCCGTTGCCGATCCGATTCCCTATAAAAAAGCTCTTGATATGGGTTATGAAAAAATTATTGTTATACAGACAAGACCTGCAGATTATATAAAATCAAAATCCCGGCTGCCTTATGGTTTAGTGTATAAAAAATATCCTGAATTTGTTAAAACCGCTAAAAGCGCTTACATTAATTATAATGAAACGTTGGATTTAATAAGAAAATACGAAAAGGAAGGTAAAATAATCGTTTTAAGACCGAGTGAAAAAATTAAAATGCGCAGAGTTGAAAAGAATCTGAGTAAATTGCAAGCAATTTATTATGTTGGGGTGAAAGATTGTAATAATAATCTTTCAAAGATAAAAGAGTATATTTATGAATAACTGTAAGAGTTTTAAACCTTCAATAGATGAACATTCGACGGTTTTGATTCTGGGTTCAATGCCAGGGGTAAAATCATTAGAAGAACAACAATATTATGCTCATCCGCAGAATCGTTTTTGGAAAGTTATGGGAAATATTTGTAATGAACCTAAATTGCATGAATATAGTTATGAATTAAAATTAAAAAATTTACTTAAAAATAATATTGCACTTTGGGACTCAATAAAGTCCTGCAAAAGAGAAGGGAGTCTGGATTCTGATATACAAAATGAAAAACCAAACGATATAAGGAAACTTTTGAAAACGTATCTAAATATTGAGACCATTTGCTTAAACGGGAATAAATCATATTCTGCTTTTAAAAAATATTTTCCGGATTTATTGGAAAAATATAATTGCCACAAAATGCCCTCAACAAGCCCTGCTAACGCCAGATATAGCTTGGATAAACTTATAGAGGAATGGAGCGTTATTTTCGTTTAATTCGGAGTTGCACTCCATATTGAACGGATTTTGAATTAAAATTTTGTCATTGGTTCGTTTTCATCCCATGTTAAAAAATGTGTCTGAAATGTGCAATATTATTGCTAGATAGACTTGACTTGTTGTAAAAGCGAGTTAAGATGAATAGTGACATAGCAAGTATTTTAAGACTTCACAGGTTCGGGTCCAACCTAGGCAGTTTTAAGAGTTTGTGTATATAGATACTCATGATACTTATAAATAGACAGTTAAAATTGAACAAGTCGGACTGTAGATTATCAGAGAGATTGAGAAAAGTACCCCCGGAAGTTTGAGAATATTCTCAAACTTTTTAAGTTTTCGTGGAAAAATTTCAAAACTTAGTGATACAAATTCTTAAACTTACTGATAATTCATTCTTAAAGTAACTGATAAATTTTTGATAAGTTGTGTGTTGTTATTTATTGTGTAATTATACATGTTCAGTCTTATTAAGAATTGTAAATACGAATTTAAAAAGCCATGTATATTGCTGCAAAAGGAATACGAGTATTTTATTATATAACTTTGGTATTATAATACCAAAGTTATAGTTGCAAATATTTTTGTCATGTTGTATTATATAATTGTGAAACAATCATGGAGAAATCTCATGAAAAATGCAAATTCAGACATATTTAAAAAATTAAGTTTTCTCAGAGGAATTATCCCTGCTGAAAATCTTGCAACTGCGCTTTTTATAGCGTTAAAAGTAAAAAAAGAAGCAAATAAACCAAACGATATAAATGAAGCTTTATATGATTGCTCGCAGTTTATTTGCAATAAATACAATTGTAATAATGTTTTTGAAAACAAAAATGTATTCCTAAACTTCTATCAGACAGTCCGTTCAATGGGATTAGATTGGATAGACATACTTAATATTGATACCGGCAAATTTGGTCCTATGCAAATACCTAGCTCAGTGGGAAATTTATTGCTTGATAGAGTATGTGATAACATTTCAAACGTATTAATTAAAGATGGCGAAAAGTTTTCCTCAACTCTAAAAGATATTGTTGATAAAAACAAAAACTGTGCATATCTAATTACGACTACTCAAATATTATATTTTGAGGTGTTAAAAGAAATATTTGCAGAATACCAAAATGTTGAAATTATGCAAGTTGGAATGAATGATTTTGAATTCACATCTCAAAAATTTGATTTAATACTTTCTTTACCTCCATTTGGGGTAAGAATGATGGTTGAACAGCAAAGAGATTTTATATGCAGAGAGTATGAATTAGCATCAACAGAGAGTTTGCTATACCACTTATCATTTACAGGAAAACTGGTTACCATTCTCCCCGCACGCATAACCTTTGCAACCGGCCGAGTTGAAGAATTGCGTAATTTTATTCAAAAAATGTATAAAATTGAGGAAATATCAGAGTTACCTACCGGAATATTCAGTTCAACTGCAATAAAAACTTATTTATTCACAATAGCTTCAGGTATGACTGATGATGTAACCATTAGACGATACAAGAAGGTCGTTGATAAAAAATCAAAGGAAGTTTCAATTAAATTGGAAGACGAAACTTTTGTGATGAGCACTGAACTAGAGGATTTTGGCGATTGGAATATCGATAAAATATTTGCAAGACAAGATGATGACTGGCAAAATTTTCAAAACTCAAGCACTAAAAGGGTGACTTTAGCTGATGTAGCAACTTCGTTTAGAGGTAAAGTTGTTAATGCAAAAGATGAAACTGGTGCTATCGGGGTTGTAAACATAGCGAATATTAAAGAGTACGATATTGACTACAACTCATTAGATCATTTAGATGCAGATGAGCGCAAAATTGTTAACTTTGTTTTGGAAGACGGTGATATTTTAATTCCGGCAAGAGGGACAACAATTAAAACGGCTGTCTTCAGAGAACAACAATATCCTTGCATTGCATCTTCAAATCTTATTGTTATAAGACCAAATAAAAATCAAGTTTCACCTACTTATCTTAAAATATTTTTAGATAGCCCATTAGGTGTAAAACAAATTAAAGGGTTGCAGCAAGGTACAACATTAATGAATATAAGTTATAAAGATATTATGTCTGTAGAAATTCCGATGATTCCATTAGAAGAGCAAAAAGTAATATCGGAAGAGTATGAAAAAGAATTATCTTTATATCAGAATACTATTAGTGCTGCCAACGATAGATGGCAAAATGTAGTCAAGGAATTACAAAACAAATTTTAGGAGTGAAGAATGGCAACTAAAATAGCGGAAGAAATGACAAGTCAAGAAGAATTATTTAATCATTTATACGAAGCCTGCAACATATTGCGTGGACCGATAAATCAGGATGAGTTCAAAAGCTACGTAACTCCTATCCTGTTTTTCAAAAGAATATCAGATGTTTATGATGAAGAAACTCAAAAAGCACTTGAAGAATCAGGTGGAGACGAAGAATATGCAACATTTGCAGAAAACCATCGTTTTGTAATTCCTGAAGGCTGCCATTGGAACGATGTAAGAGAAAAAAGTAAAGACATCGGTAAAGCTATTGTACATGCGATGACGGGTATAGAACGTTCAAATCCTGATACATTAAGTGGTGTGTTTACCAGTTTTGATGATGCAGATTGGACAGATAAAAGCAAATTGTCAGATGAAAGATTAAAAGATCTTGTTGAGCATATGTCACAAAAGAAAGTTGGAAATAAAAACTATTCTGATGACATTATGGGCGATAGCTATGAATACCTAATTAAAAAGTTTGCTGACCTTTCAAAAAAGAATGCGGCAGAGTTTTATACACCAAGATCAATTGTAAAACTTTTAACAAGAATATTGGATCCGAAACCGGGCGAGACTGTTTATGATCCTGCTTGTGGCACAGGCGGTATGCTTATAGAAGCAATACATAGAATGAATAACGACAAGCAGGCATACGGCAAAATTTATGGGCAAGAAAAAAATCTTGCAACATCTGCTATCGCAAGAATGAATCTCTTTTTGCACGGAGCAAAAGACTTTAATATTTTGCAGGGTGATACATTGAGAAATCCTTTGCACATATTTAGAGGACAGCTCAAAACATTTGATTGTGTAATAGCAAATCCTCCATTCTCACTAGAAAATTGGGGAGCAGATGCATTCGCATCAGATGTATATGGTCGCAATTTATGGGGATGTCCATCAGATTCTTGCGCAGACTACGCCTGGCTGCAGCATATGGTAAAATCTATGGATAAAGACAACGGAAGATGTGCTGTTGTATTGCCACAAGGAATTTTATTTAGGGAGGGACAAGAACAAACTCTAAGACAAAAGCTTATTAACAGTGATAAAATAGAAGCAATTATTATATTTGCAACCGGACTGTTTTTTAATACAGGGGTTCCGGCTTGTGCATTAATCTTGAATAACAACAAAAAACGAGAACATAAGCGTAAAATTTGTTTGATTAATGCTTCAAAGATATATACTCCCAAACGTGCACAAAATATAATGCTTGATGAAAATATTGATGAAATTTACGAATTATATAAGAACTACAAAAATGAAAAAGAAAAATGCAGAATAATATCAATAGAAGATACAGCAAAACACAACTATGGGTTATCTGCTAATTTATATATAGAACAGGCAAAAGAACAAACATTAAATGCTAAAATTGTAAAACAAGAATTTTTAAACACATTATCAGATATTATTAAAGCTGAAGATAAGTTCAAAGCCCTGTTAATCAAAGGAGGTTATCTCAATGAGCAATAGAATAACAATTGATGAATTAGAATCATATTTATGGGGTTCTGCTGTTCTTTTGAGAACCAATATTGATGCAGGTGCTTATAAGCAGTATATTTTTCCGCTGCTATTCTTCAAAAGAATTTGTGATGTTTATGATGAAGAATGCCAAAATGCTATTAAGCAATATGGCGAAGAAGCTCTTGAATGGGACGAAATACATAAATTTGTAGTTCCCAAAGGACATCATTGGAAAAACGTACGCTCGATTTCTGAAAATGTTGGTACAGCAATTATAAATGCTTTTAGGGCAATTGAAAAAGCAAATGTTGAAAAATTACAAGGTGTATTCGGTAATGCTCCTTGGATAAACAAAAAACGTCTGCCGGATAAATTACTGAAAGACTTAATTGAACATTTTAGCAGTAAAACTTTATCTATAGAAAATTGTCCGGAAGATGAACTTGGGCAAGGCTATGAATATTTGATTAAAAAATTTGCAGATGATAGTGGGCATACGGCGCAAGAGTTTTATACAAACAGAACTGTTGTACACTTAATGACAGAAATGCTTAAGCCGCAGTCAAATGAATCTGTTTATGATCCAACTTGCGGTAGCGCCGGCATGTTAATATCTTGTATTGCGTATTTAAAAGATAAAAAACAAGAATGGCGCAATGTTAAACTTTATGGACAAGAAGTTAATCAGCTTTCATCAGCTATTGCAAGAATGAACTTGTTTTTACATGATATAAAGGATTTTGAAATATGTAATGATGACACTTTAAAAAATCCAGGGTTCATTGAAAAAGGCAAATTGAAGCAATTTGATTTAGTATTAGCAAATCCTCCATATTCGATTAAGCAATGGGATAGAGCTGCATTTGAATCTGATAAATATGGTAGAAATACTCTCGGAACACCTCCTCAAGGTAGAGCAGATTATGCATTCTTGCAACATATATTAGCAAGCCTTGATACAAAAACCGGACGTTGTGCAATATTATTCCCACATGGGGTTCTTTTTAGAGATGAAGAAAAAGATTTGCGTACTGAGCTTGTTAAATCAGATTTATTAGAAGCAGTTATCGGATTAGGACCGAATCTTTTCTATAACTCTCCAATGGAAGCTTGCATTATGATTTGTCGAACTAATAAGACTCCTGAAAATCGAGGTAAAGTTTTATTTATAAATGCAGTCAAAGAAGTTACAAGAAAAAATGCAGAAAGTTTCTTGGAAGATGAGCACATAGCAAAAATAGCAAATGCTTATGATGATTATGAAAGTATTCCTGGCTTTGCAAAGAAGGCAACGATAAAAGATATTGAAAACAATAGATATTCATTGAGCATTCCACTTTATGTCAGTGAACAAATAGAAGCAAAGCAAGAAGAAGTTTATGATTTGAAAACTTGCTGCCAAGATTGGCTCAAAAGCTCTAATGAAATGAGAAAAAATTATAAAGAATTAGTAGCAATGATAGGAAAGGAGGGATAAAATGACAAGAGTTTGTTTAGGTGATGTTGCAAATGAACGTAAAGAAAACTGCAAAACAAATGAATATAATGACCACATTGTTGGTTTAGAGCATTTGATCCCTCAAGAAGTTACATTAACTCAATGGGCTGAAAACATTGAAAACACGTTTACAAAAGTTTTCCATAAAGGAGACATATTATTTGGCCGTCGTAGAGCATATTTAAAGAAAGCAGCAGTTGCACCTTTCGATGGAATATGTTCGGGAGATATTACAGTTATTGAAGCAAAACCAAATAAAATTGTACCTGAATTATTACCGTTTATTATTCAAAATGATAATTTGTTTAATTATGCTGTTGAAAAATCCGCAGGTTCACTATCTCCACGTGTTAAATGGTCACATCTCCAAAATTACGAATTTGAATTGCCGGATTTGAATAAGCAGCGTGAATTGGCAGAACTTCTTTGGGCTGCAGAAGAAACAAAACAGGCTTATAAAAAACTACTTCAAACACAATCTCAATTGCTAAAATCAAAATTTATTGAGTTATTTGGTGATTTAAGTACAAATACAAGTGCCAAAAAAGTAAAAATATCCGACGTTTTCGAACTACAAATGGGGAAAACACCTTCGAGAAATAATGCTAAATATTGGGATAGCCCCAAATATCGCTGGATATCAATAGCAGACTTTAATTACTTTGATGATTATACAAAAGATACAAAAGAATATATATCAGAAGTTGCAAAAAACGAAACTGGGATAAAAATAGTACCTAAAGATACAGTTATTATGACTTTTAAATTAACAATAGGGAAAACTGCAATAACGAGTGAGAACATTTATACAAATGAAGCAATAATGGCTTTTATTAATAAACAAAAGTATGAGGTAAAACCATATTTTGTTAAAGAGCTATTAAATTATATAGATTGGTCTAGTGTTACAAAACAAGCAGTAAAAGGATGTACATTAAACAAAAACACTATTGGCAATGTCTTGATACCTGTCCCTTCAATAGATAAGCAAAATGAATATATTGAATATGCAAAAAGTGTAAAAACAACAGCAAGTAAAGTACAATTATCTTTAAACAATCTTGATAAATTAACAAAAACGTTATTAAATCAAAACTTAACCAAGGAGGTCTCACATGTTTAATGAAGATACCTTAGAACAAATGCTTATAACAATATTAAATAATAACGGTTGGAAGTATATTAAAGCAGATGAACTTCCTCGTGAATTTAATGAAGTACTTGTAGAACCTATGGTTAAAGAAGCTCTGATTAGGTTGAATCCAGAAATAGCAGAAGAACCATCAAGAGCAGATGAAGTAATTTATAAATTACGTTCGCTTATACTTTCAACACAAGCACATGACTTGGTTACAAGAAATGAACAGTTTAAAAAACTCATATTTGAAGAAAACTCCTTCCCGTTCGGTAAAGACGGAAGAATGGTGCCGATTAAGTTCTTTGGAACAATGAAGAAAGAAGAACTTGATAAGAATGAGTATGTTGTTACAAATCAATGGGTATTTCCAAAAGAAGAAGGTGGAAAACGTCTTGATTTAGTTTTATTAATCAATGGATTTCCTGTTGCAATTGGAGAATTAAAGTCTCCGGTTCGTGATGCAATAACTTGGTTAGACGGTGCCGGTGATATTTCTGCTTATGAAAAAAGCATTCCACAAATGTTTGTGCCAAATGTATTCAATTTTGCATCTGAAGGAAAATGTTTTAGATATGGATCTGTTTGTATGCCGATTGGCTTATGGGGACCTTGGCACACTCCAAGTTGTAAAACCGAAGGCACTTTAGCAGATGTAAAAATTAGTGTAGCGGATATGATTACACCTGCAAGAGTTATGGATATATTCCAATTCTTCACTATATTTGCAACTGATAAAAAATACAGAAAATATAAAATAATATGCCGCTATCAACAATATGAAGGTGCAAATTTAATTGTAAACAGAGTTATAAACGGCTATCCAAAGAAAGGTTTGATATGGCACTTCCAAGGCTCAGGTAAATCATTGCTTATGGTATTTGCTGCACAAAAATTGCGTATGATACCGGGATTAAAGAATCCGACAGTTGTCATTGTTGATGACCGTATAGATTTAGAAACACAAATAACTGCAACATTTAACGCTTCAGATATTCCAAACCTTGAAAGCGCCTCTACAAAAGAAGAACTGATGACGTTCTTTAAGAATGATACTCGTAAAATCCTGATAACTACGATATTTAGATTCGGCGATGTCGAAACAGTATTAAACGAAAGAGACAATATTATAGTTATGGTTGATGAAGCTCACAGAACTCAAGAAGGTAACCTCGGAGAAAAAATGAGATTGGCACTTCCTAACGCATTTTTCTTTGGTTTAACCGGTACTCCTATAAACAGAATTGATAAAAACACTTTCCATACATTCGGTGCGGTTGAAGATAAAAGCGGTTATATGAGCAAATATTCATTTTCTGATTCAATTAGAGATAAAGCAACGTTACCTCTAAACTTTGAGCCGGTACCGGTTGATTTACACGTAAACAAAGAAAATCTTGATAGAGAATTTGACCTTATGACAAAGGATTTGACGGAAGAAGATAAAAATGAACTTTCTCGTAAGGTTAATATGAAAGCAATTATGTATGACAAAAAACGTATTAAAAAAGTTTGTGAACATATTGTGAACCACTTTAAAACAAAGATTGAACCGAATGGATACAAAGCTCAAGTTGTATGTTACGACCGCGAGTGCTGTTTAATGTACAAAGAAGAACTTGATAAATTGATGTCACCTGAAGCATCAACTATTGTTATGGATACAAATAACGACAAAGAAGACAGATATAAAGCATATCGCAGAGATCGTGATGCTGAAGGTAAAATCTTAGACAGATTCAGAGAACCAAATGACCCACTTAAGTTTGTTATTGTAACATCAAAGCTTTTGACAGGTTTTGATGCTCCAATTCTGCAAGTTATGTACCTTGATAAACCTATGAAAGACCATACTTTGCTTCAGGCAATATGCCGTACAAATCGTGTTTATGATGAAGGCAAAACTTCTGGTTTAATCGTAGATTATATCGGTATATTTGATAACGTTGCGCGAGCTTTAGATTTTGATGAAGCAGGAATGAAGAAAGTTATAACAAATATTGAAGACGTTAAAACCCAATTCCCTGCTTTAATGAAAAAATGTTTAAGCTACTTTATGGGCGTTGATAGAACAACCGACGGTTGGGAAGGTTTGATGGCTGCACAAGAATGTATTCCAACAAACAAAGAAAAAGACAAGTTCGCAGCAGATTATAGAGTTTTAAATAGAGTGTGGAATGCACTTTCACCTGATACATTCTTACAACCATACAAATATGATTATAAATGGTTAAGCAAAGTATATGAATCGGTAAAACCGACTGATGGCAGAGGCGGATTAATCTGGGCTACTCTTGGTGCTAAAACAATTGAACTTATACACGAAAATTTAGAAGTCGGGGATTTGCACGATGATATGGATATTTTAACTATGGATGCTGAGTTGATCGATGAATTCATAGAAAAACAAAAAGATTTGAAAAAAGCAACAATGAAAGTTGAAATAAATCTTGTTGCAAAAATCAGAGCACATAGTAACGATCCAAAATTTATAAGACTTGGTGAAAAACTTGAAAATTTGCGTGAAAAGCACGAACAAGGCCTTATAACAAGTATTGAATTTTTGAAACTCTTGCTTGAATTAGCACGCGAAGCAGCACAAGCAGAAAAAGAAGTTGTTCCGGAAGAAGAAATTGATAAAGGTAAAGCTGCCCTAACTGAATTGTTTAACGGTGTAAAAAATGCACAAACTCCAATAATTGTTGAAAGAATAGTAAACGATATTGACGAGATTGTAAAAGTTGTACGTTTCCCTGAATGGCAAACAACAACCGCCGGTAAACAAGAAGTTAAAAAGGCTTTAAGAAGTATAATTTGGATTAAATATAAGCTCAAGGATAAAGAAGTCTTTGATAAAGCTTATAGTTATATCGAGCAGTATTATTAAGAAGAAAGGAGTAAAGAAGATGGAAATGTAGATAGGGGTATGGAGGTTGGGGCAAAAAAAAGTGTTTTAATATTGATGTCCAATAACAAAACACTCTAAAAATATTTTTTTGTACAAATATTATATTACAAATTGCCATAAAAGCAAAATTGTTGCTTTCGGACATTGTGGCTAATTTGTGATGCAAGTTTTTAAGGAGACATTTAAAATGTTTTATAACGAAAATTGGTCGGAGGACGTAAAACTCAAAGTATGGGCAAAAGCTCAAAAAGATTCTGCAAATGATGCAGCTGTTTGGCGAAAAGATATTGCTGGCGCTTGGATGAATTATGGTAGTTATGGTAATCGTTCCAATGATACGAATTATGGATGGGAAATTGATCATATTATACCAAAATCAAAAGGTGGTTCGGATAATGTTGATAATCTTCAAGCTTTGCAATGGCATAATAACTGTACAAAGGGCGATGATTATCCTAGATTTGAAACATCTATATCATCTGAAGGTACAAAAAATATCTATAAGCAGAAGTCTTGGTGATTTTGCATATAAAATATATAGGGCAGTGGGGAGATATCCCCTCTGCTTTTTAATTTAGGTTATAATTAAACAAAAGGAGTTTTATGACAGAATATCTATATCGATACAGATCTCTTGACAGTTCATATACTTTTAAAGAATTAGAAAATCTTGAAATATATTTTGCCAAATCAGATGAACTTAATGATCAAATGGAAGATTATATGAATATATTCTGGCAAGGCGATGAAATAGCATTTCGAGGGCTTTTTAAGCACTATTTGTATGTTTTATCAAGTGTTTATTATGATGCAAGTATAAGAAACCGAAAGCAGAAAATTGATCCAGGTTTATTACCGGTATTTTTAGCTGTTGATATAAATGAAAAACCAGAAATGGAAACAACATTTAAATCTATATACTATGAATTTTTTGCCCCTGAAGGAATATCAAATTTACCGATAAAAATGTCTGAATCAAATAAAAAATATACCGCTGATGAGATACTACTTATTCTAAAAACAATACATTCATTTGCATATTTTGTCGTTGATTCTATGTTTAAAAGATTTGATAGAGGTATTGATGTTTTTAAAGATAAAGAACATAAAGAAATTTATGATTCTGTAAAATACAACAACGAATATGCTGAATTAATTGAAATTCTTAATAATCCAAAAACAACAAAACAAGAAATAATTGATTTGATAAATAAAAAAGATCTAGAACGAATATCCATTCAAAAATTTTTAAATAATAAGCATAAGAGTAGAGATACGAATAATATAAATATATTATCTTTTGAATTCCCAGAAATTTATTTAAATAGAATAAAAAGATTATTGTATGAAAATCATTATATAGCTTGTTTTACAACAAATTATACAAATGAACCAATGTGGGGACACTATGCTAATAGTGAAAATGGTATTTGTTTGCGATTCAAAACTAGTAAAAATCAAATAGACATGTGTCCAATTAGTGAAAAATACGGCTATCAAAAATTAGATTTCTATAAGGTGATTTATTCCACTAATTACCCGGAAATTGATTTCTTTGGCTCTTTGGGCTGCTTACAATATAATCTTATAAAAGATTTTTGGTTATGCAATTATGATAGAACAAGGTATAGCATTTGCTGCGAAAAATATAAAAATATAACAGAATGGAGAGAAGAATATCATAAAAAAGCAAAAGAATATATTTGTACCAAATCAAAAAATTGGATTCATGAAGATGAATATCGACTCTTTTTAAGAGATAGTTTAAATATCAACCAAAGCGAAAAAGGAATTATCGCAAAATATAAAATAAAAGATTTAGATGCAATAATTTTTGGGCGAAAAGTTTCTTCTGAAAATAAACTCAAAATCATAAAAATCATACTAAAACATTGTCAAAAAGAGAAAATTAAAGATTTCAAATTCTACGATCTTTATTATTCAACTATTACAAATCAATTAGAACTTAAACCCTGTAGTGAATGTGTATATTTGCAAATTTAACTTGATTTGTATATGACTTTGAGTGATGAATACGACACGTTAAAGGAGGTCGTATGGAAAAAGTCGGATTGAATATTACTCCAAAAGAGTTTAAGCAATTAAGCAAGTGGTCGGAGAATATTTATAACACAGCGGTTGTTATTGATTATTTTGTGGCAAATCAGCTAGAGATAGAAGAGTGTTATAATCTTGCACCAGTAGTAAAGCATTTGCGTAATGATGCAGATGTTTTAAATGCATTTTTTATAGACCACGAAAAAGATGTCGAAATTTAAATACCGTTTAAAAGGTGTTTAATCGGTGTTCAAATCGTATTCACAAATTTCTTCGTGTGTTATGCCGAGAATTTGTTCCTCAATTTCTCGTATAACATCCGGCGTTAAACCTTTCGGCTTTTCCTCTTTGAGCTTTTGTTTTTCACTTATCACTTCATCCTCATAAGATTTAATCGGTCCAATCAATTTCAGCATTTTAGTAACCGCGTAATATCTTGCAGGCTCGACTTTACCATTATTCTCCATATCCTTCTCGATAGAATTTATCAAACTTCGTGTAAAATCATATAAATCCGAATGCAAGGTCGTTTTAGTCCGAAGATATTCAGCTCTTTTGGTTTCCCAATCATCAGACTTTTTCCATCGGCGGAGCGTTCTTTCGTTTAAATGAAGTTGTCTTGCGATATCTTCTAATGACATAAATTTTTCAGAATAAAGTTTAAAGGCATCTTGTGCCAATGTTTGTTTTTTCATAATTAACCTCGGGGTAAATAAAGTTTTGGTACACACAGGATAACTCTGATTCGCAGAAACATCAAGTCCCAAATGTGTCTGTATGATACGATTTCGAGATTTAGAGTTGATGTTTTGCACTAAAAGAGCGATGAATAGTGTAGCTTGAAAGGAGCATACTATGATTGAAATTGGCAAAAAGTACAGATTAAAAAAGCTAAAAGGTTGGTTTGAAAAAGATAGCGAAGAGTTTACAGTTCTTTGTTTTGGCGAGAACAATATTGTCGGCTGCGTCGCACCGGATGGCGAAAGATATGTATTTGATAAAGATTTTTTGATTGACCCAGATAAGCCGGACGAGATATACGCTGATATCACAATAACGAAAGGTTAACCTATGGTTGAAAAAGATTACAAGTTGTACGGGACAAAGATTTTAAATCTTAAAACACAAGAAATCGGTTTGCTGATTTGCTTATGGGAAAACAAATTCGCTGATAAAACAGTTGATTTTGCAACTTGCGTTGATAAAACCGGCAAGCGATACAATATCGAACTTGATAATATTAGAGGGTTTGAAGATGATTTTGAAAAATAAATTGACTAAAGAAAAGTTAGACATTCCGTATTCTGAATTCAGAACAAAATTTGCAAAAGAAATTCAGAACGCGTTTGAAAGTTACCGCAAAACCCAACTAAATAAATATTCTTGGAACTTCAAAGATGATAATTCTTTGGAGTTTAATTTTTATTTTGAATTACATTGGAATTTCAATCATTTTGGAAATAGTAACTGGTATATAGAAAGAATGTAATCAACCTTCATCAACAAAGAAATCTTCATCAAGTTTTTTAATTTCTATTGTCGTTTTAGGCTGAACACCAACATTATGTTTTATCATTAATTTTGTTAGTTCATCACCATTAATGAGTCTTATTACTTTTCCCTGAACAGAAGCAGCTTTTTGTTTTGCTTTTTCATCGAAAAAACTTGTAGTTATAAATACACCTTTACGTACGGTTGAACAGCCAAGTGCTCCAGCAAAATTTTGCATTTCCTTTTCATTAACTTTATTATCTGAATATCTTTTTGCTTGAAGATAAATTTTCTCAAGACCTAATTCATCTTCGTCAATGATTCCGTCGATACCACCATCATGGCTCATTTTTGTCATAGACCCGATGCCATAATTCATCTTTTCCATAAGTTGTAAGACTATTTTTTCAAATTTAACAGGATCAACTTGTTTTAATTTTTCTAATAGTTCGCTTTGAAGATTATCAGAATATAAAGCTTGCGCTTTTGATATCATTTCATCAGGAGTTTGACATTCATCAGTTTCGATAATGTCCTCCGCATCAGAATTTTTCTTATTTTCAATATTTGAAAAATCTACAAAAGATGGGAATTTCTTTAAGTACCCAATATTTATCTTATTCCCTGTTTTATTTTCCTGAACACCAGCCTCACTAATTTTATAATAACCTCTTTTAGGTCTATCTAATAATCCAGCTCTGAATAAGTAATAGACTGCCCAATTAACGCGGTTGCGAAGAATAGTTTCAATATTGCTAGGTATCATTTGATTTTTATCTTCTTCAGATAAATTGAATAATTTAGCAATTTCATCTTCGATATCACGTGGGCGTAACTCTATGTTTTTCTTTTCATATAAATTTAAAACAGGATTCATTAATGATTGAAAATCAGGTACAGCCATGTCTAACTCCTTTTTCTTTTTAGGTTATCACAAACATGGATCGGATATATTTCCATAATAAAAATATCACTTCTTGTATTATAATAAATTTAGTATTCACAATGCTTTTAGCATGATTAATATAAGGAATGTGTATATGAGACTAAGTAAAATAAAGTTATTTAACTTTCGTTGTTTTGGAGAAAAAGAACATATTATTACAATTGATGATTTAACAACATTTATTGGAAGTAATAGTACCGGAAAAACAGCGGCATTAGCAGCACTAAATTGTATGTTTTCAGAATTTACAAGTGATAGAAATATAAGACGTAGTGATTTTTATGTCCCCCAAAATACACTACCTGAAAATATGACAGAACAAAAAATGTATATTGAAGCTGTTTTTGAATTTAAAAATATACGAGAAGGCGAAGAAGATGACTCTATACCACAATTTTTTGAGCATGTAATTGTAGATACTCCTGATGGCATTCCATATATACGTGTTAGATTGGATGCAACTTGGGAAAAAAGCAATACTATTGAAGGTGCGATAGATTATCAGATTAGATACATTACTTGCCCAGAATCTGCAGAAATAGAAGATAAAGATTATGTTAATGCGCAAAGGCGAGATTTAGATAAAATTAGGGTCATATATGTACCTGCTGTTAGGGATCCTTCAAAACAGCTTAAAAACACATCCGGAGCTATGATGTATCAACTTATTAATAGTATTAATTGGAAAGATGAAAGGCGAAATAATATTAAATCAAAGATTGAAGAATTAAATTCTGAATTTGAAGCAGAACAAGGTGTTAAAATATTAAATGATTCTTTAGATAAACGCTGGAAAAATTACGACACAAATGAAAAGTATAAAAATGTAGCATTAAAATTTAATAGTGCAGATATTGAAACCTCTATAAGAAGAGCAGACGTTGTTTTTAGCCCAACTGAAACAGGAAATGATTATACTGTTGATCAAATGAGCGATGGATTAAAATCTTTGTTCTACATTTCATTAATAGATAGTATTTTAAATATTGAAAGCACAATCAAAAAAGAAATAGAAACTGATTCAGAGAACATATCTTTTAATAAAAATTTACCTGTTTTGACCATTATGGCAGTAGAAGAACCTGAAAACCATATAGCACCACATTTACTTGGGAGATTAGTAAATAACTTAAAAAATATTGCAGATAAAAATAATGCTCAAACAATTATAACATCTCATTCTGCTTCCATAATCAAAAGAATTGAACCATCTCAAGTACGTTATTTTAGAGTAGACGACATAGGATACACTAATGTTTGTAGTATAACTTTACCAAATAAAACAGATGAGCAATATAAATATGTAAAAGAAGCCGTTAAAGCATATCCCGAATTATATTTTGCAAAACTCGTTATTTTGGGTGAAGGTGATAGCGAAGAATTAATATTGTCAAAATTGTGGGAAAAGTATAATGGAGATATTGATTTAAGTGAAATATCCATAGTTCCTCTTGGTGGTAAGCATGTTAATCATTTTTGGCGTTTGTTAGATAATCTAAAAATACCATATATTACTCTTTTGGATTTTGATAAAGAACGATTCGGGGGTGGTTGGGGACGAATACATTATGCTTTTCAGCAGCTATTAAATATTGGTTATGAATACAATGACCTTTTTAAATTTAGAAACGGAAATGTATTACCAGAAACCGATTTTGATAATATGCCTGAATGGGAAAATGATGATAAAAAAATAAGAAATTGGCTACAACATTTAGAAAAATATAATATATATTTTTCAGAACCATTAGATATAGATTTTTTAATGCTTGAAAATTATCAAGAATATTATAAAAATACTTTAGAAAACAAAGAAGGTCCTGAAATAAAAATTGGTGAAAATTGTAAAAAAATCAAAGATCTTAGTGAAGAAGAAAAATCTAGCAATGAATTTAAGGACAGGATTTCTAAAGATGTAAAAAATTCACTCAAAGAAAAAGGTGGAAGTGGAGAAACTTACAGTGAAAAACAAAAAGAACTTATGATTTGGTATAATTACTTTTTCTTAAACAGAGGCAAACCGACTACTCACATGTTAATGCTATCGTCTATACCTGAAGAAAACATAAAAGCAAATTTACCAGATGTTTTTTCTAAAATATTTAATAAAGCAAAATCTATATTAAAAGGTTAAATACAATGAAAATAATTAATAAAGAAATTTGGCAACCAAGTGATGGTATTATTCTTGAAGAATCTGCAAAACAATCTGTAATATCTCAAAATAATATTTTAGTAATAGCTGGACCAGGAGCGGGTAAAACTGAATTATTGGCACAAAAAGCTACTTATCTTTTACAAACAAATCTCTGTAAAGATCCCAAAAAAATATTAGCAATTAGTTTTAAGACGGATTCTGCACAAAATTTGAAAGAAAGAGTTGAAAAACGATGTGGACAAGATGCGAAATCAAGATTCTCATCTATGACATATGATGCTTTTTTTAAAAGAATTTTAGACCATTTTCTCTATGCTTTACCAAATGAATTAAGACCAAATTCCAATTATTTAGTGGAAGATTTTGATGTAATTGATAAAGCTTTTGTTAGACAAGGAGTATTACATAATGGAACCGCAAAAAGTAAGTTTTACAGATATTATGATAAACCTCTTAAAGATACCACTATACCTCTAAATCCAGATGAATTTGGAAGTAAAATCTGGCCTTTATTACTCAAAGGATTTGATAATCACAAGGCTACTCTTACTTTTAAAATGATTAATAAATTAGCAGATTATATAATACTTACAAATGAACAAATTAAATTAGCAATACAAAAAACATATAGTCATGTGTTTTTAGATGAATTTCAGGATACTACTGATTTACAATATAAATTTATCAAAGATTGCTTTTTAGAGTCAAATTCTATAATAACTGCTGTTGGCGACAATAAACAACGTATTATGGTTTGGGCAGGAGCAATGAAAAATGTTTTTGAAATATATAGTGATGAATTTAAGGCTGCTACAAAAGTGCTATTAATGAATCATAGATCTGCGCCAAAATTAGTTGAGCTTCAAAGAAAAATGTATGAATCTTTACAAGAAGTAGATCTAGATATTAAATGTTCTAATAAATGGAATCCTTCTGATGGCGAAATTAATCTTTTTATTTCAGATAATGAAATGCTTGAAGCAGACGCAATTGCTAATGATATTTATAAAAAAATTTGCAATGGTATAGAACCTAATGATATTTGTCTTTTATGTAAACAAAGACCGCAAGATTATAGTCAGGCAATTGAAAAAGCATTAAAAGAAAAAGGTATCCGTGCAAGAATTGAAATTGAATATCAGGACTTGATTAAAGAACCTATAATACAACTTATTTTGGATATTGTTTCTTGTTCAATAAATATAAAACAGGCACAGAAATGGGAAACAATTAAGGAATGTATCATTAATATCTTTAGTATTAATAGTGATAATAATACCACGTATGAAGAGTTGCAAAACCAAATTTTTGATTTGAAAAATAATTTGAAAAATATGATAGAACAAAAATGTAATATATCTGAAATTATTAATACTATAAAATCCTTTTTGGATACAAATCGCATAAAAGCATATTTCCCAGTTTATAGTCAAGGGAATTATTTTGATACAATATTAGATAAATTCATTGAACTTTTTAATATAGAGTTTGAAACAGCAAATCAAAATTGGCAAAAAGCTATCGATGATTTCTGTGGATTAAATTCTATTCCTATTATGACTATACATAAAAGCAAGGGTTTGGAATACTCTGCTGTATATTTTGTTGGACTGGAAGATTCTGCTTTTTGGAATTTTAAAAATCAGCCAGAAGAGGATAGGTGTGCATTTTTTGTTGCTTTATCAAGAGCAAAATGTTCTGTAACTTTTACTTTTTCAAATGTGCGTTCGGGCTTGAGATATCCAGAGCAAAAGAAAGATTCAATTAACGAGTTTTTTGTATTGCTGCAAGAAGAAAATGTTGCTAATATTAAAATATTTAAAGAATGAAATAGTGAAAAATTAAAAAATTATATATGTATCATCTCATAAATTAGGTTCAGCTGATCTTCAAAGTTGGGGTTGAGTTCTTTCCATAAGAATACGGCTAGGTGGTGGTCTAGGTATTTCCGCATACTTGCCATAAATTTTTTACGGTAAAGAATGTTATACATTCTGCGTGCTTCTTTGACTTCATCAGGCTGCTGACGTCTCTGGGGCAACTTTGTTTTTAGAGGTTTCTGTGTAATGAAAACTTTGTCATTGTAGCAATAAAGGCATACTGAAACATCGTTCATAAAAATCCTGACTTGCGGGATTTGAGGGTTAGAGTCAAAATGTTCAACCAACTCCTGATATTGTTTATCAAAAATTCTTGCACGAATATATTGATAAAAAGTCTCCGTTGTTGTATTTCCCATATTTGCGATTTTTGCGGTTTGAGAAGCCGGAATCCCGAAGCAAAAGCATTTATAAATAATCTCAATTTGTTCTGTTGTTGCTAAGTTATATACTTTCGGCAGGCGGTTTAAATTCCTGCGGACTTCAGGTTCTTCGCTTTTATTATCCGGCATAAAATATTTGGGGAATATTCCCATCATACCTTCTGTTTGGTACTTTTTACGTTTGGAATGAAACGCAGAATATGAAACCTTTAGCTTTGGATTCTTTAAAGGGATTATTTCTAAAAAGCTCCGCAATTCTCTGCAATTCATACCTTCTGTGAGTTTAAAAAGTTTCAGATATCTGTATATAAATTCTTTGCCTCTGTCCGAAGCCACAACATACAAACGTTCTTCCTCTTTATTGTGGAAAAGTTTCTTGACTTCTTTATCCATCGCACGCCGTTCTGAATCTTCTAAAAAATCGTAGAGTTTTAATGACGAGCGTTTGATTAAATATTTCCCCTCTAAATCAGGCTCTTTGTTAGGTTTTACTACATAATTTCCTTTAAGGCAATTCCTTTTTACCGTTTCTTCCTGAATATTTAGCAGCCGAGCGACCTCGGGTATTGTGAGCCAAATATCTGAATCGCTGCTTTGGCTTGTGGGGAGAGGTTTATTCACACGCTTTTTAAAATTCGTGTATAAATATTCTGTATTTGATATCTTTTTAATTTGATTCAAATTTTCCAAATCATTAAGTGCTTTTTGAATTGTTTTTTCATTTTCTTCAAGCATTGGCAGAATGTCAGACAGAGTAAATTTATTAAGCCCCTTTGCTATTTTAAGAATTTTCATTTGTAAGTTCAATTTCTTCTGCGTCAGCATCGTCATTTTTTAGCACCTCCTTCAAAGTTATTTCGTCAATTTCCTTTATTCCGTTTGATTTTGCGACCTGTTCTGCTTTACTGATAGTTTTTACCAATTGCCTGAATCGATTTGTGCGAATGTATAAAAGCTTTTTGGCACAATCCGTAAACGGGACTTCTGATAATTGGTCGATTATTGAAGTTATATCTTGTTTTGAGAACGGTTCAAATTTTATAATTTCCAATAATCTATCGTATAAATGTTTATGCCGTTGGAGTCTTTTATTTGCCGTACCCATTCCGACTAAAACAATAGGGACATTCGTTTTATCGTGAATGTCCCTAAGCGTTTCAACTGCCCGAGAATCAATCGTTAAATAATCCGTTTCATCTACAATAATGGTTCTTGGAGTTTTGATTAATTGTGCTACCACTTGATTGAAGATATCCGAGAACTTGTTATAAGGAATCTCCCCTAGCTCTTCAACCATCTCTTCAAGTAACCACCTAGCGGACATAAGATTGGCACTCCTGATTAGTATTGCATCGTTTTGTGCCGCCCACCAAGTAATTGCATAAGTTTTGCCAAGCCCAGGTTCGCCATAAACAAGTCCCATTCCTGGAACTCCGTCTTCTCTTTCTCGCAGACGGTTCATCATCGAGATTAGCTGTTTCACATTTTTTGTTTTTACGAAGACCTTTTTCATTACTGCTCCTTTCCGTATATTTCTTTGTATTCGTCTGATTTTATGTAATTTGTTAGCCAAGTTCTGTCCTCTTGGCAGATACAGCCATTTTGCATATGCCATTCATAGCGCTCATAAGAAGATTTAAATATTGGCCGTGCAACAATTGAAGTTTTAACCTTCGGTTCAAAATCTTGCTTTGGCTTTGGTTCAGCCTGAACCGTTATTTCTTTAATCGGCTCAGGTTCAGGCAAGCGGATATTTTGCATTAATTCTTTTTCAAGATAATCCATATCCTCTAAGTTGAAATGCTCCCGAACTGCTTTAATTGTTTTTCTGCGAAGTTTTTGTTGTTTTTCAATCTTTTGCTTATAGTCCTCAATATCTTTAATATCGCCCATTTGATACGCAAGCGGATGCGTTTCTGTTATGCGGTTTGCCTTACATATAAATTCGCCTTTCATCGAATAGACTTTTATATAGGAAAGGTCAAACAGGCTGTACTTTATAACCGTTTTTTCTTTAATTCCGTATAATGATTCATCAAAATAATCAGCTTTTAAAAATCTTATTCCGTTTCTACCGATTGATTTAATTTCTTGTGCCATCATCAAATCATCCAACGAATTTTCATCAATATTTTCTTTCTCAACTTCATTTAAAACCTCTTGAATTGTTTTATCTTTAGCATTCGGACAAGGTTGCGAGTGTTTGAATTCAAGCCATTTATCTATCATTTTAAGTGCCTGCTCTATTGTCGGGGTAAAACTGTATTTCTCATGGATATTTTTATGTAACTTCTCGTTTCGCATCAAATATGCCGGCTTGTTTTCGATGCTTGTCCCAATGTAGCTTGGAATAAGTTTTTCAAAACTTTCCTGAAAATCCAAAAAGAAACGCTCGATGACTTTGGCTCGAGCGTTATATGGAGTGGCATAGACTGGTTTTATTCCGAGTTTGTTATAGACTCCTGTAAATCCTAATTCCTCGAATTTTTTGTCTCCATTGAAGAATTTGCTTTTAAAGGCTCTACCGTTATCCTGGTAAACATATTCAGGAATATGGTCCATTTTTAAGATGGCGTTTCTTAAAGCCGATGCAATATTTTGCGTACATTCTTCAAGCATAATATCGTATCCGACAAGCCCTCCTGATTTCCAATCCAAGAAACCAAGCAAAGTTGCTCGGCAGGGTTTGCCAGTAAACGGGTTTATCACTTGGAAGTTAAGTGTATGCCCGTCTGCGACAAGCACTTGCCCTGCTTTTAAAAGTGCTGCGTTTCTGACTATAAACGGGCTTACTTTATCCTTTAGAGCTTTTTCGCCGTCTCTTGCAAGTGTCCATTTATCGAAATTATTATCCCTGAACCACTCCGCATACCGCCTGAATGTAATATCTTTGGGTAAAATCTCCTGACCGCGTTCTTTTAGAATATGCTTTGTGAGTGAAATTGCTTTACCTATTGAAAACGCACTAGGCGACAGCAGAATTTGTATAAATATTTTAATCTGCTCCTCGTTTAAAGTTGTTCTATATTCCTTACGCGTTGAATATTTATATTGCCCAACTAACGCCGTCCAATCTTTGTTGTAATCTAATAATGCCCGCCAGCGATAAAGCGAGCCGATTGAGACTTTACCTAAAATCTTAAAAATCTCTTCCTGAAACATCCCTGTATTATATAATTGCAGGAATTCTTTATCGGGGATGTTACCATTGGCTTTGAGCTTGTCCCTTTTATATTCTTTCCTAAAATCAAGCCAAGCATAAATCAGGTCATATTTTGCAAGAGCGATTTTTCTTTGGTTTTCAGATATCAATTTTTCTTGTTTTATATTGAGGTTTGATAGTTCAATGACCTCGTTCTCACACGTTTTATAATCATCATAATATTCCTGAAAATATTTAAGCTGCAGCTCTTCTTCAAGCGTTGATAATTTAATCTTGTATGTTTTGCCACCTCTGATATTTTCTACTTTGTATTCATATTTATTTTGATTTAGTGCAAGCCGAACAGCTCTTCTGGTAATGTTTTTGAGTTTCGCTAATGTTTCAACATCAATCCAAATATCATTATTATTAATGTCTGTCATACCGTATCCTTATTTATTATTGAAGCTACTGTATGTTAGACTGCTTTCTCTCAAAATGGAAGTGTTTGAGGGGGAAATGTGTCTGAGTGTGTCAGAAATGAGAAATTAACAAAACTTAATTGCAACTAAAAAATAGTTGCAAAAAATATCGATATACAGTATACTATTAGTATGACAAAAGTAGACAAATTACTAAAAAAATTTATAAGCAAACCCAAGGATTTTACCTATGAAGAACTTGTCCAGATTCTAAAACGTTTTGGATACATAGAGTTAAAGACAGGTAAAACATCTGGTTCTGCTGTAAGATTTAAAAACAATTCTAATGATATAATAATGTTCCATAAACCTCATCCGGGTAATATAATAAAAAGTTATGTAATCGATCAGATAATAGAAAAACTAGAAAGGAATGGGTTAATATAATGTTTAATATGAAAAATGACAAAGTTTTAAAATATAAAAATTATATTGGTTCTGTTGAATATGATTTAACAGATAAATGCCTTTTTGGAAAAATTTTATTTATTGATGATTTAATTACATTTGAAGGTAATACAATAGAAGAACTAGAAAAAGCTTTTCATGATATGGTAGATGATTATTTAGAAACTTGTAAAGAAATTGGTAAAGAACCACAAAAGACATATAGTGGTACTTTTAATATTAGAACTACTCCAGAAATTCATCAAACATTAGTAGAAATTGCTAAAATGGAGAATGTAAGTTTAAATAAATTAATTGTTACTATATTCAATAATTTTATAGAAGATAGTGAAAATAAAGATAATAGGCTTTATAATCATATTTTAAAGAATTTATCTAATGCATAATTTTTTTTATAACATGACAATAAATCTATAATAAATATATTATAGATTTGCAATGTTCTTATAGTTTAAATATTATAATTCATTTCAACAATGAAATATTTTTTTTAAATTAATCTTAAACAGCTAAGTTTTTAATTTGTTTTGCAAACTCTTCTATTTCACAATTAATTAAAGAATCATACCAACCGTCAAAAAGGTTAAATTGATATACATTATTGGCATTAGCATATTCTTTGTTTGATTTGTGGTTTTTATCAGAACAATTTCCTTTAGTTAAAGAGATTAAGAATAATTTTACATTATTGCTATAACTAGTATCATAACTTCTATTATTTGAAAACTCACAATTAATAGTTCTTGTATTCTTGAATATAAGATCTTCAGACAAAATTTTCTGGATAACTCCAGAAGCATTTCGACACCAACCCATATTTGCTTTAATTTCGACCATCGCGATAACTTCGTTTTTATTATTTATAACCAATAAATCTGGTCTATGTGTTTTATGGTCAATATGAATTGATGGATCTAGAAAGATTTTGCAACTTGGCTGTAATCTTGAAATAAATAGTGCTATGCCATCTTCTATATCGCTACTAATCGCTCTTGAATGTCCACGATATATATTGTCTCCAAGAGTTTTCTTGGTTTCATTATAAGCATACTTAATTTCAGATTTTAATTTTTCTATACAATCAACTATTTCCATATTTTATCCTTTATAATTAATTTACATATTAACAAAAAATTTGACTATTAAAAAGTGTACCTTAAATAAATAGATTATAATATATTAAGCAAAGAGAGGTTTTATGAATGACAATATTATAGAGAATTTAGTAAAAAGTATTGAAAAATATCGATTGAACCCTATTAATTGTACAAACTTTGATAATTATATTTTTAAACAGCTAAAGTATAATTGTGGTTTTATAGTTTTTGGAAAAGATGTTTATGATAAAAAGAAAAATAGTACTATTTGCAAAAAATTAGGACAAACTATTTATAAATAACGTTTATATTATTGCGAACAAATTCCAAATAAGACAAGTGAACATTCAATAATTTTTATATTGTTCAATCCAAGTAAAGCCTGCCCTGAATTTAGAGATAGTACAATACAAAATTGTTATAATCTTATTAAGAATGAAAAATATAATTATAATTGTATGGAAATTTTAAATGTCTTCTCAAGTCGAAACCCAGAAGTAGATAAAAAATCCTTAAAAAATTTTGATAATGCAAATAATCTAAAATTTATAGAGAAATTTTTAGAAACAGAAAACATTCTGATGTGGTTATTGGTTGGGGATATGGTAAAGAAAATGATTATTCAGAAGAAATAAATAAAATTAAAAATATACTTAGAAAATGTAAATTAAATCTTTTTTATATTGGTTTTGATATAGAAAATAAACAAAATATTGATGAATTAGGTAAAAAACAACGACATCCAGGTAACCAGTGTTGGAGTGCTTTGGGCGGATTTGAATGTGCAACATTAAAAGAAACAGCAATATAAATTTTTGTTTTTAATATTAATTTTTATCAATTTTATTGAATTTAGAGGGAAATGTGTTGTTTTGTGTTCGATTATGTCTGAATTTTAAGCAAAAAATTTATAAAACTGCTTTTGAACATCTTTTAAACGCAATTTAAACACAGTTTGAATTCATGATTTTGCAATAATCTGCTATTTTCTCTCAATTCTGCTTCCGTCTTATAGGGTAAAAATTAATCTGATATTTTTTACACTTAGTCTTGGAAAACTCATTCTTAAGTTTTGGAATTTGTTTCGATAAAATATTTGAAAAATAAAGTCAGGGAAGCGATTTCCCACTTAAAAAATTACTTCCGACTTAGGGGTGAATATAGTAGAATTATGCGAAATAATTAAAATTCTAAAAGGCACAATTTACTGGACTCTTCCGAGTTTAGTATAATTTTTAATTAACAAATTGCATAAAATGTCCGCTTTTTGCACTCGACTGTAACTCAAATATAATAGGGAAACTTGGCAATTTTATAAAATTTTATGGAAAGATACCGGACATTTTAGTCCTAATAACCGGACATTTCGGACTTTTCAAACCCCCGACTCTCAGACTAGGGGAAGCGGGTACAACTCAAACACAAAGCCAAACACGGCGATTAAACATCTCAAAAACCAATTTCAAAAGTGTCCGAAAAACTATACAAAAATTTAATCTTTACGTCTTTTTTACAATATTATAATAACCTATGCCTATGTCAAATCCGGACATAGGGAATACATACGAAATTTTTCTTGGAAAAATTTGTCAAAAGTTGATAAAAATACATCATAATAAAACTTTGATGTGTGTTTGCGTAATTAGATAATATATTATCTATATATTGACATTTTTAATAAAATCGGTTAATATATTATCTATGAATAATCAATTTTTAAATCAGAAAACTCCTAATGAAATAGCCAAAAGTTTAGCGGATAGAATTAAAGAACATCGTAAAAAGTTAAAGATTTCGCAAGAGGTTTTAGCGCAAAAATCCGGTGTTAGTCTTGGTAGTATTAAAAGGTTCGAAACAAAGTATGAAATTTCACTTCAATCTTTTATAAAAATTGCGATTGCACTTGATTTAGATAATGATATTGAGAATCTATTTATCACAAAAACTTACACATCAATAGAAGAGGTAATTAAGGGGTAAATATGGATAACTATAAATACCTTAAAGTTTTTTATAATGACAGATTAGTCGGAACTTTGGCTAAAACACCCGATAGACTTGTTGCTTTTGAATACGATGCCAATTGGTTAAATAACGGTTTTAGTATTTCACCATTTAGCTTACCTCTTCAAAAAAAAGTATATTTACCTCAATATGAGCCGTTTGATGGATTGTTCGGAGTGTTTAATGATAGTTTGCCGGATGGCTGGGGAAGGTTACTTGTTGACAGGTTACTTTTGAAGAACAAAATAAACCCGAGTGAGATTGATAACTTAAATCGGCTTGCAGTTGTACAAGAAAGCGGAATGGGGGCTTTAACATACAAGCCGGAACATAAATTTGAAACATCTGGAAAAGAATCTAATTATGATAAACTTGCGCAAGAATGTTTAAAAATATTAGAGTCGCAAAATTCTGATAATTTAGATGAACTTTTTAAGTTAGGCGGTTCATCAGGCGGTGCAAGACCAAAAATTCTGACAAAAATAAATGGCAAAGATTGGATAATAAAATTTCCGTCCTCGCAGGATCCTAAAAATATCGGAGAACAAGAATACAACTATTCACTTGTTGCTAAAGATTGCGGAATAAAGATGAGCGAAACAAAACTTTTTGACTCTAATATTTGTTCCGGATACTTTGGGATAAAACGGTTCGACAGAGAAAATGGCAGAAAAATACACATGGTTTCAGTCAGCGGATTATTAGAAACAAGCCATCGTCTGCCAAATCTTGATTATAATATTTTAATGAAATTGACGTTGAAATTAACAAAAAATTATCAGGATATTGAGCAATTGTACAGGTTAATGTGTTTTAATGTTTTTGCGCACAACCGAGATGACCATTCAAAGAATTTCTCATATCTATTTGATGAAAACAAAAAAGAGTGGCACCTGTCGCCGGCTTATGACTTAACTTACAGTTCATCGTTCAATGGAGAACATGCAACAACAATCAATGGCGAAGGCAAAAATCCGAGTTTAGAGAATATTTTAGCAGTAGCTAAAGACATCGGGATAAAAGAAAAGCAGGCAAGAGACATTGCGCTTGAGATTAAAGATAAATGTTTGCCATTATTTGATTAAAAATTGTCTTTTGCAAAATATCCAAAAGTTATGTGTTGATTTCAGTATCAGGGATTTTGTCATAAGTATCGCAAGTTTGACATTTTTAGTCGGAGATTGATTAAAAAAATTAATTATATTTACCCCTTTGTTGTAAAATTTGAATATGGAAAAATCATATTACAAATCACCAATTGGAGTTTTAGAAATTATTTGCAAAAAAGATGCTTTAATTTCATTAAAACTTGTTAAAAATGCTGATAAACCAGATGCTGAAACAGTATTAATAAAAAAGATTAGAACACAGTTAGATGAGTATTTTTCAGGTAAAAGAAAAATATTTGATATAAAAATTAATCCACGAGGTACCAAATTTCAAAAACTTGTTTGGAAGGAACTTCAAAAAATTCAATATGGTAAAACAAAAAGTTATTCAGAAATTGCTAGCGCAGTAGGTAATAAAAACGCTCAACGAGCCGTTGGCTCCGCTTGTAACCAAAATCGCATTTTAATTATTATCCCATGTCATAGAGTAATATCAAAAAACGGAAATATTGGCGGCTTTGAATATGGGATTAATATAAAAGAAAAACTTTTAAATCTTGAAAATAAAACAAAAAATGAATGTAAAAGCTTCGCTCCATCAGCAGATAATAATTCGCACATTCTTATTTTAGGTTCAATGCCGGGTGTAAGGTCATTAGAAGAACAGCAATATTATGCGCACCCGCAAAATAGGTTTTGGAAAGTTATGGGTGCTATATGTGATGAACCAAAATTGTATGAATTAGGTTATGACTTAAAACTAAAAACACTTTTAAATAATAATATTGCGTTATGGGATACGCTTAAAACTTGCAAACGAGATGGCAGCTTAGATTCTGATATCCAAAACGAAACGCCAAATGATATAAGAAAGTTATTGAAAAAGTATCCCAATATAAAAATAATTTGTTTAAATGGCAATAAGTCCTATTCCGCTTTTAAAAAATATTTTCCGGATTTATTGGATAAATATAATTGCCGCAAAATGCATTCAACAAGCCCTGCTAATGCAAGGTATAGTCTAAATAGACTTATGGATGAATGGAAGGCTATTTTCGTTTAATCTGGAATGCGGCTCTATAATAAACGAAAACTTATATTCTTTTATAAGACTCAGTTACAATTCAAATTAGATAATATATCAGCTACATATTAATATTTTTGATGAAATTGGCTAATATACTATTTATAAATAACAATTTTCAGTTAAAAACTTCTAATGGAATTGCAAAAATATAGAAAAAGAAAACCGGTAAGAACTTTTTAACTTGATATTAAAGATAAATGTTTGTCATTGTTTGATTAAAAATTGTCATAATCCTTGGCATTTAGTAAGTGGGTTTTAATGGGACATTTGAAAAAATATTTTTCTGCCGAAGTTCGGCTTTGTGTTTGAATTACATCCCCTTCCGAGTGGTTGACTGAAACTACTCAGAAAGTCACTTTATTGTCCACAATTTGGCGGCAACTTTCCACAATAAATCCGCCCAAATCGCTACAACCTAAATATATCGCCATATTCCGCAATGACACGTTTCGGACAAAAAGTCCGTTTTGAAACTCCTCACCCCCAAACTCGGAAGCTAGTCGGAAATAAAAACAGTTTATCAAAATTTTATTACTCAAATGTAAATTATCAGAGAGATTGAGAAAAGTACCCCCGGAAGTTTGAGAGAATTCTCAAACTTTTTAAGTTTCTGGGGAAATATTTCAAAACTTCCGTCTTGGATTTGCTCCACGCTCGGAAAGTTTCGCAATTGAACCTTCGGTTCAAGTTTGCTCAATTTCCTCGCTATCCAGACTAACTTCGTGTCGTCCGTCCGCAAATCCGCTGATACAAACTCTCAAACTTACTGATACAAAATTAAATAGATAATTTTCGATTACTTTGACGATACAAGTGAATACTAAATACAAAAGAGGGGAAAATTTGTGACTTTCGCCATGCTTTAAGAAATTAAACAAATTAATCGCTATCAATTTTCTTTTCAACCTTCAACAACACAGAAAGCGGAATCATCAAAAATGTCAAAATCGCACAGAGGGCAAACAAGTCAGATATTGCCATTAGTTTTGATTGAACAAGGAGCTGTTTATAAAGCAATATATTTGCTTTTTTAGCAGCAATAATAGCTTCTCCGTGGTGTAAAAATGCAGATTTTAGTGCATTAAAATGATTAACAAAATTGATATTATTTACCCCCATATTCTTAACCAAATAATTCTGATGAACTTGGGATAAACTGATTATCCAACTTGAAGCAAGCGATGTAGCAACAGAACCCGTTACGCATTTTGTTAAACTGTGAATCCCTGCTCCTGATGGAATATCGTCTTTTGCAAGAGTTCCCAACGCTACCCCTGAGATTGGCACAAGAGCGGTAGCTGAGCCTATTCCAAACATTATGTTTGATAAAATTATCCACTCGGGATTTACGGCTAAATTCAAATCAACGCACAGTGCAATAGATACTCCCATTATTAAAAATCCTGTTGCGATAACATATCTGATATCATACAAAGCACAAATTCTTCCTATAAAAAACAGAATTACAACCGCAAAAACTCTTGTTGCAAGTGCAATTCCCGTATCAGATGCAGTATAATGCATCAAACTTTGGAAAAATTGAGGAAGTAAAATCATTGTGGCACAAACCATCATATTTAATACGACACCTAAAATCGTTCCGACAACAAAATTTGAGTTTTTAAATACTCTTAAATTCACAATAGGTTCTTTTATTTCAAGTTCCCAAACTATAAAAGCAAACATCATAGCTAAAGAAAAAACAGACAACCAATATATCCAACTACAATCAAACCAGCCGTATTGCTGACCTTTATCCAAGACAACCTGCATTGAAAACAGCCATAAAACTAAAAAGGCTACACCTAAAAAATCGACTTTCTCTTTTTTCTTGCTTCTTGTTGTATCGTTTACTATCATTGGAATTAGGATTAAAGATAAAATCCCTATCGGAATATTAATTATAAATATCCATTGCCATGAAAAGTTATCAACTAATAAACCGCCGACAGTCGGCCCCATAATAGACGACACCATAATCGAAAATACAAAAATCGCCATAGCATCGCCTTTTCGATTTTCGGGAAATTCCTGTAACAATATTGATTGAGATAATGGCATTAAAACACCGCCGCCAACTCCTTGAATAATTCTTCCTATAATCAAAACCAGAAGGCTCGGGGCAAAAGAGCATACAACAGAACCGACAGTAAAAATTGCAATAAATATTTTTAAAAAGTTCAGCCTGCCTAACGTCCTTTCTAACCACCCTGTCAATGGTAAAAATATTCCGTTTGCAATCATATAGCTTGTTACAACCCATTTTGCTTCGTCTGCAGTTGAGCCGAATGAACCTGCTATATGCATTAGCGCTGCATTAGATGAACTTGTTGCAAGAAATGCAAAGAAAGTAGGCATCACTACAACAAGTGATAACAGCCACAAAGGCGCTTTTTTAGGGTTTATTTGTTCTTCTAATATTTCCATTATTTACCTTCTTTAACGCCCTCGCCCTGCAGGAGAGGGTCGGGGTGAGGGAACTATTTGATTTTTACATTCGGCACAACGCTCATCCCAGGAGCTATTGTATAGTCAGAAACATCTTCATCAAAGACTATTTTCACAGGAATTCTTTGTACAACTTTTATATAACTTCCAACTGCGTTTTCAGGCGGGAACAAACTTGCTTTAGCACCTGAGGCTAGTTGAATGCTATCAACTTTACCTTTAAATTTTTTATTCGGGTAAGTGTCAATTTTTATTGTAACAGGCTGACCTTTTTTCATCTTACCGACTTGAGTTTCTTTAAAGTTTGCAACAATCCATATTTTAGGTGAAACTACACTCATTAAAGGCTGAGCCTTATTTACATAATTTCCCATTTCGACAGAACGGGCAGAAACATAACCGTCTTGTGGAGCATAAATCTTTGTATATGATAAATCTAATTTTGCCTGAGCAAGCTGTGCTTCTATTTTATCAATATTTGCACCTGTCGCATCATCTTTTGATTTTGTAGACTTTAACATTGCCTGAGTTGCATTTTGTTTTTCCAATGCTTGTTTATACTTTGTTTCGGCAGAATCATATTCCTGCTTTGTGCAAAGCCCGTTATCCCGCAATTTTGAATACCGCTCAAAATCTTTTTTGGCAAACTCTAAATTTTTATTTGCATCAGCTAAATTTGCACTTGATTTATCAATATCACTTGTTGAAACGTTTTTATTGGCTTTGGCTTCTTTTAAGGCACTTTCTAACTCTTTAACCTTATTTTCAAAATCGGACGGATCAATTTCCAATAATAAATCCCCCTCTTTAACATAATCGTTATCATCAACTTTTAAAGATATAACTTGTCCTGAAACTTTTGGTGCTATTTGAACAAATCTGCCTTCAACAAAAGCGTCATCCGTTGATTGATAACTTAAAGAGGTAATAAATGCGTGCAAACCAAATAAAATAAAAAATAAGATAACTCCAGTAGGTATCAAAATCCTTTTCTTTGCATATTTTTTTAAGTTTTTTCTTCTTCTTTTGTTTAGTCTTAGTTTTGCTTCTTTTTCAAAAACATCTTCTTCTTTTCTTTTTCTGCTATTTTTCGGCATTTTTCTTCTCCCAATTCAAAAATGGTAAATGACTTTATTAATCTATAATTGAGAATTGAGAGTGGAGAATGGAGAATTAATTTAAAAGAATATTCAACTCTCAACTCAAAAATTTATTACTGTATTATAAACAATTCTCAACTCTCCACTCTCAATTCTCAATTATTACTTAAATTTTCTTGTATTTTATTCAACACCTTAATACAAGTGTACATTTCGTCTTGTGTTATGTCTTTGAGGTAATTTTTACGTGATTCTGTCATAATAGGAGTAATCTCGGCTCTTAGACTTCGTCCTTTGTCTGTTATTTTGATAACATTGTTTTTTTGAGTTTGTTCTTTCGTTATCAAACCTTTTTCTTCTAATACAGATATTATGCGTGCCATATTAGATTTGTCTTTACACAATAATTTGCATAACTTATTTTGGCTCGGGGGATTATCATCCTCAATCATATTGAGTACCATGTACTGCTCTGGAGTAATTTCAAATCCGTTTTTTGCATACAAATCCAAATTATGAACTTTGATTGCTCTGCCTGATGCTACTATTGCATTACCTATTAAGTTTGTAAAAATCTCCTTCAACATAGTTATTATAATAACCTATAAAAATAATAAATCAAGTTGCATTTAATATTTTTATGTTATCATAATAACAAGAGGAGACACCCCGAAATGAAAAGAATAGCAATTTTAATATTTATACTTAGCCTGTGTATAGCGCCGACATTTGCCGTTACAAACCCAACGGAATATATGAATATGTCTTTTTGGCAAAAATTTAATGACGATATTTTAGTTGATAATTTAATTAAGGTTTACGAGAATAACAACGACTTAAAAGCGGCAGTTTTGAAAGTCAACGAAGGAAACAGAATCGTTAAAATGTCGTTTGCAAATGAGCTTCCGCATGTCGGTTTTCAAGGTTATGTCGGGAGAATTTTTAGTTCATCAGATGAATTATTCGGTGAAGTCAAAATCCCAAATTACGCAGAAACCCATTATTTATTACCTCTTACAATGAATTATGAAATTGATATTTGGGGCAAAAATCATCTGATTACAAAATCCAAAAAGAAACAATTAGAGATGATAAAACAAGATGAAAGAGCCTCGTATATTTATATTTCATCAGCTTTTGCCGTTGATTATTACAATTTAATCAGAACGGATAAATTGATTTCTTATCAAAAGGAACTTATTGAATTGCAAAATAAAATTATAGACTCTTATAAAACAAAATATGAACTTGGAACAGCAACCCTTTCTGACATTGAACAAGCTCAAAAGAATTTGACCTATATGAAGGAAGAATTACAAAAACTATCGGAAAAACAAGATTTATTAAACAATCAGTTATCAGTTTTACTGTCGGATAGAGCTTTTGAATCTATTGAAAGGGCTGAGTTTGATAGTTTAAATATTGCATTTATTTCGCCAAAAGAAATCAAATTTGATGTAATTGAAAAACGGCCTGATAAAATAAAATCAGAACTTGAACTGGAAAAGATCGGAATTGACGTAAAAGTTGCTAGAAGAGATTTACTCCCGAAATTCATAATTACAGGCAACTTAGGATTTAATATGTATAACATATCTTCTTCTCATAAGTTTTTAGCTGATTTAGGGATAGTTCCTGCTTGGGATTTATTTATGGGCGGAAGAAAATTACAACTATTAAAGTTGAAAAAAGACCAATATGAATTAGCAACTCAAAGGTATGAAAAAACAATATTAACAGCTATTCAAGAAACAAATGATGCATTGTATTCAATGAAAACAGCGGGAAATATCAAAACTGTTATTAATGACAGATTAAATAATGATGAAAAAGAGATGGAATATACTGTTATTAGAGAAGACGCCGGAACGGCTGATAATTTAGATATACTGTTTCAGGAACAAAAACTTGTAATTTCTAAAATGCAAACAGTTTCCGCAAAAATCAATGAGATAATTTCTGCAATTAATCTATATCAGGCATTGGGCGGAGTTGATTTTACAGAAATTGAGAATATATAGTAAACAAATATCGGACATATGAAACAACCCGAATATCCAACCCAAGCGTATTAATTAGGTAAAAGTCTGTAAAAAAATCTGTTTTTGTTTAATCCGGAGTTACACTCCATATTAAACGAATTTCGAATTAAAATTTTGTCATCGGTTCGTTTTCAGCCCATGTTAAAAAATGTGTCTGAAACATGCACTATTATTGCTTGATAGACTTGACTTGTTAAAAAAGAGAGTTATTAAGATGAATAGTGACATAGCAAGTATTTTAAGACTCAACAGGTTCGGGTTCAGCGCAAGCGAGCAGAGTGCACTCTGCCGAACAAAACGATTAAGTATCGTTTTGTGAGAGGTAGCTTTTGCAAAAAGAACGAAGTTCTTTGAAGCAAAACACGTAGGCACGTTTAATGCGAGCGCAGCAAGACAACCTAGGCAGTTTTAAGAGTTTGTTATATAGATATTCATGATACTCTCTATAAATGGGTGTAGATTATCAGAGAGATTGAGAAAAGTTATAAATAGACAGTTAAAATTGAACAAGTCGGACAATGAAATTGAAAAGTTTAATTTTGCGTTTAATTAAGTCGGAAATTGTTCAATTCTATCTGTCAGACAGTTCAAATTGAAAAGATAATTTGTTCAATACTCTCTGATATTTTTTTGTTTTTACTTTATAAACTTTTCGCCCCATTCGCACATTGAATACAAAATTGGTATAAATGATTTACCTTTGTCGGATAGACTATATTCAACTCTTGGCGGAATCTCTTTATAGTCGTGTTTTACAATTAAATCATCTGTTTCAAGTTCTTTAAGAGTATTGCTCAAAGTCTTATGCGATAAAATACTTAAATATCTTTGAAGTTCATTAAATCTAATTATTTCATGCCTGTATATTGCATATAAAACGGTCAATTTATATTTACCTGTAATCAAAGACATCGTATAATTAAAACCAGTCTTGTCATAACTTTCAACACTTTTTAAACAATCTTTTTCTGCCATTTCACAGTTACCTTTATTACCGTACTTGTTAATTTGATACTTATAATATATCATAATTTAGTAAAAAGAAAGATAAATAAAGGAGAGTATTATGAGAGATGATATTAAAGAATACAATGCGGTTGAACAGGTTGCAAGAAAATTTTGTGAAGCAGTTAAAGCAGGTAAAAGCGAAATAGTAAAGCCTTATTTTTATGAAAAAGCAAGTTTCTTTGGGCAATTAAACGAAACAACTTATCAATCAGGTTCTATTGAAGAATTTTATAAAACTATTGATACATTTGGTGCTTGTGGGGATGATTATGTATCAAGAATTGATGTATTGATGCTTGAAAAAACTATTGCAGTTGTTCAAGTAATAGAAGATAACTGGCATGGCTATAAATTCACCGATATTTTAAATCTGAACAAAATCAATGGTGAATGGAAAATTGTTGCCAAGGTTTATGATACTTTATCTGAAAAATAAATATAAATAGTGTTAATAAAAAGCAAAAGTCTTTATTACGGCTTTTGCTTTTTTATCCATTCCATAATTACAGAAACAAGATATTCTTGTTCGGACTTTGTAAGCTCTCTGCCTTTGGGGAATTTGTGCCATTTTTCGATACAGCCGCGGCAGCAGGTGGCTGTTGCGTGTTGAGCAATAAATACAGGGTGGCCACGCATTGGAGTTTGTTTGCCATCGTTTGCCGGTTCTGCCGGAGCAACTCTATCTCTGATAAAATCACAGGCATGAGAACGGATCTTATCAAGTCCTTTATCTTTGATATATTCTAGTTCTTTTGCCCGAAGCTTAAATCTGCTTCTGAATTTTGATTTTGCAAGTTTATCTAAAATATCCATCACTAAGCTCTATTTTGTGGCAAATAATTTCTTACTTTTTCAGGAAGCTTTGATTCTATAAAACTTCTCAATTTATCAACATTTTTGCTATAAATTACCACTGCATACAAAATTATTAAGCCCGTAATTAAAACTACACTTGTTAATAATGTCGTATGATTTTTAATATTATCAAATTCAAGATACATAATATATTCAATAACACCCATTATACCGATAATCGAGAAAGGTTTGCGCTGAATCATCAAGCCGATAAATATATAGATTAAACTTAAAATAAAGCATACTAATTGGGTTTGCCATACTCCTATATTCAAAGCATCAAGAAGAAACATAGCATACATAAAAAATCCTGCTGCACCGACCAAATACATCCACATTGAATAATCTGCTTTTGTTAATCTGTCTTTAATAAACCCAATTATGCTCAGTCCTGCTCCGAAAATCATGTTACTTGTGAAAAAGATTTTCGGCGTAATGTTTTTGTAGCCATAAATAAAATCAACAATAGTCATAAATATTGCATAGGAACAGAAGATAGCCGGAACTGCTAACAATGATGCCGGTCTGAACTTTTGTAAAATAGTGTTGGCAATAATTGTCAAGGCAGAAAGTACAACTACAGGGCATCTGCACAAATCCCAATAGTTAGGAAGCTTATCCATATCAGAAAAATGAGGGAAAAATCCCGTCATTTTTTCAATATCCATTACAATAAATCCGACAGCAGCAATAAAAAGAAAATACAAAATCCCTGCAGGAAGTTTTTCATTCTTTCTCCATAAAAATTCTCCGACCCCTAGGAATAATACAGCGTATATTGTTCCTAGCATTAATATCATTGCATATGTGCTATGTTGAATGGTATCAGACATCAAAGCTGTCATTGCACCTAGCATTATAAATCCACCAATATAGTACAAAACTTTAACAACTGTTGAAACTTGTTTTGGTTCATTATTATTCTGATAATATAAATCAATCAAACCGTTTCTCTGTGTTTCATTAATTATATTTTTTTCAACTCCTAAATTCAAAATTTTCTCAAAATCCATAAAATTCTCCTTTATGTGCATATCTTACCACAATAATATAGTAATTTGTTATTGTGTCAGAAACGGACATATTAGAAATTGATTTTGAACATCCTTTGAACGTGGATAAAACGGGGATAAATTTATAAATTCCAAAACTCAATGTTGATGCGGTTTTGAGGGCATTATACAACACAATAAAACTTTTATGTTGTTTTATAAATAGATAATATATTATCTATAAACAATGATTTTTAATCAAAAAATCATTGGGTTTTAAATTAAAGGACAATAAATTAATATGAATTCAAAAATAAAATTAGCATTAAAAATTTTATTAAGTGCAATTATTGGCATAGCTATATTTATTGCATTAATAGGCATTGCTTTATTTCTAATACCAAATACAGAGCCTGTATCAAAAATAAAAGATTATGGAAAATGCCTTGAAGCCGTCTTACACAAAGATAAAATTCATCATTTCCCAAAATCTATACCTACTGGAGCCAAATCATATCTGTATTGTTATCCTGCGGATTATGAAGGGCAAGGGGAACTTGTAATTTTAAGACTTACAACGGATAAATCTTATATCCAAAAAGAATTAAATTCGCATACTTTTTTAAACGCCAAAACACCGGTAGGTACAGTTCAAAATATTTATAATATGCCAACTGAAACAGTAGGAATCTCTAATGAAGATTTAACTTTTTACGTGTTAAAAAATGCAGATAATGAATATTATTATAAAACATATTTTCCGTATTTCACAGGAATCGGAGTTGATAAAAATATGGAAAATATAGTATATTACTATATTGATCCATCTGATTAATTGTCAAAAATTGATTAGAATTTGTCAAAATGCAGGCACATTTTCATTTGGCCTCATGGGTTTTAATGGGACATTTGAAAAAATATTTTTCTGCCGCCTTTCGGCTTTACGTTTGAATTACATCCCCTTCCGAGTGGTTGACTGAAACTACACAGAAAGTCACTTTATTGTCCACAAATTGGCGGCAACTTTCCACAATAAATCCGCCTAAATCGCTAAAACCTAAATATAATCAAGCATTCCCCGCTGGCACTTTCCGGACAAAAATTCGTTTTGAATTTACCCACACCAAAACTCGGAAGCTAGTCGGAAGGTTAAATATCTTTTATATTTCTGCTATTATTTGTTTATGAGTGATGCTGAAATTATTACTTTAATTATATTTGGTTTTTTATTTTTTGTAGTCGCATCTATATGCGTACATTTATACAATAAGAAAAAATATGAAGAAACCTCATATTTTGACATTACTAAAATTCCTTATTCACAAATAAAACATGACTCAGGACATAGAGGTGAATATTTAATATATAAAGAATTAAAATATTTGGAATTAGAGGGAGTAAAATTTTTATTCAATCTATATATTCCAACTTACAACAATAAAACAACTGAAATTGATGTAATAATGATTGCACCTCAAGGAATTTTTGTTTTTGAAAGTAAATATTATAGTGGTTGGATTTTTGGAACAGAAAGCCAAAAGAAGTGGACTCAATCTTTGCATATTGGTTATGGTGATACACAAAAAGAACATTTTTATAATCCAATTATGCAAAATGAATATCATATAAAATATTTGAATAATATTGTAAACAAGAATTTAAAATATTATTCATTAGTCGTTTTTTCAAATGATTGTGAGTTTAAAAGCATTAAAAGAAATAAAAATTCTGGTACAATATTAATTCACAGATATGAATTAAATAAGGTTATCAATCATTTGTTAACAAACAACAATCAAGCATTATCTCAATCTGATATAGATGAAATTTATAATATTCTTTATCCATATAGCCAAGTAAGTGAAGAAACGAAAATACAGCATATCGCCAATTTAAAATTTAACAAATTGTAAATTATCAGAGAGATTGAGAAAAGTACCCCCGGAAGTTTGAGAGAATTCTCAAACTTTTTACATTTTGGGGGAAGAATTCCAAAACTCCCGTCTTGGATTTGCTCCACGCTCGGAAAGTTTCGCAATTGAACCTTTGGTTCAAGTTTGCTCAATTCCCTCGCTATCCGGACTAACTTCGTGTCGTCCGTCCGCAAATCCGCTGATACAAACTCTCATACCTTCTGATAATTCATTCTCAAAGTTACTGATACTTTTTGGATAAGTTTTGTGTTTAATATTTATCCCAGTTTTCTTTTAAATGTTCTGCTTGCAAGTGTCAGGGTTATTGCGGCAATTATTATTAGCGGAATTAAGTTTGTTATGACATCTTCTATTTCCATTCCTTTTAAGAATATCCCTCGTGACAGTACCATAAAAAATCGTACAGGGTTTAAATATGTCAGGTATTGCCACCCGATAGGCATATCTTCAATAGGTGAAATAAACCCTGAAAGCAGTACCGCAGGCATCATAAATGTCATAACTGATAAAATTGCTTGCTGCTGAGTATTGCATATTGCAGAAATAAAAAGTCCGACACCGACAATTGCCATAAGAGAAATCAAAATTGATATAAAGAATAAAATTATAGAACCGTTAAAAGGGACATGAAAAAATGCTATCACAATTCCTACCATAATCATTGTTAAACTCATTGCGATTATTAAAGGCGGAATGGATTTACCTAGTAGAATTTCAAAAGATGACAAAGGACTTACAATAAGTTGGTCGAAAGTGCCCAGTTCTCTTTCTCTTGCAATAGATAATGCCGTTAAAATTAAGGTTGAAACTAAAGAAAGCATAGCAACAATAACTGTTAAAATATACCACTTGTATTCAAGATTAGGGTTAAACCAATTTCTGACAGTCGGATTTATTTGTGTCCCTGTATTTCCTGTAAGTTCAGCATTATACCCTGAAATAATTTGTGTTGCATAACCTGCTCCGATAGCAGCGGAGTTCGTTTGTCTGCCGTCTGATACCACAAGTACATTTGCACCTCTTTTAGATTTGATATTGCGTGAAAAATCATTCGGAATATTTATACCGATTTGAACTTTTTGGGTATCGAGCTCTTTTTGAAATTCTTTTTCATTATAAACATAATAGAAATTTCTAAATCTTGATGAATTTTTAAACCTTGAAAGTAATTCTCTGCTTTCAACACTTTGACAACGGTCTAATACAACAGTATCTATATTTCTAACTTCCATGGTTGCTGCGTTAGAAAATATTAAAAGCTGCATAATCGGCATCATAACGATAATGGCACGAGATTTCGGGTCATTCCAAATTGTTATAAATTCTTTTTTCATCAGAGCTATAACTCTGCGTAAAAAATCTCTAATCATTTTTCTAACCTCATCTGTGTCTTTTTATAAACTGCAACAAACAAAATCAAGCCTAATACTGTTAAATAAAAAGCATTAGCCAGCCTTATTTCATTTACCCCTCCTGCCATAAATTCGCTTTCAATAAATGAAATATAGTATCTTGGCGGAATTATTGCTGTTAAATATTGGAAAAATACAGGCATTGAATTTATCGGAAACATTAACCCCGATAACATCAGGGCAGGCATAAAACCTAAACTCATAGCGACCATACTTGCCATAAATTGATTTTTTAATACAGTTGAAATCAATAAGCCAATGCCAAGCGAAGTAAACAAAAATATTCCGCTAATTAAAAACAATAACAAATAACTGCCCTTAAACGGTATTTGAAAAATACAAACGCAAAGAAACACGTTAAAAGCCATAGATACCATTCCCAAAATAAAATAAGGGATGTATTTACCTAAAACAATATGTATTACTCGGACTTTTGTTGATAGCAAGGCTTCCATTGTTCCCCGTTCCCACTCACGAGCTATGACAAGTGAAGTAAGTAAAATTCCGATTAATGTCATAGTAATAGCAATAGAACCGGGAACGATAAAATAATGTGAGTTTAAATCAGGATTATACCAAGTTCTGACTTCAGTATTAATTAAAGGTCGGGGTAAATGCATTTTATATTTACTTGTGATTAGCCATTGATTAGCAATCATATTGGCATAACTTTGAACATAATTTGCAGTATTAACTTCACTTCCGTCTGTTATAATCAGTAAATCAGCCCCTTTATTTACCCCTTGTCCACGAGAAAGTTTCGTCGAAAAATCATTCGGTATTACAACCGCACCTTTAATTTTTGAACGAACAATCGCAGTTTTAATATCTTCCATATTATCAAAATTTATTGAGTTGACGTATTTTGAATGTCCAAATGATTTTACAAGAGTTGCAACTTCGGGTGAATTATCGTCATTTTTAATTCCTATTGTAACCTTTACCGAATCAAGATTTACACCATACATATAAATCAGGAAAGATATTAAAGGCAAAATAAATGCGATTACAATACTCGAAGGGTCGCGAAGTATTTGTTTTATTTCTTTTTTAATTAAGGCTAATAAGATTTTCATTTTTCGCTCTCCTTAATTAAGTTTATAAATGCAGTTTCCATATCGTTTGCACCTGCTTGCTGTTTTAATTCTGTTGGTGTACCTACTGCAATAGTTTCGCCTTTGTAAAAAAGACTAATCCTATCGCAATATTCAGCCTCATCCATAAAATGAGTTGTAACCAATATCGTTACACCTTTTTTGGCTAATGATGTTATATGATTCCAAAAATCCCTGCGTGTCAAAACATCAACACCTGATGTAGGTTCATCCAAAAACAAAACAGGCGGATTGTGAATGAGTGCAGCTGCCATTGAAAGCCTTTGTTTCAATCCAAGCGGTAATTCTTCTGCTTTTGTATTTTCATATTCTTTTAGCCCAAAAACCTCAATTACTTCATTAACCTTTTTATCTTTTTTTAAAATGCTAATTCCGTAAGCAAGTGCAAAAAAGTCCAAGTTTTCTTTTACCGTTAAACTTCCATACAGAGAAAATTTTTGTGCCATATACCCTAAATTTGATCTTGCACGCTCAGGATTTTTCTTTATATCAATTTCCATAATTCTTGCAGTACCACTTGTTGGTCGGGCAAGTCCGCACATCATTTTAAATGATGTTGATTTCCCTGCTCCGTTTGGCCCTAAAAGTCCAAATATTTCACCTTTTTTAATTTTGAAAGTGTTATTTTTAACTGCATAAAAATTTCCGTATCTCTTTTCTAAATTATCCGCTTCAACGGTTAATTCAACATCAGGTGCATGGTAATCATAATTTTGAGCAATTAGGGATTCTTCTTTATTATATCCACCCATCAAATCAATTACTTTATTTTCAAATTCTTGTGGTGTTGGTGCTAAATCATGCGGTTTCCCTTCATAAATAACTTTTCCTTTATCTATGACAACAGCAGTATCAAAATTATGAGCCTCATCTAAATAAGCTGTTGACCATAAAACAGTAGTTTCAGGTGTTATCATTTCACGAACCATTTTTATTAAATCTCTGCGAGATATAGGATCAACACCGACAGAGGGTTCATCTAAAAGTAAAAATTCAGGATTCCCGAGAAGCGTACAAGCAAGCCCCAGTTTTTGTTTCATACCGCCTGATAATGCACCTGCAAGCCTATCTTGAAAAGGTGCAAGAGTTGTAAATTCCAACATTTTGTCAAAATCGTGTGTAACACCTTTTAAATCAGCATATAATCTTAAATTTTCAATAACAGTCAAATCTTCATAAAGACCAAACTTTTGTGGCATATAACCTAGGGGTAAATGTATTTTACCATCCTTAGTATAACCTTCAAGTAATTTGTCTTTTTCAGTGGCAGGGTTAAAGCCAAGCACATTTATTTCACCCTCATTTGGCAACAATAAACCGACTATTGTTCTTAAAAGTGTGGTTTTTCCTGCTCCGTCAGCTCCGATTAAACCTGTAATTTTGCCTTTTTCTATATTTAACGACAGATTATCTATAGCAACGGTAGAGCCAAATTTTTTAGTTAAATTCTTAATTGTTACCGTGTACATTGGCTAATCTCCCTCGCCCCTCTGGGGGGAGGGTTGGGGTGAGGGGTTATCATTTACCCCTAAATCTACCTTTATTGTAACGGGCATTCCCTGTCTTAAATATTCATCGATATCATTGATATAAACTCTAATACGATAAACTAAATCTGTTCTTGTATCTGTTGATTGTACGGTTTTGGGAGTAAATTCCGCAACAGGCGAAATATACCCGATTTGCCCTTTGTATTCTCGTTTCTTTCCTGTTTGAGGATTTACTGTATCTGTGTATACATTTACCTCTTGTCCGTATTTAATGTTGCCCAAATCTTTTTCATTAACATAGGCTCTAACCCAAACAGGATTAGTTTTTGCCATTGTATAAACAGGTTGCCCTTTTTGAACATTACTTCCTGGTTCAATTACACGAATCATAATTATACCGTCTTCAGGAGCGTAGAGTTTTGTATAATCAAGTTGGTTTTTTGCATAAGTTTTATTTGCCTCGGCAAGTTTGTATTCAGCTTGAGTCCTGTTTTTATTGTTGAATAAAGTCTCAACATCTTGTTCGGATACTGCACCTGCTTTTCCTAACGGTTCATTCCTGTTATATTTTTCCAATGCGTCATTTTTAAGAGCAAGCGTTCTTTCAACATCTGCTATTGCCTTATTGTAGTTGGCTTCGTAATCTCTTGAATCCAATGTTGCAATAAGCTCTCCCTTTTTAACAGTATCACCCTCTTCTTTTAAAAGTTTTGAAACTTGACCACCTGCAAGGAAACTTAAATCAACTTGGCGAATTTCAATATTGCCATATAAAGTGAGGTCATTCGATGTATCTTTTTTGTTTGTTTTATAGAAAAATATACCTAAACCTATGATTAAAAATATTAAAATTAATGCAATAATCTTTTTTTTCATCTTTATTTACCCCTTTAATAATGCTTGAATATATGTTCTGACATTGTTTTTAATTATGTTTTTATCTTCTTCGCTAAATTTTTCCTGCTTTAATAACTTTAGGGAAAACGCAGGCATAATTTTGGGAGAATTAATTTGCGAAATAATGAAAATCGTTTTAAATATAACATCCTTATCATCTGTTTTTTTACCAAATATAGCAGTGATCAGTTTTCTGACATAAACAAGCAAAGGGGAAGTTAATTCAATTCTTTGCCTTTGTTGCTCTTGAAGTAAAAATTTCATTAAATCAGCAGATATAAAACCGCCATATAACATTTCAACCGCATTATCTAATATTGTATATAACAAATCAACTTGCTCTTTTTTAGATAATGTTTCAGGTTCAATTTCAAGATTAAGAAAAGTCTTTACATATTCGGTCTGCCTTTGGATTAAATCGTCTAAAATTCCTTGATATAAGCCCTCTTTACCACCCCAAAAATATGAAATCATACAGATATTAGCATCAGCATCTTTGCAAATTTCTCTGATTCCGACACCGTCAAACCCCTTTTGTGCAAAAAGTTTTGTTGCGGATGCAAGGATTCTTTCCTTGGTTGCCGGTATTAAACGGGTACACTCGCTATCGCTCGACTTTTGCCCTCTGCCGGCAATCCGCTTTTCATCACTTCTAACTTTTGTTGGCATACCAAATTTCACCTTACAATAAAATTATAAAACAATCGTTTGATTTTTGTCAATAATTTAAAATATTCAATTTGCAATAGTAGGGACTTGTTGATAGCCTTGTCAATAAGTGATATAATACGCTTTTGTTCTTCAATAGTTGGTATAGGAATTGAAATATTCCTTAATTGCTCTTGGTTTAACTTTTCTATTATTGCACCTGTAATATAAGGTTTTAAGTCTAACTAATTCAAATTGTAAAATAGGGTAATTATCTAATACTTTGTTTCTATCCGGTCTTAATACTTGTGCATGATTATTAACTTAGCATTTACCTGAGATTGTGTATGCTGTATTTTCTCCAGCTCCCCATTTTGCACCGCCTTCACCTACAAACACTAATTTTTCATTAAAGATATAATCAGCTACGTGATCTTGTATACCAGTTTTTTCCATAATATGGATATTTACCGGCAACTCTATCTTTCTTTATTAATTAATAAATATTTGTGTTAATATTCTGGTATGAGAGGATTTATTAAAACATTTTTTGTTTTTATTTATTTAGTTTTGGCATTGTTTATTCAGCCAAGTGACACTTTTGCCTGTGATAATATAAGGCAAAATATTCCCCCTCAATATTATATTTCTGTATTTAATAAATCAAAAATATATCTAATAAATAATAAAAACGAAGAATATTATGTAATTTCAAAAAATAATAACAAAACCGAAGTATCAAATCTGTCAAATAAAAATCAAACTTATGGTTCTGCCAATTTTGATGAAGCAAATGTTGATTTTATAATTCAGTATAATTTTATAATTGATAATTCAATATACTCTACTTGCATTTCTCATAATATATCTCCAAACTTGAAAAATGCAATTTATACCCGTGCTCCATAATTGAGTTACTTCTGACAACAAAAAATGTAAGTGTATTTTAAATTGAAATGCACTAAATTTGTAATGGGAAATTTTAAGGAGAACTCATAATGGAAAATTTAAATGTCGGGATTACCCTTATGGTAATTGGTATGGCTGCGGTATTTGTATTTTTATCTATCATGATTGTTGCTATGAATATTACAGCAAAAATCGTTGGATTTATAAATAAATATTTCCCTGAACCAATACCTGAAGAAAAAAATACCCGAAGGAAAAAGCAAGATGATGAATCTGAAATTGCTCTTGCTATTGCTGTTGCGATGAGAGAAAGGGCAGGGGTAAATTAAAATGATAGCATCTTATATTTCAGAAAATAGTGTAGTGATATCAGCTTCACTACTTATAATTTCATATATATTTATTGCATTGGAAAAAATACCAAAGGTTACTATTGCACTTCTTGGTGCAGGAATAACTTTGTTATTGGGATTAGTCAGTCAGCATAAAATGATTGGCGATATTATAAATCCGCATTATTTTGTTAATTTTATTGATTTCAATGTAATATTTTTACTTGTTTCTATGATGATAATAGTAAATATCTCAACAAGAAGTGGTATGTTCAATTGGATTGCTAATGAATTGCTTAAAATGACAAAGGGAAAACCTATTGCCATTTTTGCAGTTTTGGCAATTTTTACGGCAGTAACAAGTGCATTTTTAGATAATGTTACAACAGTTATCTTGATTATGCCGATTACTTTCTTTGTTGCTAAAAAATTGGATATTAATCCGGTACCTTTTTTATTAGTGGAAGTATTTGCCTCTAATATTGGCGGAACGGCTACTTTAATTGGTGATCCTCCAAATATTATTATAGGGAGTGCGGCAGGACTATCATTTATGGATTTTGTCAAAGTTTTAACACCTGTTATTGCAATAATTCTATTTGCAGTAATTATATTTCTAACTTTTATATTCAGAAAAAATTTAAAAACTTCAAAAGAAAAAATGCAGGAGGTTGTTAATATTGATAATTCAAAAACCATAACTGATAAAGGTCTAATGATACGTTCAATTGTAGTTTTAGGGCTGGTAATATTAGGGTTTGTAACTCACGATATTACACATATTGAAACCTGCGTTGCGGCAATGGTTGGTGCAAGCATACTGCTATTATTTGAAAAGCCGACAGAAATATTAAAGGATGTTGAGTGGAACACCATATTTTTCTTTATAGGTTTATTCATAATAATAGGTGGTGTTGAAGCCTCCGGAGGAATTAAACTTATGGCAGAGTGGATACTGAAAGTTACACAAGGCTCTCAAGCTGCAACATCAATGTTAATTCTTTGGGCATCAGGTATAATTTCAGGAATAATAGATAATATTCCATATACTGCAACAATGTCGCCAATGCTTGTTGAAATACAAAAAACAATGGGCGCAGATTATACAATTCCATTATGGTGGTGCTTATCATTAGGTGCTTGTCTTGGTGGCAATATGACAATGATAGGTGCTGCCGCTAATGTTATAGTTAGTGAAAATTCTGCAAAAGAAGGACATCCGATTAAATTTATGCAATTTATGAAATACGGTGTAATAGTTGTCGGAATTTCACTTGCAATAAGCACAATATATATATATTTTATGTTTTTGCGGATTGCGAGCTGAGGGCGAAGGTTTTGGTACTGAATAAATGAAGCTTGTGTAGTTGCCAAACCGTAGACACGTTATAAGCGAGCAACCAAGAGGAAATAAAGAGGAAATAAAAATGGAAAATAATAATAATGAAACAAATAGTATTAACGAAGAAAATAATAGACAACACTATTCAAACGCCTCAGGTACTGGGGTGTTGTCATCAATTATCTTTATGATTGTTACAATGGTTGCTATGTATTTTCTCTCAAAATTCATGGGAAACTAACAATTCAGCCGAGAGTTTTATACTCTCGGCTTTTTTGTGTATTTGTCCAAATGTTTTTAGCATAATTCTGCATCGCCAAAACCAAATTGCTCTAAACTGTCAGTTTTTGCCTGAACGCATATATATTGCAAATCGGTTTTAGATTCCATTGTTCTTATAGCCGCAGGCAGAACTTTGACACAAGAACCTTCTTTAACTTCTATAACTTCATTGTCAAGTGTCATTCTCCCTTCACCTTTTAAGAAAATATAAATTTCTTCATTTTGCTTATGTTTGTGATTAAAAGGAAGTTTTATTCCTGCAGGCATTGAACTAACAGAAATCTCGCAACTTGTTAAATCTAATAAATCGTGTAAAAATGCTTTCCCATTTTCATAATTTTTACCTAATTCAGCCATTGTTCCAATTTGTGCTTTTTTAAAGTTTGTCATATTTTTCTCCTTTTGTTTGATGTCTAACTATTTATTAAAAAATTTTTATATTTTTTGTAAAAGATTTTCTAAAATATCGGATTCATTTTCTGATAAATTTTTATACAGCATATTGTTTAAATCTTCTGAAATCTTTTCAAATACAGGTTTAAAATCTTGTCCCTTTTTGGTTAAACCAATATATGTATATCTGCTATCTTCTTTTGAGATTTCTCTTTTTAAATAACCTAATTTTTCAAGTTTATCAACTAAGACTGTAACTGTCGGTCTAGTTCTATGAATTTTATCAGCAATATCTTTCATTGTCATTTTGTTATTTTGATAAAGGCAAACTAAAATATCTCCATGGCTCGGAACAAGTCCGGCAGCATCGTTTTTTTTTAGTTCTTCTATAATAAAACGATTACCTTTATCATGAATTTTAGATACAATGGCTAGTAAATTTCTCATATAATTATTATAATTAGATGTCTAATTATTGTCAAGTGATATTTGTTGTATAATTAGTTTGCAAGGAATATAAAATGTTTTAATCTAAATATATGAAAATTACAGGTTTAATTGTGGCGGTGCTTGTTTTATCATGCATTGTTTTTTTGTATTTTTAATAATCAAAGCAGTAAAGATATAAATTCAATAAATTTGAATAATGAACAAGCCGTAAGCAATAATTCATTCCAAGGGGTTTCTGTTAAAGATATGCCTGCAAAAGAAAAATTTATAAATTCTGTGCAAAAATTTTACAAGGAAAATCTTGAACAAGATGAGATTAATTTTTTAAATAAAGCAAAAAAATCTAAAGACAATGATTTAGAGTTTAGTAAACTGTAAGCGAAATTTATAAAAGCAACAGATATTTTGAACGAAAAGTATGCAGAAAATATCGATATTAAAGACCCTTATTACAAAAACAATTGGGTAAAATTGCCATGTGTTGAGGGAAGTTATTTTTATGCGGTTATATGAATATCATGAAAAATATTTTGCAAATTAATAGATTTTACGAGTTGTTCTAAAATATTTATTATTACTTAATTGATAAATAAGATTTGTTTTAATATAGTTCTCCTTAAATTTATATATTTTTTCCCATATTGTATGCTTTTTCTAAAATTTGTTTATTATTATTCGCATCATTTGGAGCTTCAAGTCCGCTTCCGTTTAAAAATCCTTTTAACTGGACTCCATCAAAACAAGCTATCCAGCCGTTTACTCCGTTTAATACAGTTTGAACTACATTTGGAGAATTATCAGCTGAAGTTGTTATTACATATACTTCAGAAAATTTCTTTCCTGATGAAAACATTGAATTTGCTCTGTCAATAATAGTTTTCATTTGCCCTGACATTTCGTAATAATAAACAGGAGTTGCCCATATTATAACATCGGCTTCCTTCATTTTTGCTGTTATTGCATTTGCATCATCATTTATTACGCACTTCCCGAGTTTTTGACATGCCATGCATCCTTTGCAGAATTTTATTTCTTTATCTTTTAATGTGATAAATTCTACATTATGCCCTGCATCTTGTGCACCTCGTTCTGCTTCATGTGCCAAAATTTCGGAATTTGAATTGTTTCTTAAACTTGTTGAAATAATTAAAACTTTTTTACTCATATACATTCTCCTGCTTTAATTTATTATTTTAAATTTGTCTTATAAAAACTTTCAATTTTATCAAACGGTATTTTTTCTATATTGTCATACAAATCAACGTGGTTTGCACCTTTAACAATCAACAACGCTTTGTTATCACCTTTTAATTTCTTGAAAGCATCTTCTCCAAAGTATCTTGAGTGTGCATTTTCGCCATGAACAACTAATACAGGAGTTCTGATTTCGGATGAATATTGTAAGATTGGTTGATTTATTAAAGACAAAGATGATGTCATATTCCAATTACCGTTAGAATTGATTGAGCGAGAGTGAAATCCTCTTTTAGTCTTATAATAGTCCCAATAATCTTTTACAAATTGGGGTTCATTTCCTGTTAATTTTTCAGGCAAACCATCTGCTTTTGCGTAAGTTCCTTTTTTATAATCTTCCGTTCTTTGTTTATTGAGGTTTTGTTTCATTTCATATCTTGCATTTTCATCAACCGAATCATTATAACCTTTGGCTGAAACTCTTGTCATATCATACATTGTAACCGCTGTTGTTGCCTTAATTCGTGTATCAATTTGAGCGGCATTTATTGCAAATCCGCCAAAACCGCAAATTCCTAAAATACCGATTTTATCGGAATTCACATTCTTATAATTGCTCAAAAAATCAACCGCAGCGGAAAAATCCTCCGTATTTATATCAGGGCTTGCAACATTCCTTGGAGTTCCTGAACTTTCACCTGTATAAGAAGGGTCAAATGCAAGAGTTACGAAACCTCTTTCTGCTAAAGTTTGAGCGTAAAGTCCCGAAGATTGTTCTTTTACTGCACCAAATGGGCCTGAAATTGCAATAGCCGGCAATTTATCATTTTTATTTATTGTTTTTGGAACATATAAATCTCCAACAAGTGTAATCCCGAATCTGTTTTTAAATTCAACACGCAGAACATTTACTTTGTCTGATTTTGGGAAAGTCTTATCCCAAGTTTTTGCATCAGCCATATTTGAACCTCCGACAATTAGCAAAACTGTAAATAAACCTAATAAAACTTTTTTAAACATTATTCACCTCAATTTCTTTTATTACTCTTGCAGGGTTACCAACTGCTATTGTATTTTTTGGAATTGATTTTGTTACAACACTACCTGCTCCTATAATTGCACCATCTCCTATTTCAACATCGGGCAAAATTGTACAATCTGAACCTATCCAGACATTTTTACCTATTTTTACAGGGCTTGGAGTTATATTTCCTCTTTCCCCAGGGTCAAAATCGTGATTCAATGTCGCTATTGTTGTATTGTGTCCAATAAGAGAATTATTACCGATTTCAATTCCACCTTGATCTTGAAAACGGCAACATGCATTTATAAAAACATTTTCTCCGACTTTTATATTAATCCCGCAATCTGTATAAAAAGGTGGAAACATTCCAAATGTTTCAGGTACTTCATTTTGTGTAAGTTTTGCAAATAGTTTTCTGATTTCTTCAGGAGTATGGTATTTATTATTTAATTCATGTGTTATTTTAAGCGCATTTTGGCTGAACTTATGAAATGATTTAAATAATTCTGAATTTGTTTCTACATAAGTTCTTTTAGCCATTAAATATCTAAATTCTTTTACTGTAATTTCTTTTGTCATAGTTCGGATTTTTGTATTTCCTTAATAATTTAATTATTTATTATTTTTTTAAAATAGCAAATACTTATATTGCATAATTAGATATGCTTGACAAGCATAATAGATAAATATATCATAATCTTATGGAAATAAGAGTTTTAAAGTATTTTTTAGCGGTTGCGAGGGAAGGTAACATAACTAAAGCTGCTAATTGTTTGCATTTAACACAACCGACATTATCAAGACAATTGCAAGACTTGGAAAAAGAACTTGGACAGCGACTTTTTGTAAGAGGTCAGCATAATGCTACATTGACCTATGAAGGTCATATTTTAAGGCAGCGTGCTGAAGAAATTATTGATATGGTGGATAAAACTGAAAAGGAATTTCAATACATTAAAGATGTTATTTCTGGAACTGTATACATAGGTAGCGGTGAAAGTCATACAATAAAACTTATTACAGATATCATAAAAAATATTCAAACTCAATATCCTGAAATAAAATTTGATTTAATAAGTGGAAATGCTGAGGATATAATCGAAAAATTGGATAATGGTTTGTTAGATTTTGCAGTCTTAATTGAACCTATCGATATTTCAAAATATGATTTTTTAACGTTGCCTGATAAAGACAAGTGGGGGGTTATTATGAAAAACGATGCTCCACTTGCTAAACTTAATGAAATAAAATATGATGATTTAAAAGAATTACCGCTGATTTTTTCAAAGCAAGCATATAAAAGGAGTTCAGATGCAAGTGAATTCAAGAAATGGTTTAATGGAAATTTTGGCAATTTGAATGTAGTTGCCACTTATAATTTAATTTACAATGCAGGATTAATGGCAGAATCTGATATTGGTTATGTTATAGGTCTTGATAAACTTTTAAACACAATGAATAATTCAAATTTAACATTTAAACCATTATATCCTCAATTAGAATCAGGATTAAACATAGTATGGAAAAAGAATCAAATATTTTCTTCTTCTGCAAAAGTGTTTCTGGAAAAAATAAAAGAAAGTTTTTTATAGAATTATTAAAATATTATAATACTAAATTTCTTTCAAGTTCACTAACAGATATTTTAAATATTTGTTTATTGTTAAAATAAAAAAAGTGTAAACTTAATACTAAAATTTCCATTTATTTATTAATATGCTACAATAGTTTAATAGAAAGTTGTTATTTGTATGAATATTAATAAGAAAAAAAAATTTGTTGCAGGACTATCTATTTCATCAAATGTAATTTTATCACTGTTAAAAATTATAGTAGGTATTGTCTCTGGAAGTGTAAGTATAATATCAGAAGCAATTCATTCTTTAAGCGATTTATTCGCATCCATATTAACATACTTTTCTGTATTAAAATCATCAAAACCGGCTGATAATGACCATCCATACGGACATGGAAAATACGAAGATATGGCTGGTTTTGTAGAAGGTGTTTTGATAATTTTAGCATCTGTATTTATTATTTTTGAAGCGACAAAAAAAATTGTTTTTAATATACATATGCAATCTGAAAATATTCTTGGAATAGAGATTATGTTCGTTGCTGTTATTATGAATATAATTGTAAGTTCTTTATTATTTAAAGTCGCAAAAGAATCAGATTCTATATCATTATATGCCGATGCTGAGCACCTTAGAACGGATGTATATTCTTCATTAGGAGTATTGCTCGGTTTAATACTAATTAAGATAACCGGATATAGTGTTCTTGACCCAATTATTGCCATTTTAGTTGCTGTTTTTATATTCGCAGCAGGACGTTATATTTCTAAAAAAGCATTAAAAAATTTACTTGATCATTCATTACCTAATGACGATATTAAAAGTATAGAAAATATTATTAAGCAATATTCCGATATAGTAAAATTAAAACGTCATAGCATAAGAGCTCGTCAAGTAGGCCCGACTAAAGATATTGATTTGATATTACAATTCCCAGAGCAGACGACTATTTGTGATTGTCACAAAGTATGCGATGAAATAGAATCTCATATTAAAAAAATATTCCCAAAAAGTTCTATCTCTATTCATTCTGAGCCTATATGTTATAAGAAAACTTGCAAAAAGCATTGCATAAAAATATGTAATTAAATCGTTTTATAAAGATAGTAGTTATTGTTTTTTAGCTATATAAACAATTCTTTTCCCCATTTCAAATGCATTTTGCAAATCTTTTGGAAATTGTTCATTGCGAACTTTTGCTTTTTCTTTTTCATCAAATAAATCAATATCATATTTTGAATAATCTATAAATTGATATGTATCGCAACTATATAGTAATTCAGAATACCCAAAAACGTGATTTAAACTTTTTACATTGTCTTCTAGAATTGTCGGATAATTGTATTTTTCCATCATTTCTTTTGGACAGTTCATTGTGAAAATTACTCCGCAAGGGATTATTTTGGGCCTTAAACTTTTTAATCCTCCGTTTTCTTTATCTATAAGATAAGTGTGTACAGGAAATAGTAATCGTTCTAAGAAACTTCTAAATTCTCCTGTTGGATAAGAAAAATAAACAGGTGATCCCATTATTATAGCATCTGCTTGAATGCATTTTTCTAATATAGGTCTTAAATCATCTTTTATAGCGCAAACACAATTGGTTGTTGCTCCTTTCCTTTTACAAGCAAAACAACTTAAACAACCTTTAAAATTAATATCATACAGATTGAAATATTCAACTTCTGCTCCCGCTAATTCGGCTCCTTTTTGAGCTTCTTTTAATAGTTTTGCAGTATTAAAATTTTTTCTTGGACTCCCGTTTATTATAATAATTTTACTCATATTTGTATCCTCTTATATTTAATTTTAATTTTTTATGAATTACATTGCTCCTATACCACGAAAAATTCCAATCATTCCTTCTGAAGCAATATCGTTTGTCACTTTGCCATCTTTATTTATATAATAAAAATTCATTATACAAACTGAAATTTTTTTCTTTGTCGGTTTAAATCCCATAAATTCTCCATCATGTGTACCTGTCAAATTCCATTTTACTGCGACTTTATCTTTTTCGATTATTAAATCTGTTATGTGCCATTGTACATCTGAAAAACCTTTTCTCATCCAATGAACAACAGATAAATAACCTTTACCGCCATAAAGAGGCTCATTGCTGGCTGGGGTGTAGAATGGTGCATTATTATCAACTAATTCCTCAGCAAGTTTTTCATCTGCAGTATTTATCATTGTTTCAAATTTTTTCATTATATTTTTGTTTCGTTCAATTAAGTTCATAATAAATTCCCCTTATTATTGAGTAATAGATAAAATATCTTCATAATTTTTTATTCTAAAAAACAAGTTATGTCTCGCATTACTTATTATTCTCAATTTATCTGAATAAAATTCTTTTTGAGCTGAAATATTAAATAAAACATCATTTTCTCCCATTATAGCACTATCATATATGTTTTTAATCTTATTTTTATGTAAGTTATACAAATTTTTCAAGCATTCAAATTCTTTTTGGCAACTTTCAATACTTCTTTTTGAATGATGGAATTTTATTATTTCTTGTTCTGTTTTTACAAGATAATTTCTGGCGAAATCATCGGCATTTTCTACTGTAATATTGCATAATAAGTTTTGAATATCTTTTGATAATCCGTAATGCTCATCAAATAAATATGGATTTCCGCTTAATGCGACTTTTTTATTAATTTTTATTGGCAAATCTAAAATTGATGCTGTAAACACTCCGGCAGAAAATGCTATTAAATCAATATTCTTATATTTAGAAAAATTAAAATCCATATTTAAATCTGTATAATCATATAATAACAAAACATTATTTTTTGAGTTTAAATGTTCAAATTCATACTCATCACATCCCCATCCGGTGAAAAATAAAATCAAATTATCAGATTTTTTATTGATTAAATATTGTTTCATTATCTTGTACTTTCATATATATTAAAATTTTAATTTAGTAAAAATAATAGGGTAGATTAATGTCACAAAAATTCCGAGAATAAACATTCCTGCCATGGCAATTAGAAGTTCTACATTATTCATTATAATATATTCAAGTAAAAATTTTAATAAAACTATTGTAAGAATTGAGCCTATAATACCCCTAATTATTCGTTTATTAACAGAATTTTCTTTAGGATTAAATGGATTGTATATCCTGCATAAAAAACTTCCATTTATAATACCTAAAGCATACCCATATGCTACAGCCATTATATATTTCAATTTGTCAGGATTTACAAGTATTTCTCCTGAAACGTAATCAATTCTGTATGTATTAAAGAAATATACATAAATTAATGCAATAATTGCGAATATGTCAATTGCTAAAATTAAATATAAATATCTGTTTTTATTTATTTCAGCCCAATTTATCATTTTATTTAATGAGAAAATTAATATGATACCAATGAGCAATCCGCAGAAAACATCTTGCAAAGTATGCACTCCAAGCCAAAGTCGTGAAAATCCTATAAGTAAAATAAGTAATATAAGGCTTATACATAATATTTTATTTTTTCTTAAAAGGAAAGCAATACCGCCGATGACAGAAGATCCCATTGCTGAGTGTCCGCTTGGGAAAGAATATCCTTTTGCAAATGGCACTGCTAGTTCAGACGGATGAATTTTGTTATCCAGAACCCAAGGTCTATAAACGCATGCTAACATTTTAAATAAATGTGCCAGAAAAATATTAAAACCTTCTAATGAAAATAAATATAATCCTGCTTTAAAATCAATGCACCAGTATACAATGGCGCATATTATTGTTGGAAGCCAAAATTCTCCGAATATTGTTATAGATAAAAATATTTTATCTATTATCTGCGGACATTCAATTCTGTAATGCTGTAAAAAATATAAAAAATCAATTTGTGGATTTATCCAAGATGGATTTGACAAACAATCAATCATTAAGCCTCCTATAACTATTTTAGCAAAAATATTATTAGTGTAAACCTATAATAATTAACAATATTAACGAAATAGGGACAATATATTTCAACCCTATATTAAATAAGAATGCACCAATTTTATTTTTAATAAGAATATCTCCTCTTATTTTCAAATACCATCCAGAAATTAAGCATAAAAATAACGTATTAACAGGAAGCATAATATTTGAGGTTAAAAAGTCTAAAAAATCAAAAATTGATTTATGAAAGAACTGTATATTTTCGAGAATACCAAAAGATAAAGTTGCAGGTATTGCTATTATTGAAATAAATAAAAATAATATAAAACAGGCTTTTGTTCTTGAAATATTGAATTTTTCAATTAAAGAAGCACATGGACCTTCAAGAATACTTATACCCGAAGTTATTGCAGCACAGAATAGTAATATAAAAAATGCTCCGGAAACAATATTCCCATATTGAATTTGAGAAAATATTTTAGGTAGTGTTACAAAAACCAACCCCGCTCCTGAATTTGGTTCCATGTTGAATGAAAAAACTGCAGGGAAAATCATTATACCTGCCAAAATCGCAAAAATTGTATCTGATAAAATTATTGTATAAACGGATTTAACAAGAGTTTTGTCTTCTTTTATATAACTCCCGTAAGTTAGTAATGCTCCCATCCCAATACTAAGAGTAAAAAATGCCTGACCTAATGCATTTAGCACCATGTGAGAATTTAGTTTAGTAAAATCAGGTTTGAACATATATTCTAATCCTAAATGTGCATTAGGAAGATTTAGAGAAACTATTACAAGAAAAATTAAAATTACCGCCAATAATGGCATAAAAGATTTATTTGCAGTTTCTATACCTTTTTTTAAACCTCTTGCTGTAAAAAATATGCATATAAACAAAAATAATATTGTTAATATACAAGGATAAATAGGATTTTTTATAAATTCGGTAAAATATTCTTCGTAATTTTGAATTTTATAATTTATAAAGCTTTTAATAATGTAGTTAATAATCCAGCCACCTACAATAAAATAAAAAGAAGCAATCAAAAGACCGGTTATAGGGTTTAGAGCACCCAAATATTTAAAATTTTTATTTATGGATTCATAAGCCCCAATACATTCTTTTTTGGTTAGTTTTCCTATGTAAAGTTCATTTATTAATGGTATAAAGCAAATCGTAGAAATAATTAAAATATAGACAGCTAAGAATATAGCTCCTCCATTTTGCCCCATTACATAAGGAAATCTCCAAATATTTCCAAGCCCTACTGCTGAACCAATAGTTGTTATTATGAATGAATATTTAGAAGTCCATGTTGGTCTTTTATCTTTCAAGTTTGCTATCCTTATTAAATATAATTTAAAATTTTACTCAAATCTTTTTCATCTATGCAAATATTGGCATTTTCTCTTAATATAGGTTTTGCACAAAAGGCAATTCTTTTTGATGCATATTTAAACATGCTTAAATCATTTGCTCCATCTCCGACGGCAATTGTATTTTCATAGGAGACATTTAGTAGTTTTTGAAGTCTAAGAAGCATTTGCCCTTTGCTATCATTAAACATCATTTCTCCGCCGACTTGACCTGTTAATATCTCATTTTTTGAATGAAGAATATTTGCAAATTCGCCATCAAGTCCAAGAATATCTGCAAAGTATGTTGTAGCATTTCTAAATCCTCCGGAAAAACAAACAACTTTATATCCTAATGTTTGTAATCCGGAAACAACTTCTTTTGCTCCTGGCATGAGTGGTAAATTTTTACAAATTTTATCCACTTTTTCAACATGTAAACCTTTCAAGAATGATACACGCTCAGTTAAACTTTCAAAAAAATCCAATTCCCCGCGCATTGCTCTATCTGTAATGGATTTTACTTTTTCCCTGATACCAATGGCTTCTGCAAAGAATTCTAATGTCTCTCCATCCATCAATGTTGAATCAAAATCAAATACTGCAAGTTTATTTGTCATATGTTTTACCTTCTGATTTATTGTATCATGTTTAAATTATTATGTGAAATAATTCTAATTTGTTAATGTTAAGTTTCGTAAAGATTATATTTCTTTTTGGCATTTATATTTGGTCAATATTTTTTATATATACATAGAGCAATGTGTGCTTAAAAAGAGAACTTATTAAAAACGAGAAAGAGGTATATTATGGGACTTGAATTTGATTCAAACATTCAATTTAACAATTTAGGTTTGGGTAATTCTTCAAAATTACCTAAATTTTACAAAGCTCCTGATATCAGTGCAGAATTCGACTTATTGGAAGCATCTAAGAAGTTGTCAAAAAAGAGTAATACTCCTAAAAAACTAAAAAATTCATCAAAGACTTATGGAAAAAATTCTATTATAGAATTACAATCTGAGAAAACTGATAAAACTACTAATGCGAATGAAACTAAAAAAGCAGGTAAAAAAAAGGTATCAGGAAAAAATAAACCCGCTTATACTATTAATGATTTGCCTGAAGCAAAACAGGTTAAAAAATTAAGAAAAAAAATAGATAATTTAAAAGCTTCAAACGGTTTGACATATAAACAAGCATGTGAAATTTATGATAGGATTTATGCAAAATATGTTCCAAAAGCTAAACCAACAGGTATAGCCAATGGGGTGTTTGATCAAGAATTTGAAAATGCCCACAATCCTCATTTAAAAAGAGGAATTGTTAGTAATGGAGTTCTTGATTACATTTCTTATGAGTTAAATCCAGAAACTCTTGCTCCGGATGATAAGTTAGAATTTACAAGAGCCAGAGCAGCAATTGATGAAATCAGAAAAAACAATTCGGCATTATTTGCAGAAGAAAAAGCTATTGACCCGTTTGGAATTTTTAAATGGGCAGATGAACGTGCTGCAAAAAATGCTTAAATAATTGTTAGAATAATTTAATTAAAAAAAAGCGGATAACTAAAAGTATGTTATCCGCTTTTTTTTCTAAACAGTCAATTTCACATATTTTGGATTATGAACACCGTCTATTTGAGAGATTTCATTTAATACTTCATCTCCGGCTACAGTATCAATATTTATAACCATTATTGATTCTGTTTCGTGCTTATCATTTTTTTGAACAACGTTCATAGATCCAATGTTTATACCTTTTTCTCCGATAACTTTTGCGACTTGTGCAATCATGGAAGGTTTATTAGTGTGAGGAACAATTAATTCATGTGTTTCCGGTCTGATACTTGTTTCGTATTCGTTAATTTTAACAATTCTTGGAATATCTTTTGTTACAAGTGCGCCTGCCACTGTCGTTGTTTCTTTGTCAGTTATAAGTTTAACTGTGATACGTCCTGCAAAATTTGTTTTTGCTTTTGAACGTGTAGAAATTAAGTCAATTCCTCTATTTTTTGCTATTACAGGTGCATTAACATAATTAACTCCTTCTAATCTCGCTGATAAAACACCTTTTAATATTGCAACTTCTAAAGGTTGGATATCTAAATCTGCCAAATCTCCGTCTGCTGTAATCTCAATAGTCTTTACCGCACCTGTTGAAAGTTGTACAGCCAACTCTCCTGTATTTTCTGCTATTTGCATATAATCTTTTACAGGTTCAAGTTTATCCGGTCTTAAAGATGGGATATTTACGGCAGATGATGCAGAGCCTCCTGATAAAACATCTCTAATTTGTTCTGCTACATCTATTGCTACATTCATTTGAGCTTCTTTTGTACTTGCTCCTAAATGCGGAGTTAATACAATATTGCCTTGACAGTTAATCAAAGGGCATTCAGCGATATTTGGTTCGTTTTCATAAACATCAATCGCTGCAGATGCAACATGACCATTTTCGATTGCTTCTTTTAAATCATTTTCATTTATAATACCGCCTCTTGCGCAATTTACAAGTCTGACACCTTTTTTCATTTTAGCAATAGTATCTTTATTTATCATATTCAAAGTGTCTTTTGTTTTAGGAACATGGACTGTTATAAAATCGCATTTATCCCAAAATTCATCTAAAGTTTCAACGTATTCTCCGCCGAATTTTTCAACAATTTCTTTTGATGTAAACGGATCATATATGATAACTTTCATTCCCAGAGCTAGAGCAACTTCACCCACGTGCGAACCGATTTTACCAAAACCGATAATACCTAATGTTTTTTTATAAAGTTCGCATCCTGTGAATTTGCTTCTATCCCATTTCCCTTCTTTTGTTGAGCACCCTGCAGGGACAATGTTTCTTGCCATAGCAAGCATTAAAGCAATAGTGTGTTCACTCGCAGCCATAGTGTTGCCGTCAGGAGAATTTACAACTATAATGCCTCTTTGTGTCGCAGTTTCCAAATTAATATTATCTACTCCGACGCCTGCTCTGCCGATTATTTTTAAATTTTTCCCGGCTTCTATAATTTTAGGAGTTACTTTTGTTTGGCTTCTAACCATTAAAGCATCGTATTCTCCTATGATTTTGACCAATTCATCTTCGCTCATTGTCGGTAAAAAATCAACTTGAGCAACTCCTTCTATAATTTTCCCTGCTGATTCATTTATTTTATCTGTTACTAATACTTTCATTTTATTTTGCCAACTCCTCTATCACTGTTGCAACACCTTTACCAAGTTCGAATTTATACCCTAGTTTATATAATGTTGCTTCCAATGCTCCTACTGCAGAAATTAAATCTCTGTCACAAACAAATCCTAACGTTCCCATTCTGAAAATTTTGTCTTTGAGTGCATTTTGGCCATTTGCAACAACAATATCAAAATCTTTAGTAATAGTTTTTCTTATATCAGGAACACTTATTCCTTCAGGCGGGTAGATAGAAGTTATTGAATGGCTGGCATTTCTATCTTCTTTAACTACAAGTTCAAGCCCTATTGCTCTTATTGCATTTCTCAATGCCATAGAATGACGTTTGTGGCGCGCATTCATATTTTCAATGCCTTCTTCTTTAATCATTTCTAGAGCTTTGTCTAAACCTACAAATAAATTAACTGCAGGTGTAAATGGAGTTGAATTTGCTTGAGTAGATTTTTTATATGCTGCCCAATCCCAATAGAATGAAGGATGTTTGCATTTTTCATATACTTCCCAAGCCCTTTCATTTGCGACAAGAAAAGCAAGTCCAGGTGGAATCATGAAACCTTTTTGAGAACCTGAAACTAAAACATCAATACCCCATTCATCAGGTTTACATTCCATAGCGCAAACTGAAGTTACACCGTCAACTACAGATAATGCCCCGTGTTCTCTAATGATTGAACAAAGAGTTTTAATATCATTTGCTGCTCCTGTTGAAGTTTCACTATGAGTTAAAGTAACTATTTTGATTTCTTTATTGGTATCTTGTGAAAGTCTTTGTCTTAAAACTTCAGGATCAATAACTTCACCTGTTTCTACTTCAATTCTTTCAACAATAGCACCGCGTGATTCAGCTATTTTTGCCCAGCGGTTGCCAAAGTTCCCAAGAACCAATGATAATACTTTATCACCCTCATTTATAAGATTTTCCAGAGCCGCGCACATTGCACCTGTTCCGGATGATGTGTATACAAATACATCATTTTTTGTTTGAAATACATATTTTAAATTTGCATAAACATTTTCTAAGATTTTAGAAAACTCGGAGCTTCTATGCCCAATAGGATGTTTTGCAATTTCTAACATTACACTTTCCGGAACGGGAGTTGGTCCCGGAATCATTAAAAAAGTTTTATCTTTCATCTTTCCTCCTTTTTACACCACATAACCCACCTTATTTTATCATGAATATTTATTTATATATATTTTACAATAATTTTTTTTAATAAAATTTAAAATTATTTTAACGATTGACCTTGAAATTTAAATATGTTAAAATTATTTTGTTATATGGTAATAAGGTTGAATTTATGGATATAGAATTGAAAAGAGAAGGTATTTCCAGCCTTTATGTTAAAACATCAGGAAGATTAGACTTAGATAATTCTGTTGAATATGGAACAAAAATTAAAGAAACTGTTGAAGATTCTGAAGATATAAAGATACTTATACTTGATTTTAAAGATATTATTTTCATATCTAGTTTTGGGTTAAAAATTATATTAGAATTACACAAACAAATGATGGAAAGAGGCTCTATGAGGCTTATAAATGTATCTGAACAAATCTTAAAATCTTTCAAAATGGTCGGTTTTGACAAATTTCTTGTAATTGAATAATGAAAAAAACTTTAAAATCTGAAATAATAACAATTACATTATCAATGCTATTGATTCTCTTTGTTGTGTTTGCGTTGTTTGCTTTCCTATATTACAAAGATACAGAACTTCTTATGTTAAATTTTACCTCAAAAAATATTATGACATATGCAAATAATATTAATAAAGAAGTTATAAAAATTGAAAAAAATGCATATGATTTAGCTTTGATGGGTGAATTATATTATAAATTTGACAGAAATAAATCAATTGCTGAAAAAACTATAGTTCAAGTTTTTGACAATTATCCTGAATCTTTAGGCGGCGGAGTATGGTTTAAACCTTACGTAGTTGATCGCTCTAAAAGATTACTGTGTATGTACGCTTATCGTAATAAGCACGGAAATGTTGTTTTTGATCCGAAATTTGAATCGGAAGAGTATAACTATCCTGACAAATCGTGGTATAAAGAAATTTTTCCTTTTATAAATAAAAAAGATAATATTGAATGGTCTCGTCCTTATTATGAAAAAGAAGGCAGCGATACTGTTATGATAACAGCGGGGGCTGGGATGTATGATAATGAGGGCAATTTAGTAGGTTTATCAACGGTTGATTGGGAAGTAAATTCCGTAATAAAAACTATTTCAGCTATAAAACCTTCGAAAAACAGTTTTTCATTATTTGCTAATCCGTCAAAAGATTATGTAATTGTCACAAATGATCCGTATTTAAAAGATAAAGCCCTTGTTGGAGCATCTTTAAAAAATATTCCTTGGTACAATGATAATTTAATTAATGTTAGATATATGACTTATCAAAATAAGGAATTTATACCTTATGTAAAAATATTGGATAATGAAATGATTTTAATAGTTTGTGTTCCTAAGAACGAATTCTTGGCGAAAATGTTTCATAGTATAACTATTTTTTGTATACTTTTAACATTTCTGGCATTATTTTTAGCATATATTGTATATTCCGGATTGAGAAAAAATATAATGTACCCAATAGGAAAATTAATTTATATAGCTAATAAAATCAGTAAGGGTGATAATGATATAGAAATAAAAATAGAAAATCCTGTTGAATTTGAAAAATTAGCCTCTACATTTGACAAAATGACAAGGGATATAAAAAATATTACAAAAGAAAAAGAGCGCATAAATTCTGAACTTAATATTGCGAAGTCAATTCAAATTTCTTCATTACCTTCAGTATTTCCACCTTTCCCAGATAGGCAAGAATTTGATATCTATGCATCTATGGATACAGCAAAAGAAGTTGGAGGAGATTTTTATGATTTTTATTTTATGGATGAAAATCATATAATGTTTATTATTGCGGATGTTTCCGGCAAAGGTGTACCTGCGGCTCTTTTTATGATGACTGCAAAAACATTGATAAATAATATATCCCAAATCGTAAAAGATCCTTCAGATATTATAGAACAAATAAATAATAAAATTTGTGCAAGTAACAAAAATGGTTTTTTTATTACTTTATTTGCCGGTATTGTAGATCTTAGAACGGGTAAAATGTCGTGCATAAACTGTGGTCATAATCCTCCGTTAATTTTAACTAACGATGGAAAATACAAGTATATGGATTTGGATCAAAACGTTGCACTGGGAGTATTTGAAAATATGAATTTTAAAATTGTTGATATTAATTTAAATCCTGGAGATATTATATTGACATATACAGATGGAGTAACAGAAGCGTTAAATGAGAATGATGATATGTATGGAGAAGACCGTTTAAAAGATTGTTTAAATAAAAACAAAGATATAACAAATATAAAAGATATTATCAATACAATAAAAAATGACGTTAAACAATTTAGCGGTAGTGTTTCTCAATCTGATGATATGACTATGCTTATTTTTAAATATTATGGATCAGAAAATCCTAATCATAAATATTGTAAAGTATTGGCAAATAAAGACAATTATAAAGTATTTTATGAATTTATTCATAATTTTTGTAATGAATGGAAAATTAGTGAAGATATTTCAAATAAAATGGATATGTGTGCAGAAGAAATTTATGCGAATACTGAATTTTATGCATATAAAAATGTACACGAAGGTTATATAGAACTTTACGTGACAAAAGAAGATAATAAAATAATATTGGAATTCAGGAATAACGGAGTTGAATACAATCCTTTAAAAAGATCTGACCCTGATATAACATTGCCACCGGAAAAGCGCAGTTTAGGCGGGCTTGGTATATATATGATAAAACAAATGTCTGATGAAATAAGTTATCAATATATTGATGGTATAAATATTTTAAAATTGACATTTGTAAATAATTCTTAAAATATGGTTAAAAATTTTTATATTTGAGTATTACTTAAAATATGAAAGTTGAATTTAGTATCTCTACACCAAATGTAAATAGAAATTTTTTAAATTCATATAAAAGTGTTTCTTTTTGTGGCGCGAATATTGCGAAGAATGCAGGCGATACATTTATAAAAAAGAGTGCTGTTTTTAATCCTGCGGATTTTTTTATCCCTCTCAAAACTTTAAGAGAAGAAATTTCTTGTGATATTGATGCAATCAAAGATGAAATCTCTGACAAACTTTTAAAAAAAATGAAAGATGCTTTGGATGAAAATAATTTTTATTTAAAAAAAGTGTATGAAATTAATGCTCAGTCTCAAGAACCTTCAAAAAAGATGTCAGAATTATTTAAAAAGAGCGAAAATATTATAAGCAGATATTCTTCTATTCCGGAAATGACATATAAAGATATAAATAATTTTGCAAATAAATATGCTGTAAAAGAAAGTCATTACTGGAAAGATTTTAAGGAAATGACAAAAGATAATATTTGGATGCCTATGAGATTTATAAGGCATAAATATTCAAATCCTGCATCAAACCAGTATAATACTCAAAAACTTACAGATTTATATTTATATAACCTTTATTCCCGTGGGTATAGTGGATATATTCTAAATCCTTTAGCAAGATTTGATTCGCAAAAATTGCTTTCAAAGGAAATTGTTCAAACAATAAATTATTTATACATGACTATTTATAAAAATCCAAATCTAAAATTTGACAATGCAGAATTTAAAAGTTTTGCTTCTCGTTTTGATAAGAATGGTATAGGAAAGTCTATTGAAAACATGGAACATGTTTACAGAAAACATTTTATGGATAATTATCGAACAGGCAAAAGAAAAATGGCATATGATAAAAAGTTTCAAGAAGCATTGGTTTTGATAAGAGAAAAATTAGATTTTGCCAAAGTAAACAGAGAACAGAATTTTAAAACTCTTAAAAAACCTGAATGGTTTCAACCGTCATTTTTCTAATTATTTAATTTGTTTTCTTGATTTTTTATAAATTCGCAGTATTCTTCTAATCTGTTATCTTCCATTGCATTGATTAAATCTTGAATATTAGAAAATTTCTTTAATGCAAATCCTATTTCGGCGAGTAATACGCAGTCATTGCAGAGCCTGTATTTATCATATTGGATAGATCCTGCTATACATTTGTTTTTCCCGCAACAATCACAGTCAAAAAATTCTTCAGCTAAATCAGGATTTTCATCAAGATCATCTTGAATCATTTGAGCGGTAACTAATTGCATTTCTTCAATTATTTCTTCTTGAGATTTTGCCATTATATTATTATTTCCTTTTATTTAACAAGTTCATACATTTCTTTCACTGCATTATCAAGACCGGAAAATATTGCACGTGAAATTATACTGTGACCGATATTAAGCTCATATAAATTTGGAATTTCATGCATTCTATGCACATTTTGATAATTTAATCCATGTCCGGCATTTACTTTTAATCCATAATGTTGTGCAATTTTAGAGGCATGTAAAAGATTATTGAATTCCTTTTCTTCATCTAAAGAACCGTATGCAAGAGAATATTTTCCGGTATGAAGTTCAATAAATTCAGCTCCTGTTTTTGCTGAAGCAATAACTTGTTCTTCACAAGGATCTATGAACAAGCTTACAACAATTCCAGCTTCTTTTAACGGAGTGATAAAATTTATGATTTTATTTAATTGCCCCGCGACATTAAGCCCCCCTTCAGTTGTAACTTCTTGTCTTTTTTCAGGTACTAAGCATACAGAGTGAGGATTTATTTTTAGTGCGATTTCCCCCATTTCTGTAGTTACTGCCATTTCAAGATTTAATCTTGTACTAATTTCCTTTGAAATAATGGCAACATCATTATCTTTTATGTGGCGTCTGTCTTCTCTCAAATGGGTAGTTATGGATGTAGCTCCATTTTGTTCGCAAATTTTAGAAGCTAACAACGGATCTGGATCTATTCCTCCTCGTGCATTTCTTAATGTCGCAACGTGATCTATATTTACACCTAAAAGCATTATTTCTTTTTCCCTTTCTTGAATTTCATTTTATTTATTTTTAACAGTGCAGTGTACGAAGGTAAAATTGTGATTTTGTTTTCGCTATTTTCAGCTTTAGAAGCTTGTAAAATAGCAGATTTTATGTTTTCTTCAATTATAATATTATCTTGTGCAATACCTGCATATTTTAATCTTACAGCAACATCTTTTGCTCGCGTGCCTGATGCTATTATTTTATTATGAATATCTTTTAATTGTTCAAAATCGCTATCCCATAGCCATGAAATATCTCTCCCGTCTGCATAATTGTCATTAATAGCTATTACAATGTTTGACTTTAAATCTACAGTTTTGAGAACTTCACTTGCTCCTGTTGGATTTTTAATTAATTGTATAATCGCATTTTTCCCATTTATAATACGTCGTTCTGTTCTTCCAAATATAGATTTGTAACTGTCTACAGCGTTTTTAATTCTTTCTGGAGGGATTCCGCATTCAAGAGCACAAGATATTGCTCCAAGAGCATTATATGCATTATACAGCCCTGAAAGATTTATAGTGAAATCGTAATACATGTCGTTGTGTTCCACTGTAATTTTGGAATATGTATCATATATTTTTGCGTATCCTTTATAATCGGGTTCAGGCCTTGCGTACCCGCATGATGTACAATAATAATGTCCTTCTTGGGCAAAAAATTTTACATCATATTCTAAATTGTTACCGCAAGGACATTTAAAATTTTCAGTTGGTGATTTTGCTAAATCTCTGTTATTATCAATATATGTTTCTACAATTTGAAATCCATAATATACAGATTCTCTGTTTTTTCCAAAATTAGATACCAATGGATCATCTGCATTAAGGAATAATTTTAATTTTTTATTTTTATCTATTGCTTTTTGTATAAAAGATGCTGTTGTTGATAATTCTCCGTATCTATCAAGTTGATCTCTAAAAAGATTTGTAACTAAAAGATAATCTGCATTATATTTATCATATAATTTATTTAAATATGCTTCATCTGATTCAAGAACAGCATAGTCGTAATTTCTTAGAGGTATAGTGCTTGTTGCAAAAACATTAGTAATCCCGGTCAGCATATTCGCGCCTTTAACGTTATGTAAAACGGGATGCTTTTTTGCAGATAAAATTTTTGCTAAAATTCCGGATGTTGTTGTTTTTCCATTAGTTCCGGTAACAGTAATTGATTTGTACTTGATATATTTGTTGCAATAGGTTAAAAAGTCGGGGCAAATTTTCAGTGCTATCATCCCGACAAAAGATGTTCCCCCCGAACGTCTTAAAATTTTAATTGCGATATGTATAAATTGCGCTATTAATAGTGCTGTATAAAATCTTAATTTTCCCATAAATTTAGTCCGTTAAGCGTATTCACAAATTTTCAATATTATTATATCATCATTATTATAATAATACAAAATAGATAAGATAGAAGAAATGATAACTTTTTTTGTTGGAATAGTTTTTATAGCAGAAATGATAATTGCATATCAATTAATTGCATTGATTAAAAAATGTGATACAAAAATCAGCGAAATTAATGATAAAATTACAGCAATTCGTCCGAATATAGATAAGAGCTTTTGTTCTTTGCAAATTGGAATAAATTCTTGTGCATTAGCGGTTAATAAAATTCAAATTAAATTATCAGAACAAAAAAATAAATGTAAAATTATAATAATAAAGCACTTGTTAAGTTTAATACTATTGTTAACATTAAATTTAAATTGCAAAAAAGTCGCAGCGGTTTTTGATTTGGGTATAGCGATTAATGATTTTTTAAAATTAGCCCGCAAATCCGCATGTACATTAGAAATATAAAATTCCTCTTGAAAAAAATGATAAGATATGTTACAATAATGTTGTTATTTAGAAAAGAGGTTTACAACTATGTGTAAGAAAAATGACGCATTTGGTTTTTCAATGGGAATAATTGCGGGTGTTGTAGGAGGTATTCTTGCAGGCGTGCTTTTTGCTCCAAAATCAGGTGAAGAATCAAGAAAGGAAATTAAAGAAGCTGTTTGTGAATTTTATGACAAACATGCTCCTCAAATTGAAGATGCTAAAAAACAAGCTATTGAGTCTGTTGATTTAGTTCGTTACAAATTAGAAAGACAATTCAGAAAATTGAATAATTCAATGAAGTCAAAAAAAATGCAAAAAGCAAAAGAATTGGAAGATATCAATTCTGACAATGAATTTGATTATTAGAAAGGAGAACACCTAATGGATGTAGAAATTTCTCAGGCGCTTCTTAATAATGGTTTAACTTTTCTATCTGTTTCAACAGGTATAGTTGTATTGATTGTCGGAGGATTTTTAGTAAAATTGCTTTTTGATGCTTCTAAATTAGTTCAAAATGCTGCACAAACTACTGAAATACTGAATACAGAATTAAAACCGGTGTTAACAGAATTAAATAAAACCATAAAGTCTTTTAACGGTATAGTTCAAAATACCGGAGAGGGTATGAGCAATGTAAAACTCGGACTTGAAAGTGTATTATCCAAGACAAAATTACTGTCCGGAAATATTTTGAGCGGTTTTTTAAAAGGTTTTTTAACGGTTTATTCTTTTTTTAGTAAAAAGAATTAACCTAAAAGCGGATTTTTTTTATTAAAAATGACGTTTATACTATGTAAGATAAAAGAAAAGGAGAACAAAAATGTCAGCAGGAAAATTTATTTGCGGTTTTATAGTTGGCGGAGCAATAGGTGCTATCGCTGGGATTTTATTAGCCCCTAAATCGGGAAAAGAAACAAGAGAAATGCTTGTAAATTCTGCGCAAGAAATGGCTAAACGTGCAGATGAAACAGCAAAACAAATACAATCAAAAGCAGATGATGCAGTTAGCGAATTACAAAAACGCGGGGAAGAAATAAAAAATAAACTGCAAGATTTGATTACTAAACAAAAAGATGCAAATGAAAATGCATAGATGATTTATTTATTAAAAACGCGAGACTGTATAGTCTCGCGTTTTTATATTAATCCTTAATAAAATATTAAGGCTGATTTGAAATTTATTTTTTTATGTTACACTTTAGATAATTATAAGATTTGGAGAGGTGTTATTATAATGTCAGCAAAGTGGATAACAAAAATTTTAGGTGACCCGAACGAAAAAAAAGTTAAGGCTATGATGGGGATTGTTGATCATATCAATGCTTTAGAACCGGAATTTTCGCGAATGACGGATGAAGAACTTCGCGCTAAAACTCAAGAATTCAAGGATTTTCTTGCTCAACGTCCTACGTCTAAAAATTTCAAAGAAGATATGAAGCTTGAAAAAGAAGCACTCGATAAAATTTTACCTGAAGCATTTGCAACTGTCCGTGAGGCAGGGAAAAGGGTTCTTAATATGCGTCACTTTGACGTACAACTTATTGGCGGATATTTTCTCCATAATGGTCATATTGCAGAGATGAGAACAGGTGAAGGTAAAACTCTTGTTGCGACTTTGCCGGCATATTTAAATGCTTTAACAGGGCGTGGAGTTCATGTTATTACTGTTAATGATTACCTCGCAAAACGTGATAGTGAATGGATGGGAAAAATTTATAAATTCCTTGGGCTTTCTGTTGGAGTAATTCTTTCAAATGGCGAAGGAGCTCGTGATTTTGAGCTTAAATATGATGCTTACAGATGTGATATTACTTATGGTACAAATAACGAATTTGGGTTTGATTATTTAAGAGATAATATGGCATCCAGTGAAGAAATGCTTGTTCAAAGACCTTTTCATTATGCTATTATTGACGAAGTTGACAGTATTCTGATTGATGAAGCCAGAACACCTTTAATTATCAGTGGTCGCCTTGCTCAATCTGAAGAAACTTATCGTACTATGGCAAAAATAGCCCCACAATTGACTAAAGATGTTGATTACACAGTTGATGAAAAGAATAAAAATGTAATTTTAACAGAAGATGGTATCGATAAGGCTCAAGAATTGATAGGAGTAAAGGATTTATTTGATATTCAGACAAATTACGCGCATCATCTTTTGCAAGCTTTGAAGGCAAAAGAAATATTTGTCAAAGATACTGATTACGTTGTAAAAGATGGCGAAGTTATGATAGTAGACGAATTTACAGGTCGTATAATGGACGGAAGGCGTTGGTCTGATGGTTTACATCAGGCAATTGAAGCAAAAGAAGGTGTTGAAATTCAGGATGAAACTCAAACTCTTGCGAGTATTACTTTCCAAAATCTTTTCAGGCTTTATCCGAAGCTTTCAGGTATGACTGGTACTGCAATGACTGAAGAAGCTGAATTTGGCAAAATTTATAACCTCGAAGTTACTTCTATACCTACAAATAAACCTGATATTAGAATAGATTATCCTGATGTTATTTATAAATCAGAAACTCAAAAATATTTATCTGTAATAGATGATATCATCGCTCAGCATAAACTTGGCAGACCTGTGTTAGTAGGTACTGTAAGTATTGAAAAATCGGAATATTTATCCGCGCTATTAAAGCAACGTGGGATTAAACATAATGTTTTAAATGCAAAACATCACGAAAAAGAAGCGTATATTATTGCGCAGGCTGGTAGGTTAGGTGCTGTTACTATTGCTACTAATATGGCAGGTAGAGGAACAGATATATTGTTAGGCGGTAATGCGGAATATTTAGCAAAAGCTGAACTTGATGAAAGAGGATTAAAAGAAGGGGATGCTGAATACGAGCATATGAAGGAAGCATCTTTAGCGAGTGCAAGAATTATAACCGAACAAGAACATAATGCTGTTGTTCTTGCGGGAGGATTACATGTTATAGGCACTGAAAGGCACGAATCTCGAAGAATTGATAATCAGTTAAGAGGACGTGCGGCACGTCAGGGTGACCCTGGATCAACAAGATTTTTCTTATCTTTGGAAGATAATTTGATGAGGATATTCGGAGGAGATAAAATTAAACAACTCATGACCATGCTTAATGTCCCTGAAAACATGGCCATTGATTCTCCGTTAATTACAAAAAGAATTCAATCTGCTCAAAAACGTGTTGAAACATTCCATTTTGATATTAGAAAACAAGTTCTTGACTATGATGATGTTGTTAATATTCAGAGAGAAAAATTCTATCGCCAAAGGCGCAGAGTTCTTTCTGGTGTTGGATTATATGATGATATTATTTATATGATAGAAAAAGAAGTTGAAAGACTTATCGGAAGCTTTATTTCTCCGGAACAAAAGGTTGAAGAATATGTTTATGAAGATTTACAGACTATGATTAAAGAAATTCATTCTACTTTCCCTCAGCTTTCGAATTTTGAGGTTAAAGATATTCAGAGCATGCGCTTCCAGCCTATGTACGAAAAAATTAAAGATTTTGCTCTCCAAGCATATAAAGATCATGAACTTGAAATTGTTGAATTTTATAACAAGGTTATCACGGATTATGGAGCAAATTATCCTAAACAAGAACCGTTCTCAAATGATAATGTTGTTAGACAGCTTGAAAAAGACATTTTGTTAAAAGTCGTTGATGCAAAGTGGATTGATCATTTGACTAATGTCAGAATGCTGCAGGATAGCATTGGTTTGCGCGCGTATGGCCAAAAAGATCCGTTAATTGAATATAAAAAAGAATCATATGATTTATTTAATCGCATGATGTCTGAAATTCAATCTGAAACCGTTAAACATTTGTTTAGAACTAGATTTGGTGTACAAGTCGTAAATGACGAAGGATAAATATTTCTGTTACGAGGATTATTAAAATTTATTAAAATTAATTTTAAAATAATGCTTGACTTTATTTTTTTTAGTACTAAGATAGTATATGTGCACTGGCACAAAGTATTTTTTGGAATATAGATAGCAAAATTTTTCAAAAAAGTTTAAAAATCGCTTGACAATAAAAATTTAAGTGATAAATTAAAAAAGCACCTTACAAAAGGTGAATATATACCCCGATAGTTGCCAGTTGATTGAAACTGTATACGTTGGGTCTTGAGAATAGAACTTTGACAATAGAATAGCGACGGGTTTATTATGAATATAATAAACTTGAGAAAGAAATGACAAACTTGTTAATTCTAGAAAAAATGATACAACGGACAGAATTCTAACTAAATAGCTAGAGTTTGAAAAAATGAGTCAACTCTGTCGCGAGACAGATGGACATAACTTTCTGACAATGGAGAGTTTGATCCTGGCTCAGGACGAAC
>JAGAXG010000005.1 GCA_017941035.1 bacterium | reverse complement strand
TACTTGTAGTATGGGTAGCGGTTTGAGGGGTATCTTTTGTAATATAAAACCTTTTTTCTCCATTATTGAATACTTCAATATAATGATCACCATTTTTTCCCCTGTAAACTTCATAGTGCGATACATCAGGTTTTTCCAAAGGTTTTTCATTTGGTACATCAGGCAATCTTTTAGCATTTTTTATATCTTTTACAAGTTCAGAAAAATTTTGTGCTTGTTTGGGATTCCATCGCAATTGTTCCTGAAGCCCGCGTTTTGAAAAGTCAAAATTCCCATTTTTATTTAATTGTATTTCTTGTATATAATCCTGATAAAATTTCCTTGAATCATTTGATAAATTTGCCCTTCGAATCCATTTTTAGTTTCAGGTTCTTTATAAACCATTTGCCAACCATCCAATTTTATTGGGTTATCCAAGTGGTAAGAATTGTATGATAAAATTTCTTTTTCTGTATCTGTTATATTGACGAAATGTTTCATTTGTATTTCCTTTCTATTTGTTTTACTATTACTACGATGAAATTTATTGAGTATTTAAAACATAAATTTGCATTTCATTTGTTTTCCATCTTTGGTTGGATACTTTTGTATGAGTTTTACCAAATATCAAAAGTAGATGGTGGAGGAATATTTATTATGTTTCTAATACCAATTTGGGGAGTAATTTTATTTGCACTATCAATAATTTTGTTAATTGAGCATATTGTAAACCACAATATAAGTAATTCTTTTATTATAAATAATCTGTTTTATAGTATTATTTGGATTATTGGATTAATTATATCCGTTATTTTTACATTATCTATAATTTATTCGTTATTATCGATAGCACTAAAAATTTATTGATTTTTAAATTTTTGTCATATTTCATTTTAAATTCTCCTTTTTAACTAAGTACTAACTATTTTGTTTAAAAAGGTAGAATAGGTTTATTTCCTTGAATAAAAGTAGTATAATCCTTCAAGTTCTTTTGCTCTTCTTTTAATTATATAAGTTTGTTCGGATGACAGGATATTTGTATACATTGTACCCATCATTGTACCAATTGTTTCACTGTTCAATTTTTGTTGAGCATTTCTGTATACAATCCATTTATTTTGAGAATCATGCAAAAGTGTAATTTGTTCATTATTCATTATTTTTTCTAATAACTTAATATTTTTATCTATTTCTTTTTCCCATTTTGGAATCGTAGCATATACACAATTATTCATACAAGCAGTAGTATAATTGCAAGATTTCATGCATTCTTGAATTTCTGTATCAATAAGTTCTGCTTCCTTTTTAGTTGATTTTAAATCTTGATATTGCTTTTGTGCAAAATCTTTATTCTTGACAAGTGTCTTATTTTCAGAACTTATTTTAGAAATAGTACTATTTAATTTGCTTATTTCAGCATTTAATTCTTTAACTTGCATATTACATTTTATTGCATATGTAAGGCTCATTAGCGTACTAAATAATAAAAATATTAAAATAAATATTAGAATAAATTTTTTCATAGACCTATTTTACCAATATAAATTAAATTTTTCAAACTTTTTACATTGCTATTTCCCTCCTATATTTCGGCTTGTGCAGTATTTGCTTAAGTTTTAATAAATTTAGCTTAAGCATAATTTAATTTATAAACAGGTAAATGATTTGTTTATACTATTATACCATTTGAGGCTTGTTTTCTCCAAGCATAAAATTGTATCGATTTGCAATCGTAACAATAAAACCCCCTCTTTTTATAAGAGGGGTTTTTTGTTTTAAAATTTTGGTCTTGAGCGATAATACCCTTTAACTTCTGTCCCATCAGAACGAGTGTAAGAATTTACATACACAACTCCGCCTCCTGTTATTGCTTCTCGTTGCAAATCTCCGTTGGTCGGAATCCCAATTTTGTTTAATTGGGCATGAATTGCTTTTTCATTTTGAGCATATTCATCTGTTGACATTGCACCGATTTCATCGCGTGTATATATGTGATTACTTCCTGTTAATGGATTTGTATAACCAAATAAGCCTAATTGTTGTTGAGGTTTATTTGTTGGTTGAACTTCAGGTAATTGAATTCCTAACATATTTGCAAGTTGATTGATATCAAAATTTGCAGCTTGACCTGTTGGAACACCTGAAGGTTGTCTTAAACTCTCAGGTATAGCCATTGGAATCATATTCCATGGGTTATTAGATTGTTGATTTATAGGATTAATCATTAAATCATTTAAATTAGGAAGGTTGTATTGTTGATAATCGTTGTATTGAATGCTTAATTCAAACGGAGCATTCTTATTATAATTTAAAGGTTCTTTCTCAATTGGTTCAATTTTAGAAGTATTATCATTAGTTTTTGAATCTTTTATACCTGTAACATTTGAGACATCATATCCTTCAAATTTTTTCATATAATTTTCAACACTTGTACCAAAAGCATCCTTTGGTATATTTTTGCCATTACTTTGTAAATATTCTTTTACAGCCCCAGGACCTTTTAGGTGGGCTGCAGCTAATAAGCCCGATTGCGTTATTTTTACTCCATTAATTTCTTTACCAATATATTTATCAGCCCCAATAGCTTTTAATTGATTCCATTGAGCCTGCTTGAATGCTTTTTGTGCATTTTCTTGTGCCTGTTTGTTTTTTAGAAAATCTTGAACACTATATACACCATCTTTGCCTGTAAATTGACCAGACCAATCATTATTATATTTTCCAGAAGGCTTTTTATAATAGCCCGCATCTACCATTGCAGCTTCACCCATTTGATATTTACCAACATAGCCATATTTATTTACAGAAGAATAATTGCCTCCTGATTCTCTAGCACCTAAATCATTATAAAAATCATTTAATGTTTTTGTCATAAAATTGTCCTTTCGATTTCATCACTAATTCAGGTATTTAAAATTCTAAATACCCTTATACTATTTATATTTTTAAACGGCTATTATTCTTTTATACCTGTTATTTCGGATACATCATATTCGGAAAAATCTTTTAAGTATTCTAAGCATTTTTTTTCTTGTTCATAATTATAATAATATTTACCATTAAATTTTGCTTGCATTGGTTTAAAATCAAAGGCAATAGAACTATGGTATTTTATATCCTTGTAACCATTTGTCTTATACGGTAAAACATAAAAACTCATATTAATTTCTATGTTAATCATATATTTTGCAATATTTTGATAATCATTATTATTATTTTCTTCAAGAATAAATAAAGAAATTCCCGCTGTTCCCCAATAATATGTTGAAAAAATAACACCAATAATTTCTTTTTTACCGTCGCCGTTTAAATCGGTTTCAAAAGCACTTACTGTTTTGGGGGTTATATTTGCAAAATCTTGTGCTTCTCTTGGAGTTTTATTTAATTCTTTCAAGACAAATTTATATAATATTTTACTTGCTTTTGGTTGTGATTGTTTAGAAAAATCATATTCAATAGTTCCGTCAGGATGAGTAATCGGCTTGTTTTTTGTTACAGGACAACCCAAAACAGGACAAGTTATAAATAAAAATATTAAAAATAAAATCCATATTTTTTGCATGCACTTATTTTACAAAATTTAATTAAATTTTTCAAACTTTTTACATTGCTATTTCCCTCCTATATTTCGGCTTGTGTAATACTATCGCCTCGCATAAAACGGAACCGTTCGCAATTAGCCAAAATAATCATTATTGGCATAATTGCTCACCTTTCGCTATCGCTCATTCCTCTGCTCGGCTCTGCTATTTATAGTGTTTAAATATTCGACCTCGATATCAATAAATTTTTGTTGAAGTTTTTCGGTTTCTTCAATTGCGTAGGATGCTATTTGGGCTATTTCTTGTAATCTTTTTATCTTTTCTCCAAAATGGATTTTGACAGAATCTTTACCCTGTTTTGTTATCCATTCACAGGTCACTTTTTTTAATTCTGAATCTAAAATTTCAGGCAAAATCGAATTCAACATAATTGCCCTGACATAATCAGGTAAAGGTAATCGTTGGGTTTTAGAACCTTTTATCAAAATATTTTTTAAATACTTTGGAATACGAATGCTAAATTGTTCCGATTTCGAATCCATATTGTTTTTAATAAATTTAATAAGTTTTTTATACATATATATCTCCTTTAATAATCAGTCTATAATAGTATATTTATAAATACTTGTCAATTAAATAATTAAATACATGTATTCATAATGAACTGCAAACATGTACACAAAAAATATGTAGTTATAAATTACAAAAATTTGCTAATCTCTACACTATAAATCTACTTTTATCGCCCTAAATATAGGCAAATTTAGGACAAAACTCCCATCACAACTGCCCTGAAAACCTATAATTGCAGATTCTCGTTCTTCCAATAAAAAAGACTCCCTTGCGGAAGTCTTAAATGGCTGGGGTGGAAGGACTCGAACCTCCGAGATGGCGGTACCAAAAACCGCTGCCTTACCACTTGGCGACACCCCAATATATCGTGCCACATCTATTATTTTATACAATCAAAAATACTTGTCAATATTTTTGATAATTTTATTGTACACTTTTTATTACTCCCCCGCCTAAAACGGTATCTCCATCATAAAATACAGCAGATTGACCTATTGCGATTGACTTTTGCATATCTTGAAAAACTACTTCAACTTCATTTTCCCCGCACGGTCTTATTTCTACATCGGTTGGTTGTTGAGTCGAACGAATTTTTGCTTGACATTTTTTTGCTTCTGTTAAATTATCAATTGCAATCCAGTTCAAATCATTTGCTATCAAGGATTTTTTGAAAGTTTTATCTGCAGGTCCAACAACAACTTCATTTGTATCTTTATTTAATGATAAAACATATAAAGGATAAGGTGCTGAAACACCAATTCCTTTCCTTTGTCCAATTGTAAAATTCCAGATACCTTTATGTGTACCAAGAATTTTACCCTCTAAATCAACAATATTACCTATTTTATCTTTAACATTCAAAAGTTCATTATAATCCCCGCCGTAAAAATCTTGGCTATCAGGTTTGTCAGCAACTTCAAGCCCATTTTCTTTTGCAATAGCGCGAATCTGATCTTTTGTATAATTCCCTAATGGTAAAATTATATTTTTTAATTGTTCTTGTTTTAATCTATACAAAAAATAAGATTGGTCTTTATGTGGTGCAATTCCACGTTTCAATAAATATCTTCCGTTTTCTTCCTCAACTCTTGCATAATGTCCTGTTGCAAATTTGTCAAATTCAACACCGTTTAATTTTGCGACTTCAGGTAATACACCAAATTTTATCAATGCATTACACCATACACAAGGATTTGGAGTATGACCTTGTAAATATTCTCTTTTAAAATTTTCTATAACTATATCTTCATATTTGCTTACACAATCAACAACATGATAAGGAATTCCAATATCATCAGCTATTTTTTTAGCTGTTTCAATATCTTCAACTTCATCAGGCCCGTAGCAGGCATTATGCTTACCTTCTGCAATAGCTAATCCGTTTTTGCCCCAAATAGACATCGTCGCTCCTATAACCTCATAGCCTTGTTGTTTTAAAATAAGTGCTGCAACAGAGGAATCTACACCGCCTGATAATCCGACTAAAACTTTCATAATTTCCCTTTCAATATTTTTTTAAATTATAACATAAGAGAAATTTAAAATTAAAAAAAATCATACAAATGCTTTATTATTATTTTAATTTCCTTTGCTATAATAATTGTATGGATTTTTCATCTCCAACATTTTTTATACCGGCAATATTTCTAACGTTAGTTGCTATTTTAGCATCTATAATATGGCATGAAACAAAGAAAATGGTACATGAAGGTACTGAGGATCTTCCATATTATTATGAAATAGCACTTTCTATGGGGTATATCGAACGTAATATACTTGAAAGCGGACGTTTTATTTATAGAAAAAATGTTAATCCTGATATTTTGTATGATAATAAAATGTATAATTCTTTGCGCCATGCTGGAACTTTATATGCAATGTATATGTATGAAACATTAGGTTTAGAAACGAAATTAAAAGATCAGCGTATTATTGCATCTAAGTATTTTATTAATAAATATATTGAACCTTATGGTGAAAATGGTTATATGGTTGTTTCAGATCCACAAGAAGAAGGCATAAAATTCCCTATTGCAAAATCAGGTTCTGCAGGGGTTGCACTTTGTGCATTGTGCAATTTGTATAAAGAAGAAGAAATTGATTTATTTAAATTACAAGGTTTAGGTGAATTTATTCTTTCAATGCAAGATAAATCAAATGGAAATATTTATGCTTATTACAATTGCATGACAAAAACAATTGATACAGAAGCAGAAGCCATATTTTATCCCGGAGAAGCAGCTGCAGGACTTTTGTATCTGTATGAAATTGATAAACAGGACAAATGGTTAAAAGGTGCAAAAGATGCAATTATGTACCTTGTTAGAACAAGAAGGATTATGGATTTAAATATCCCTTTTGACCATTGGTCTGTTTTGGCTATTGAGAAAATGCTGGAAAATAAACTTGTAACAATTGAAGAAGCTAATCAAATGAAAGCATATGCTGAGCAAATGGCTATCCCAGTTTTAAGTAATCAAATTACGAATGTAAGAAATAGCTATTATGGTGCTTTTAAAGATAATATTAGACCTTGTAGTGTGGGAACAATTATGGAAGGTTTATGCTCAATTTATATGTGCACAGATAATCCGCAATTAAAAAAGATTTTAATAAAGGCACTTTCTATAGGGAATTATTTTTTAAGCAGGGTTCAAGTAAAAACAGGTATTCAAGCCGGAGGACTTCCGAATTCCGCAAATTGGGTCAGACCTGATGTTACACCAAATGCCAGCATTATAAGAATTGATAATGTTCAGCATGTTGTTTTAGGATGGTTAAAATATCAGCAAATATTGAAGCTTACAGGGAAGTATTAAGAATAGTTTTGTTTCTTCCCGTGTTTTTTGCTTCGTAAAGAGAAGAATCTGTTTTTTCAATAAATTCTTCTTTAGTTTTTATTGAAGAATTAAATTGACATGCTCCAATACTTACTGTTACACCAATTTCTTGTCCATTGTAGGTTAAATCAAGAGTTTCTATGGTTTTTCTAAAACGTTCTAAAGGTATAATAGCTTGATCAATATCAGTCTCTGTAAGAATAACAGTAAATTCTTCTCCGCCTGTTCTATATACGGTATCTGTTTTTCGGAAAGTTTGAAGTGCTGAATTAGCAATTTGTTTAAGAACAAAATCTCCACACTGATGTCCATAGGTATCATTGATTTTTTTGAAATGATCAATATCAAACATAACTAATGTAAGAGGATTTGAATAACGTTGTGCTCTTGAAAATTCTTTATCAAAATCATTATCAAAACATCTGCGGTTCGGAAGCTCCGTCAATTCATCAGTCAATGAAAGATACTTAGTTCTGGAGTACATAAAATTAATCTGTTTTATAACTTCCATCTTATTTTCTTCCGGGACATCAAAAGTTCTAATTATATGTTCAATGTTTTGTTGAATATTATCTAATAATTCGTCAGGAAAATCAAAACTAACTTCTTCTATCATAAAGCCCTCTTAAAATATATTTTAGTACAAAATATTATACTAACCATATAATTATTCGGCAGTTTTTTTTTAAACTTTAAAAAAATAAAAAATAATTTACAAAACGCAAAATAAAAAAGGCGACACCCAGATTCGAACTGGGGATAAAAGCTTTGCAGGCTTCTGCCTTACCACTTGGCCATGTCGCCTTAACCACCGTGTTTATAATATACGTTACACATAATCTGATGTCAAGTTATACTAATATGTATTTTTAGTAATCATTGAAGAAAGCATTGCTTTTGCAGTTTCAAGTTGAATATCTTTTTTGTTTAATAATGCTTCTTTGGTAAATTTTACCTCAACATCAGGAATAATTCCTTTTTTGTTTATATCATTTCCATGAGGAGTTAAATATTTTGCGATAGTTAAATTTAAACCGGTTTTGTTTGGCATCGGAATAATTTTCTGAACCATTCCTTTACCGTATGTTTTTGTTCCTATAAGTTTTGCTCTATGGTAATCTTTCATTGCTCCGGAAAGAATTTCACTTGCGCTTGCGCTTGTTCCGTCAACAAGAATTATTATAGGTTTTTTAATGTGGACATTATTTTCTTGAGCTTCAATGTCATATTTATATCCATTTCTGCCAACTATGCTGACAAGTTTTCCTTTTTCTATAAAAAGATTTGCAATAAAAATAGCATTTGTCAAAAGTCCTCCGGTATTTCCCCGCAAATCTATAATTAAACCTTTTGAATTTGAAGTATTTTCTAAAGCTTCTAAAAATTCATTAGGAGTTGAGTTACTGATAAAACTTGAAATTTGTATGTATCCTATATCTTTATCATTATCACTTTTAACGGTTTTTATGGTAATTTCTTTTCTTATAACCTGTTTATTTAATTTTTCTTTTCCGCGTAGTATTTCTATAGATACAAAAGTATTTACAGGTCCTTTGACAAGATTTGAAACATCTGTAAGTGACAATCCGCTCACTTTTTTATTATCAACGGAAAGTATAATATCTCCGGATTTTAAATCGGCAAATTGTGCAGGAGTATCTTCTATAATGTTAAGGATTTTTATTTTTCCGGCTTCACTTATAATATTAACTCCAATACCTGAAATCTTTGAAGTTATTGAACTGTTTTGTCGTTCAAATTCTTCCGGAGTCATAAATTTTGAGTAAGGATCATTTAAACTTGCAATCATTGTCTCTATTGCAACTTTTGCATCTTCATTAGTTTTTATTTTATTTTGATAATGAGTTTTCCACCTATACCATTGTTGACGGTTAAAACTTGGATCATAATATTCATTTCGGATTGTCTGCCAATTTTTTTCAAAAAGCTTTTGAGCGGATACAGTACTATTATCTATTATTTTTGTATCTTCATTTAATAGTGGATTATGATTTGATAAATAAAAGGAATTAATTGCAAATATTGTGACAATTGTTCCTGTAAAAATTATCAATGCTTTAATCCGTCGTTTCATATCAATAATTTAACATCAACGAAAATTGATAATCAATATACTTTTTTTGTAAAACAGTAAGATATAAAAAAAAGTTTTTGAATAATAATTTCCACAAAAAGAAAGTCTCATCAAATTGATAAGACTTATAAATATACATTTACCCCATGTACATGCTATCATGATTTATTGATATTGTCAAGTGGAGATAGGGTTTTACATGTTAAGAGAAGTTACATAAATTGAATAAAAACTTTTCTATTGTAAAATATAGTTATGAAACGTGTTGTTTTGATTATATTTTTAATGTTTTTCATATTACCCTGCAGAGTTTTTGCTGATGGGAATGGTACGATTTCAACAACAAAAATTTTCAAATGGCATATTCCAGATGAGGTTGAAAAAAATCAAATAGAAGAAATTTCAAGTAAACAGGAAAAATCTGTTCAAGAAGATATTACAAGTGATGATGTAACAGCAGATACTTCAGGTTGTAAAAATTTGGATTATGAGGAAGATTTTGATGGTGAAGATGATTATTTAATTGGTGATATGTATACGGATGTATTAAAAGGTTATGCTGAATATAACGAAGAAAATGAAGAAGGTGTTGAATTAAAGCTTGATAATAATATTGCACAGTTGAATATAAAACAGCCAAAAAAGGTTGAAGCTAAGGTTTTTAAAGGTTTAGAAACTACACCTAATCTTTTTAACAGAGATATTTATTCTAAATACAACGGTTCAGAATATAGTATTACTCCATTATCGAGTAAACAGTCTAAATCTTTGGGCGGGTTTAGCGCCGGAACTACTTATAGCCAAGAGATTTCTTACGGAGAATTAGAGCAATCTTCTGGAGTTTTTACAAAATACAGATATAAAAGATTTGCAATTACAACATCTTATAACAAAACGGTTAATACGACAAATAATAATTACAATGATAAATTTTTTATTTCTCCTGAACTGCAAATATCACAGTATTTAACTTTAATAAATCATTTTTCTGCCGATATGGTTAAAAGACGTAAAAAAGCAGAAGTTGTTTTGTCTCTAAACCCGTTTGGGAATAAAGATTATGACAGATGGCGTATAAATTTTAGTGCAAGTGAAACTTATGATGATATTAGTAATGCATTTTGGAATCAGTTTAAATTTTCAACTACTTTCAAATTGTAAATTATTGGTTTTTAGAAAAAATATTGTTTATAATTAATTTAAGCTTATGGAAAATTCTGACAAAGAAAAAAATAATGAATCTTATAGCAGATACAACAGAAAAGTAGGTTTTTACTACTCTTTTCTAACGGTAGTGCTTGTTTTTTGTTTGATACAAATAGGATATGGCGCAATTTTAAATATTTCAAAGATAATTTCTTATCAATCAAAATCTATAATTTTGGAAAATCATTTGAAAAAAGTTAAATTAAGAAACGAAGATTTAAAAGCTGAAAAGAAAATGATTACTTCTGACAATAGTCTTGAGGGGATAGCTCGTAATAATCTTAAAATGGCAGGACAGGATGAAGTATTAGTTATTATAAATAAAAAAGTTGAAAAACCTAAGAAAAAGAAATTTCAATGGAAAAAATTTAAAAACCAAAAAATAAAAGAAAAAGAGGTAAAACCAACTTTCATACCTGATATTCCTGAACAGGTAGATGAAGAATAGGATAAAATATTAATGGAAAGTTTAGAATATATAAAAAATGCATTTGAATTAAAAGAACAAAAATATTACAAACAAGCAATAGAAATGCTCTATAAAGCTCTTGAAATTGAAGATGATAATATTGAAATTTTGTCTCAAATAGGTGAATTATATTTTTTAATGAATAATTATGAAAGAGCAATGGATTATTTAGAAAAAGTTTTGAATTTAAATCCTGTACATGAACAAAGTTTGATAATAATTAGAAAAATAAAAGAACTTCAGGGAGATTTAGATGGTGCACTTGGTATTGCACAGAAATTATTTGACCAAAATAAAAATTCAAAAAATCTTGAATCATTGATAAAAATTTTAATAGATTTAAAACTGTTTACTGAAATTGAACAATATGAAAATTCCGAGTTTTTTAATCAGGATATAAAAATCGAATGTGCAAATGCTTTTTATACAAATGGAGAACTTGAAAAAACCAAAGAATTTTTGTCTCAGTGTGATGAAAATGATGAAAAAGTTCTTTTATTACAAGGCAAAATTAATTTTGATAAAGGAGATTATGATAAAGCGCAAAATATTTTTAGGCGTATAAGTTCAAATACTCAGAATCCTGAAATTTTGAATTTTTTGGGTTTATTTGATTTGGAAAATATGCAAATTGTTGATGCAATTAAACATTTTTCAATAGCTTCAAATATTGATAAAAATAATCCAAAGTATTTATATAATCTTGGGAATGCATATTTTTATAATGGTTGGATGAAAGAAGCTCAAAATGCTTATTCCAAAGCTATTTTTCTCGCTCCTGATAATATCGATTACAGGTATTCTTTAGGATATTTATATTATGACATGAAAGATTTTGGGAAGGCTAAAAAAGAAATTGATGCAATTTTAACTATAAATCCTGAATATAACAGAGCATTAATATTAAAGGCTATACTCTTTGCTCATGATAAGAATTTTATTGAAGCAAAAAATCTTCTAGAACAGTTAATATTAGATGATTTTGGTAAAATGTCACTCGCAAAAATTTATGCAGAGTTAAATATTTTTGACAAAGCTGAAAAATTAATATCTGAAGTTATTGGAAAAAATCCTGAAAATATGAATTATTTGAACGATCTTGCAGAAATTTATATAAAAGAAAAAGATTATAGCAAAGCTCAGGAAATTGCAGAAAAAATACTTAAAATTAATCCAAACTATATTTTAGGGAACATTCTCGGTGCGAAATCGTCTTATTTGAAAGAGGATTTCGAAAAGACAAAAGAATATGCTCAGGAAGCTCTTTCTCTGGATATAAATTGTGCGGAAGGTTATTATTATTTGGCTCTTTCGCGAGAAAAAACAGATGATATCGAAGAAGCGATAGAATGTATGAAACGGGCAATTTTGTACGATTTGAATAATCCTTTATATTATGCAAAAATGAGCGATTTTTATAAATTCAAAAAGGATTATAGATCTGCTCTGGAATATATTTCAGAGGCTCAGGGATTAGATGATTCAAATGAATACAAATTCAAGTACGCTGAATTGGTAAAACTAAATCATAAAAAATAAAATTGCCTTTCTCTGAAATATAAATATAATACATGATATCAGATTGAAGGAGAGGATTACAAAAGTATGAAGCATTTAACAAAATTATTTTTAACGACATTAATCACGGCATTAAGCCTTTCAGGTAACTGTTTTGCTATAGAAGATATAACATCTCAAATAGTTCCTAAGCAATATCCTAAAAAATATACCCCTGCATACATTAAGCAAATTACTCCTAACTACAAATGTGTAGGAAAAGATGAAATTTTTTATGTTGCACTCGATATGCTGAAAGATACATCCGGCATGTTTTCAAGGAATGCAATTTTAGGTAATAATCTTTCGCAAAAGCCTGTTCAAATTGAATTTAAAGATTTAGGTCAAATTAATCAGGAATATTCAACTTTTGATGCATTAGGCTGGAAACGAGGGAAAAAACTATATATATATATAAGCAATCGTCACAAAGATGCTCCTGCAGGTGCTATTGCTGCGCTATTGTCCCATGAAGCCCTTCATCAGGATGAATACAATTCTCTTGCAGAAGAAACTTATGCTTGGACAATGGAAGCTGTTGTTTGGAATGAAATTTTAAAAATGTATCCTGAAAGTAACGATAAAGAATCTTCTCTTGTTGAACGTGAAAATACTTTGAAAAAATTACTTGAAAAAGGAAATTATACAAATAAATATATAAAAAAATCAGTAATGCAAAATGAAGGTTATAAAGGTTTGCCATCTTATTCTCCGGGTTTTGAAAATCTGTAAAGGCATATTTTATTCTTACAAATGCAGCTTGATAATACGCATTGATAATTGTCATTGTAGTATTTTAATGCCCTAAATGCAACAAAAAAGCCGTAATCGACGGCTGTTAGTAAAAGGTTAGTGTGTAGGAGAAAATAAAGAAAAAGAAAATGGTTTATATACATGTGATATATACCCATTTTTCATAAAGAAATCACATGTTTACAAAAAATATTTTACAATTCGTAATGTTTTTATAAAAATAAGACTTTTTATCAAAAAAGACTTATTATATTTGCATTTATTCCTTTTTTTCGATAAAATATTACTAAATTTAAAAGGGGATAAAATGAGGATTGAAGCAAATAATTTAATCAAGATATACGGCTCAAGGCGTGTTGTCAATAATATATCTTTCACAGTAGAAAAAGGTGAAGTTGTAGGGCTTTTAGGGCCTAATGGAGCCGGGAAAACAACTACGTTTTATATGGTTGTAGGACTAGTGAAGCCAAATAGCGGAAGTGTAAAAATTGACGGGCGTGATATTACATCATGGCCTATGCATATTAGAGCAAAAGCGGGCATTGGTTATCTCCCTCAAGAGGCATCAAGTTTTAGAAGTTTGTCTGTAGAGGATAATATAAAACTTGTTCTTGAAATGAATGATAAATTAACAGAAGATGAAAAGCGTCGAAAATTAGAAGAATTGTTATCAGAATTTGGGGTAGCAAAACTTAGAAAAGAGTCGGCGATTTCATTATCAGGCGGAGAAAGACGTCGTGTCGAATTAGCACGTGCACTTGCTGCAAGTCCTGATTTTATATTGCTCGATGAACCATTTACAGGTATTGATCCTATTGCAATTGGCGAAATCAAAGAAAATATACGTAAACTTTCTATTGATAAAGGTTTAGGGGTATTGATTACTGACCATAATCCTAAGGCAACTTTATCAATTACTGATAGAGCTTATGTAATTTTTGACGGAAAAATTAAGATACAAGGGAAGAGCACAGATGTAGCTGTTGATCCCGTTGCGAAAGAGTTTTATTTAGGAAAGGATTTTACTCTGTAATGAAATTTCCGAAAATAACAATTTATGACAAATATATTTTCAAACAAGTTGCTATGGCAACATTGGTTGCTATATTGTTATTTACAATTGTTTGGATAGCACCGGAAATTTTGTTAAATACAATAAGACGTGCTTTGTCAGGTGAATATGGCTTTAAAACTGCTATTTTACTTTTATATTATGAACTTCCTAAAATTTTAGACAAAGCTATTCCTGTCGGATTGCTTTTAGGAACATTATTTACTTTTGATAAAATGAGCAAAGATTCTGAGATGACTATTTTCAGAGCTGTTGGAATGTCCTTTCAGCGTATTGTTGCTCCTATTATAGTTTTGAGTATTATATTTTCATCATTTTGTTTTATGTTAAAAGACAGTGGAACACCTTTTGCTGAAAATAAATTACGTGAAATAAGGGGAGAAGTTTCTGTTGCTCAATACATTTATACTCAAAAAGATGAAACAGGACATCCTTTGCTGGCAGTTATTGTTTCTCAGTCTGTCGGGAAGAATTTGGGAAATGTTATAGTATTAGATTTTTCAAGTCATGTTTATCAGGATGTACATCAGCTTTCAAATATTTATTCAGCTGAAAAAGGTTATATATATGATGACAAGTGGGTTTTAGAAAATATTTCACATTACAAAATTTCTAATGACGGGATTTATATTGACATAGGTCATCTTGATAAATTAGATATTTTGAATGGAGAATCTGCTCATAATGCTTATATATTGATGAATTATTCGACAATTAAAGAAAGAGATATTTCTACAAAAAATTTAAAGAAATACATAAAACTTTTAAAACAAGAAGAATTATCTGAAGAATATAATTATATGCTTAATAAATTCCTTCAAAGGTATTTAAATCCATTAATTTGTATATTACTTGCAATTTTAGGATGTTTGCTTGGTTTTTCAAAACCAAGAGAACAAAGACTTGTAGGATTTACAATTGGTATAGGATGTGTATTTTTGTACTATATAACATTACCGTTTTTTGATATGCTTGCAGAAAAAGAAATTGTGTCTCCATACATTACTGCTATATTTCCAACATTAGCATTCATGTGTGCGATATACGGATTTTATAAGATAAAGGATTTATAATATGAAGAAAATATTTTTATTTGTATTTTCTTACATTCCTGTTTTTGCGAATGATATTTCTATCGAACATAATGATGGGATTTATCATATTACATTGAAAGGTGAAAAGATAAAAAAAAGAATAAAATTTGTTGCGAGTGAAGATTTAATTACAAATAGAGAAGCTCATATAAAATCAAAAGCAACGTTAACATTAAATGCAGGTTTTTTTGACCCTAAAAATGGTAAAACAATTTCATATATTGTTACTGACAGAATGATAGCAGAAGATCCTATGTTTAATGATTCTCTACTTCAAAGTTCATTTTTTAGAAAAAATATGAACAAAGTTTTAAACAGGAGTGAATTTCGTATAATACAATGCGGAAACAAGTATCAATACGATATTGTTTCTCACAATTCAAAAGTTCCTTTTGGGTGTACTTTAGAGACTTCTGCGCAGGGAGGACCTTTGATACTACCTGAATTAAAAATGGAAGAAGAAGGCTTTGTTATAAAAAATGAAGAAGGTAATGTAATAAGAGAATCTGCATCTGTTTTGCATAAAACATCCCGTACAATTATTGGTCTAAAAGGAACTGACGAATGTCATATTTTGATTATTACAGATGATAATCCTATGGATATGTATGAGGTTCAAGCTCTTTGCAAAAAATTAGAACTTGAGAGGGCAATGGCATTTGACGGCGGAAGTTCCACATCAATGAATTATAAGAAAGGAATTGAAGTTATTTCAATAAAAGGAGATGGCGCGGGCAGAATGTTGAAATCATTTATGCTAGTGTATTAGAAAGGATAAATATTATGCCGTTTGAATTTGAAAGACAAAAAATAAAAGATGTAATACTTATAAAACCAAAAGTTTTTGGCGATAATCGAGGTTTTTTCATGGAAAGTTATAAAAAATCCGATTTTTATGAAAATGGAATTGATGTGGAATTTAATCAGGACAATCATTCTAAATCTTCTAAAGGAGTTTTAAGAGGTTTACATTATCAAGCAAAACCATATGGACAAGCAAAAATTGTAAGATGTGGTCGAGGACGAATTTATGATGTTGCAGTTGATATAAGACCTAGTTCTCCGACCTTTGGTCAATATGTTAAAGTAGAACTTTCAGAAGAAAATAAATATATGTTGTATATTCCTGTTGGTTTTGCGCATGGTTTTGTTGCATTATCTGATGAAGTAGAACTTTTATATAAGGCAAGTGGGGAATATGCTCCGCAAGCAGATCGTGGTATATTGTGGAGCGATAAGGATATAAATATAGACTGGAATATAGATTTTGAGCCTTTATTGTCTGAAAAAGACAGTAAACAACCGAAATTGTGTGAAATTAATAAAAAGGAAATAGAATAATGACAAAAATTTTAGTAACCGGTGGTGCAGGATTCATTGGCAGTTGTTATGTTAGACATATTTTAAAAAAACATCCTGATTATAAAGTTGTAAATATCGATGCTTTAACTTATTGCGGGAATTTAGAAAATCTTAAGGATGTAGAATCTAATTCTAATTATACTTTTGTCCACGGAAATATTTGTGACAGAGAATTAGCAAGAGATTTAATTAAAGATTGTGATTGTGTAGTAAACTTTGCTGCAGAATCACACGTTGATAATTCAATTAAACATCCGGAAATTTTTGTAGAAACAAATGTTCAGGGAACTTTGAATTTACTGCAAGCTTGTAAAGAGCTTGGAATTGAACGCTATTTACAGGTTTCAACAGATGAAGTTTATGGTACTTTAGGGAAAACGGGTTATTTTTATGAAACAACACCACTAGCCCCAAATTCTCCTTATTCTGCAAGTAAGGCAAGTGCTGATCTACTTGTAAGAGCATATTACGAAACATATAAATTACCGGTACTTAATACAAGATGTTCAAATAATTACGGACCTTATCAATATCCGGAAAAACTTATCCCGTTCTTTATTTCAAAACTTTTGCGCGGAGAAAAAGTTCCTGTATATGGGGATGGCATGAATGTTCGTGATTGGTTATATGTTTATGACCATTGTGAAGCAATTGATGAAGTCTTGCATAAAGGACAAATTGGTCAAGTTTATAATATTGGAGGTCATAACGAAAAAACTAATCTTGAAATAACTCATTTAATACTTGAAGCTATGGGTAAAGATGAAAATTCAATTGAATATGTTCAAGATAGATTAGGGCATGATAGACGTTATGCAATTTCTAATGATAAAATAACTTCAGAACTTGGCTGGACTCCTTCTGTTACTTTTGAACAAGGAATAAAAATGACAATCGATTGGTATTTAAATAATCAATCGTGGATTAAACATATTGAAGATAAAAAGAAAGTAGGAGTAAATGTCTAAAAAGGTTTTGGTAACCGGCGCAAATGGAATGCTAGGACAGGATTTGTGTCCGATATTAAAAGAAAACGGATATGAAGTTTTTAAAACAGACATTGATAATATGGATATTACAGATATCAATTCTGTTGAATTGGTCATTAATAATGAAAAACCCGATATTTTAATACATTGTGCGGCATATACAAATGTAGATAAAGCGGAAGAAGATTATGAAACATCTCATAAAATTAACGCAATAGGGACAGAAAATCTTGCTAAAGTTTGTTCTAAAAATAATATTACAATGGTTTATATTTCAACAGATTATGTATTTAAAGGAGATGAAGTTAAAACATTAAAACCGACAGATAAAACTTCTCCTTTAAATAATTATGGTTTAACAAAATGGGAAGGAGAACAAGCTGTCCGTAAATACTGCAGGAAATATTATATTGCCAGAACAGCTTGGTTATATGGAATTCACGGTAAAAACTTTGTCGAAACAATGATTTCATTTGCAGACAAACCTGAATTAAAAGTTGTGGATGATCAAATTGGATGTCCGACTTGGACAGTCGAACTTTGCAAAGGTATATTGAAATTGTTATCAGGAAAAGCTTATGGAACATATCATGTTTGTGGAGGTGGACAAACATCATGGTATGGATTTGCAAAGGAAATATTTAATCTTGCTGATTTAAAAGTAAACTTAAAACCATGTACAACTGATGAATTTCCTCGTCCTGCAAAGAGGCCTGCATATAGTGTTATGGACAATGGCGGACTTTGCAGACCTTGGCAGGAAGCGTTAACTGATTATATAAACTTGAGAAAATAAGGAGAATAGATATGAAAGGAATTATACTTGCAGGAGGATCCGGAACAAGATTATACCCGAGTACTATGGTAGTTTCAAAACAATTATTACCGGTGTATGACAAGCCGATGATTTATCATCCTTTATCTGTTTTAATGCTTGCAGGTATTAAAGATATTCTCATAATTTCTACTCCTGAAGATTTGCCTAATTTTAAAAGACTTTTAAAAGACGGTTCACAGTTTGGAGTTAAATTTTCCTACAAAGAGCAGCCTTCTCCTGACGGACTTGCTCAGGCTTTTATTTTAGGGGAAGAATTTATTGGAAATGATTCTTGTGCTTTAATCTTAGGCGATAATATTTTTTATGGTCCTGGGTTTTCCGGCATGATGCATAAAAATATTGAAAAAATTGAAAAATATGGCGGGGCATCTGTTTTTGGTTACAAAGTTAAAGACCCTGAAAGATTTGGAGTTGTTGAATTTGATGATAAAGGTAAAGCGGTTTCTATAGAAGAAAAACCAAAAGAACCTAAATCAAATTATGCTGTTACAGGTTTGTATTTTTATGATAATAAAGTTGTCAAATATGCAAAAAATCTCAAACCATCTGAGCGTGGAGAATTAGAAATAACAGATTTAAACAGAATTTATTTAGAAAAAGGTAAGCTTTCTGTAAATACTTTGGGCAGAGGTTTTGCTTGGCTTGATACAGGAACTCACAAATCATTGCTTGGAGCAAGCCTATGTGTTCAAACAATTGAAGAAAATCAAGGAATAAAAATAGCTTGCCTTGAAGAAGTTGCTCTACGCATGAAATTTATTTCAAAAGAAGAAGTTTTGAAAAATATCAAAGGTTATAAGAATAACGAATATTATTCTTATGTAAAAAAAGTAATTAAAGAATTATGACATTAAACTCTGCCATAACAATCTTGATAACGAATGATATCATCTTCTGAAATATAATCCCCTTTTTGGACTTCAATAATTTTCAGTTCTTTATCGTAAGGATTTTGAAGAGAATGCTTTGCTTTAACAGGAATGTCAATGCTATCTCCTGCATTTAAGTAATATTCTTTATCATCTTTTATAACTAGAGCTTTTCCTTCTAAAACAACCCAGTGCTCAGAACGGTAGTTATGAGATTGTATGGAAAGTTTTTGTTTTGGGAGAACACATATTGTTTTTGTTAAATATCCTTCTCCTTCGTTCATACATGTATAATATCCCCAAGGACGGAATACAGTTTTGTGAAGTTTAGTTGTATCACTTTCTTGAGATTTTAATTTTTCATAAAGTTTTTTAACATTTTGAGATTTATCCAAACGGCATGCCATAATTGCGTCTTCTGTTTCAACTATTACAACATTTTCTAAATCTGAGCAGGCAACAACTTCTTTTTGGGAATAAATAAAAGAATTTTTAACATTTTCTGTTATAACTTTTCCTTCTATAACATTTCCGTGTTCGTCTTTTGGTTTTACACTATAAAGTGATTGCCATGAACCTAAATCATTCCAATCCGATTGAAGCTCCACAAGAGCTATTTTGTCAGATTTTTCCATAATTGCGTAATCAATGGATATTGATGGCATTTGTTCATAAATCCCATATTTAATTTTTGTTTCTTTAGAATAATCAAGCTGCTCAATATTATTATAAATTTCTGGTACATATTTTTTAAATTCATCAAGTAAAACTGAAATTTTACTCATAAATATTCCGCCATTCCAATAGAAATTCCCGCTTTCTAAATATCTTTCAGCAGTTTCAAAATCAGGTTTTTCGACAAATTTTTCTACTTTATAACCTGTTTCAAGTTTGTTTGATATTTTTATATATCCATAACCTGTTTCAGGATATGTAGGTTTTATACCAAAAGTCACTATATAACCTTGTTGTGCGAGTTTTTGACCTTCTTCAACTGTTTTACAAAATGCTTCTGTATTTTTTATTAAATGATCCGAAGGAACTATCAAAACGATATCTTCAGAACTTTTTTGATTAAAGTATTCAAGTGTACAAGCAATAGCCGGAGCGGTATTTTTACCTAAAGGTTCGGCAATAACTACATTTAATTTATCAAGTTTGTTTAATTGAAGCTTAATATCAGAGTAATGTTTTACATTAGTGACTGTTACAATGTCTGAAGGTGAGCAGAAATTCTGAAGTCTTTTAAAAGTTTGTTGCAAAAGGCTGGTATTTTCATCCAAACTCAAAAGTTGTTTTGGGTACATATCTCTTGATAATGGCCATAAACGGCTTCCTGATCCGCCAGCTAAAATTATTGATTTCATATTAAGCTCCTTTGATAAAATTATATCAGTTTAAATCATATTTGCAACAAAATTATCTTGATTTTAATGATGTATTATTATAATCTTAATTCAGAGGTTATATTAAATGTTTTTAAAGTTAATTGACGGTTGGCATAAAATATATAACTATTTCGGGATAAAAGTAAAAGAAAAAGTTATTCCTGAGCATTATGACGTTTTGAATTTGGTTTTTGATAAAAAAGAAGGAATAGGTAACAGAATTTTTGGACTTGTAAATTATGTATATTATACAATGCCGAATGTCGTAAATATTTATTGGGATAATCGCGGTTGGGTTAATAAAAAATTCAGTGAAATTTTTGATTATAAACCTGATTATGAATTAAATGAGTATCATCATATTAGTATAATAAAAAGATGGGAGAAAAGATGGAAACATTTAAATAATGAAATAACCGTTAATTTTCCCCCTGTTCATTTAAAAACTCTTGAAGGAATGGTTTTGGATTTTTCTGTTGTTACTCCAAAATTGTATAAAAAATATTCAAAGGAATTTAAAAAATTAAAACCGTCAAAAGAAGTTTTAGAAAGAATACATCAAGTAAATCTGCCTGAGAGTTTTGTAGCTTTACAGGTCAGAAATTCTGCGGATTGGAATTTATATGGACGAAATGAATCATTAGAATTATTTTTTAATGAAATGGGTAAATTCCCGCAAGATACTAAGTTTTATCTTTCTGCAATGAATGAAAAAACTTCTGATGCTTTTAAAAATAAATATGGCGATAGAATAATTGAACTGCCTGATAAAAATTACAAATCAATGATTGATGCAATGGCGGATTTGTACATAATGTCTTATGCAAAAGATGCAATATACTCTTACGGTTCAACTTTTGGAGAATTAGCTTTTTGGTTATCAGAAGATTTTCAAAACGTAAAAGTTGTTGGAGATGAAAACGGATGGAAAATACAAAAAGGAATCGATATTAAAAAGTAACTATTTATCGAAACTTTCTTTAATATATTTCATCATATCTTTTATTAAATTAGTTCTTTTATGTTCCCAAATATAACGTCCCAGAGGGTGTTTTTTAAAGAAATATCTTTTATTTCTTTCAGAAATTTCAGACGGAACAGAAGAACTCGTTGTTGAGTGATTATGAAAAATAAATGCGAAATTTGTATAAGCGAGAGAATAACCGCAATACATTGCTCTAAATGATAAATCATTATCTTCCCAAAATGCAGGAGAAAAAGCTTCATCAAACAATCCAATTTTGTCAATAACTTCTTTTTTGACTATTACACAACTAAAAAACGGAGTAACAACATATTTTAAAGGTGTTTTAAATTTTGAAAGATATTTCTTATACCCACTCAAATAATTTTTGGGAGTTAATTTGCATTTTTCATTATTTCTGGGTGAAATCATACCAAGTTGTTCATCTATATCAAAGCTTTTTATTGTATTTGAAAGCCAGTCAGGAGTGAATAAAATATCATTATTTAAAAGCCCGATAAATTCATACGATTTATCAATTACTTGATTTATACCGATATTATTTCCTTTTGAATAGCCCAAATTTTCTTCATTACAAATTAGAGTGATATTTGAATATTTTTTCTGAAATTCTTTGATATATTTGACAGTATCATCTGTTGAATTATTATCAACTATAACCAAATCAAAATCTTTTTCTGGTGTAAATTCATACAATGAATTTAAAAACGGTTTAGTTGCTTGCTCGAGCTTATTATATGTTAATGTAATAATTGCTGTTTTTTTCATATTTATACCTTACTGAATAATTTTTTTCTTATATCCCTGAATGTATATCTTTTTAAAGATTTTGGGATTTTTTCCATATATTCTTTGTAATCTTGAGGAATATGCTTAAATCTCCATGGCTTACCCGGTTTTCCGGCATAATGAAGCATAATTGTATGAGCTTTTTCTTCTTCAAGTTCTTCTTTTGTATAAGCATTTTTCAAGAACTCAAACTCTGCACCTTTTGTTATATCAACATTATAATAAAGACTTTGGAATACACCATATCTGTATGGTAAATCTAAAATATTGTTACATGTAATATTTAAAGTATCTAAATCAAAGAATTTTAGCCTTGTATTAAAAGTTTTAATTGTATCAAAAACTCTATCTACAAAATGTTCTTCTCGCATTCTTTTACAGTTAAACAATATGAAACTTGAAATATATGTCCATTTATTTTTATTTTCAGGGAAATAATGGTGGCAAATCATCTTATCATTATTAGGTTCCATTCTGACAGCACCACATTCATAATTTGAAATATCTGTATTGTAAACCTCTGACAAATCCCCTTTAAATAATACATCTGTATCTGCGTATAAAACTTTATCATACTGAGGCAAAAGTTCAGGAATAAGCAGACGATAATATACAATTTCAGTCCAACTGCCATTTTTGTTTATTGGAGCATTTTTAAATTTGTTTTTGTTTATATATTCAAAAGTTATAGAATGTCTTGAGCCTTCAAACATTTTTTCAAATTCTTTAACTGTTTTATCATCGATATCAGGATGATATACATAAATATCATAAATAGTATCAGGATTTGCACAATCAATAAGACTTTTAATAGCAACAGCCGCACCTAAAACTATTCTTTTATCAAATGTGAATACTACAGGAATCTTACTCATTATATTCTTTCTCCCTTTTGAAATTCTATCAAATTCTTTAAATTTTCTCTTGATTCATTATATAAGTTATTTGCATACATACTTAAATCATCTTGCATAGTCTGGTAATCGTCTTTTGACATCTCAATACCTTTAACAAGTGCATTATAAAAATCTTCATCATCTTTATAAAGAATAGAATTTTTATCAGTAAATCCATTTATTGGTGCAAAATTTTCTTTTATAATAATAGGTTTTACAAATCCGTAAACAAGCTGAAAATTACCACTTGTACCGGTAGTAATATATCTTATATGACCAGGGATATCTTCATAAGCAGATAACAAAAAGTCACCATTTTCTATTTCTTCAAACATTTTATCAAATGGCAATCTCCCTTTTATATCAAAATAAGGCACAACTTCTTTTGGCAAATCTTCTATTTTGCCTTTACCGACAACTGTTATTTTGAAATTTGTAATACCATTTTTGATAAGTTTTTGTGCTGAATTTATAAAAACCGTAGTATTTTTCTTGCCGGCTTTCAATTCGCCAACTGTAACAAAATTTGTTATATTATTTTTAGGAGTAACTTTTATATTTCCAAAATAATGAGGATTAATAGCTACAGTTTCAGCATTTTTATAATCCATTTTTCTTAGTGTAATCATTGTTTTTGGAAGTTGATTTCTGTCCACTCTTTCATCTATTTCGTGTTCAACAAAAAATAATTTTTTTCTGTCTGCTTTAGGATTAAAAGCTTCATCAACCTGCTCATAGTGAGGTGCTGTGCAAAGTTTCCCGACAGTTGTAACTATAACACCTTCAACATCTGATAAATCAGATTTTTTGAAATATGTTTTTATTTGTTTTTGATTCATTTTATTGTAAGAAATATTTTCATCTTTCCCAAATCTTGCAAAAAGATTTTCTTTATACGCATTTGGTGAAACCAAAACAGAAACGTGATATCCTAAATCAAGTAAATATTTTACAAACCCCGGAACAACTTCTGCATGACTTTTCCCGCAAGGTTCCCATACTAAAAAAGTATTCTCTTTTATAACCGGTTTTTTATACATTGCGAAATTAAAATATGTTTTATATAAAGCATACCAAAATTTTGGTCTGAACATAAATAAAGGTCTGTATTTTAAATATTTGAACCAACTTATAATTTCACCTATATATTTTTGTTTAAAATATTCGTCATTAGAAAGTTTCCATGGCGTAAGTTGAAGATACTTGTAAAATAACTCTTTTCTGTAGCTAAAAGAACCAAACTGCCAAGGTTTATTTTTACTTACATAGTGAATAATATTTGGATTTTTCATATAATCTGAGCGATTTGTAAAATTACTTATTTGTACATTCCATTTATTTGGGACTATTTTGATATTTCCTTTGCAAACTTCATTAATAATTTCTTGGTCCCCGCATTTTATATTTTCAAAATTGTCTTTAGTATATTGATAGAATTTTTCTTCAAATCCAAATTTTCGCATATATTCCAAATTCATAATTAAAATGCCGGCATTAACATAAGTTGGATTTATTTTTACAATTTTTTTCTTAATATCAATTATTCCTGCAATAGGATAATCTTCTACGTCTGTTTTATAGAGCTCTTTTAAACTGGAATTTATAATTACATCGCAATCAAAATAAATTATTTTATCCACATTTGGTAAAAGGCTAGGTAGTTTTAGTCTGAAATAAGTTGCAATTGAAATATATGAATGAGTTGTTACTTTTTTAAAATCATCAAATAAAGTTTCGTCAATATTCACAAAATTTATTTCACAATTTTTAATTGATTTAAGTAAAAGAATTTTTTCTTTATTATTTTGTTTAATACCGCCGTCTAAAATGTATATAGAAATTTCATCTGATTTAGAAGCATTCACTAGAATTGATGCTATTACAACTCCTGCGTATTTCGCATAATTATCATCACAAGAGATGCAGATATTTATTTTATTATTATTCATCATAAGATAAATATACCATAAATAATAAAATAAATAGCTATATTATATTTATATAATTGACATTTTATATATATAAATATAAAATGTATAAGTAGTTTAGGGGTATATGTTTATGGAATTGAGAAACAGTTTTATTTTGTCTCACATGGAGAACAAAACAGCAGATTATCAAGATCGTGTAGCGCTTGGTATTAAAGGGAAATACGGCTGGGAGGAATTTACTTATAAAGGCATAGGACTTTTGTCAAGAAAAATAGCCAGATATTTGATTGAAGATATTGGGATTAAAAAAGGAGAATGTCTTGCAATATTTTCCGAATCAAAACCTGCTTATGGTGCATGTGTTTTTGCTTCTGTTTTAACAGGAACCATTACTGTTCCTTTAGATATTAAACTTTCGAAATATGAGTTAAAATCTATTTTATCAGATTGCTTGCCGTCAGTAATGCTTGTATCTCAATATTATTTGGATTTGGCCATTGATTTACAAAAAGAAATTCCCGAAATCAAACATATTATTTTGATTGATGAATATGCAAATTCTGAAAATATTGAAAATATTTATAACTTGCCTGATAAATATGATGCTAAATGGCGCCAAAGAAGTTCAAAATCAACTGCATTTATTATTTATACATCTGGGACAACGGGTGCACCTAAAGGTGTTGAAATTTCCTTCAAAAATGTTAATGCACAGCTTGTCGATTTGATGGAGGTTGTAGATATAATTTTGCCTAAAAAGCAAAAAATTAATATGCTTTCAATTTTGCCAATGAATCATTTATTTGAAATGACTGTTGGATTTTCAACATTTTTGAACGCAGGTCACACTGTTTATTACACAACAAGTCTTAAGCCAAAAGACATAACAGGAATTATGCGTGAAAAACATATTCAATTTATGATTGTTGTCCCTGCTTTTTTAAAACTTTTAAAAATGGGAATTGAAAAAGAAATTAGTTCAGCATCTATGGCTACAAGAATTGGTTTTAAAACTATGTATTATATTTCAAAATTTATTCCGTCTTATAAGATTCGCAGAATGTTATTTAAAAAACTTCATGATAATTTAGGCGGAAGTTTCTTTGGATGTATATCCGGAGGTGCACCGTTAGATCCTGAAGTCGGAATTTTCTTTGAAAGGCTTGGAATAAGAGTTTATCAAGGTTACGGTTTATCAGAAACAAGTCCTGTTGTTTCCGTAAATTATGATAAAAAAGGTAAATTGACTTCTGTTGGTCATCCATTGACTCATTTTGAAGCAAAAGTCCTTCCTGATAGCGGAGAATTATGTTTGAGAGGTCCTTCTGTAATGAAGGGTTATCACAATCAACCTGAAATGACAGCAGAAGTAATTGATAAGGACGGTTGGCTTCATACAGGAGATATTGCTAAAATAGACAAGGATGGTCATATTTATATTACTGGGAGAATTAAAAATATGATTGTGCTTCAAGGTGGTAAAAAAGTCTTTCCTGAAGAAGTTGAGGCAATTATTGAAAAAAGTCATTATGTTGCTGAAGTTTGTGTTCTTGGAATTTCAAGAAATTTTGGATCAAAAGACGGTACAGAAGAAGTTACTGCGGTTGTTGTACCAAGAGCAGAACTTTATAATAGTTATTCTGAAGATGATATTGACAGAATGATAAAACTGGATGTTAAAACATTATCTCAACAGCTTGCATCATATAAACGCCCTACAAATGTTGTAATTTCTAAAGAGGAACTTCCTAAAACAACGACAAGAAAAGTCAAACGCAAAGACGTAAGAGAACTTTTGAGAGTGTAGTTGGTACTAAAAATATAAATAAAAAGCGGGTTTAATTTTTTAAATACCCGCTTTTATAAATTTATATCAGAAATATCTGTTAGTTCTCCAAATGTCATTCCTAATGCTTTTGCTATTTTTTGAACAGTATCTACGGATGGAGATGTTTCTCCGCGTTCAATTTGTCCGATTGTGTTCCTGTTTAAATTCGCACACAGAGCTATTTGTTCTTGCGACATTTTTCTTTTTCTTCTTTCTAAAAGAATTTAATAATATAGAATTAAAGTTAAATACTATAGAGTAAAATCTTCTTCAGCAGGTAGAATTGCAGGAATTCCATTTATCCATTTTTTTGCTTCGTCTGAAGCATTTGTCCAATTGACTGAAACTAATCCTCTTTGTACCCAAATCAATTCTTTAAAAAATTCATACTGAGAATTCAAAGCATCGATTTTTGCGTTAAAATACAAATCTTGCGCATCAGAAATTTGTGTAATAGGAACTTCTCCCATTAAATATTTTGCTTTCACGGTCTGATAGTTTTCTGCCTGAGCAAACATTGCTTTATATGATTTTTCAATCATAAAGTATTTTGCGATTGCTCTATTTACAACTGAACGAACTTGCATTTCAATCTCTGTATTAACTTCTTCTAAGTATGCGTTTAATTCGTTCAATTCTGATTTACATCTTGCAACTTCCGCAAATTTATGTCCTCCTTCAATAGGTTTCCACTGTGCACCTATAAAAAACCTGAATGAATTTTTGTTTAAACCAAGATATGGTGAATTTGCCGCTTGTTGAGGTGTAATAGCCCGTCCTGCTGCTGCACCTGCTGCTACTAATTTCATTTGATTGTGTCCTTCTGTTTCGTAAGGAAGAATTCTATCAAATTGTGAGCCGTATTCAAGTGACATTTTTGCATTCGGCATTACGAATTTTTGAATGTAATTAGACATTTCTGCTTTTTTCATGGCAATTGCAGCTTTTAGTTTTGTTGTTTCAGGTGATAAATAAATAGCTTCTTCTACTAACATATCAGTGAATTTACCAAGTTTTTTTGGATTTCTTACGTGGTCAATAATATGTAAATCTGATGTAAAGAAAGCAGGATCACTTGCTGTTAAAGGTGCAAAAGTGAAATCATCTTTTTGGCTTTTATATAAAAGTTTGCTAATATTTATTTTTATATTTTTATAATCTGCTTGCATATTAAGAAGTTTTTTCTCGGCTTCAGAAACTTCTCCTGCCCAGCGTAAAACTTCTTCATAACCACATTTGCCTGTTTTTTCTCTGACACGTGCAATAGCAAGATTTTCTCTGGTTTCTTGAACGTATTCTTCTTGAACTTTTATCATATTTTCAAGCATTAAAGTTTCTATATAAAGAGTCCCAGTATGGTATTCCATATTGGCTTTAGTTAAAAGTTCTTCAGCTTTATCAAATTTTAATTTTTTATGTTTAACAATAATATTTGTAACCAAATCAGGAGAATATAAAACTTGATCCATTGCAAGAGTAAATTGTCCTGCGCGTGTTGGTACATCAGCATAAGATCTTGCGAAAGCATCATTATAAGTTTGATATCCTAAATCAATTCTTAAAGTAGGTAAATATCTTAAATAAGCACTTGCTACAGAACGTCGAGCTGCACTAATTAGGAATTGTTTTCTTTTAATATCAAGGTTATTATCATCTAAAGTATTTAAAAGATATGATAAATCATATTTTGGAAGTTCTTTGTGAGTAATCGTGACAGAATTATTTAATAATCTGAGTGGAGCTGTGTATCCGACAGCTTCACCTGAATCTGCATTATAAAAAATTACTTTATCATCATAAAAAGGAATTTTTTCATTTTTAACTACATTACCGTGCAGAACACCGTGAATATTAAAAGATGTGGCTTCTGCGATTTTTTTATCTACATCCATTGTTGAAGTACCAAGCATTGCACCTAAATCAACATCTTCTCGTCCGACAACCGAAAATGAAGGAAGCTTTTTGTCATTTACATATTTATATAATTCTTTTCTTTGTTCTGTTGTGAGATTAAATAACGGCGTTACAAAAACAGAATCGACATCTGAAGGCATTTTAGCTAATGAGGTTTTAACATTTGTATTAATAGGAATTATAACAAAATCTAAATCACATTTTTTTTCTTTAAGTTTTTTTGCAATGCTTGAACTCCAATTCGAATTTGTTTTATAAAAATTTTCATTCATAAGAATTGCAGATTTTTTAATATTAGGAACTAAAATCTTGAAAGTTGCGAAGTCGTTTGCTGTTTGTTGCATCGGGTTAAAAAACTTGTCGCCAAAATCTCTCAAACCGTATTGGTCAATTGTTACGACATATTTTTTTTTATCTGTTTTGCCTGCATAATATGTGCTTGACATATAGCCTAAAGAAATAACCATTCTTGCTCGGGAAGCTAACGCTTTATCAGAAGCTGAGATTGCTCCTTTTTGTGTCCAATCACCTGTGAAGATTAAATCATTAGGAAATACAGCTTTAAAATCCGGTAGTAATGATCTTGTGATTGTTTGTTGAAATACTTTAAGTACTTCTGCGTTTTTATCAGAAGGTCCGTCAAAAACAAATGCTAACTCAATAGATTTTGCATTAGTTGAGGCCTTAACAGGTTTTGACATCGGATTTGTAGTTATTGCAAGTATTGGCAGTTGATATATACAAATTCCCAAAAATGTCAAAATAATGCAAAAAAACTTCTTCATTTATAATACTCCTAATCCCATAAACACCAAAACTTAATATATCAATAATTATTATTCTTGTCAAAATGTTACATAAAGCATATTATATGGATATTCCCATAATTTCTTTTAATAGTTTATTTATGTTTTATGTATTTTGCTTTCCTATGGCAATTTTGTATATTTTATTTTTATTAACTCCATATAGTTCAGATAATATTATAGAAATATCTTTCGCGCTATATTTTTTATGCTGTAAAATTGCTATTTTATTTTGAATATTTTTTTCTTCGATATTTTCATGTTCTCTAAATACCAGTACTACAAATTCTCCTTTTGGAGAATTTTGTTCAAAATACTCAATGATTTTTTCAATATTATCAATTAGCACTTCTTCAAAAATCTTTGTTAATTCTCTGCCTATTGCGATTTTTGTATTTGGACGAACATTTTTAATGTAATTTAATGTGTTTAGAATTCTGTTTGGAGATTCATAAAAAATCAAATCTCGTATTGAATATTCTTGAATAATTTTTTCAATTTGAATTTGAGTTTTTGGAAGAAATCCTATGAATGAAAATTGTTCATCTTCTCTAGAGATTTGTGAAAGAAAAGTTGTAACTGCGTTTGCTCCTGGTAAAGACGTTATATGGAAACCGTTTTTTCTGAGTTCTTTAACTATAATTGAACCTGGGTCACATACTAGAGGTGTCCCAGCATCAGAGACAAGAGCCATTTTATTGCCTTCTTTTAAAAAGCTGATAATTTGGTTTACTCTTTCATTTTCATTGTATTTATGATAAGAAACGCATTTTGTTTTGATATTAAAATGGTTCAAAAGTTTTTGAGTAACTCTTGAATCTTCGCAAGCTATTAAGTCTACTGATTTAAGAACTTCAATTGCTCGCAATGTTAAATCTCCAAGATTTCCTATTGGTGTTGGAACTATATAAAAATCATATTCTTTCATATTTAAATTATAAATCAAAAGTTAAGTTTTTTTAATATGTGTATCATTTTATTTTTTATGAGCTAAAATGAACATATGCCATTAGAAGAAAAATTATATTCAGATGTGCCTCCAACTAAGTTGAGGAATAAGGAAGAAAAATTTAAACCTGCTAAAACAAATAAGTTTTGGCTTACTGTAGCGAGTTTGTTTTTCTTTAATATGCTTCAAAACAGATTTTATGCTTTTCGTTATAATGGGGTAGAAAATTATAAAAACCGAGATAAAAATGTTCCTACTATCATGTTTGCTCCTCATAGTAATTGGTGGGATGGAATTGTTCTGTATAATATTACTCATAGAATTTGTCATAAAGAAATTCGTTTAATGGTTGAAGAATTAAACAGATTTCCTTTATTAAGACGCGGTGGAGCTTATTCAGTTAATAAAAAGTCTGCTCAATCTGCTGTTAAAGCTTTGAAATATTCTGTCGATTTATTGAAAGATTTAAGAAATATTTTATTTATTTTCCCGCAAGGAATTATCAGACCTCCACATTATAGACCGTTTGAATTTCAGACAGGTTTGGCATATATTGCTCAAAATGCTGTTAAAAAATACGGGAAGATTAATTTGATTCCTGTTGCTATAGATTATTGTTTTTTGAGAGATAATAGACCTGAAGTTATTGTTGACTTTGGAGAGTGCATTGAACTTACTGATAAAAATATTGATAGACACGAATATACAAAATTTTTGGAACAAGCATTGACCAAAATTTGTGATAAGCAATTTGAAAATATTTCTTCTGGTCATGTAGAAAACTATGATATTTTGTTTAAACAGCATTTAAAATGGTATAGACGTATTGAACAAAGGTTAAAAAGTATAGATTTACCTGAAGTTGCGGATGTTTAGATTATGCAAATATCATTAAGACCCCATCATTTTTTGTGTTTACAAGGTTATAAAGGATTAAATTATTCAAATAATCAAGTGCATATTTGGAATGATGTTGTTAATAAGCTTAAAACAAATCCGGATACTGATATTTTGATAATAAATAAAAATGATTATTTGTGCAGTTATTGTCCTGCAAAATTTAAAAATTCTGATTCAAACTGCAGTGAAAAATCAGTTCAAAATCTTGATAGAAAAGTTTCTGAAATTTTAAATATTACAGAAGGTAAAAAGTATAAATATTCTGAAATTTTGGAAAAACTTAAATCTATAACGATTCAAAAACATGAACAATTATGTTCAACTTGCTATTGGTGGATAAAAGGGTTATGCAGAGATAGTTTTGCAAAATAATAATAAAAATAAAAAACCGATCTTTTATTGATCGGTTTTTTATAAAGCGATTAACCTCTAATCTTTAACTTTTTAATTAACGCTCTGTATTCTTCAAGATTTTTAGATTTTACGTAAGCAAGAAGTTTCTTTCTTTTACCTACCATCATCAAAAGACCTCTTTTTGTAGCGAAATCTTTTTTGTTTGATTTCAAGTGTTCTGTTAATTCAGAGATTTTTTTTGTCATCATAGCTATTTGAACTGCTGATGATCCTGTGTCTTTTTCGTTCTTTCCGAATTTTTTAGCGAATTCTTGTTTGTTTTCTAAGTTAATTGACATTTGAGTTTTCCTTTTTCTTGTTGAGTGATTATTGGCGTAAGCACTCTACATTTAGGATAATAATATGCTAAAGATTAAAAATCAATACATGAAACAAAAAGAAAATCCCGCATTTTGCGGGATTAAAAAATCTACACTAACTACCTAACCTATTAAAAGAATAAGTTTATTTAATCTTCACTATTGAAGAATGTTCATTCTGTTTTTTTAGAACCATACTTGCTGCCTTCTTTTTCTGCAATAAGTTGCAGCATTGCATCAATATTTTCGCAAACTACATCATCATTCATACCATGCAATGCTCCCCAAATACCGTCTGAAAATACTTCTTTATCTGCAGCATTGCGATAAGATTCAAATTGTTCATTATATATTCCTAATTCTTTTGCGCGTTCTGTAAGACTTTCAATCATCAAAGGCAGATATTTTTTAGCTTGACCATGGTCTGCATCGTTCATAAAAGCTTCAATAAGTGACTCATTGTGTCTATTTGAGGCTTTTTCATTCCAGCATAACATAAATTCAGTTAAAGTGCCTGCATCAACGTGCTTTTGAATTAATTTTTCCATTTCATCATTGTCTGTGCCAATTCCGTCAATTGCATTAAAGAATGCTTCTACATCTTTTTTGATTTCAGTTGAAAAATCATCTATATTTTGGCTGACTCCTTGTTTTTTATCTGTTTTTTTTTCAGAGTCATCAGTTTTTGTTTCTGTTTTCTGTGGATTTGTTGCAGCAGGTTTGTTTTCTGCTTGGTTTGTTTTATTTTCGCTATTTTGAGTTTGTGCTGTTTGAGCACTGCTAAACAAATTAACAGCATTTTTAATAATTTCATTTACTTCAGAAGATATTTCAGTTGATTGTTTATATGCTTCATCAGGAGTTAATTCAGATGATTTTTTAAGATTATCAAGTTTTTCCTGAGCTTGTTTTAAATTATCTATTATTTTCTGTATTTCTGTTTTTTGTTCTTCAGTTGTGCTTTTGTCTTGAAGTTTAGCTTCAAGTCTTGTTATTGTTCCTTTAATATTTGCGTCTGTTGTATTAATATTCTGGCTTGCCATTTGATTATATGTTGGAGTAAGCCATTGTTGAGCTAGTGCACTGGCAGAACCTTGATTCACCTGCGGAAACATTGAAAATCCTTCCGATAATCCAGCTATTCCCCAGCTCATTTGTGCCATAGGATTTAACACAGCATTTAAAGGATTATTATTGTATGGTTCAATTGTACTTAATTGAATATCTCCGCCAAAATTTGTGTACATCATTGGCAAAAAATTCCAATATGGTAAATTTGCAAGTCCTATATTAGTGATTTGTCCCCACATAGTTTTTCCCCGATTCTTTATTTTGTCCCCTGTACTTATATAAAAAATTCTTAATCCTTGAAATTGCATGTTTTTAGGCATGTAGCTTAATATTTCTTAACACGAATATATTTTTTTGTGTTAGTATTTGGTTATGCGTACACTTGCAAAATTTGTTTCACAAAAAAGAGAAGAGTTAGGATTAACGGCTAAGGGATTGTCGATAGCTTCTAATATTCCTCTTTCTGAGATTGAGGAAATTGAAGAAGGAAGAGTATTGTTTATGGCAGTCACAACTCGTCAAGCTTTAGCAAAAGTTTTAAAATGTGAACCAAGTGAAATTAAAATATTGGAAAAAGATATTTCGAGTGAAATAATCTCTCCTGAAATAATAGAAAGTTTGAAAGAGTTGATAATAAACGGAGCCGGCGGGTTAAAGTGCCCAAAATGCGGAGCCCCGCTTGTAACACGTGTAGCAAAACTTTACGATTTGGAAGACAATTTAATTTTGCATCCGAAAGCTCATTGTACAAAATGTCCTTTTCAATTACATTCTTAAAAATTTCTTTATTTTTTCGTGTTAAAATTTACTTATGATTTATTTTTTTTTATGGGGATGAAGAATTTAATATTTCAAATGAAATCAAGAAATTAAAATCAAAGCTTGATAAAAATTTTATTGAAATGGCTTACAAAGAATTTGATAATTTGAAATTTTCAGATTTAATTGCTTGTATTTCTGTTCAACCAATGATGTTTGGTAAAATGTTAATTGTCATTGATTGTATAAAATATTTTAAAACTGGTTTTGAAGATAAAGAGTTAAAACAATTTGAACAAGTGTTAGAAAATGTATCTAAGGATTTAGATATTGTATTTAGAGCATGGGTAAATCCTGAATCGAAATCAAAAATAGGTATTGATAAAAGGAAAAAATTTTTTAAAATTCTTTCTAAATATAATTCAAAAGAGTTTGCTCGGATTCCATCATACAAAACCGCTGAATTAGAGGAATGGATTAAGAATCAATCAAAAAAACATGATTTAAAAATTCAACCTGAGGCTGTGTCATTATTGCTTATGCAGGTTGGTGGCAATCTTCGTATGCTTGATTCTGAATTGGGGAAATTGAAAGTTTTTGCAGGAGATAATTCTGTAACAAAAGAGACTGTAAAAGAAATTTGTGTAAATAATGAAGATTTGTTTTTATTTATTGATTATCTTGCAACTGATAACAAACAAAAAGCGGTTGAGGAATATCAAAAACTTTTAACTTCGACACATCCTCTTGCAATTTTATCAGTTTTGCATAATATTCTTCATTCTAAAATTCAAATTAAAGCTAATTTAAAACCTCATTCTGCTGATGATATTGCAAAAATGATAAACATTCATCCATATCGTGTTAAATTAGAAATTCAAAAATTAAAAAATATTTCTTTAAAAAAACTTATTAAATTAAAAGAAAATTTGACAGAAGCAGAATATAAAATTAAATCAGGTCAATCAAATTTAACTCCTGAAAGAGAGGTTGAGTATGCAATATTACGATAATTCACTCTTATCTGAAGATATTTTGAACTATTTTAAAAAAGGAATAAAAGAGCATAAAATTAGTCATTGCCTTTTATTTTGGGGTGCGGATAGTTCTGTACAATGTGCTCTCGCTTTAGAAATAGCAAGACTTTTAAATTGCAGAGAAGATGGAAATTCTCATTGTGAATGTTTAAATTGTCGTTGGATTAAAGAAAATTCTCATCCTGCGGTTAAAATAATTACAAGACTTGATTTCAAAGAAAATTCTGATGACGAAGAAGGTGGTAAGAAAAATATAAATGTTTCTCAAGCGCGTTCTATAATCTCAGAACTTACAGTTACAAGTGATTATCACAGGGTTTATATTTTTTGTGATAGGGATGAAGATGGGAATTTACTTCCTTTAAATCAAATAAATTTCCCTGAAGTTACATCTAATGCACTTTTAAAAACCTTTGAAGAACCGCCTGAAAATACAACTTTTATATTTCTTACTAAAGACAAGACAGATGTTATTTCAACAGTTGTATCCAGAGCACAATCTTTTTTTATTTCGGCAAAAATTACTGATGATAGAAATTTTGATTTGGTAGAAAATTCAGTTTCTAATTATTGGACTTTAGATAAGGGACAGGTTTTAGATTTTGAAGCAAAGCTTTTAGATTTGCTTAATGATAATGAACCAAAAGTTATTTTTACTCAAATTCAAAATTATATGTATGAAATTTTGAAATCAAATTTTGAAAATAAAAATTTATATTATAAAATTATGGAAGATTTAAAATATGTTGAGGATGCAAAGCGTCAAGTGTCTTTAATTCCTGCAATGAATATTTTAACAGTTTGTGAAAATTTGAGTTTTAAATTGTTTCTGCGATAATTAATAATAGAAGGAGAAGGTATGAGTATTATTCAAATTTTAATGGTTATAATAGGGGCTTACATTATTGGTTCTATTCCAACAGGATATATTGTAGTAAAATTATTTACCGGTCAAGATATAAGGACAGTTGGCTCAGGCTCTACGGGTGCAACAAATGTAAAACGCGTAATGGGTAAAAAATGGTTTTTTATAGTGATGCTTTTGGATGCATTTAAAGGTGCTTTGCCTGTAATTCTTACAACATTATTTGCAACTGCATTTAAATCAATTGGTTTATTACCTGTTTTAGCTTCTGTATTTGTAATTTTAGGACATAGTAAGTCATTATTTTTGAATTTTACCGGTGGAAAATCTGTAGCATCTGGGGTTGGGACACTTCTTGCATTGAATTGGCAGGCAGGATTGATGATAGCTGTTGTTTGGGCTTTTGTTACTTGGACATCAAAATATGTTTCATTAGGTTCAATTATTGCTCTTGGTCTTGCACCTTTTATTATGTGGTTTTTGAATGCTCCGATTGCTTATGTTATGTACGCATTATGTGCAGGTGCTTATGTGATTTATTTGCATAGAGAAAATATTCAAAGACTTAGAGCCGGTACAGAAAATAAAGTTAGATAAATTATTTGATTTTATCTGAAATAATATTAAAATAAATATATGAAAAAATTAGTAATTACATTAATAATGTTAATCACTGCTTTGCCTTCTTATTCAGCATTTTGGAATAAAAAGAGTAATCAAACACTTCCTTCTAATAAGCCTGTTCAAGAACAGGCACAGACTCAGTCTCAGAGTGAAACATCTTATCCTGAAGATGTTGACGGGGAGCCAATTTCTGAAGGTGAATATATTGGACAGGATATTGATATTGTTCAAATGTATCGGGATATGCCTGTTCCAGAGTTTAAGTATATGCACGATATTGACCCTGGAGAATATCAAGATACAATGTATTCAACATGGTCACCATACCCTCTTTTTAGATTAACGGCACCATTGTATTTTAAATCTGTTGCTATTCAACCGGGATATTATCTTTTAACTCCTAGAGAGCATAAAGGTGCATGGTATATTTTGTTTAAAGAAGCAGGGAAAGTTAAATATATTGTACCTTGTTATAAAAAAGAGATAGTTCCAGTAGATTTTTATAAAAATCATTTACCGCAAGTTAAAATGACTACAGCTCAAAAAATTAGAGAAAAGGCACTTAAACTTGTTGGAAAATCTGTAAAAAGTTCTCAAAGAAAACCAATTCCTGATACTTATTTAGATGCAACTGATTTAGACGACGGATTTATTTCAATAATTGTTTATTATGGTAATTATAGATATTATTTTGTTCTAAGAACTATACAATTGTAGTGTATAAATATATTTTTTTAGGTTAATATATTGTTGTGTAATTTTAAGGAGAAAAAATGAGATTAATATTAACAGTATTTATGATTCTTGCAATAATAACTTCCACTGTTAATTGTACATTTGCAAAGAAAATAAAAGGTACTTCTGATAATGTTCAGCAGGAAGAAGTTATTGTAAATAAAAAAGAGAAAAAAGTAAAAGAAAAAAAACAAAAAAAACAGAAGAAACAAAAAAAAGTTAAAGTAAATGAAGAAAAAACTAAAAAGAAGAAAACTACAATCAAATCTGAAGTTCCAGATACTCCGATAGCAAGAGAAATTCAACTTCTGAAAGATGCACCTACTATGAAAAAACGTTCTGCGTTGGCAACATATTTAAACCCAAATCTTGATGTTCGTGAAATGCGTGCAAGTCATATACTTGTAAAAAAAAGAAAAGATGCTGTGCAAATCAGAAAAGATATTATAAATGGCGATATAACTTTTGAAGAAGCAGCACAAAGATATTCCTTGTGTCCTTCCGGCATGAACGGAGGAGATTTAGGATTTTTTACTAGAAAAAAAATGGAACAACAATTTTCTGATGTCGCATTTGATTTAAAAATAGGTGAGATATCAAAGCCTGTAGGAACAAAATTTGGGTGGCATATTATTAAAGCAACTGATAAAAGATAATTTGATTTATTTTTTATCCAAAATGGATTTCTATAGAATCTTTACCTTGTTTTGTAATCCATTCGCAGGTAACTTTTTTCAATTCAGAGTCTAAAACTTCCGGCAAAATAGAATTTAGCATAATTGCTCTGATATAATCCGGTAAAAGTAATCTCAAAGTATACATATTTCCATCAGTTAATATATCTCCTACATCATTTAATTCTGTTCCTCGCATTGCGATTACAACTTTTCCATTTTTGTAAAACGCTTCACCGTGAAATCCGCTCTTTTTGTCAAATTCAGAAACTTTAATCCAATCTTTTGGAATTGATTTTTCATTTCCTTTGTAAACACCTTGAGAAAGTGCTTTCATTTCATTATCAAAATTTGTTGTTTCTGTTTTTGTCATAATTTTCTCCTTTCATTTTGTTGTATAATAACATTATGTTTTTAGATAAATTTAAAGATAGATATAGTTTTAACTGTTTATCCACGTGCGGATGGATTGTATTTATTTTGCTTTGTATATTCTTTTTCCCTGATATTTTAAAACCTGAAGCAGGATTACCTTTAGCAATAATTTTTATTTATATTTTAGGTTTAAATATTTTATTTTATTTAATTACCTTTTTTGTATACGTATTTGAACTTATCAGTTGGAAAAGAATAACCAACGAAAAATTTTTGAATAACAAATACATTAAAATATTCCAGATATTAGGTATAATTTTTGCGTTTTTACCAATAATGATGGTTGTATTCTTTCTTATAGTTGGCTTTATTCAGAACATAATATATGATATCCGCAGTATTGATTAAAGTTGTTTA
>JAGAXG010000004.1 GCA_017941035.1 bacterium | reverse complement strand
GCTCTGCGACTGCGTTTTAGCATAGTCCTATCTCCTTTTATTCCGTTAATTCCTCTGTATTCACATTATAAACTATGTTTTAAGTTTTCGCAAGGGGGGAAAATCAACTACTTTATTATCTTTTTACAATAATTACAAATTGGACAAACATCGCACATTGGTTTTATTGGTTTGCAAACATTCTGTCCGTGAGTTACCATCAAAGAATTTATGGGAATCCAATATTTTTTAGGTAATTTTTGCCGTAAAACAAATTCTGTTTCTTCAGGATTTTTAGTTTTTAAATATCCAAGTCTGTTAAAAATTCTATGAACATGGACATCTACGCATATGGCAGGTTTATTAAACCCTTCAGATAAAACAAGATTTGCCGTTTTTCTTCCCACACCCCTAAACTTACAAAGTTCATCTATATCGCATGGAACTTTTCCATCATATTTCTCAACTAAAGTATTTGATAATTCAATAATTTGACCTGCCTTATTTTTATAAAATCCAACAGGATAAATAGCTTTTGCCAAATCTTCTTCTTTTACTTTTGCCATTTGTTCAGGAGTTTTAGCCAGTTCAAGCATTCGCAATGTCGCAGGATAAGTTGTTTTGTCATTAGTTCTAAGACTCAAAATACACGCTATTAAAACAATGTAAGGATCTTTAAAAGAATCCATAAGCATGACAAAATCACTTTGAGGCTGTTTTGCATTCTCTAAAATTTTTACAATTTTATCAATATCAACATTCATTACCTTAAAAGTTCTCCAACATCAATAATGGTTCTTAATTTTAAGGCATAAATATTATCTCTGTCGAATCGTTCCAACTTAACAGCATCTTTTTCAGTTGTAATAATATTACCAGTAATATCAATAATATCAGTCGGTACATACTGATGATGGTCATCAAATGTAATTGTTTTAGTAATATTAAAATCTTTCAAAAAATCATAAAATTGCTGAGGTTGACCAATAGCACACATTGCAACGGCATCAACGCCTTCCATAAGTCTTTGTCCGGTTTTTATATTATAAACATAATCAGGTTCATCAAAGCACACCATTGTCTTTAATTTAAGCCTTTTTGCCATAATTCTTGCAACCTTGTTTGCAGTTTCATGCTTCAAACTTTTACTTACAACAATAAGCTTATCAATTCTATCTATAGCCTCAGCTCCTTCTCTTAAAGGTCCTGCAGGAAGTAAATTTTCATTTCCGAAACCTTTAACGCTATCCATTAAAACTAAATCTAAATCACGGTGAAGTTTACGATGCTGAAAACCATCATCCAGAATAATAACTTCTGCACCAAATTTTTCAACAGCATTCTTTGATGCCAAATATCGATTTTTACAGGTAAATACATATGCATTAGGAGTATTTAAAGCAAGCCAATAAGGCTCATCACCGGCATCTTGAGCATCAAAAAATAAAGTTTTTCCATCAGAAATCATATTGACATTTTTATTATTTAATTTCCCGCCATAACCTCGCGAAATTATGGCTGTTTTTTTCCCATGCGCAATCAAATACTTTGCAATCTCAGAAACAACAGGTGTCTTACCTACTCCTCCTGTAGTCATATTTCCTACTGAAATTACATAAGCATTTACTCTTTTAGATTTTATTATTTTTTTATCATAGAAAAAATTTTTTATACGGCTTCCAAAACCATAAAAAGCAGAACCGAATTTTAAAATATCAAACAATATTCCTTCAGGGTTGCGAGTATAATGCAATTTTGTAATTTCAGTTTTAAAATTTTTCATACTAGAATAACAACCTAAATAATAAGAATCTTTTATTTAATTTTTCAGAGAATTTTTTCAAATTTTCAGTAATAGAAACTGTATCTTCAACTATGATTTTCAGATCAGATGCTTGTTGAGGATTTGAAGGGTTTACATTATTTACTGTTTCTAAAGCAGTTGTAATTTGAATCATAGCTTGATTTACATTTGAAAGGGCAGAATCAATCTGAGCTTTAAGTTTTCCATCACTTGTCATTGCGTTTACACTGGCACTGATTTGAGTCAAGTTTTCTGTTATAATTTTGATATTTTTACCAGTTTGTTCTGCATCTGCAGCATCCATAATCTTATTAAGATTACGAGCAAGGTGATCAACAGAATCAACCGTTGAATACATCTTAGCCCTAAATTTTTTATCACCAATAATCTCATTAATATTAGCAGAAAGCTTTGAAAAATCATCAGTAGCCTGACGAGTCATTTCTAACAATTGTCTAATATCATCTTGAGATGAATCAAGTAAATTATCAACCTTATCAAGTGTAATTTTTGAACGAGCAGTAAGACTGTTAATATTTGCAATAGTACTTTTTAAATCCGCAATTGCTTCATCCGTTAATATGTCATTTACCTTTTTATTAGTTTCTGTCAATGTTTCAGCAGCCTTGTACTGCCATGCCAAAAAGTCAGAAAGCCTCATTGGTTCCAAAATAGTATACGGGGACTTTTGTTTAGGGTATTCAAGAGGAGTATCATCTATAGGATATAAACGTAATTTATGAGATTTGCCGGCAAAAACAGCTTCTCCTCGTAAAAATTCCGGTAACACAAAACCAGGGAGATTAATATAATAATCTACCTTATACGCATATGGTGTTTTTATATTATTTTTAAAGTTAAAAGGTAATGATTCACGTGGAACAACATCAACATCCTTTATCAAACCTACATCATGATACTTTCCACTTAATTTCATTTGAACAAAATCATTTTTATACAATATATTTTTATTTACCATAGGAACATAGATTGTTCGAGTTTTAGGAGGGGTAATTTCCAAAAATAATTCCCCGATAATACCTGTTTGTTGTATAGAAAAAGACGAAGCTTTCGGTATTTGAACATCAGGATTTGTTATAACAAATTTTACCTTAACAAAACTTTCTTCACCTTTTACCACAGGAACTATTTCTTCAACCTGTCCAACTTTTAGACCCATTATTTGAACTCCGGCTCCAGGTCTCAAACCATTTACATCTTTAAATTGAATCTCTATTCGCTCGGCAGAAGAAAACGCACGTCCTTTTACCTTTAAAACTGCGCCAACCAATAAAAAAACAGCTAATAATGTTAATAATCCGACTTTAAACGATGAAGAAAATTTCATTATAAACCTTTCATTAATCTTAAACTAAAAGTATTCTATCAAAAAAATAAAAAAACTGTAACGAAAAAACATAACTCTACTCCATTTGGTTGATTTTTAATAGAAAGAGTACATAAAACTTAATAATTAAAGTATAATTTTTTTAAGTTTAATTGACTTTTTATCAAAAATCATTAAAACACCGTCAGGTAGAAATTTGATAGAACAAACCAGAAGGAGACATAATATATGGGCATGGCAGCATCTCAAGCACGTTGGATATCACTAGCAGCTAGAAAAACTAACGTTGAATACGAAGGACAACAGATAAATCAGGCAAGAACAGCCTTAGCAAATCAGACATCTGAATTATGGAACAGACTTTACAATATGAAAGTCCCTACTCCTCCAAGCACAACAGAATACACTAAAACAAAATATACGTTCAATATCGGAGACAGCCAAAAAACTATCACCGATATTCAAGATGCAAATTACACCGATAGTGATAATATTCATTACAATGCCTATGTCACTTATACTTCTGAGACTGTAGAATATAAAGGGATCAGAAATACAAATTCTAACCCACAGGTTCAATATGTTCCTCCAACAGATACTAATCCTGGATATTATATGGTTGGGACAAGAAAATTAACTTGCTTAAATGATATAGACAAAAATAGTGATGAATATGCAACATACACTACAGCCCTTGACCAAATACTTAAAGATTGGCCAGATGCGCTAGTTAGTAAAGAATGGGCTAAAGGCTCCGGCGCTGATTTGACAAATATTTATTTCTGGAAAGATAATTCCGGTGAAATTAATTTTGTAACAAAAGGAGATGCTTCAACTCCTGACACACTTCAATACTGTATTTCACATCCAGATGAAGCACTGCATTCATATTATGCTGATTCCCAAAATGTCACAAAAAGTCTTTCAAAATATGCAATTGTAGAATACGATACTACAGGACGAGCAACTTCAATTCAGCTTGAAGGATCAAGTGCTGTTTATGAATTAAACACAACAAGTATTACTGATGACAAAGCATACAATGATGCAATGAATCAATATGAATACAATAAACAAGTTTATGAAAAAAAAGTTCAAGACATTAACGCTAAAACAGAACAAATACAAACAGAAGACAGAACACTTGAATTGCGTTTAAAACAACTTGATACCGAACAAAATGCTCTTCAAACCGAAATGGATGCTGTTCATAAAGTAATTTCTAAAAATATCGAAGGTACATTCAAAACATTTGAAAGCTAGAATAATTAAAATAATAAGAGGTATAATATGTCTTATAAAAATGACAGTGAACTAGTAATAGCAAACAGATTCAGCTCCGCAAGCGGAGATGCAAAAGCTTTGTTATGGGAAACATATGATAGATTAAGAGATTTAACAGTTTCAGGAAGCGGAACAGGTACAGGATTTGAATCTGCAGGAAGCTTTTTATATAACATGGCTAGCCTTCTTGCTCCTTCCGCATTTGCGACAGTTTACGGCGGCTCTGAAACAATGAATATCCCGGGAACATCCTATTATTCAAAAACAGGTGGCGGAACAGCCTATGGTGTTGATTCTCTATATAATTATTCAGGATTCCCTTCAGGAGCAGCTTCAATAAGTTCTGTTTACGGACTTGCAACAGGCGGAGCATCTTCAATATTCAGCGGTTGGGGATCATCAAACAGGGGATTTTCAACTTCAGGAACCGCTACCGGTTATGCATCAAATGTTGCAGGATTAGCAAATGTCGCAAGTGCAGCTGCATACGGAATAGGATCAGGAAGCGGGTTAGGTAAGATAGCATCTAATGCTGTAATGCCTGTTGCCAGTTGCATTTCAGGTTTTGGAGGAATTTTAACCGCTATTTCTCCTTATTTAGGAGTTTATGGAGCAGGCACAACTGTTTTAGGAAACCTTATGCAAGGAACTTCATCTGCAGCTCTTGCAGCTTATCAAAACATAACAGGTAATATAACTGCAAATGCCGATACTATTCTATCTACTAAAGTGAGAAATATTGAAACAGTTTGCAAAATGCTTGATACCCAAGGAGACATTGTTAAAAAGATGCTTAAAGAAAGCATTGAAAGCAATAAAAATGCTTTGCAAAATTTATAATTAAAGTTTTTATTATTTTTATCCGATAATAAAAGGGTAAAGAATATATGACTTCATTATGAAGAAATGTTACAAATAAAAAGATAAATAGGCAATTTTTATATAAGTAATGTTTTTAACATGATGTAGGTCTGAAGTGTAAGGATTAAAATGTTTCAAGAAACTTTAGAGCTATACCTTAGAAGACTTTTAGACTTTCTGATATATTCAAAGAATTATCTGATAAGGACAAACCCAATAAAGGCTTTTTCAGCACAATTCGTGGAAAGTGTAAAAGATTTTCTGACAATAAAAAAGAAATTAAAAATGGCTCAGTACAGGCTTAATTACCATCAACATCAATTACAAAAAATGGAACAATTGATAGCCGAAAACAGCGAGCATAATTTCTTAAAAGGTGCAAATCTCGACCAAAAAAGGTAAGGAAGGTGTGAAATGGCATTATTTATAGGATTAATTCGCAGAAGGGAATTAAAACAACAAAAATTTTCATTTCAAGGGCGAATGCTTGATATTACAAAAGCAAAATCACTTGCAGCCAAATCAACCGAAGAATTAACTCAAGTGGGAACACAATATGAAGCTGATTCACTTATTCTTAAAAAATTAGAAGAAAGAAAATATAAATTACATCTTCTGGAACAAAAACTTGATCTTGAAAAAGAAGAACTTGAAACACGTATAGCTGCAATAGATACAGAACTAAAATCTGTTGAAGAAATGATTAACCAAAGCATAGAAGAATCATTCTCCTACAAAGCGGCATAGAGAATTTTAGAAACTTTTATTGACAAATAAACCAATAATATCATTCATTGATATCACTTGTCTTTGATATTGTTGAGCTTGAAGTTCTAAAATATTAATTTGTTTACGATAATCAAGCACCATTTTTTGGCATTCACGAGCCTTATTACTCAAATTTTCCTGAACCTGCTGAGCTTCCTGAATAACGGATGACATTGGTATACCAAGAGCTTCCATAGTCTGTTTTATTATAATTGCACCAGTTTGTTTAGAAACCCCTGCAGGAAGTTTTGCAATAAGACTGTTTAATACAGCAACATTAGCAGGCATTTCAAAGTCCGACTGAAGAAGTGTATTTTGAGAAAAATTCAAGTTTAAATTTTGATTAATACTCTGTTGAAAAGCATTATCAACAGAGACTTGAGAGAAAGAAGAAAAAGTAGGCTGCTCTAAATCAGTCTTTTGTTCAATTACTGATTGATCCGCTAAAGCAACAGATTCTTCAGCAATACTTTCGGAATCATCTTGATTTTCATCATGCTCTTCAATAATTACAGCATCATCATCAAGAACTTCTTCCTTTTGAGGCTCTTGTTGCATATTTTGCATTTTCAAAGCCTCAACAATTTTTTTACCCATATTGTCATTTAATCTTTCAGCCACAATTAACCTCTCCAATATTTAAACTCTACATTATTATATTAAAGACATGTAAAATTTGCAAGATTAATAAATGAATGCTTATATTCTTTATGATACTATATACTCATAAAATAAGAGGGAAGTATGGAAAGTATTGAAATAAACGAATTCAAAGAATTATCTTGCGGAGCAAATACACAACAATCGGCTTGGATTGCACCTTTAAATAATTCTGTTAATTATGAAATATTAAGCAGAAATAAAGAATTAGAATACATTGATTTTATAAATTTATCTGAAAATATTAAAATTCTAGGAGAGTTTTTTGATGTAAATTGCGCAGTTATAACAAACGAAGCGACAGTTTGCGCAGTATCTTTAGGGAGCACAATAGCAAACGCTTTTGAAAAAGCTTCAGATTGTGATCCAATGTCAATAAAGAATTCTACAGTCGGTTTTTCAAAAGAAATCACACTTGAAGTTTCTAAACTTCTAAAATCTATGAATGTAAAAAACATATTAGCACCAGCTTTTAGTAAAGAAGCCTTTTCTTATCTTTTAGAAACTAATATTAAAATTATTAAAATAAATTCTCCGGTTCACGAAATTTTAGGATTTGATGAAAAGGATATCAAAATAACACCATTTGGAACTTTGATTCAAGAACAAAACAAAAGTAAACTTTCAAAAGAAGCTTTTAATGTTGTCACTCAAATTAAGCCTGCTCAAGAACAAGCTGAAGATGCTATTTTCGCATGGAAAGTTTCTAAACACCTAAAAAGCAGAAGTGCAGTAATAGTAAAAGATCTTTGTACGAAAGCAATTGTACAAGGAAAAGCGAATAACACTATTGCCGTTGAATCTGCTATGGATAATGCATGCGAAAATTCTAAAGATGCAGTTCTTGCCTTAGATGGAGCAATTGAAGGAGCAGAGGTTATTAATGCCGCTATTCAAGGGAGAATAGCACTTATTATAGAAGCAGGTGACAGCCCAAAATCACAAGATATTCTAAAACTTGCCGACAAATACGGACTTTCAATGATATTTACAAAAATAAGGAATAATAGGTACTAAACAATGACAAACATAAAACCATGGGATGAATATTTTTTAGCTCTTGCAAAAACATGTTCTATGCGTTCAAATTGCATAAGAGCGCAAGTTGGGGCTGTAATTGTAGGACCTGATAAAAAAATAAAAGCTACAGGGTACAACGGGACACCATCAAAAGTAGAATCATGTGCAGAAAGAGGTTTTTGCTACAGAATAGAACATAACATTAAATCCGGAACGCAATATGAAACTTGTCGTTCTATACACGCAGAACAAAATGCCATAATTCAAGCAGGACAAGACAGATGTAAAGATGGCACAATATATATTTGGGGACATAGCATGATTTGTATTTTGTGCAAAAGATTTATTGTTCAATCAGGTATAACACACTGCGTTCTTCAAAAAGACGAAAATTCTCCAATTGTAAAAGTCTCTGTTGAAGATTTACGGAAAGAATTGGAAGAAACAAAATAAAAACTTTAAAATATTGCCTTTCTAAAAAATATTATTAAATATTAAGCGGATAAGTAGTTCATTTGATTGATTTTTTTGTTTAAAAGTTGAACAAAAAGAGTAAAATGAAGTATTATAAAAAAGAGAGGTAGTATTTATGTTACACAATAGCTATTTTCCTAATTATGACTTGGCTGGAAGAATACAACATACTAAATTCGCACAAGGATACAATATGCCTTCTGCACGCATGGATAGAGTTGAAAGTCCTGAAAGTCAAGATTTCAAGCAAGTGTTTACCGGACTTATGGAGGATTTGAATAAAGATATGAATGCTCCTGATGATTTGCTAAAAGACGTTATGCAGGGAAATAAAAATGTAGATATTCATGATGTTATGGTAGCAATGTCTAAATCTGAAATAAGCGTAAACATTGCCACTCAGCTTACCGGTAAGGTAATAAATGCATATGATAGAATAATGCAAATAAATATATAATTGTAAATAATAAAAACAGACAGCGGGACGGAAATGGATTTTAGTAAATTAACGGAAAACAAACCTTTATTTTTTGGAATTATTGCCGGTGTAGTAGTACTTGTAACGGTACTTTTAATGGCAATAATCATATCTGTAGGTAATAGCGGAAACAATAAGGGTGGAAAAACAATAGGGAATGAACCTTTAAAAACAAATGTAGAACTTTTAACAACAGATAATATAGGCAAGGCTCTTGAAATACAAGCTCTACTTGCGAAACAAGGTATTACTGCCGAAAGAACTCTTGATGGTACGAAATCAAAACTTATATTAAATAAAAATAATTGTTCTACTTTAAGCAATAAATGTACAATTACAGATCGCGATAAAGCTATTATTACAATAGTTCAGTCAGGACTTGTTGACCAAAATGTCGGATTGGAAATTTTTGACAAGGGAGATTTTACATCAACAAAAGAAGATAAAAGAATAAGATTAGCAAGAGCTATGAATGGAGAATTGGCAAGATTAATCAAACAAATACCTCCAGTTCAAAATGCTACTGTTTTTATATCTATACCTGAAAATAACTCTATGTTTGACTCGGAAAAACCAAAAACAGCAACTGTACAAATTGTTTTACCTGTGGGAGAAAAACTTGATCAAACAAAAGTAAAAGCTATTAGCAATTTATTGTTAGGCAGCGTTTCAGGTCTAAAAGCAGAAAATATAGCCATTACAGATACAAACGGAAATGTATATCACAGCGTTATGAATGCAGAAGATGAAATGCTTCAAAGATTGGAAGAAAACGACAAGTATATGCAACAAAAAGTTGCGAAACAACTTGACAGACTAGTGGGTCCCGGAAATTATGTAGCAACAGTAAGTACTTTTCTTCGCCAATCACCTGTTGAGAAATTTACAATTGATTATGATCCTTCAAGAAAAACAGCTGTTTCTGAACAATCATTCACAGAAGGTCTTGGAGACAAATCTCAGGATCAAAGTCAGGGTATAAACGCAGTTAGTGTATATTTACCAAACGGTTTACCTACAAGAGGAACTGATTCCAGCCAAGATAGAAGTTATTCCCGTAAGGCAACAGAAACAGAATACGGAGTAACAAAAACTCAAACAAATGAATATATGAGTCCTGGAGTTGTCGAAGATATTTCAATTGCAGTAACTTTGGACAAAAATAGCATTCCTTCTGATACGACATTGGAAGAAATGAAAAGCCTTATTGCTAGAGCAGCAAGCCCAAAAGTAAGCGCAGCTAATGTTTCTATCGCATTTTCAAATTCTAATGATCCGTATTTATCACCTGATAAACAACAAAACCTTCCAAAAGTAGATGAATCAGGTAATCCTTGGTGGCTTGCACTACTTATTACAGCTATCGGAATACTTATAACATTTAAAGCTATTTCAAGCAAAGTAAGAAAAATAAAAGAAGAAAATGAAATAGAAGTTGAAGCCCTGAGACAAAAAACACTTGAACAGGAAAGAGCATTAAATGATATCAATTCAAAAGCAAGCCAATTGACTCAAAGACAATCAGAATTAGCACAAGATTTGATTAATAGTAGAAATACAGCCGGCCCACAAATTCCTCAGTTTGATGAAAGTCTGTTAACTGATTCACTTGATTACCTTTCAAATGAACTTAACGAAGATTCTGCAGATAACATAAAAAGTTGGATAGAAGGAAATTCGCACTCTCAAGAGGAACAAATAAATGGCAACTAAAGATTTTGATTACAAAACTTTTGCACAAAATCTTGCAGGACAGGCACAAGAACTTGTTCCGCAAGATTTCAATGATGAACAAAAACAATATGTAATAAATACTTTAGGAAATTTTTCAATGATGGCAGGTCAAGCCCTGGCCGAAGATCCAAACTTGAACTTTAATGCAGAACAATCGACATATATAACTCAAATTATTGCAGAATGGTCTTTTCACAAATCAGTTGATGTAATACGTTCAGGAATACCACGTCAACATTGGGACGGGATTATGCAAAAAATTGCATATACCATTTTTGAAATTGCAAAACAAACTTTTTCTCAAGGTTTACCAAGCGATCAAATACTTGAAATAATCGAACACCAAGTAGGTAAAGCTTATTCAGATGCAATTGATGAATTAAAAAATCGCGGGATTATAGATGATACGTTGCAAGAATTTGCAAAATCACAGTCAAACATGGAAAAAATGACCCAAGAAGCCAGAATTCAACAAGAACAACAAGTTCAGGAACAAAATAATATTGTAGATCAAAATCTCCCTCAACCTGCCGGCAGAACAAATGTCACTACAGAAAATAAACTTCCTGCAATAGATTCAAAAGTTTTAAAACTCGCAACAGTTGCAATGCTATTTAAAAGGATGAATCAAGACAAAGTTCAAACAATACTCAACAAATTTGACCAATCAGATGCTGAAGATGTGATTAAATACATGAAATTACCGAATTTGGCAGAAAAAATCGGACCTCAAAATGCTTTAAGATGCCTTAAAGAAATAAAAGAACAGATTCCAAAGATATCTGATTTTTCTACAACAAAAATCGTAAAGAAAATTAAAAATTTTGCTTCTAAATATTCTGCAAATGAATTGGATACAATACTTATAAAAGAACGAATAGGAGTAAAAAGGCTGGTTTACACTGCCCTTGAAGATAAATATTATGATAAAATACCTCCAAAAGTAGCAAGCATTGTTGCCACTTATTTACAAAATAGTGTATAATAATGTAGTAATCATGATTATAAAGAAGAATAAAAAATCCGTTGAGGGGATAGCGGAACAAAATATTTCAAAAACAGAACCTTTTTTAGAACCAGAAGAAAAGGGTATAAATTTGTTTGACCTTGATAATATAGATTTCAAACAACGTAATGAACGTCGCAAAGGTGATAGACGCAGAGGTTTCAGACGTATTGATGACCGAAATCTTATTTCACGAGCAAGAGAAGAAGCCGAATCAATTAGAGAATCTGCTTCAAAAGAAGGATACCAAGAGGGACTTAATCTTGCAAAAGATGATATTGAAGAATTAAAAAATTCCATCAAAGTATTTTTTAATGCAAAACAAGAAGTTTACGATGAAATAGCGCCTGATATTCTTGAAATTTCACTTGATATTGCTAAAAAAATTATTAAAAAAGAAGTATCTGAACATCCTGAAATAATTTTAGACAATATAAAAAATATTTTAAAAGATTTATCAAAAGAAGAGACAAAAATTATGATTACCGCAAACCCTTCACAAGTGCCCATGCTGAAAGAATCTATACCGGAACAAGTCTCATCTGCCGGATTGGAAGCTAAAGTAATGATTATACCAGATGAGAACACAATGGAAGGCGGATGTTTGATTACAACGACAAACGGGGTAATAGATGCAACTATTGAAACCCAAATAGAGATAATTAGTGAAGCATTGAAGGAAGTATAATGGCAGTACCTGAAGGAAATCCAAATCCAATAAGTGAAATTTTAATGGCGCTATTTGTACTCGCCTTAATTTTGATATTGCTGGTTGAACTTCCAACATTCATTATAAATTTTTGCATATGTTTAAATATAACATTAGGAATAGTTCTTTTAATGTTTGCTTTATATGTACAAAAAACACTTGAATTGTCATCTTTCCCTTCAATTATTCTTGTTGGAACAATGTTTAGATTGGTTCTTTCAATTGCATCAACGCGTTTAATTCTTGCTAAAGGAGAAGCCGGAGAAGTTATTCATGCTTTTGGTACTTTTGTTACAGGCGGGAATATGATAGTCGGGGGTGTAATTTTCTTAATCATCACAGTTGTACAATTTATGGTTATTACAAAAGGTGCAGAACGTATCGCTGAAGTTTCTGCCCGTTTTGCATTAGACGCCATGCCTGGAAAACAGATGACTATTGACGCAGACTTTAATGCCGGTTTAATTTCTCCGGAAGAAGCAACAAGACGTCGTGACGATTTATCCAGAGAATCTAACTTAATGGGTTCTATGGATGGTGCGATGAAGTTCGTTAAAGGAGATACTATTGCAGGTATTATTATTGTATTGATTAACATTATCGGTGGATTATGCGTCGGATGCTTAATGAATCAAATGCAGATCGGTGACGCTGTTTCAAAATATACAGTATTAACAATCGGTGATGGCTTAGCATCACAAGTTCCTTCTTTACTAATGTCAATTTCAGCCGGTATTTTTATGACACGTGCATCAGCAAAAAGTTCTTCTTTGGGAGCAGATGTTACCGCTCAAATTACAAGCAAACCTTATGCTCTATTTTTTGCTTCTATATTTTTATTATTTATTGCATTAACAGGGCACTGGACCGGATTACCATGGTTTCCATTTTTAGTTCTTGCTATGTGTATCGGTATTGCAGGATTTCAAGTTCTCATTAACGCAGATGTCCAATCTCAACTTGGTCAGTTAGAAAATGTTAAGCAAAACATGCAAGATCTTGTTAATCCTAACAGAATGTACGAACGTCTAGGTGTAGATATTTTGAGTTTGCAGGTAGGTTCAAATCTTTTAGTTATCGCAGATCCTGATCAAGAAGGACAATTGCTCGCAAAAATTGCAGCTCTACGTCAAAGAGTAACAGATGAACTTGGTTATATTTTACCAAACATTCGTATTATGGATTCATCAGCTCTTGATGCAAATGAATACATGATACTTATTCGCGGAAATACTGTTGCAACAGGCTACGTTTATCCTGGGAAATTCATGGTAATCGCAGATCAATGGGATTCTATGAAAAAAGAAGTACCTGAAGATGCTATTATCGGGATTGACCCTACATATCAGACTCAGGCTTACTGGATTAATCAGGACGATGCTAAAGCAGCTCGTCTTGTAACTGCAGTAGATGCAACTGATGTTATTGTTACTCATCTTCAAGAATGCGTAAGAAAACACGTTGACGAAGTTATGACTAAAACAGATGTTCTTAAGCTTATGGAACTTGTAAAATCTCAAGACCCGACTCTTGTTAACGACCTTGTTCCGACAATTATTTCAACAAGTGATTTAAGAAAGATTTTTGTTAACCTTATTAGAGAAAAAGTTTCCATTAAAGATATTATATTTGTATTTGAACGGCTTTGCGATTATGCCAGATTTTCTAAAGAACCTGACATTTTATCTGAAAGATTAAGAGCAGCTTTAGGGCGTCAAATTTGTCTTTCGAATGTGCAAGAGGATAAAGTTTTATATGCATTGACGCTTTCTCCTGAATGGGAAAAGATTTTAGATGATAGCTGTCAAAGAACAGAACTTGGGACAATGTTTTTACTAAATCCCGTTCAGGTACAAGAATTGATTGAAACAACCGCAACAACTCTTATGCGTGCGCACCAAACTTGCGGACGACAACCTGTTGTATTATGTTCCCCAAGAATCAGACTTCCGTTGTATCAACTTTTAGAACGTCATATTCCAACTATTGTTGTTATTTCTTATTCCGAACTTATAACTGATATTAAAGTTGAAGCAATTGATACAATTGGGGATGCTTATATGATGGAACAATGATAAAAATGAAAAAGATATTAATTAGAATAATAAATATATATCAATTTTTTTCCAAATTTACCCCTGCAGTATGCAGATTTACTCCAACTTGCTCAGAGTATACAAAACAGGCAATTATAAAATACGGAATAATCAAAGGGGGATGGCTTGGAATTAAACGCATCTGCAAATGCCACCCTAAAAACCCTGGAGGATATGATCCTGTTCCTTAAAATGTATACATATGGCTAATTGATATTCTTTTTTTGATAAATATTATTATCAAAAGGAGAATATGGAATGAAAAGATTTATATTGTCTTGTATACTTATTCTAATTTTATGCTTTATATTTTTACCAAAATCTACGTATTCGGTAAACGCATTTCAATGTACAATTGAAGAAAGATCCGGATGTTGTTCACATCATGGGGGTGTCTGCGGATGCTCTTACGGGAGAGCAAAATGTTGTGACGGAAGTTTAAGCCCAAGTTGCGGATGCTAAATCGTTTCTATAAAATCTACAACTTCTTTCAAAGAATAAATATTTTGCTGAACAAAAAATTCTTTTTTTGTTTGTTCTTTTACATAAGTCAAAGTTTTTCCATCCAAAAAATCTTCACTATAAGGTCTTAGCATAACAGTAGGAATAATTACCAAATCACATTCATGGTCTTTTACAGTTCGTATTAAATCGTCTGTTGTTATAAGTCCGGCAACAGTGATATCCTGTCCCCAATATTCTGATTTTACAGGACAAGCGGTTACTTTCAAATTCTTTATTTTACTAAGCTTTTTAGCAACTTTTTCAAGCATATTTTTCGCTGCATATGAGCAGGCAAATATAATTTTATAAGGTTTTGAAACCATTTTTGGGAGTTTTAATTTTTTAAAATCATCATAAGTTAATCTTAAAGAACCTACACCATCATCAAGCTGACTAAAGTTTCCATAATATTTTGCTGGCGGAATAGGTTCATCAGCAAGCAAGAAAAACTCGTCTGAACAACAAACCCTTTTAAACTTTGATGCGATTTTGATTGTTTCTCGTGCGCATTTTGCATCCACACGTTTAAGTTTTTCTTCACGGAATTGAGTAATTCCAACAGGAACAATCGCTACTGACAATACTGTATTTTTTAATTCCGCAAGATCTTTTAAAGTTCTTTCAAGTTCCACACCGTCATTTAATCCGGGGCAAAGAACAATTTGAGCATGAAACGGTATTTTATTTTTTCTGAACCACTTTAAATTTTCTAAAGATTTACCGGCATTAGGATTTCTAAGCATTTTAACTCTTAAATCAGGATTTGTTGTATGAACAGAAATATAAAAAGGGCCTAAACTCATTTTTTTTATACGCTCTTTATCTTTCTCGGTAAAATTTGTCAGCGTAATATAAGTACCCTGCAAATAAGAAAGCCTGTAGTCATCATCCTTAATATAAAGGGTATCACGCAAACCTTTTGGTTGTTGATCAACAAAACAAAATACGCAATGATTTAAACAAGGTTTTATCTTATCAAAAACTGCACTTTCAAAAACTATTCCTAAATCTTCGTCAAAATCTTTTTCTATCTCAATTTCTTCAAGTTCACCATTTGTGCGTTTAATTAATACATTTAAAAGCTCAGATTTAATATAAAAATTATAATCAATCATATCTGACAAATTCTGTCCGTCAAGAGCCAGAATTTCATCGCCTTTAGCAATACCAAGCTCTTGAGCTATAGAGCCTTCTATAACACTATCAACTATTGCGGGCATCTTTTTCAAATCCCTCTACCATAGAAATAAAATTATTATATTCACAAATTGTATTATCTAAAACGATTCTTTGATAAAAATCAATTTCAGTATACTCATTATTCATTATAATTTCTGCATTTGCTTTATGCAATAAAGCATTACGCTTTATTTCAGCATACAAATCTTTTCTATCATCACCATTCAAAAATGAAGAACAACAAAGTTTTACTTTCGCATCAGAAATAAATTGAAGTGGATTTGAGGAAAAAGATTTAAGCAGTAAACTGCGTAATTCTTTTGTTCCTCCACTTGTAACAGAATAAAAAACAGATAATTTTCCTCCTTCAGACATGTGTTTTGATGTTTCAATAAAACCTTTATTCTCCAATCTTACAAGAGCAGGTTTTAATGCCCCAAAACTCGGATTAGTAAATGCTTTAAAATAATCCTCGATTCTTTTATGAATCGAATACATAGTCAAATCGCGTTTTAACAGAGAAAATAAAATCAAAATTTCAATCATAAAATTAGAATAACATTAATTTCAAAATTTGTCATTAAAATAAACATACACAAACATCATAAATACACTATTCATCTAGTACAATAAATAATCTGCTTTTTAAATTTTAAATAAGACTAAGGTCTGCACAATTTATTAGCTATTACATCAACAGCAGTCCCTTCTACTATCGGCTGAAATTCAGCATACTTATTATAATCGCCTGAAACAAAGTAACCTTCTTCATCATAAGAATCAATTATACCAATTTTATAAGAATGCCGAGGGCAGTTAATTTCATATTGCGCTAATGTATATAAAATTTTTTTCCCATTTACAGGTTCATACTGTCCTTTGTTAAATGCTTTTAACAAGAAAGAAAAACCGTAAATATCTTCTAAACCTACAACAGTATCAAAATCTACATAATTATTTGGAGCTACACATTTCCAATTTGATTCTCCAATTTGAGCATATACAAGTGAGCCCACAAAAATAAAAAAAAGTATTAAAATTTTTCTTACTATACAATTATTCATTTAATTTTCTTTCTATATTTTAATTTTTTTTTAATTTAAGTCAAAAATTTCATAAATAAACTTATTTATAAAATTTATTATACTTTAATTTTTATTTTTTTATAATTATTTACAAGTTTTTATAATATTACTTTTTGTAACATGTTGCCATGCCTTTATAAACATGTATAATCATGCATGCAAAGGGCATTTGAACATGCTTAATGCTCAAAAATAAAGTTTATTTTCTACAAAAACCGGATTTCACTCCCCCGTGATTTTCGGTTTTATTTTTTCAACTTGCAAAATAGATAACTGTACGATGTAAAAAAAATATATATAAATTATTTTAGTTTTAAATATAGGATAATTTTTAAAACTATGAATTATGTAAACGAACTTCTAACTAAACTTGGACAAAATATAAAACTAAGCAAAGACAAATGGACAATAGAAAATCAATTTGTATCCGGAATAAAAAAATGGGTTGGGAATATTACCCCTTCACAACTCTTAAAAAGGAATATAAAGCAAGCAGTAGAAAGCATTGTCACTCTATGTGAATGTTATACTTTTTACGAACAATTCCCGGATATAATTGAAACTCCGAATTATGGTGATAAATGGGGAGTCAGAGCAAATTATATAGAAATTAATAATCGCGCGATTGCAGAAATGCACAAAAACAGATGTAAAAATGGGATATTAAGCACTATAAAAATTTTACCTGCAATACCTCCATCAGCAAAAAGTTGGGCCAATTGCATAATTTTATCACAAATTTTCCCGAACATATATGGAGATGGATATAATAAAGCTTATAACGAAGAAAACTCTATTTACGGGATAAAATTAAATACTGATTATAGTCTTAATATCATTGATTATGATATTTCAATGAGTCCATCACATCAATTTCATGCTTTCAATGACATTGCACATTTTCATGGTTTAAAAACCGGTTTTAGAACTGTAATATCAGCAGATCAGATTAAAATAGTCAAAGGAGAAAGCGAAGAACTTTTTGATTGGAAAAATAATGAACATGTTGAAATATTTATAAATGAACATGTAAAACTGATTAATACAGGTTTTGAAGCAATATTTATAGATTCCGCGAAACATATTGGAGGCTATGATATGGAAAATTACACAGGAGTAGGCGCATTACCGGAATATGAACAAATGCAACACATTCTAAACGAATTACGAAAACGTTCTGGCAAAACGACACTAAGTTTTGTGGGAGAAAAAAGTACAGGAGATTTTAACAGATACAAAAACCTCGGCTTAACATCAGGTACCGCATTTATTGAGCCAGATAATTACGATGAAGTGAAACATTGGTCAATGAAATTAAAATACGAAAAGGAATATTCTCCTGGAATAGAAATATCAAATGACAACGACGAAGGAGGAAGATCATACGAACAGAGATTAAATAGAATACATAATGCATTATTTGCTTATGAATACCCGAGTGATAAACTTCCGAGCTTTATGCAAACAGAAGATCTATTTCCTTTAAGATATGATACCAGTACCCATCATCTTATGATGTGTAATCCATCGTACTCTATAAATGGAACCCCAGAAAGCCATTGGGAAAATCTGTTTGCAAAAGATGATGGTAAAGAATATAACAGAAAAGTTTCAGAATTATTTGTACACGCACAAAATTTATAAAAATAGGAGAAAATAAGATGTTAAAAGCTTTTTTAAGATGGATAGCATACTCATTTGCAATAATGTTTATTGCATGGATTGTACCGGGAATAAGTGTCGAAAATTTTTGGATAGCAATGCTTGTAAGTGTAATCATTGCATTAATTAATACTTTCATAAAACCATTAATTCAGATAATTACACTACCGATAAATTTCATAACACTTGGACTTTTTTCGTTTGTAATAAACGCATTATTATTTATGCTTGCAGGAGCTGTAACGCCGGGCTTTACAGTAGAAGGATTTTTGAGTTCATTATTTGGATCAATTCTTTTATCATTATTTGGAATATTTATTAGTAAAATTTAAATAAAAATAAAAGTATGCACAGGTGCATTTACTCACTTTAAAAACAAAGAGGAATAAGACATTTGTCTATTCCTTTTTGTTTTATATTGTCATTAAGATTAATGTCCTTTTATACTATAGACCATAATCTTTATGACCAGCATATCTCAAACGGAAATGAGGTAAATCACAATCGGAATATTTGTAACCAATAATATCATCTTCTAAATCATATATCACTTCTTTAGCTTTTTGTATCTTTTTATCTTTGTTTAAATTCTCAGCAATCAACTCATCATTTTCTGCAGAAAGTTTAGTTATTTTATTAATAAAAGATTCTAATATATCTTCAATAAAAATGAATATTTTTACTAATTGGAGACGATGCCGTTTATTGCGAGGGCGCATAGAGTTATCTGTTGTTATTGCTTTAATCACTCTGACAAATACATTATTTTCTCTTAAATTAAAACAACTATAAAGAGTTGTCTCACTTAATTCAAAAAAAAAAAGAGATTTGAACTTTTGTTCTAAATCTCTTTTTTCTAAATTAGGTGCTGGCTAGCCCGAGCAGAGGCAGGCACTAAGTGCCAGTTCGACAATTATGTAAAAATGAATATTTTTACTAATTGGAGACGATGCCGTTTATTGCGAGGGCGCATAGAGTTATCT
>JAGAXG010000048.1 GCA_017941035.1 bacterium | reverse complement strand
AAGGCATTGATTTCAAAATCACCCCTGAATACAAAGATACCATTATTTTAACTGGATATAAAGATTTAAAAGAAATGGGGACAGGTAAAAATAAATGGACTAAATACTCTGATTTTATATACATTGGAGATTACAATAAAAAAGAGCAATTTAATGTCACTGATATTGATAAAAGTTTTAAAGACAGAAATTTTAACAACAAACTTCTTATCGGAGCATTCATAACTCTACCTGTAGCTATTGTTACTTCATTTCTGTTAAATCTAAATCCGCAAACACAAGATACTATTAAACCTTTAATAGAACAGGTAGATTCAGCAAAAAATAAAGTAAGCTCTATTATTGCAGACACCTCAAAAGTTTTTAAATTCGTAAAAAAATAAACAATAGTAAAAAAAAAGAGTTCATAATGAACTCTTTTTTTTACGTCATTTTATTGCTGAATTAATATAATTTACCTTTCTTAGACGCTGAAATAATGTCTAACAATATGTTATCAAGCATTTTTAATTCAGCCTGTTTTTCAGGAGTTTGTCTTTGTTTCCACTCATCAAATTCAGCTCTGAAATCATCACCATCGACTAAAGCTTCTCCGGTTCCAACATTACTTGAATATCTATCAGCGAATTCATTAATAAAATCTGAATATGCTTCAACTATCAAATCAGAAGCCAAAAGTGCGTTTCTTGTAATTACATTGACATCTTTTTCTACTTTTGAACGAATATCATTTGTAATAGGACCTAGGCTGTCTACATTCATCTTTCCGGTGTTGTAACCTAAGCCACACCGTTTAACCATTGCCATAGACATACTTGAAACAGATTGTAAATCGCAACCTATACCTCCTGAACCGTCCATATCGTAAAAATATTTTTCGGCAGAATGACCGCCATATGAACAAATTATATTAGAGAATAATGTTTCAAAATTATGTTCACTATTTTCATCTTTTGCATGGAACATAGCTCCACCGTAATAACCTCTTGGATCAAGTGTAATAAATTGAACCATATTTGGAATTTTCCAAGGTTTATTTGTAGATTTCATTAAATAGTTCATTACAGTAAGATTGACAGCATGTCCTGCTTCATGCTTTGTTACAAGCTCCTTATCATATTGTTGTTGAGGTTCAGTATTAACCCTGCCTGTAACCATTCTTAAAAAGCTTTCTGTCATATCAGACAATGTTATTTCTTTATGACCTCTTTCTTGAGCTACATACTCTGCTTTCTGCATAAACATCTTTAGTTCCATAAATGAGAAACCGTCAAGATATTTTGCATATTTCATAATAATTTTATCTTGTTCTTCAGGAGATCCTTCTAGTTTTAGTTTTGTATGTTTTGAAGCATAATTAAGAACTTCATAACGTTCTTCATAATTTATTGATGGAGAAGAAACCTCTATTTCATCATTAAATCTTGAAGATTTAGCTGTCGCATTACCTATTAAAGAAGGGTTTGAAACAGAACCGATTACTGCAATATTCAAACCTTTTTTCTCCGCATTTGCCATTTCTCTAATTAATTGAGCCATAGCTTTTTGGTGATATTCGGAAATCAATTCACCTACAGAAAAATATTCGAAATTTTCAATATATAACACTGCAGATTTATGAGGATTTGACTCGGCTTGTGTTGTGACTGTAGAGAACAACTTTTTAATTGATGCTTCAGGAGACATTGCTGAACCTCCGAATAAATCAACTTCTTTTGTACCAAAGTCCATAGTGTTTATAGAAATAAACGGAACTTTTGCTTCACCTGCGATAACTTCTGCAGTATGACGACGACCTGCACCTACACTTCCGTCTTGAGAATAGATTACAAATCCTTTTGTACCCATTTTGTTACTTTTAATTTGTCTTATTATATTCTCGGCATCTTTCCTTGTATTACTTTTGCCGATAATATCGCTTAACTTTTTACCGGTATCAAAAACAATCTCTAAGGAACCATCATTATTCAATTGACGGAAAAGATAATCCGAATTTTTTACATAATTATCTACATCTTTTGGAGTTATTTCCTTTTTGTCAATGTAATATTGCGAAATTTTACTCATTAAACGAAGTGTTTTTTCAGGGAATTTGCCCTCCATCTGAGTAGATACATCAATTACTTTTTCTAATGCTTTTTTAGAATATCTTAAATTATTACTTTTAATAAAATCATTATCTTTATTTTTTAACATTGATTTTTTTACATCATCTACATTCAACACAGGTATTGAAATTTCGCCCATATTTCCATAAACATTACTCAATGAAGGAGCTGACGAACGGCTTAAATATCCTGATTTTGATTCAACAGCGATAATTCTTACATTTTTAGGGGTACTAGTAAATACTTTCTGATATGCATCAGTAAAGGATACTATCTTTATTCCGTCTACAATCTCTCCATCAGAATTATGTAACAATTTATCCTGAGAAAATACGACTATGTAATTTTTATCTTTATTTTTAGCCAAAGAATTTACTTTAGATATTACATAATCCATATCTACATTTCCGTTACACTCAACAATTTCAGTATTTTTAGAATTTAACTTATCATTACTATTTTTAAGAGTCTTTATAATACTTGGAACAAAATTATTAGGTTCAACTTTTGCTTCATCATAAGTAAGAAACATATTTGTTCCCATATTTAAATTCTTCATAATCTTTTCGGCATATTTATCGTAATTTGCGAAATATAAACGTCTATCGGCCTTTTTATCTTCTAATTTATAAATATCATCAAGTTGTAAATTCAAATTATTATAAAAAGATTTGATAAAAGGTTCACGAGATAAATATGCACCATTCAAAATATCAATAGCGTTTATCATCTCATTCGTAGATTCAGATGAACCTGAATTTTTAATCATTATGGCATCAGTTAATAAACTATCTGCAAGCGTAGGTTTTGCTTTTGATTTTGTCTGAGGAAGAGAGTTTAAACCATAAGCAACGTATTGCAATGCCTTTTGGAATACCTGCTTAACTTGTTTTCTGTATTGCGGATTTTCAAACAATACTTTGTCATGTACAGAAGCGAAAAAAGCAGGTGCGGATTCTGCATCAATATCTTCTAAAGTTATTTTACCATTATCTAAATCATCAATACACTGAATTGTTTCAGCTATAGAGTTAAATATTACATGCAAAGCCCCTGCTTCTTTATGATGCATGGACTTAGCTAGTTCAACCGCCATCTGATTCGTAAACAACCCTGCGTTACTATAAGCTAAATCATCACTATCAGATTTACCTGTAAAACTTACATAATAATTTTTCAATAATTGCGGATTAAAAGATGTCTCTAAAACGTCTTCCCTCCCCCGAAATACTGGATTTGAGATGTTTTCATGTTTTTTTAAATTTGTTTTTGTATTTGAAAATCTGATATCCGTTGATTGAATTTTTGTAATCAAAATTAAACTCCTTATTTACTATTTTCGTTTGAAGTTACATCAAAAATTTTTTTGCTATATATTTTACAAAAATTTACATAAGAAATTAAAATTGAACTTATTAAGTGATAATCATGAGGTAGCAAAAAAAATTTTTACAAGTATTATATACATTATCATTGACAAAAAACTTTAATAAATAATATAAAAAAATGGCAATAATTTTACCTACAAATAAATATGGAGTGTACGACAGCTTTAAACTTGTACCGAAAACTGGCGGGAGATCAAAATACAGACGCAGCTCTGAGTATGAGCATGAAGTTGAGAAATCTGATAAAATCCAAGCAGGAATTGGTTCGGTTGCAGGGACACTGCTTGCTTTGGCAATATTAGCTAAGAAACAAAATATAAAAAATCCTTTCAAGCTAAATTACGGACTAACAGAAATGATAACTATTTCTGCACTTTCAGTTGCAGGAGGAGTTTCTGTAGGAATGATAGGAGACTCTAAGGAAGCAAGAAAAAATAAATTTAAAGAAGGGGTTTTCCAATTTATGAATGGCTCAATCCCGACATGGATTGTTTCAGGGGTATTAAAACTTAGTGAATTAAGTGAGCATTTTAACAATGTTCCAAGCAAAATAGGTTCAGTTATTCTTGCTCTTGCGGTTGGAATGTATGGCACAGCAACAGTTTCAAATCTTTTATTTGATCCGTTGGATAAAAAGCCGGATAGAAAATTAACACTCAAAGATTGTCTTGCGAATATTGATGATGCAATAGGTGTATTTGTCATGGCTAAAATACCTATTATTGAAAAATTAAAAATAGATAAAATCCTACCTGCAATTTTCGCATATAGCGGATACAGAGCAGGGAAAAGTAATTAATACACAAAAATTAAAGGCAATTTACTTCGCCTTTAATTTTTTAAGATGATTATATAATTTTAAACATTCCATTCTGATTCTGAAGTTTCTTTAGGATTGAATGTTACCTCTTTGCCAGCAAATGATTCTCGCTCTAACTTCGAAAATTGTGACTCCTTCGGACGTAACTGAGAAGAATAATCGTAACTCATAATATACCTCCATAATATATTTAAATAAGATTTACAAAAATACATAATTTTTGTAAATATATATTACAAAAAATTTTTATTCTGAAATTTCATATAAAAAATTGGGTTTATACATACAGAGAGGTAATTAAATAAAATAAGTATATGAAAATTCCAGAATGGGTACAAAAAGAGTTTAATAGTTTTGATAAAGATAAAAATGGTATAATTACTCAAAAAGAAATTGATAACCACAAATCTACTGATTCAATTTTTGCCAATAAAAAAGGATTTAAAGTAGAAAATGGAATGGATATCAATTTATTTTTAAAAGAAAATCGTTCAATATATGGAACTGCTGTTCAATTTACAGATAACGATTATTCCGAAGGTCGAAAGATTTTAAAAAAAGAACAATTCAGGCCTACTGATAAAACAAGAAAATTTACAGAAGACGATTCAAAAAGTGTTCAAGTAGAACAAGGAGAATTCGCGATAAAAAAATACTCAAAAGATACACCAAGCCTCCAAACATATAATGTTTGGAATTGTGTTGCAGTAACTATTTACGATAAGAAAACAAAAACAGGCTTTATGGCACATATAGATACTGTAGATAGAGCTGATAGTTTAGAAAAAGTTTTGAAAAATAGTAATTTTAATCCTGAAACAAGTGAAGTAAGAATTATTGGAGGACTTACAAATTTATCAGAAGGCACCATTGAAATCGTAGATGAAACAATAAAGAAATATAATTTAAAAGTTGTAGAATACGATATTTTAGGTGAAGGCAGAAGAGATATCCAATTAGATTTAAAAACAGGAGAAGTATTTGATTATAAAGAATTGCATAGGAAATATAAAGTGGCGCATGATAAGAACATAAATAAACTATATCTTATGCCTAATGAGCGATCAGATGAAAAAGTCACCTAAAAGGTGGCTTTTAAAATTAGGAGGAGGTGGGATTGTCTTGGGATGATCGCAATAAACGGGACTATGCATTTTGCTTTAGTGGCGTAAAGTCTAAAGCAAAATCTGCTTCGCCCTCTGCTCGCTCCTCACTCGAACCCAGACAGACCTGTCGTTCTGTTGAGTTCTTCAAATTTACCAAATGTAAAATAACAGTCAGCTTGAGAATAAAAAACAACAATTTTGAGATTTTTTAATTTAAAAATATTACTTTAACTTGTTTTTGTTGGGTTTCACCTAACCTACCTGCTGATTTTAGTATGTACTTGATTGGATATTATTTTCTCAATTATGATTTATATTGATAAAATCTATTGTTTATTTTAAATTCCGATAATCATTCTAACATTAGCATTTTTATTTATTGATAAGATTAGTTTTTTGCTTACATAAAGAGAAAGCATAGAAAATATTGATACGAAAGTAAATCTTAAGACAACAATTCCAAACACGAATGCATAATTGTTATTGATTATCGGAATAACTTTTTCCAGTCCAAATATTTGATTATAAATAAAGAACCAATACCAATGAACAAAAAATAAGCCGAAGGAATATTTTGCTGTAATATCAAGAATTTTATTTAGAGTTTCTTTTTTCATAAGCCATTCATCATAATGTTTTAAATATCCTAAAACAAGCATTGTTAAAATGGTTTTTGAAATAGTAAAATTTGAATAAATATTGTAGTAGTTTAGGTAAACATTTGTTGCTGCAAATCCTATCATAAAAATCCATAAGAATAATCTTTTGTTATAAAAAATATCTATAACATCTTTATATTTAGAGCAAAACATTCCAAATACATACAGAGAAAAGAAATGTATAAAACCATTGATAATGTAACCTAAGCAAGCAAGGTATTTTTGAGAGTATGTTAAATTCATTATTGAATTATAATCAACATCTGTTCTGGGACAAAGTAATGTAATTAAGAGCATTATTGGCAGCAGCTTATATAAAATTCCTTTTTGTTCCAGTTTTAGTAATACCCACGAGCAGATAAAGAACAAAATTATCATAGGGATAAACCATGTTGGGGTGTTGTGTATTCTGCCGGTTGTTAAGAACATTGGAATTTGAATTAATGGATTTAATCCGTCGAAAGAATTACCATAAATTTGAGGTAAAAATAGGCAAAATAATATTCCGGGAATTGCAGTTATAAAATATGGCAAAATGACATTAGTCCACTTTTTTGAAAGATAGTTTTTGTATTCAAATTTTCCGGATAAGTGCTGAAATAAAAAACCTGAAATAAATATAAAAAGGGCCGTCCCACCGCAAACGATTTCACAATTAATTTTGTGAATTAAACTTGAGCTTTCTCCAAATTGCATTGTGTGCCCTGCAATAATAAGTAAAATTGCAAGTCCTCTAAAAACATTTATATAATTCAAGAAAGATTTTTTTTTACTCTCCATCGTTCGCTCCTTCCCCTAAATCAAGCCATAGGACCTGATATGGATGTAAAAGTATATGTATACTGTTATCTGAAATTGATATTTTGATATTTTCATTTGTTATCAAATTTTTAATTCGAGTTATTCTCTTATTATTTTTTAACAACATTGTTATGGGGAGTGAAATATCGGTGTATATTTTATTTTTTGAAAGATTATTTATTACAAGAACTTGCTGTGTTTTATCTTTTCTTATATAGGATAAACAATTATTTGATGAAGTTCTCAAAATATCAAAATTTCCATCTGCCATTACAGGTAAAGATTTTCGTACTTTAAGTAAATGTTTGGTATTATTATACACTTTTGAATTAAATAAATACCAACCTTTTTGAGAACCATAAAAAAGCTTTTTAGGAATCGGTCCTCTGTTTATATCACGAGAATCAAATGCAGATATTAATTTTAAAAATTTGTTTTTGTTTTTTCTGATTAAAGCAGTTTTTTTTGCATTTTCAAAATTATTGGTTACTCCGACTTCATCTCCGTAATAGATTATAGGGATTCCTGGAGTCGAAAACATTATTGCAAATGCTAAATTAATTCTGTCAGGATTTTTATCTAAAAAATTCGCCAATCTGCCTGAAACCCCAAAACCATTTCTAAAACCCGCGCCTTTGGGTTCTAAATCTTCAAATATTAGATTACGAATTTCTGGACTAACCATTTCAAGAGTCAATTCATCGTGAACTCTTAAAAATACCCCCCAAGAGGTATTTTTAGGAATATTAGGAGTTTTATTGTAAGTATTTATAAAATATTTTTTATCCTCTGATACTAAACTTGCCCAAATAGCATTCATGTACGGGAAATTGTAAGCAATTTGTGCTTCTGATGTTCTCAAAAGTTCTTTATCAGTTTCATCAATTTTAATATTTACTTTTCTTGTTTTCCCAAAATAATGAATAATGTCTTTAGGATGCTGGCATGCTTCAACCTGTATAACAGATGATGGTGCTGTTAATTGTATGTAATTACTTAAAATATTAATTATCGCATGCGTCTTTGGTTGATTCTCAGCATTTGTCCCCACTTCTTTTGATAAATATGGAATAGCATCCATTCTAAAAATATCAACTCCTAAATTAGCCCATTTAGTTATTGTGTCAAGCATATAATATAAAACTTCAGGGTTTTCCCAATTTATATCCAATTGAAAAGGATAGAATGTATGGTATAAATAATAAGTTTTCTCTTCTTTTCCGTTTACTGCGCCTATAACCACTTTTCTCCAGTTTGTTTCGGTGTTTTCAGGGAAGATTAATCTTCTTTTTGAAATTTCTCCATTATTTTCCATATATTCAATAACTGTTCCGAGTTTTTCGTCGTTATATTTTTTATATTCAGGCATTATGTCCCGCCAAATAAAATAGTCTAAATATTTTATATCACCTTTTTGTAATTTCTTAAACCATTCGTGTTTATCTGAAAGATGATTTAAAACGAGATCTGCTTTAATATTAAAGCCTTTATCTTTTGCAGTTTTAATAAAATACTCAAATTGTTTCATTCCTCCAAGTTCTTGTCTTACATCTTGTGGATTTTTAACATCAAAACCTGCATCTTCCATAGGACTATCAACAAAAGGCAGCATATATAGTGTTGTCACACCCATATCTTTTAAATAATCGAGCATTTCTACAGTATTATTAAAGGTATTGTCCTTATTATTCTGTACCACTCCAAATTGATTAACATAAAACATATAAATAATTTCATCTTTAAACCAATCGGAATTTCTGATTAGATCCTGCTGCTTAAGTTTTTGGGGTCTGTTTTCTCTTGCGGAAGCAGCATGCATAATTAATTTGTTATAAATTTCTTCAGTTCTATCTTCTCCATAGACACTTTGTATAGAGATTTTTAGTTCTTTTTTTATGTGAGGATCTATATCTTCTATAATTTGATTATCAATTTTTGCAGACTGAACAATGTTTATATTATGTTCAGAAACTTCTTGAGAAAATGCATTAGTCCCTATTAAAAAAGTTGATGCTAACAGTATAAAATATAATTTTTTTAAAATATTATTAAACATAATTACCAAAACAATTATATAATAAAATTTTTAAACTGTTGTAAAATGACATACCTATATAAAGATTTCCCAACATCTTGCAAATTAGTATAAGACTTTAATAATTTACCCCTATTCTTCTGGTTAAAAACAGGATTAGAATAATTTTTAAGTAAATTTTCCTGTGATCGGGTTAAATAATCCAAAGTGTGTTCTACTTTTTCGCCGTTTTGCAATGCTTGCAAAACTTTTTCTTTTAATTTTGCCATTTATATTTCTCCTTTCTGGTTTTTGGTTTGCGACTAGTGTAATTTGCTATTTATTTCATTTAAATATTTGACCTCGATATCAATGAATTTTTGTTGAAGTTTTCGGTTTCTTCAATTGCGTAGGATGCTATATCAACTATTTCTTTTAATCTTTTTATTGTAACCATAATATTTGCACTCAATACTGGGCTTAGGAAATCTGACATACTACCATTAAAGTGGGAAGAAATAAAGTCATACAATGACAAGATTATTCACTTATATGTCCGTAAAACAAACAAGTATAGGGATATGCCTTGTACTAATATGTTGTATGAGTTTCTTGAACGTACCCCTAAAGAAAACAGACATGGGGCATTATTCATCAACCCATTAACAAAGCAACCGCCGAAAGAGATTAAACGTGCTTGGAATACTGCTAAACGTAAGGCAGGTATTGAAAACTTTAGATTTCACGACCTTAGACATACAGTGGCAACACGTTTAGTTAATGCAGGTGTACCACTACCAACCGTTAAAATTGTAATGACTCATTCAGATATAGCCACTACAATGCGTTATGTTCATACCCCAGATACAGAATTATTTAAGGCTATTGTGATTGAACTAATACATTGATATATATAAACAGCAAGTAGGGTAGACTTCAGTCTACCGCTACATTATGGTTGCAAAGTAACAGTCTGTTTTAGAAGAATGAACAGTGATTTTGAGAAAAATTCAAAAAAAAATTAGCAAATTTTTATTTTTTCGTTTTTTATGTGTAGAGGTTAAAAAGATGAATAAAGTAGTTAATTCAAATATTAATTT
>JAGAXG010000047.1 GCA_017941035.1 bacterium | reverse complement strand
GCTCGATCAGAAACAACGAATTGTATATCCGGTTTTTATGATTTAAACGGTTCAAAGGGACCAAATAAATTTGGAAAAGATATAATCGGTTTCAATGGAGTAAACTTAGGCTGGCTTGAATTCGCGGGTTTAAAGATAACTAAACCTGAAGTACCAACTCCATTATATATGGATGATTATTGTACAAATAATAATGGGACTTGGGAGGTAAAATCTGAATACCAGACTAAATACAATATAAAATATTGTTGTACGAGTGATGATTGTATGTCTAAAGGCGATTATTGGGCAGGAGCGATGGTAAAGTGTAAAGATATGGGTGGACACTTAGCAACATTAACGGATTTAGCAACGATAGCAACTTACTTATATGATGCATCAAGCCAAATAGGCGATATCGAAAAATACGGCGAAGATTCCGATCCAAAAAGATTAAACACCTCAAAACTAGGCACAACTTTTGCCGGTTTAGGCTCATCTTGGAATGGCTTGTGGTCAAGTTCAGAGACAAGATCCAATAATAAAAATCGTTCTTATGCTCGTTTCTTCACTAATAGATTCGTGTCTATATATGATAATACTCATAGTGCACGTAGTATAAGTTACAAAGCAGTGTGTGTTAAATAGATTAAATAATAATTATTTCGCATCAGTATAAATAGTAAATGATTAACAAAAGTAAAAAGGATGATTTTATCATCCTTTTTATTTTTATGTTACAATTTTTGTGCGAAATACATTAAAAAAGAGGGATATATTATGTCAAATAAGGTTGTAATAGGTGCACAATGGGGAGATGAAGGTAAAGCTAAAATTACTGATTTGTTAGCTCAAGATGCGGATTTGATTATTCGTTATCAAGGGGGGTGTAATGCAGGTCACACTGTTGTCGCTCACGGAAAAACTTTTAAATTCCACTTGATTCCGTCAGGAATTCTATACAGAGAAAAAACTTGTTTTATAGGCAATGGAACAGTTATTTTACCTGAATATTTTCAACAAGAAATTGAAGGTTTAAAACAAGAAAATATTGATCTATCCGGTTTGAAAATAAGTCCTTTGGCTACTATTACTATGCCTTGGCATACAGAAGTTGATGGTTACAGCGAAGACAATGCAAAAAAAGGTAAAATTGGAACGACAAAGAAAGGTATTGGACCTACTTATACAGATAAAATGGCTCGTATTGCATTAAAAATTGGTGATTTATATTCGAAAGAGGCGTTATCTGAAAAACTTGATGTAATTTTACCTTTAAAAAACAAGCAACTAACAGAACTTTATGGTTTAAAAACTTATACAAAAGAAGAAGTTCTATCTCTTTGCGAAAAATATGCCCAAATTTTCCGTCCTTATGTTTGTTTTGAATGGCAGGAAATGCTTCGCTCATTTAAGCGTAATGGTAAGAAAATTCTTTTTGAAGGCGCTCAAGGAGTAATGCTTGATGTTGATTTTGGTACATATCCTTTTGTAACAAGTTCAAATCCTGTAGGCGGAGGGGCTTCTACAGGTTCAGGTTACGGACCGACTGTAATAAATGAAGTTATTGGTGTCGCAAAAGCTTATGTAACTCGTGTTGGTGAAGGTCCTTTTGTGACTGAGTTAACTGATGAAACAGGAGATAAAATTCGTGAAATTGGTCATGAATTCGGAGTCACGACAGGTCGTCCGCGAAGATGCGGGTGGTTTGATGCTGTTACTATGAAATATGCCTGCTTGGTTGGAGGTTTAACTTCTATAGCTCTTACTAAAATTGATGTTTTTGATGATTTCGATGAAATAAAAGTTTGTACCGCATATAAAGATAAACGTGACGGTAAAATTTATACAGATTATCCGTCTGATGTTTATATTCACAAATATTTAGAGCCTGTATATGAAACTCATAAAGGTTGGAAAGAAAATATTTCTGATATTCGTGAATATGAGGATTTACCTTTAAATGCACGTAAATATCTGGAGCGTCTTGAAGAAATTTTGGAAACCCCTATATCTATTGTATCTGTCGGACCTGATAGAGAACAAACAATTTTCAAAAATTAGGCAATAATTTGTTCTCCAATGTTTTTATATATACATAGGTAGAATTTTGCATGAAAATTAATCCGAATTATACAATCAGATTTAAAGGAACTGAAAATAAAGATAAAGTTCAAACAGAAAATTCCGGTTCAAATGCAACAGTAAAGGAGTTAGGTCCTGTTACTCCTGATTATGGCGTTTCTGTCCCTATAAATTATGCAAAGACAGAAGAAATTAAATTGCCTAATAATTTAACTGCTTATTGTTACAAGCTTGCAAACGGACAAAAAGTTGTTATTGTTCCAAAAGAAGGAACTACCGTCGTAAAAACGTATGTCAATACAGGTTCTTTAAATGAACCAGATAATGTTCGCGGAATAAGTCATTATATTGAACATAATTTATTCAACGGCTCAGAGTCTTTAGGCGATAAAGTTTTCTTTGATGAAGTTCATAATATTGGAGCTTATACTAATGCATCGACTTCTTTTTCAGTGACTGATTATTATATTTCATCAAATCTTTTGGATGATACGGATTTAGAAACAAAAATTAAATTGCAAGCAGGAATGCTTCAAACTCCAAAGTTTCTTCAAGAAAAGCTTGAAAAAGAGAAAAAGATTGTTAATTCTGAAATAAATATGTGCCTTTCAGATGATTTAAGCCGTGCAGAAACTGTAACATTAAAAAATCTTTTCAATATAAAATCTACATCTCCGGATTTGGTCGCAGGTTCTACAAATAATATTGATGCTCTGACACGCAAAGACGTTGTTAACTATTTCAATAATAATTATTATCCTGCTAATATGGTTACTGTTATAACAGGAGAAATTGACCCTGAAAATACAGTGAAGCTTGTTTCAAAGTATTTTAATTCGACAAAGTCTCCGAAAACTCAAAGACATTTTGAAAAAATGACTCCTATAGATAAATCAGTTCGTACAGATTTGATTTCGAGTAAAACTCAAGGTTCAGCGGGAATATTTTTAGGATTTGCAGGTCCGGAAAATTCAAATGCAAAAGACAGAATATATTTAGACGCTGTATCTCAATTATTATTCGATTTGGCAAATGCGAAAATAAAAACGATAGAAGAAAAATATTCAACATTTGTTTCTTATGATTATGAAAGGTTGGGTTCAAGACCTTCTGATAGGAATGCGGAAATTATAAAAGCTTCTGTTCCTGAAGAATATGTTGAGCCTTTATTGAAAGATTTATATAAAGTTATTTCGGATTTAAAACCGACAAGTGAAGAATTTGAAGCAATAAAAAATAAACTTAAAAAGAATAATTCAACTTCTATTGAATCTTCTGAGATTTTAAATCAAAAATTAGGAACTGATTTTATAAACGGTTCTCCATACAAGCTGTCAGAGTATAATTCAATTGTTGACAATATGACTTATGAAGATTTTGTCAATACTGTTAAAAAATATTTTGATTTAAACAAAGTTTCATTGACAGTTGTTCATCCGGAAGGTACAACTGTAAAAAATATTGAATCCAACTATAGAAAAACTCTATCTTTTACCGGAACGGTTAAAAAAGTTCCGTTCAAACCTGAAAAAATAAGCGAATATACATTATCAAATAATTATGGAATTATATTTGATGATGAAAATAATGATACAATAAATTATTCAATTGTTTTAAAGACTAATAAAAATATTACTCAAAAACCTGCAGTAAGCGATGTATTGTTTGATATGCTTCAAAATTGCGGAACAAAAAATAAAACAAAAGAAGACGAAAGTATGTTATTAGATAGGCATGCAATAGATGTTGGAATTTCTTCGGATACGCAAACTTTATCGCTTTTTGGAAATAGTTCCTCTAATAATACAAAATTAGCTTTAGAATTATTTAAAAATAAAATTTTAAATCCGGATTTAACTCAAGAAGTCTTTGACAAAGCAATTCAGCATTGTAAAGACAGTTATATGACTGTAGAACCAAATGCATATGAAAATTACCGAAAAATAATGCTAAAAAATACAGGCATTGATTACACAACAGAAGAAAAATTAAAAAGTCTTGAGGGGATTACTTTAGAAGATGTGAAAGCTTTGTATGAAGAAATATTAGCTAATTCTCAGGCACAGGTTGTTGTGACAGGAAAGGTTAGCGATGAATTAAAACAACAAGTATTTAGCAGTTTTAATTCTTATCCTGAAGCAAAAGTTAAAGATGTAAAATTGCTGAATAACTTTGAAAAAATAAATTCTTCAAAAGTTTATACGGTTGAAACAAAAAGAAATCAAGCGGAAATTTTGCAAGGATATAAATTCAATATAAACGGGAATATGAAAGATAATTTGTGCCTATTATTATTATCTGACATTTTGGGAGGCTCTCCATCATCACGTTTGTTTTCAGATTTACGTGAAAAAAGGCATTTGGCATATTCTGTTCATTCAAATTATGAATCAGTTGATGATATTGGTATAATGACTCTTAGTATAGAAACTACTACCAATAATCACGAAACAGGTGTAAATACTTTTGATAATATTCAAAAATCTATAGAGGGTTTTAACGAAAATATAAAAGAAATTTTGAATCAAAAAGTTTCAGACGAAGAACTTGCGACTGCTAAAAAATCTCTGAAGACAAAAATTTTATCAAGTTTAGAAATGAATTCAGGTAAAACTTTAAGATTAACAAAATCTGCAAATACTCCTTATGGTATTAGTTATGTGAATAAACAATTTGAAATGATTGATAATATTACGTCTGAAGATATTTTAAATACTGCAAAAAATGTTTTTAAAAACAATCCGGTATATTCTATTTCCGCTACAAAAGAGGCGCTTGAGGGAAATAAAGATTATTTCAACAGCTTATCAGCTTAAGCCTTATGTGAACAATTGCTAAAGTTACAAAAATTTTATATTTAACCCTGTTTTATGTATTTTTCATGTTATAATTTTTTTTGAGTTTATAGGGAGAAATTTATGTTAAATTTTTTATTTGCAAAAAAAGAGAATCATATTGCTAAAGATTTAGAATTAAATGCTTTTTATGAAAAGCTCAAACAAGCATATTCGTTTGATGAAATTCCAGAATTAAGAAAAAAATTTTTGGAAATGCACATAAAAAAATACGGTTATTTAACGTATTCTTTCCAAAAAGCTCAAGATGAATTGTCTGAAGCTGAAACTTTATTTGCTTTAGAAGAAAAATGGAAAAATAACAAAATCTTTAATGATGGAAAGTTTTCGTTTAAAAATGATAAAATCAGCCCTTTGGCCAGAAATAATGAAAAAAATTCCGATTGGTTTAAAAAAGAAGGTCACAATATTAAATTAATAAACCTTGCGGCGCTCGGTAACGGTAATAAATCAAAAGAAACAGGCAAATTCTTTGATTGGTTAAAACAGCTTTTAATATTACCTACGGGAAATTTGGATAATAATATATACAATACTACAATATATTTAATACCGTTTCATCCAAGAGAATTTGGATGTGCTTATCTTCCAAAAAGTAGTGAGGTTAGTCCAAAATTAAATGATAAATATATTGAAGAAATTACAGGTGCAAATGTAAAAAAACAACTTCAATTGTTTATTGAGATGTGTCAACTTGCAGGACATCCGGTTATTTATGATGTTCTTCCTCAGACAGGACGCTTTTCTAAATTTGTACTATCAAATCCTCAAATTGCAAGATGGTATGATGTTAATGAACTTCAAAGGCAATTAGAAGCAAAATTAGATGAAGTTGCAGAATTTTTACTAAAAGATCATGACGAAGATGATATAAAAATTATAAAAGATGTTTATATTCAAAGATTAAAAGGTAATAGCGGAGAATTAAGTCCTGCATTTCAGGAATTATATGACAATTTTGAATCTTTTATGCTTGATCATAAAAAATATTTGTCAAATGCAATGTTGGAACGTTCTTATCAAAATAAATTGCATAAACGTGTTAGGGAGATCGTCTTAGATGTACAGGGACTTAAAAATTCAACAAATCTAACTGAAAATGATATATCAAAGCAATTAGATATAATAAAAGCACTTATAGATGATGGGTTATGGCCTGCCCCTGGTGGAGCTTGGTGTTCAGCCGGAGTTCCTGTTTTTGATGGAATGAGTGAATGCGGCGGATATCCTTTGTTTAGACATTTTGACTTTAAAGGAGATGATGTTACTGCTTTAGCAAATTTAGATTGTCAAACTCCATATTATTTCGTAAATTTGGAAAACGGTAAATTTAATGAAGATGTAATTGATTTATTTATAAAAAGCTTGGAAGATTTGCAAAAGGATTATAACTTTGACGGATTTAGAGTTGACCATATTGATCATGTTGTAGATGACGTATCAGAGCAGAATGGTCGTCCTATAAGTTATAGAGCCCCAAAATATGTATTAAGCAGGCTCAATAATACAATGAAAAAGAAAATTCCTTACTTTGGAACTTTGGCAGAATACATGCTTTGGGATAATTTTTATCAAGAATATCATGAAGATATGAATTTTGATTTGCTTTGGGGAAATGATATAATTTCTCAGTTTGAAAAAACACCGGAAAAAATTGTCAATGACAATCAAAATTTGACAAATTATAATATAAAGTTTAAAAAAGGAAATTTTCTTTCAATTTTAAAAACTTATAATAATCAAGATGGTGAATTTCAAGCAATTGATCAATATCCTGCCCAGCTTGGGGAAACAGGTGCATTGTATAAATGGGCAAAATATAAACTTCTGCCTGGAGGTAAATATGCTCAAAGACCTGTTTTATATGCAGATGGTGATGAAAGTTTTACCAGAGGCGGTTTAGAATATACTATTGGTGAAGAAGTTGCTATGAATCGTGAAAATAACGAAGATTTTTATATCAAATTTGATGCTATAGATAGGTTTGTAAAAAATAATGAAGTTATACCAAACGGGGAAGCACAGATTATTATCGAGGATGAAGATGGATTCTGCGCATGGCTTGTAACAAGAGAGCCAATGAAAACAGCTTATTTAGTTGTTTCAAATTATAAATATCCTACTGAAAAAGTTTGTAAAACTGCTCCAACAGGTGAAAGTTACAAAGAAATTGTTGAAGGATATGCTGTGTTTGATAAAAATATCGCTATCCCTGGAGATTTTTGCTTAAAATGTGAATATATATTAGGGGATAAGGATTATGAGCAAAAACAGCTCGAAAATGCTGATAATATTCACTTTGATAAGCTTGAACCATCAGAATTTAAGATATTTGAATTGATTAGAAATTAGAAGAATTATCCGTAAGAATTAACTCAAAAGTATTAAGAATGTAAAGCATAAAAATTTATAAATTAAAAAACTTTACAAAATTTAACAAACAGCCAATCTCTCAAACTGCGTGCTTTTTAAGGGTTGTTAAATTTAAAAAATAATACTTTAGAATTAGTTTAATGTAATTAATGTTATTTTCTTAATTAACTTGGGTTTATAAACGATATAAGCAATTATTTTACAGAAAACAGTCAAACTTTTATAAAAAATCATATAAACAGTTGACATAAAATAAAAAAAATAGTAATATAATTGCAATGTAAAGCATATGTTATAGTTTCATTATTAAAAGAAAGGTGAAAAAAATTATGAACAAAAGATTCGGTTTTACTTTGGCAGAAGTATTGATTACTTTGGGTATTATTGGTGTAGTTGCTGCTATGACAATTCCTACATTGATTGCAAACACAAACTCTGCAAAATTCAGATCTCAGTACAAAAAGACATTATCAACTTTGAACCAAGCTGGTTTGATGGCTCAAGCTCAGTATGATATTGACTATGGTGCAACTGTTGCAACTTGTGCAAGCAAACCAAATTCAAAAAATGAAAATGCTCAAAATCCTGATTCAGAATTAACATTCTGTGCTATTTTGAATGGTACACTAGCTGGTGGTAGCTACACTGGTGCAGGCGGTACTGAAATTAAAGGAAAAGGCGATAGCGCTTATTCATGGGTACAAGTTTATACTTTAGGTTCATTGACTGATTACGAAACATACTCATTAGCTGATGGTTCAGTTGTTGGTTTCAACAAAGATGCTAAAGGATGTTCATTGAATATTGGTACTCCATTAACTTCAGGTCTTTTAGATTCTTCTTCTGGATCTTTAAAAAATTGTATTGGTTTCATCGATGTAAACGGTGCAACTTTACCTAACAAAGAAGTAGCTTGTGGTACTGGTTCAGCTACTATTACAGCTCCTACCAGAACTCCTGAATCTCCTTGTACAGTTGGTTCAGATGCTAACCACATGACAGATATCTACCCTGTTGTATTCCACGATGCAACTGTAGAACCTGCAACTAACGCTGCTAAATATGTATTAACAACTTCTAAGTAGTTTGTTAATTATAAAAATTGAAAAGCAAGAGTGGTTTTCCCGCTCTTGCTTTTTTTACTTAAAAATTGTGTAAAAAAGAACTTTAAAAGCTATATTAAACTTGCAATTAGCATAAAAAATCTGTATAATGTAATTATGGTAGTAATTAGGCGTCTTAATTGCTTTGATTATCCAAAGGTCAAGAAATTAATTTCTTATCTCTGTAATGATGATAATGACATGCTCGCTAAATCTTTAATGGAAGAACCATTGGGGCTTCTAAATGCAATGATGCCATTAAAATTTAAATTTAAATCAGAGTCTTTTGTATTAATCGAAAATAATGAAATATTAGGCCTTGTAACTGTCGTATGTACTCTTGGAAATCCTTATAAAATAAATATTATTCGTTTAATTTTTAAAGAAAATCGATATGAAATAGGTAAACAGCTCATAGAATTTGTTGTTCAAAAAATCGGAGCAAAAGGTGCATCAAATTTTGTTGTAACAATTGATGAATGCCATGAAGAACTTTTTGATTTATTTGTGAATGGATGTGGATTTAGACAATGTTCTTCTGAAGTTTTGTGGAAAATTGAGAACCCTATGCCTGTGAATACAAATTTAAAATTTAGAAATGCTCAAAATTCTGATGCAGAAATGATTTCAGAACTTTATAATAGTGAGATTATCAATATATTTAAACCTTCTTTATTAAGAAATAAACGTGAGTTTATGGAGCCGGTTTTTTCTGGTTTTGTGCCTTATTATAAAAAGAGGTTTGTAATGTACGAAGATAAAAATTTGTTATGTTACTGTTCGATTACTACAGCTGATAATTTGAATTATATAATTGATATAACTACAAATGACGGTTATGAGTTTGATTATGATGAAATATTAAATTCGTTATTGTATGAAATCGCTCAAAAGAAACGTGTTTTTTACCCATTGATTAAACAGAAAAAATATACAAAAACATCATTAAAATTTGAGGAATATCTTAAAAATAAAGGTTATAATCCTATACAAACAAGTCATATTTTGGTCAAAGATTTCTATAAACCGGTAAAAGAAACCTCGCAAGCATGGCAGGTATTTTTATTAGGAGAAAATCAAATTTCGTGACATTCGTGATATAATTAGTTTATAACGAAGGGATATATCATGAATGGTTTAAAAATTTATTTGGATAAAGATATTGATACAAATCTAATTAAAACAAAAAAGATTGCCGTAATTGGTTTTGGTTCTCAAGGTTACGGTCAGTCAATGAATTTAAAGGATTCCGGTTGTGATGTTGTTTTAGGACTCCGACAGGGAGGGAAGTCTGATATAAAAGCAAAAAATTATGGTTTTAAAACAATGTCTATAGAGGAAGCTGTTAAATGGGCAGATGTGGTTCAAGTTTTAATTCCTGATGAAGTTCAGGCAAAGGTTTATGAAGAACAAATTAAACCAAATATGCGTGCCGGACAGTATTTAATGTTCGCTCATGGTTTTAATATTCATTTTAAAAAGATTATACCTTCTGCTGATATAAATGTTATAATGGTTGCGCCAAAAGGCCCCGGTCATACTGTTCGCAGTCAATATGAAGAAGGTAAGGGTGTACCTTCTTTAATCGCTGTTTATCAAAATCCGTCAGGAGACGGAAAGCAGGTGGCTCTTTCTTACGCCAGTGCTATAGGTGCAGGTCGTGCAGGTATTATCGAAACAACATTTCGAGAAGAAACAGAAACAGATTTATTTGGAGAACAGTCAGTTATTTGCGGGGGAGTTTCAGCTTTGATGAAGACAGGTTTTGATGTGCTTGTTGAAGCAGGGTATTCTCCATATATGGCGTATTTTGAAGTCCTTCATGAAATGAAACTTATTATTGATCTTGTTAATCAAGGTGGTTTAGCTGATATGCGATATTCAATTTCTAATACTGCTGAATATGGTGATATGACAAGAGGTCCAAAAGTTATAAATCAAGCTTCCAAAGATGCGATGAAGAATATTCTTAGTGATATTCAGTCTGGTAAATTTGCTAAAGAATTTACGGATGAAATGGCATCTGGATGTAAAAATTTCCAAAAATTACGAGAAGAAAATGCAAATCATCCTATTGAAAAAATTGGTGCAGAAATTCGCTCAGCATTTCAATGGGGACGTGATAAAAATATTATAGATCGAACAAAAAACTAAAAGGAACTTAATATGTATAGTGATGATATATTTGAAGTAGTAATTTTTTCAATTGGCGATACAAAAGCTGGTACTAAAATGGGAAAATTGCAATTAAAGAATACAAATGATGAGAGCGTATTAAATTGCATTTTGTGGGAAGAAACTTTAAATAGGTTTGATGCTAAGATTTTTAGAACGGGTAATCTTGTAAAGATTGTGTCTGCATCTTTTAATGAAAAGTATAATAATTGTCTTGTTTCAGCTCTGGAACTTGTTAAAGAAGCAAAATTGGGTCTTGAACCTAAAGAAATTTTTAAATACTGGTGTAAACTTCAAGAATATATAGAACAAATTCAAGATGAGAAATTGCGTAATTTTGTAAAAAAAATGTTTGAAGAAAATGAAGAAAGTTTCAAAATTATGCCGGCGGCAAAACTTATGCACCACAATTATATTGGAGGACTTCTTGTTCACACTGTTGAATGTTGTGAATTTGCACAACTTAATATGTCAAAGTTCGAATACAAAGCAAATCCTGATGAGGTTTATGCTGCTTGCTTGTTGCATGATTTTGGAAAGATTTTTGAATATACAATAAATACAGAAACCGGTTTAATTGATTATGCGGCAAATTTTAGAGAAAAGTGGATTTCTCATTCTCAATATGGTTTTTGTATTTGTATGAATGCAGGTTTTCCGCGCATTGCAAAAATGATTGCAGCGCATCATGGTAGGGCTGATTGGGGCGCGATAATTGATCTTGATCAAAAAGATTTGGAGCCTGAACTATATTTGATACATTTTATTGATAATCTTTCAGCTAAATTTGGTAAAATAAATACCAGACTTTTAGAACAAGAATAATCAATAACTTATTGTAAAAATATTTACAAAATAAATAAAAATTTACTTATTGAAACATTTTAAGTCATGGAGCATGCTTTATGCTAAATTATAATTGTGAGATATAAAGAATAGTTTTAGGAGATAATGGATGGCTGAATATCTTAGTAAAGAAGAGATTAAGCAGTGGAGAAGCTCATTAGAAAAAATTACTCTTGAGGAGTTTGCTGCCAGATTAGGTAAAAAAATTGAAGAAAAAAAAGAAACAAATGATTTGGTTGATATAGTTTTGCATGGGAAGCCTGTTGTATCGAGTGAAAAAGAATGGACATCTCAAAATGAAAGATTAAGTTCTATTGCTAATAGAGCATACGAAAAAGAAAAGGATATTTATCTTTCTCCATTCTCTGTAAAAAATCTTCAGTTAGATACAAAAACTACAGATAAAAAACAGAGTTCGCAGAAATCAGTTCAATCTAAAAAAACAGTCGCGAAAAAAGCTGATAAGCCTGCATTAACAAAAGCTAAAAATGTCGTAAAAGAAAAAGTTTCTGATGAAGTAAGGAACGAAGTTAGAGTTGTATTTAAAAAGGCTTTAACCGAAAGAAAACAAAAAGTATTTGATTATTTTAGCGCTAAACAAGATAAAATTGTTTATGCTAAAGATCTGGCAGAACTTCTTGAACTCCCAAGAGATTATGTCTATAAATACATTAAAAATTTAAGGGCAAAAATTGAAGGTGAAGCTCTCAAAAATGCAGATAAAGGTGGTTTTATATTATCTTTAAAATAAAAATGTTTTATTGCAAAAAAAAAGCGGTTTTACCGCTTTTTTTTTATTTTTTTATGCTCAAATAATTTCTGAAATTCCATAAATGGTTATCCTTATCTAAATAAAGAGAATCTGTACATCCGGAATTAAAAACTTTTTTACCGTTAACTTTATCGTAATTTACCTGTGAAAACTGTATTGTTCCACGTTTAAGAGGTTGTTCAATTTTAGAACCATTTATATCGGCATAAGATTTACGACTTAAGAAAATATCTCCGCCATCTTTGGTATCTGTTCTTGTTACTGTTGTTTCTTCTGTTAATTTACAACCAAACTCATCTATTCCTTTATTTTTAACAGTTACAGTTTTTATTGTATTTTGAGAAATTTTATTTTTTGTTATAGTGCTTATAACTTCTTGATTAGAATTAAGTCCTGTTATTACGTTACCTTTTTTAAACACTTGAGCACCGTTTTTTGCAGTATTCCCTATTTGTCTTCCATATATTGCATATTTTATTGCTTTTGAAGTTAAATTACTTAATGATAATCCTATTCCCATATTTTTCCTTTCTTATACTTATATCAAGTTTGTACTTTAAAAATAAAAAAAAATTTTTTTTGTTAGTTAGTAAACTAATATCAATCTAATTTTTATCACGTCTGATTTCAATTTTAGCACCTACAAATTCTAAAGCTTTTTTTGTTAATTCAGCCTCTTTATCAGAAATATTCACCAAGAACTTGCAAGGAGCAAACTCAACAATTTCTTTTGCGGTTTTATAATCAATTTCTAAAATTTGTCTCAAAGTTGCCATTACTGTTGCTTTATTTTCTCCTGTTTCTAAAATTATAAGAGAATTTGTCCCTGTATTTTTTTCTATTATTGGAGCTTTACCAAAAATTTGTTTTTTAAAATTAAGAAAATTTGTTATCATTATTTTTATAAACCTTCTCCATTTTTTGCATGATTTATCAACTTCGAGATTATCCATATCGAAATTATAATATTTTTTTAGCAATTCTCTAACAATGATAATAAGCATAATTGCAATACCGGCAAACAAAAATCTTAAATCAATCATAAATTTATCTCCTCAAAAAACGGGCAATCTCAAAAAAGATTGCCCGTTTATAATAACATTTTTCTCTGTTAAAATCAAATATTTTAGCTTAGTTTTATTACTTAATTTCAACGCCAGCACCAGCTGCTTCAAGAGTTTTCTTGATTTCTTCAGCTTCAGCTTTTTTAATGTTTTCTTTAACTGCCTTAGGAGCTGCTTCAACAAGGTCTTTAGCTTCTTTTAAGCCTAAGCCTGTAATGTTACGAACTTCTTTCAATACAGCGATTTTCTTATCAGCAGGAACTGAAGCTAAAATAACAGATACTTCAGCATCAGGATCTTCAGCTGCAGGAGCTGCACCAGCTGCAGGAGCTGCGGCAACCGCAACAGGAGCTGCTGCAGATACACCAAATTTTTCTTCCATAGCTTTTACTAATTCAGCTGCTTCTAACAAAGTTAATTTTTCAATTGATTCTAAAATAGTTTCTACGTTACTCATTTTTATTTCTCCTTTTAATTTTTTTTGAGTTGTACATTTTTTCTTTGATTTTGGCGAATTTTATTATTTAGTTCCAAAATCTACTATGCTGCTTTTTGGTCACGAACAGCTGCCATAGCTCTTGTAAGTTGAGCCATAACGCCATTTACGCAGCCAACAATACCAGATGCCGGTGAATTGATAGATCCAAGCATTTTTGCAAACAATTCTTCTTTTGTAGGAAGATCTGCTAATGCTTTTGTTTCTTCAATTGACAACAGTTTACCATCTAATACAGCACCAAGGATTTCTCCTTTTTTTGTTTCTTTGATGAATTTAGTTATAGCTTTTGCAGGTGTTACAGGGTCTTCAAAACCGAATGCTAAAGCAATAGGTCCAACCATCTTATCTGCTAAAGGTTCATAATCTGTTCCTTTTATAGCAATTTTTGTTAATGTGTTTTTGGTAACCATGTAGTCACCGCCGTTTTTCTGAATTTCACGTCTTAGTTTCGTGATTTCTTCAACAGTAAGACCTTTGTATTCTGTAATAACTGCAACTTGAGCTTTTTCTATCTTTGATTTGATTTCATCAATTTTTTCTGTTTTAAATGCTTTTGTTGACATTCTTGTCTCCTTCTACATGTCGGAATATTTACCGAACTATTATTTTGTATCGACCTATGAATTAAAACTAAAAAAGATTTTGCTTTCTCAGTTTTGACCGCAAAATCCTACACTATAAGTCTAATTTATATTTCGGAACCTCGGCCGGCTGATAATCAATTAAGCAATATTTATATTTAACAATACTGCACCGACTGTCTGCGGTTATGTAGCTAACTTATTACAAATATATTTAAAAATCAAGTATATAGAAATATTTGTTTACAAAAAACAGCAATTTTCTTTTATAATCTATTTTAATTAATATATGACAGATAAAGTAGAAGTTTTTAATCCGGCTAATAAAGCTATGCACTATGGTGATTATAAGGTAGGAGTGTTAAATCCGCCTAATAAAATTCCGCAAATCTCAACTCTTTCTTCCTATAAAGAAAGTCAAGAAAAATATAATCGTATTCAACAAGATTTGTATATATCACAAAAAAAAGCTAAACCTATGGAAAAAAGAGGTTTCCCTCTAATTTTGAAAATTATGGGAGCAATTTTAATTATTGCTGGAGTGTTAAAATTCGGATTAAAGAAGTTAAAAACTTAGTCTTTTAACTCAAACTCTCTCAATTGAGTGTAAATTATTGGTGTAAAATCCGGTGTCGTAACTATATCGATAATTTTGTATGAATAAGGAACGTTCAATAATGATGGAGTTGAGATATGGTACACTCCATTCTTCATTTTTTCTCCATTTACGTGAAAATGTCCTGATAATACAGCCAAAACATTATTATGTTTACTCAAAATTTCTTGATATTCTTCAACTTTATATGTTTTATGTGTTTTTAATCGATTCCCTGCTTCGTCAGGGTACTCAACAGGGAAATGTTGAAAGATAATAACTTGCTTTTTCTTGTTTTTTGACAAAATTTTGTTAATCCAAGCCAGAGTATCTTTTCTGTAATATCCTGTTGCTCCGGGGATAATTTCTTTTGCCCCATCAACTGTCAAAAAAATAAAACCGTTTTTGGAAAACTTGTAATTAGGTGTTCTCTGTTTGTAAAAAGGATTATTTTCTCTTATTATTTCATAATACCTTACTTTAGACATATCATTTGATTTATATACATCATGGTTTCCCAAAACTATATAGTATGGAACTTTTAATTTCCTAACTATTTTTACAAACTGTCTTAAATTTTCATCAGTAGAAACATCAATATTATCACCTGTAAAAACAACGAAAGACACATTTTCAAGCTCATTTATATCATCAATTGCACTTTTTAGAACTTTTTGTGAAAATTCAGATTTGGTAGTCAAATGAGCGTCTGTAATTTGAACAAATTTAATTGTTTCAGCAACTGCAGATGTTATTGAAAGGGTTAAAAAAGTAAAAATTGTTGATAAAAACTTTTTCATATGTATTCTCCCTTAAAAGATTATACCATAAAAATTTTGTGTGTTAAAATTAAAACTATGAGATTAGATAAATTTTTGAAAGTGTCAAGGTTAATCAAGCGTAGAACAGTTGCAAATGAAGTTTCTGATATGGGCAGAGTTTTCATAAACGGGAATCCTGCAAAGCCTGCTAAACAAGTTAAACAAAATGATATAATTGAGATTGAATATGCATCAAGAACTCTAAAAGTAAAAATTCTTAAAGTCCCTCTGGGTTCAGTAAGCGTTCAAGAGGCTGCAACTTTATATGAAATTGTAAACTAATGTTACAAAATAATCCTTTGGTGAAATTCTGAATTCTTTAAATACTTTATTAAAGTATAGAGAGCAGATAACACGGAGATAGAATTATGAAAGATTTTGATCTAAAAGGACTCGGTGGTATAAATTTCAATAAACCAAATATCGGAAAAACTTCCGGTGTTAACAAGCAAGAAAATTATGATTTTAAAGCAAGTTTTAAAAGATATTATCAAGGTTCTACTACTTCAACAGAAGCATTCCCAGGACATAGTAGAGCAGTACAAACAGCATGGGAAACAGTAGTTTTACCAAATTATGCATCTGTCGGAAAAGCTCCTATAAACAAGCATCAAGAAAACCTTACTGTTAAAGATTCTGATTATATTCCTGATAGACCATATGCAGACGAAGAAGTTTAAAAAAAATCCCGACTTTAATAAGTCGGGATTTTTTTTGTAAGTTTATTAATAAACGCTTACTTGTTTTCTGTCACGTCTATGAGGTTCAAACTTTACTGTACCATCAATTAATGCAAACAATGTATCATCTGATCCGATACCAACATTGTTACCCGGATGAATTTTAGTTCCCCTTTGACGAACAATAATATTTCCTGCTTTAACAGCTTCACCGCCGAATTTTTTAACGCCTAAACGCTTTGCTTCGGAGTCTCGGCCGTTACGGGTGGATCCCATACCTTTCTTATGTGCCATTTTTCATTTTCTCCTTTTTACTTGTATGTACTATTCAGCAGTTTCTACTGTTTCTTCTTTAGTTGATTTTTTAGCTGATGTTCTGATTTTTGAAATCATAACTCTTGTAAATTGTTGTCTGTGACCTTGTTTTTTCCTGTAACCTTTTTTAGGTCTTTGTTTGAAAACAATAATTTTTTTAGCTTTGTCATGTTTTACAATTTTACCTTCAACAGATGCTCCTGAAACATAAGGTTGACCAACTTTTGATTTTTTGCCGTTTACTAACATAACAATTTTGTCAAAAACTACTTTAGATTCAGCTTCACCTTCAAGAAGTTCAATATCAACATAACGTCCTTCTTCAACTTGATACTGTTTTCCGCCTGTTTCTACAATTGCGAACATATCTTAATCCTTTCAATTTGTGGGGTCGTAATTCCCATCGTAAGAGCTAGTGTCAGGGAATTTTTTATAACGATTGCCCGAGTAATCACGTACTGTTATTATTAAACGCGCAAAAACAATTGTCAAGAGAATATTAATTTTCTTTGTGTTAAAATTATCTTGTCATGTTTACTAAAGAAGAATTAATTGCTATTACAGGTGCTAAAGTCCTGAAAGATACCGGAATAAATAAGGATTATACTGTATCAACGGATACTAGAACAATAAAAGAAAGTGATATATATTTACCTTTAAAGGGTGAAACATTTGATGGTGAAAAATTTGTTGATTCAGAGGGTATTTTTGCGTATTTTACAACAAAAAATATTGTTACTGACAGGGCAAATTTTGTTCTAAAAGTTTCAAATACTAAAGAAGCTTATATAAATATTGCAAGTTATTATCGTAAAAAAATTAATCCAATAACTGTAGGTATAACTGGCAGTGCGGGCAAAACAACAACGAAAGAGCTTGTTTATTCTGTTTTAAAAGAAAAATTTAAAACTCAAAAAACATTTTCAAATCACAATAACGAAATAGGATTTTGTCAAACAGTTTTAGGTATGAATTCTGATACTGAAGCTTTAATTGTCGAAATGGGTATGCGCGGACTTGGAGAAATTGAACAAATCTCAGTTCCGTTACAACCTGATTTTGCAATTATAACAAACTGTGGTTCTGCGCATGTTGGACGTTTGGGAAGTCTGGATAATATCGCGATTGCGAAATGTGAAATAGCTAAAGGGTTAAAGAATGAAGGTGTTTTTATTGCTTTAGATCAGGAAATTACAAAAAAACATCTTAATTTCGAAGGAGAAAAGATTTTTTATTCATTAAATGATGTAAAAATTCTTGAACAATTACCATCTTATTCAAAATTTGAGTACAAGGGTAATATATATGAATTGAATATTGAAGGTGAGTACAATATTGAAAATTCTCTTTCATCAATAAATTTAGGTTTAAAACTTGGAATGACTCCAAATGAAATTGCAAAAGGTTTGAAATCTTACCGTTCAATAGAAAAACGTTGGGAAGTTGAAGAAATTAAAAGCTTAAAATTTATAAATGATAGTTATAATGCTAACCCTGAAGCAATGAAAGCTTCTGTTAAAACATTTTTAAATCTTTACCAAAATCCTGTTGTTATTCTGGGAGATATGGGCGAGCTTGGAGAGAATGCAAGAGATTATCATAAACAGGTTGGTGAATTTTTGGTAAATATTGATAAAAATGTTAAATATCTGCTTGTGGGAGATTTAATTAAAGAAACAGGTAAAGTTCTTGAAAATAATGGATTTGAAGTAAATTATTTTAATTCAAATAAGGATGTTTCTTGTTACATTGTTGAAAATTTGGATAAAAGTAATACAATATTTTTAAAAGCTTCGCGTTCGATGAAGTTTGAAGAAATCTTGGAAAATATAAAAGAATGAGGGATATGTAAATTATGATAATGGTTGCAGTATCATTCCTTTTGGGGTTGATTTTTTGTTCATTGTTTGGTGTTCCATATATTGATTTTTTAAAGAAAAAATTGATAGGCCAATATATAAAAGGTGTTGCGCCTGAAAATCACATGCAAAAACAGGGTACTCCGACTACAGGCGGTGTTTTTATAATAGGAGCAATTATTATGGCTTCTGTTATTGCTCTTTTGCTAGCGCAAAAAATGACATCCACGGCTCTAATTGCGATAATGACGCTTTTGTTTTATACCTTTGCAGGTTTTCAGGATGATTATTTAAAATTAAAGGGTAAATCTAATGACGGATTAAGTGCACGTGGAAAACTTTTCAGACAAATTGCAATAGCTTTATTACCTGTAATTACGCTTATAATGACAAATAGTAATGCTTGTAATATTTACATTGGTCATTTAACAATAAATTTGGGTTGGCTATATCCGATTTTTGCAGTTTTTGTAATCACAGGAGCTTCAAATGCATACAATTTAACTGATGGATTAGATGGATTAGCTTCCGGATGCGGAATCCCTTCTTTTATTGTTTGCTCTATTGTATCATTAGCTCTTGGAGAAATTGAACTTGCGATAATTTCTGCTTCTGTTGCAGGAGCGCTTATCGGTTTTTTGGAATATAACAAACCTAAGGCTCAGGTTTTTATGGGGGATACCGGTTCAATTGCAATTGGAGGTCTTTTGGGAACTCTTGCTGTTCTTGGTAAATTTGAGATGCTTTTGATTCTTATTGCTTTGGTATTTATAGTTGAAACTTTATCTGTAATTATTCAAGTTACAAGCTATAAATTAACTAAAAAAAGAGTTTTTTTGATGGCTCCTATTCATCATCATTTTGAACTTTTGGGATGGAATGAAAAGAAAATTGTTATTGTTTTTTCAATGGTATCCTTACTGTTTAGTACAATAGCTTTGGTTTTATTTGAACTTTATAACAAGGGGATTTTGTAAAAATGGGAATTATGCATAAAAAAGTTCTTGTTCTAGGACTTTCAAAAAGTGGTATTGCAGCCGCAAAATTGGCAAAAAAACACGGAGCAGATGTTTTTTTAACTGAAAATAAAAATATTGCGGATTTGAGAGTTGTTAAGGAACTCGAAAGTATAGGTATTAATGTAGAATATGGCGGTCATACAGATGATTTTATAAGCGGTTCTGAAATCGCAATTTCAAGCCCGGGAATTCCTCCGCACAGTCCTATTATAAAAGCACTGAGAGCTAAAAATATTCCCGTAATTTCTGAGCTTGAACTTGCTTATAAAGAATGTGATATTCCATTTATTATCATCACTGGTACAAACGGAAAAACTACAACTACAGCTCTTACACAGCATATACTAAGTAAAAAACTTAAAACAAAAGAGTGTGGTAATATCGGTACTCCTCCTTCCTCGATTGCTGATGAAGATTTAGATTATTTTGTATGTGAAGCAAGTTCATTTCAGCTTGAAATGAGTACAACTTTGAAACCATTTATTGCAGTATGGACTAATTTTACCCCTGATCATATTGACTGGCATGAAGGTTTAGAAAATTATTTTAATGCTAAAGCAAGAGTATTTAGAGGTACTCAAAGAGCAAAATATTGTGTGCTAAACGCAAAAGATCCAAATCTTTTAGAATTTTCTAAAGAAATTCCAAAAGAAAATCTGTTTTTATTTAGCGCAAATATTGGTAAAAACTGTTGTTATATTAAAGATAATACAATAATTTATAAAAAAGAAGATTTGGCAGAAGAAATTATAAAAATTTCGGAATGCCCTTTGATTGGAGAGCATAATTATCAAAATATAATGTGTTCTGTTATTTGTGCAAAACTGTCAGGAATTGATAATGAAACGATAAAAAATGCAATTGAAGAATTTAAAGCACCTGAACACAGGCTTGAAAGGGTTACAGTTAAAAACGGTATTACTTTTTATAATGATTCTAAAGCTACTAATCCTGAAGCTTCAATTGTAGCAATTGATTCATTCAACAATCAAAATGTTGTTTTAATCGCAGGAGGACGGGATAAAAATACTGATTTAAAAGAGTTTTGCAATTCAATTAATAAGCATATAAGTACAGTTATTTTAATCGGTGAAGCATCTGAAAGATTTGAAAAAAATCTTATAAAAAGCGGATTTTCTAATATTATAAAAGAAAAAACTTTAGAAGACGCAATTGATAGAGGTACAGAATTAAAACCAGATGTAATTCTTTTATCCCCTGCTTGCGCTAGTTATGATATGTTTAACAGCTATGAACACCGAGGAGAGGTTTTTAAAAATTATGTCTTATCGCGAGTATAAATCACTACAGAGACATAAACAACGTGTCAGAAATCAAAAACAATCTTCTGATGTGATTTTGTCCGCACCGGATAAACCGCTGATTATCATTGTTACTTTTTTGGTTATAACAGGTTTTTTGGCGATTTTTTCGGCTACGGCACCAAAATGCATGAGAGAAGGTGTAAATGTTGCATCTTTTTTAATTAAACAGCTTCTTTTTGCCGGTGTTGGTTTTTTTGTAATGGGATTTTTTGCAAAATTTGATTATCATAAGCTTGAAAAATTTAATAATAAATTTTTGTGGATTGTTTTAATTTTGCTATGTATTGTAAAATTTACTCCATTGGGAATGGAAATTAATGGTGCGCGTCGATGGATGAATTTAGGATTTATGCAATTACAGCCGTCTGAATTTGCAAAGCCTTTATTTTGCATGTTGATTGCATCAACTTTTAAAAACAAAGTAAAATTACTTGATTCGGATACAATAGTAAAAACTTTGATTCCGCTATTAATTGTGCTTTTTTTAGTATTTAAACAACCGAATCTGAGCATGGTTATAATTTTATTTATGACAGGTTTAAGCCTTTATATTGCTGCAGGAGGTCCATTATTGCTATTGGGTATCGGAGGAGGAATAGTTGGAGTTGGCGCGCTTTCTATGATACCAAAGCTTTTACACGGATATCAAATGGATAGAATTACTATTTGGTTAAATCCAGGAAGTGATGCTCAAGGTAAGGGATATAATATTATTCAATCTTTAATAGCTTTTGCTTCAGGCGGTTTAAACGGGACAGGATACGGAGGCTCGATACAAAAGCTTGCATATTTACCGGAATGTCATACAGATTTTATTTTTTCAATTATTGCTGAAGAATTTGGTTTTTTAGGTTGCTTTTTTATAATTGGATTGTTTGCAGCACTTGTAAATCGTGGAATGAGAATATCTAAACGCTGTCCAGATATGTATGGGAAGCTTTTAGCTCTCGGAATAACATTTATTTTTGGATTCCAGGCTTTCTTAAATATGTCGGTTGCAAGCTCTCTTTTACCTGTGACCGGAGTTACTTTACCATTTATAAGTTATGGCGGAACTTCAATTATTGTATTTTTGGGAATGGTTGGTATACTTTTAAATATATCAAAACAAAGAATTAAAAGAATAAGGACAAATGTAAATGAGTAAAAAAACTTACTTTATAACTGGAGGAGGAACAGGTGGTCATATTTATCCGGCTGTTGCTGTTGCGGACGGGCTTTTAGCTCAAGAAGATACTGAAAAAATTTATTATGTCGGAAACCCTAAAAATTTAGAAGCATCTATTGTAAAGGGTAAAAATTACAAATTCTTACCTGTAAGCAGTTCTGGTATGCCCAGAAAAGCTAGTTTAAAATTTATAAAATGGACTTATCAAATGTTTATTGGGTGGATTAAATGTTGTCGTTATATACAAAAATACAAGCCGGATGTAATTTTTGGTACTGGAGGTTATGTCTCTGCTCCAGTATTGTTTGCTGCTATTACAATGAAAATTCCATTTGTAATGCATGATTGTGACGCGAATCCGGGACTTGTAACAAGAAAACTTGCACCTTTTGCAAAAAGTATTTCTGTTGCTTTTGATGTAGAAAAAGAAAAATTAAATAACGATAACTGTTTTGTTAATGGCAATCCTATACGACCTCAGTTCAGAACTTTAACAAAAGATCGTGCAAGAGAAGTTTTAGGGTTAAAAAATAAATTAACTCTGTGTGTTATGGGTGGTTCACAAGGAGCAAAAAAAATTAATGAAACTGTTGCAAAAATATTAAAAAATTTATGTCAAGATTGGGATTTGCAAGTAATGTTTCAAACAGGGAAAAAGAACTTTCAAGATGTAGTTAATCTTTTAAAAATTTATTATCCTGAATACGAAAGTGATGAGAATTTAATATTAAAGCCTTATTTTGATAATATGGAAACTATTTTAAAAGCAAGTGATATAGCTGTTTCTCGCGCTGGTTCTCTGAGTATTTCAGAACTTTGTGCAAGTGGAATTGCTTCAATATTTATACCTTATGCATATGCCGCATCTGATCATCAAAGAAAGAATGCAAAATACATGGTTAAAAATGGTGCAGGACTATATTTAGAAGATGGAGATACAAATTCTGATTCTTTATTGAAAATGATTTGTACACTTATTAATAATTCTGATCAATTGGAAGAAATTCAGCGATGTTCATTAAAAATGGCAAAATTCGACGGAGTTGAAAAAATAATCAATCAAATCAAGTCCGCTATATAATTTAAGTAAATTCTCTATCAAATATTGCCCGACAGACTAATAGTTTTGCAAGCTTAATGTTATACATTAGGATTAAGTTCGATAGCAAATATACACTAGACTAGAAATGGAGAGAGAATTATGTTAACGAAAGAAAAATGTATTTCGGTTATTATTGTTGAGGATTTCAAGCTTACACGCGTAGGTTTACGCTGTGCCCTTAATGCTAATGCTGATATTGATGTGGTTTCTGAAGCAGAAGATGCAATTGATGGTATTGAAAAAATTAAAAAATTTAAACCAGATGTTGTTCTTATGGATTTAGGTTTGCCTGAAATGAATGGGATTGAGGCTATTATAAAAATAAGGGAATTTTCTAAAGACATAAAAATCATTGCTTTAACTTCTCATGACAGACAAGAAGAAGTTACAGCAGCATTAAGTTCAGGTGCGAATGCTTATTGTTTAAAAGATATTGATCCCGAAAAACTTGCGGATGTTATTAGAGATGTAAATTGTGGTGTATGTTGGCTTGATCCGATGGTGGCTAACTTAGCATTAAAATCTATTCCAAAAGCTGAGGATGCTGTATTGATAGGTGAAAATGCTGTTAATCATACAAGTGTTCCGTTAACAGAAAGAGAACAGGAAGTTTTGAAACACCTTGTGGATGGTAAAAGTAATACAGAAATTGCAAAAGAACTCATAGTAAGTGTTCATACTGCCAAAGCTCATGTATGTTCTATTTTACAGAAAATGTGTGTAAATGATAGAGTACAGGCAGCTGTAAAAGCTGTTCGTGACGGAATGGTTTAATTTGATAGTAGTTCAGCTACGATTTTTGAAGGGAGTCCTATGACGTTATCTATGGCTCCCTCTACATTTTTTATAAAACCTTTAGGTAATTCTTGAATGCCGTATGCGCCTGCTTTATCATAAGGTTTATAATCTTTTATATAGTTTTCAATTTGTTCATTTGTGAGTTTTTCAAATGTTACATAGGTTGTGTCAGATTTAATCTTAAAAGATAAGTCTTTTGTATTTACAACAGCAACTGATGTAACTACAAAATGCGTTTTCCCAGACAGTAAGTTAAGCATTTTTAAAGCTGCGTTGTAATTTTGTGGCTTTCCTAAAATTTTATTATCAATTACAACAATTGTGTCAGCTCCGATTACTTTTGCCTCATAAGTTATTTCTTTTGCGACTGCAAGTGCTTTGTTATAAGCTAAATTTTCTACAAAAGAATAAGAGAAATCCGTCTTGTCGTGTTTTTCAACATAAGAAGACGGAATAATTTCAAAATCCAATTTCATATTTTTTAGAATATCTGATCTTCTGGGAGAAGAAGATCCTAGGATAATTTTTCCCATTTGTTTATCTCCTTTACTTTTATTTTAGCAAAAATTAAAGGAGATACAAAATTTTTTACCTTTGTCCTAGAGATCTTTGATACCTTGCGGTTCTCGCATTAATTGCATAACACGCAATATTTAATCTCTGACGAAGTTCAACCATATTACGCAGAGTTGAAGCATAATCATTCATCGCCTCAAGCATTTTGTTAGGATCAACCATTGATTCCATATTGTCATGATTGTCAACTTTTTCTTCCTGATATTTTCTGACTAACATCTGATCAATGTAGTCTTCTGCGCCTATTCCCATAAGCTTGCCTCCCTATTGATTTTTCTCTTAATGTCCTTTTCCTTGAAATTAATTATCCAAGATATTCCTTATACTTTAATAAAGTATTTACTTTTTATATAATTGCTATATTTTCTTAAAATATTAAGTTTTATTAAAATAATTTTTAATATATTTAAGTAAAGTATATAATTAAACTATGAATGAAATAAAAATAATTGCACCTGTAAAAAGACCAGAGGATATACATGAATTTTGTCAGAATACTCATTGCAGAAGGTTTTATGTGTATTATGACAAATTTATGAACGGGAATTTTGATTACGTTGAAGAATTTATAGATGTTACAAAAAAGTGCGGTGCAAAATTTTTTATAAATTTTAAGCATGATATTACAGAAGAAGAATTGCCTGAAATCAAGAAATTTCTTAAATATCTTAAAACATCTGAAATTACAGGTATTTATGTAAATAGTTTTGCTGTGTTAGAAGCAATAAAGGTTTTTAAATTGCCGTTTAAGGTTATGGCGGATTCTTATTTTGATATTCACAACCTTGCAGGAATTGATTTTATTAATAGTTTTCACAAAGTGCATGGAATTATTATTACTGAAGAAATTTATCTGAAAAATATTTCTAAAATTAAAAAATATACGGATTTATCTCTTGCTGTTGATTCTGACAATCTTCCTTGGTGTGCGGAGGATATTATAAAGCTGAAAGCAATTGACTATGTCGTTATTAAGGGAAAATTTAATACATCTGATGATATTTTAGAAGGCATAGAGCTTATTGAAAAGATTTTGGATAAACCAAAGCTTTTCAAAAATCAGAAACTTCCGTTTAAACATACAAGACAGTGTATTTATCAAACTAATCATTTTTCGGGCGATTGTGTGAGTGCAGAGGGTAAAGATTTTAAATTTAGTCGTAATATAAAGTCTTTCGAATGGAATGTTTCAAAAATAAAAACTGAACCAAATTTTAAATTGAATAATAAATACAGAATAAATTTACGTTTGACCTCGTTAGCGCAAATAAAAGAACTTGAAAAATATATAAAAAAATTGGAGCGTAATCCGATTTATTCTATAGAATATGGAGAAATCGTTTCAACTTGCGACTTGGCTTCAAATAGTTTTTCTCAGGTAATAACAAAGGTTAAGAAGTTTTGTCGAAAATATTGTATAAAATTTCAGCTTTCTACTCCAAAGATATTGATTGAACGTGATTTTGACAGATCTTATGAATATGAAAAAGATCTTTTATTAGCTATTCCAAAACCGGATAGTTTAATAATTAATAATATAGGCTTTTTTTGGTCATTTATAAATGATTCTGATATAAATGAGATTCCTTTTGAAATAGGTCAGGGTATAAATCTTTTAAACAGTATGTCTATTAAGTGCTTGAACAATCTTGCACGAATTGATACAATTGATTTTTCATCATTTGGGGATTATCATTCTGCTTTGAGGACTTTGAAAAAAATAAAAAATGAAATACCAAATCGTAAATATACTATTGGAGGGAATAAAAGGGTTTTGAGTATGGGATTGTGCCCATTAAATAATGATAGTGCTGTAGTTTCAAGATTATCTTGTAAAGCTCCATGTCATAACGGAACTTATGCACTAAAAGACCCTTCTTTAGATAAGGTTTTCCCATTTGTATGTGATGGATTTTGCAGAATGCATATGTTTGAGGATAGTGTAATGCAGAATTTTGAAATTGTGCCTGAATTGTATGACGCCGGTATAAATGAATTTGTTTTTGATTTTTCGGCACTACCTCCAAAATATATTCCGTTGCTTTTAAATAATTTCTTTTCTACTATTTACAAATAAATTACTCAAGGTATTTTATTAATGAATAAAACTTATACATTAGCATCGTTATATATTAAGTGCTATTCAATATAAATCTTGGCATATTGAATTTTGCACATATAATATTTTGCATAATACCAATTTTGTAAAATATTATGGAGTTTTGCGTGAATATTAATGATGTTGAGGATAAAAAATTTCTGTAATAATTTGAAAAGAAAGTCGTTGGAAGGAAAGAAAATGTTATTTTGAATTTCAACGGATCACGATCTTTAAAATTGTAAAAATTTACAACTTTATATAAAAATTTTTGTTTTTTTTTTATTTTGTGCTATAATGGTAACAGTATAAATTAGGGATTTAAATTATGCATAATTTTGAAGAAAAAGTTATTGGAATACCCCGTGCTATGTCGTTTTATAGCAATTATCCTTTTTATTTTGGATTTTTTAATAGTCTCGGTATAAAAATTGTATTGTCAGATGTTACGACTAAACAAACTATGTCTGAAGGAGCGGCACTTGTTGTTACAGAAACTTGTCTCCCAATAAAAGTTTATGTTGGTCATATATTAAATCTTTTGCAAAAAGGTATTAAAAATATTTTCGTTCCGTCCTTGCAGTCAATTGATAATAAAATTTATAACTGTTCAAAGATCAGAGGGCTTCCTGATTTAATTAGAAATGTGATAAAAGAACCTTTTAATATGATAGAAGCTACTCTTGATAAATCAGAAAAAAATCAAGGTTTATATGAGTTTTTGGCCGAATGCGTAAAACCATTTGGCATTACTGACAAAGCATTAATTAAAAATGCTTCAAAGGCTGGCTGGAGATGCTATAATAATTTTCATATTATGTCAAAATCAGGAATGCCTTATTCTAAAGCTTTGAGTTATGCCCTGCAGGGTAAAGTCGTAATTTCGGATAGTTCAAAGGAATATCCTATATCAGTTGCTCTTGTCGGTCATGGATATAATATTTATGACGAAAGAGTGTGCATGAAAATTATCGACAAGCTCGAAAAAATGGATGTAAAAGTATGTACATCTCTTCAACTGTCTTCAGAACAGCTTGATGAAGGAATTTTAGCGTTAGGACATGAAAAGTATTGGGCAAATGAAGATGAAATGACCGGAACAGCAGGACATTACCTAAAAGATAGTAAAATCGACGGTGTTATTACTATTACAGCATTCGGATGCGGACCGGATTCATTGATGATAGAAAGAATAACCAGAAAAGCTAAACAATATAATAAACCTCTTTTAAATCTTACTATTGATGAGCAAACAGGTGAGGCGGGATTTGTTACAAGAATTGAGGCTTTTGTTGACATGTTGTTCCGCAAGAAACGAGCAGTTATTCTTAATAAGTTGAATATTTCTGACAGGGAAGAAGAATTTTCTCCTAATACAGATATTATAGAAACTAGAGCTTAAAAAAAAACGGGTTTAAACCCGTTTTTTTTTATTTAATCACCTGTGCTAGAGCGTTAATAACATCTGTATCCCATTTTTTCCCGCTTTCTTCTTTCATAATTTCAATGGCCTTATTCTTGTCCATAGCTTTGCGATATGGTCTGTCTGATGTCATTGCGCAATATGCGTCGGATACAGCTATTATTCTTGACCCAAGCGGAATTGATTGGCCTTTCAATCCTTCAGGAGAGCCAGAACCATCAACTCGTTCGGTTTGATATGTGATATAAGGAACAACTTCCGATAAAAAATTTATATTCATTAATAAATTGACACCAACATTTGTGTGGTTTTTAATTTTATTAAGTTCTGTTGGTGATAATTTACCGTTAGTTGCAAAAAGTTTTTCTGGTAATGTTATTTTGCCGATATTTTGCAATAATCCGGCATAATAAATTAGATCAGTAGTTTTTTCATTTAATCCCAATTTAGCACAAATCCCACGTGCAAGTTTTGCGCTATTTCTTGAATGCGATACGGTATATTGACCTTTTCTATCAACGGCATTTGCCAAAGCTTCAACAAAATTCTGTTGATAATCGCATAGGTCTCCAATTAGTGCTGTTAATTCACCTCTAAGTTTTTTGAGCTCAAAATCATCAGAGTTTTTATTTTCAGTAGCTTTATTAGTTTCTTCAATGACTTTTTGAAGAGTAATTGTTGTCCCGAGTAGATTTCCAATACTTATAACTACCTCTATAAAGTCATCCTCAAGTTTTTTATTAGTTTTTATCTCGATAACACCAATGGGTATCATTGAATTTTTTATTGGAATGCATATATAATCTTTATTCTCAATGGTTTCACTGTGTATTAGTTCTTCAATATTGCAATTACAATCTTTATTATCGTCTGTCGAATTTCCCGCAATTTCAAAATTTCCATTTTTATTAAAGAAAATTCGGCATTGTTCAACTTCTATCATTTGAACTATTGATTTTGCAATTGATGTGTAAATTGCTTTTTTTTCATTTTGATTAAAGTCTAGCACACAAAGAGTATTTTTTGATGAATATAAGTCAATCAATTCTTTAAGTTGATTTATTAATCGTTCTTTTTTATTTGATTTAGTGCTTATTTTCTTTGCTAAATCTTCAGAAATAAGTGATTCGCTTAAAAAATCACCCAAATTGAGTGCAAACATCTCTTCAATAGGATCATTACCAGTCAAAAAATCAGATTGACTGTATATAGATGCTCCTTTATTTTCTTCTTTGTTCATAATTATTCCTTCTAAATCACCTTGTAACATGGTTAACGGATATTTTTATAAAAACTTTAACAGTTTTATAAAATTCCTACAAATGAAGGATATTTTGTAGAAAAAATTAATATCCAATTGCCCAATCAAAATTTTTTGAAGATATCTTTTTTTTCGGAATAATTTTGTTTTCAGAATTTATTGCAGTAACTTCTATAACCTTGTCTGCTTTTTGAAGAAGTTTAAATTCCCCAACTTTGCTATCAACATTGTTAAAAGATTTGAATCTGTCTAAGTATGCTTGTAAGTCCTGATTATCAGTATTGATTCTAACAATTTCGTTATCAAGTTTATTTAATTTTGCTTCATAATTCATTGCAATATAGTAGCTAATAAAAGTAATTACTATAGTCACAAGCAAACAGCAACACAAAGATTTATTAAGCTTTCTTGTAACCATTTCTCTAATTGTCATAGGATTTGCTTGATAAAAAGATCCTTCGACAACTGAATTTGAGACTTCGTTTTTTATAACATTTACTGCGAAGTTATTGTTTTTTATTTTTAATTCAGAATTTGTTATTGTAGCTGTTAATGTCATATATCTACTTTTTTATAAACCTTGCAATTCTTAATTTTGCACTTCTTGAAGGTGGATTTTCTTGAATTTCTTTTTCGGATGCCATTATAGGTTTTCGGTTTACCAATTCAAGTATTGGAGGTGGACAATTGCAAATAGCCTGCGTTTTGTCACAATGGCATTTTGCTGAATGAAATTTGAATAACTGTTTTACTATCCTATCTTCAAGTGAATGAAAACTTATGACACTTATTATAGCACCAAAGTCTAATAAATCCAATACATCAGTTAATGTGTTTTTAACATTTTTTAACTCTTGATTTACTTCTATTCTTACAGCCTGAAAAACCCTTGTTGCAGGGTGAACTTTGCTTTTTATATGCGGAGTTGCATTGATGATTAGATTTGCAAGCTCTGTTGTAGTGGTGATTGCTTTTTGTTTTCTTCTGTTTAATATTTCATGCGCAATTCGTTTTGAAAATCGTTCTTCTCCGTATTCTGAAAATATTTTTACAAGTTCTTCTTCTTTATAAGAATTTATAACATCATAAGCGCTAAAATCCGCTTCTTTGTTGAATCTCATATCAAGAGGTGCTTCTTTCATAAAAGAAAATCCGCGTTCTTGCTTTGTTAATTGATGATATGAAGCCCCTAAATCAAAAAGGACTCCCCCAGTAATTTTTTCAATATTTAACTTTTTTAAAACTTTCTTAATATTTGTATAAGAATCTTTTACAATTGTTAAGTTTTTGTAATCTTTTAGCCTTTTTGCAGACGCATCAATAGCGTCTTGATCAATATCAAAAGATATTAATCTCCCGTCAGGAGAAATCTTTTGCAGAATAAGCTCACTATGCCCTCCTCCTCCGAGGGTGCAATCAACATAAATTTTCCCGTTTTTGCATTCAAGAGCATCGACTGCTTCGTTTTTCATTACTGTGTAATGTCTAAATTCGCTCATAAATTTATACTATCATAAAATTAAACAAAAAAGCGTTTTTCTACATTGGAAAAACGCTTTATAAAGCTATAAATTAGGATTACAGAATAAAACCTTCGAGTCCTTGATAATCAAAAATCTCTAAAAATTTTTCGACAGTGCAGGATACTTCTTTTCCGGTTTCATCAATGATTTTAATAAGATCTCTTAAATCTGATTCTTCAACATCATTTGCTTTTGAGACTATTAGGTAAGAATTTTTTTCTGAGGTCTTATTGTTTTTGTTCGCATACATTGCGAGGTCCCGAAGTCTAAATGCCATAAATTACCTCTTTTTTTTTATACATCTTTTCTCAGCATTTAATATATCGGTAGTTTTAATTAAAACTTTAGTAAGTTTATTTTAAAAGTTTACAAATATTTACATTTTAATTTGATTTCTAAAGTTTTAAATTTCTGTGTCGATGAATAAGGCATATTATAATCATGTAAAAGGATAGAGATATGGCAGATAATATTATTTTAGTCAATAAAGGTGATACTTTAGCTAAAATTGCGAAGAATTATGGAACTACAGTAGAAGAAATCGCAAAGCAAAATAATCTTAAAAATGTTAATATTATTCAAGCCGGAATGAAATTGAAAATTTCAACGCAGACAAACAAGAAAGTTTACGCTGGTTTAGCAGTTGAAAAGAATTCAAATACTCAGTCAAAACGTGTAGAAGTCCCAAAGAAGTATGATTATGATTCAGAAGTGGAAAAATCTCTCAGAAAACAATCAAAGGCTCTTGCCGGTCTCTTATATGCTCAAATAAACGGGCCAAGTAAAAATGAAAAAACAATTGCTCTTTTAAAAAAGATTTCTCCTCATAATGTTATTTATGTGCTTGACGAATATTCAAAATTAACAAAAGGTCGAGAATCTCTTGCTCGTGCTATTGATAACGAATGGGGACTTGATGAAAAGACTGTAAAGCAATATATTTGTTCAAATCTTGTTGGATTTTGCAAGCAAAATGGTATAAATGGTGTCTTTCACAGTTCTTATATGAAACTTTCTAATATTGCAGATGTTGAAAAATTCATAGAAAATGTTCAAGGGACAATTTTAAAAAAGTTAAATATTCATTCAAAAGTCGATTATAAAAAACTTGCATCTTCCCAAAATTTAGCTATAAGCAATAAGAAGGTGCTTGCCAAAGGATTAGCCTCATCATTCAACTCTCAAGAATCAAAAAAAATCAGCAAAATACTTTATAATCAAATTCAAGGTGTAAGTAATCATTTAAAAACAACGCGATATTTACAAGATTATATAAATAAATATAACGTCGTAGATGTCATATCTGAATATTCAAAATTAACAGGAGGCAAAGAATCACTTGTTCGTGCGGTATGCAATGAATTATTACTTAATTATAAGGATGTTAAAAAGTTTATTGGTAGTGAGCTTTTTTTGTATGCCAAGAATAATAATATAAATATCAGTCAATTTGCAAAAGAATATAACAATGCGGATAATATAGACAGTGTTGAATCTGCTATAAATAAAATTCATAAATATTTAAAATCTAAGTCATCTTCTGCTTTAAAATTTGATGATTATGTTCTGGATAACTTCGGACACTTTTCAGAAGAAGAAAATCAAGAATTTAAAAAACATGCAGGTATAGATTTTGATTATGCAGTTTTATTGTCAGATGAATATACAGACGAACAAAAAATTAGAGCTTTGAAAAGAAGTTTTAATGATAAAAAATATCGCTATAGTTCAAGTCAAATTGATTCTAGTGAAATTGAAACTCAATTCTATAAAGATTTAGCAAATTTAAAAGAAACGAAAGATTATCAAAATTTTTATGATATATATAAATCTGCGGTATCTAAGCTCAGTGCAAGATATGATGTGGCTGACAATGCAGTTGAATATAATTTAAACGGGAAAATAGATAAAAATTTTAAGCAAGGTAATACTGGAGACTGTTGGCTTTTAGCTTCAATTAAACTATTATCACGGAGCTCTAAAGGATTAAAAATATTAAATGACAGTATACATATAGACAAAAATGGTAATGCAATCGTTCATCTTCAAGGTGTCGATAAAACATATAAAATAAGCAGAAAAGAAATTGAAAATTCAAAAGAATTGTCTACCGGTGATTCTGATGTTCGTGCTATTGAAATTGCTGTAAACAGATATTTGCATGATACATACAGGCAGACTGGTGAAGGGAAAGCAAGTATTGAAGGAGGCTTTGAATATAAAGCTTATGAAATATTAACAGGACAAGATGGCAGAAGCTTCTTTGAAAAATTCTTTAATGAAGATCCTCAAAGAGATATAGATGATGATATTATAGAAAAAATAAAGAAATCAAATATTCTTGCATGTGCATCATCCCATCCATTTATGGATAATGTTAAATCAGATAGTTTCGCTGTAGATGTCCTTAGTGGAAAAAAAGTTAAATTATATTCTCATCATGCCTATACGATATCAAAAGTTACTAATAAGGAAGTTTTTCTAATAAATCCTTGGGACACATCAAAGACAATTAAACTCTCGATGAAAGAATTTAGAAATTTCTTTACGAGTGTTCAATTGCTAGATGTTAATGATTTATAAAATATTATTTAATAGCTTTTTGCGCTCTGTATAAGCTTGTTTCTTTACCAAGAATAACAAGAATTCCTACCATATCAGCGCCGCAGGTTCTGCCTGTAATCGCTGCACGAACGGCCCACATAGTAACTTTTGGTTTGATTCCTGCTGATTCTTTCCAGTATGCACGAAAATCTGCCAATTTTTCGTGAAGATTTTCTTCACTCCAATCCCAATTTTTTGCCTTTTCAACAAAATCTTTTAATACCTTTTGTGCTATTTCTGTATCAAGTGTTTTTTCTTGAGCTTCAGGCTCAATTTTAACATCTTTACCAAAGAAATACGGGACTGCATCTGTTATATCTGATAATAAAGTTAACGGTTCTCTTGTTATTTCAACCATTTTTGTATATTGTTCATCAGTTAATTCTTTTAAAGGATAATTAGTCAAATATGGTTTTAATCTTTCTTTTAATTCTTCAATTGTAAGCATTTTAATATAATGACTATTCATCCATTTTAACTTGTCGTATTCAAATATCGAATTTGAAGATGAAATTTCTCCAATTCTGAAATCTTGTGCAATTTCGTCAACAGACTTAATTTCTTCTCCGTCAGAAGGTGACCAGCCTAAAAGTGCAACAAAATTAATTAAAGCATTTGTTAAATAACCTTGTTTTACAAAATCAGAAACTGCAGTAGCTCCGTGACGTTTTGATAATTTGCTTCTGTCTGGAGCAAGAATCATTCCGAGATGCCCAAATTTTGGAACAGGTAATCCTAACGCTTCAAATATAAGGATTTGTTTATATGTATTTGAAATATGGTCTTCTCCTCTGATAACGTGAGATATTTTCATTAGAGCATCATCTATAACAACAGCGAAGTTATATGTTGGGGCTCCGTTTGATTTTTGAATGACAAAATCTCCCAACAAATCTGTGTCAACATGAAGTTTCCCTTTTACAATATCTTCAAATTCAAGAATAGAACTATTGTGGAATGCACGTTGGGCTTTTGCAATATTAAATCTTATTGCAGGTTTTCTGCCTTCAGCTCGAAGTTTTTCTTTTTCTTCTGGTGTTAAGTTTTCGCATTTGCGAGAATAAACATAAGCTCTTTTTGCTTCTGTAGCTTCTTTTTTCTCCTGCTCAAGTTCTTCAGGGGTGCAGAAACATTCATAAGCAAAGCCTGAATCCAAAAGTTGTTGAACGTATTTTGGATAAATATCAAATCTTTCAGATTGTGTATAAGGTCCGTAAGGTCCTCCAACATCAGGCCCTTCGTCCCAGTTCAAACCTAATGCTTTTAAACTGTCAAAAATATTATCAATATATTCTTGAGAAGTTCTTTCTGCATCAGTATCTTCAATTCTTAAAATAAATTTCCCGTTATTCTTTTTAGCAAATAAATAGTTAAATAAAGCTGTTCTAGCTGTTCCTATGTGTAAGTTCCCCGATGGTGACGGAGCAATTCTGACTCTTACTTCTTCTGCCATTTTATCCTTCTTTCTTATATTTTTTCAGCATTTATATGCAATATTTTACATTTCGGTACAAAAATGGTAGCACAAGCGTAACGTGTTTTCAAGAGTTAGAATATTTTATACGGGTTGAGTATATTTTTTGGATCAAAGATTTTTTTTATCTGCCTCATATAATCAAGAGCCCCGCCATCTACAACCCTTGAAATATAAGCTTTTTTCTCTAAACCTATTCCATGTTCACCTGAAATAGTTCCTCCTAAATTGATGGCTAATTGATAAATTTCAGATTTTGCAATTTTGTACTCCCGATATTCTTTTTCATCGCTGTAATCAATAGGAATTTGAGGATGAATACTGCCATCTCCAACATGTCCGACAAGGCAGGTTGTTAAACTGTGTTTTTTACAAATATCTTGGACTCCTTTTATGAGTTTTGATAAATTAGAACGAGGAACAATAATATCATCAGTTGTAACATTAGGTTTCAATTTTGTGCATGCTGCCATTGATGAACGTCTTGCCTTCCATATATTTTCTGCTTCCTGCTTATTCGTTGAATATTGAATATTTGTGGCATTATTTTTTCTCAAAATTTTACAAATATCTTCTCTTTGAGTATTTATAGTGTCTTTTGCTCCGTCAATTTCGATAATTAATGCGCAGTCTTTATCGCATATAAGTCCTGTAGGATAAAATCTTTCAACAGTTTTTATAGAATTATTATCCATAAAATCTATTGTAGAAGGAAAAAGTTTTTTTTCTATAATTTTATCAACAACATTTATTGCATCTTGTGTTAAATCAAAATATGACATTATAACTTGGGTGCATTGAGGTTTAGGTAATAATTTGATTGTTGCTTCAACCACTATACCTAAAGTTCCTTCTGATCCTATAAAAATACTCCCTAAATTATATCCGACAGCATTTTTAATTGTGTTTGAACCGGTTCGGATAAGCTTACCATCTGCTGTAACTACAAGCATATCAATAATATAATCTTTTGTTGCTCCATATTTGAAACATCTTGCACCCGCAGAGTTTTGAGCAATACTTCCCCCTATAGTAGAAACTTTTAAATTTGATGGATCCGGTGGGTAAAAAAGATTTACTTCTTCTACTGCTTTTTGCAAATCACCTATAATAACTCCGGGTTGAACTTTGGCTGTCATATTTTGTGTATTTATTTCTAAAATTTTGTTCATCTTAGAAAAATTTAAAATTATACCGCCATTAGTTGGAACACAAGCTCCTACTGTATTTGTTCCTGCACCTCTGCAAATAATCGGAATTTCATACTTATTTGCAATTTTTACTACTGATTGAACTTCTTCAATACTTTCAACAAATACTACTGCATCTGCTAAAGAATTTTTTATATAAGGATTATTAGACGCATCTTTAGAATAAACGTATCTTTCTTCAATTTCTGCTAATACGTTTTCGCGAGGGAATGTTTTATTCAATTCTTTGATAAAATTATTATTCAACATATTCTGTAAGTTTTTCTATATTTGTGCTTATTTTTGCTATTTGTTTTTCAAGTTTGTCTATTTTCTTTGAAATTCCTGAATCATCGACTTTTTCGACTACTGATAAAATTCTATCAAGATTAGACTCTAATCTGTCAAGTCTTTCTTCCTGCATTTCAAATTTATTTTTCAAATCTTGAATTTTTTCAAGTGTACTATCTTTTAATGTATTTAACATCTTATGTGTAGAATCTATTCCTTCCGAATTTAATGAAATTTTATTTAAACTTTCACTTGCTGAATCTATCCATTCTCCCATATAAATAAGAGCTTGTCTTACGACGTTATCGGAATTTGCTGATTCTTCGAGTTTCTTATTGATATTTTCAACTTTTACAGATAGATTTTCGTTAATAATTTCTCCGAAATCTTCCATACCGTCATTTAATGCATTATATGATTTGTCAGAAGTTGCTATTAAAAATTGTGTTTGTTCTTTTATTCCTGCAATATCTAATTTTAAATTTAAAATATCTCCTTGAGTTAGTGTATCAACTAAAGATGTTATTGTATGCAGTTTTTCTGAAATTTCGTTTAATTCTTCAAGTTGGGTATTAATTTTGCCATTTTGCAAATCATTAAGTGCAAGTCGTAATTTAGCAAGATCAGTTTCTATATCTTGCATAGAATAATTGTAATCATGTTCATTTGTTGAGGTTGAGAGCATTTGTAATTGTTTAGTTACTCTTGCTATATTTTTATTAATTTGCTCAGTTCTTACTTCTACAAAATCTTTGATGTCTTCAGTTTCTTCAATGAAAGATACTTGATCAAAAACTGTTATAACTGCTGACATAATTGAATCTTTTATATCTTTAATTGCTTTGTTCAATTGCTGCGCATCAGAACTTGTTGAAGAAGACAGATTATTAACTTCTTCATTAATTTCGTCTAAACATTTTTTTAATGCGTCAAGTTTTTTACCTGGTTCAAGTGAATCAATGAATTTTTTTTGCTCAATTATTAAATTTTTAACATTTCCAAAATCAACTTCATTTTTTGAAAATGCTATTTCAAGTCCAGAACTCAATTCCTGAAGCATAGAAGCTATCTGGGCATCTGAATCACTTAATTTTTGAGAACTATCTTCTATTGAACTCTCTATATTTAAAATGTTGTCATTGATTTGTTGGACATTATCTCCTATATTTTTTATGTCAATGTTTGCATCTTTAATTTGATTATTAATATCATCTATAATTTCAGGAGTGTCAGAAGAAACTAGAATATCAACTTTAGAGTTCAATTCGTCAAGCAAATCTTTGTTATCAATATTTGCAATTTTTGTTTCAATTCGGTCAAATTTTTCTTTGTGATCATTTTTAGAAATATCGTCAAGTTTCTCGTTGATTTTATCAAATTCTTCTTGCTTGTCATTAAGTATGATTGTATCAAGCTTTTCGGTTATATCTTCTTGTTTGTCATTAAATATAATCGAGTCAAGTTTTTCATTAATTTCATTAAAATCTTCTTGAGTATTATTATTTGCGATAATATCAAGTTTTTCGTTAATTATGTCAAAATTTTCTTGATTATTGCTTTTATTAATAATATCAAGCTTTTCGTAAATTTTATCAAAGTCTTCTTTATTATCATTGCTTGTAATAAAATCGAGTTTAGAGTTTAACTCGTCGAATTTTTCTTTATGATCTATTTCTGCAATATTATCAAGCTTTTCGTAAATTTTATCAAAGTCTTCTTTATTATCATTGCTTGTAATAAAATCAAGTTTAGAATTTAACTCGTCAAATGTTTCTTTATGATTATCGAGTTTTTCATTAATTTTATCAAAGTCTTCTTTATTATCGTTACTTGTAATAAAATCAAGCTTAGAGTTTAACTCGTCAAATTTTTCTTTATGATCTATTTCTGCAATATTATCGAGTTT
>JAGAXG010000046.1 GCA_017941035.1 bacterium | reverse complement strand
TCCTTTAAGTGATCCTGATGTGGTATCAAATAATACAGATGGTAATACTTATGATTGTATGAAGGGTATAGTAGACTTAAACGGATTTAGAGGCCCTAATAAGGTTAATAAAGACATAATAAAATTTGGAGCAAACGGGGTTATAGCCAATGGAAAAGGTGATGGATGCTTGTTTAAAACAAGTAAAAATAAATGCTTAATATCCCCGCCAAATGATTATAAACCTGCAACAAAAGAAGAGTGTATAGCAATGGCAAATAGCGGGTATGGGAATAATAAAAACTATTGTGGTGAATCAACAGATTATTGGGCAGGAGCTGTTCGTGCATGTGGCGGGAAATCAAAAATGGCAAGTAAAAATGACTTAAGTGAATTGGGATTTCAGATTTATGGAACGAAATATAACTTATCAGGATATAACCAATTAAATCCTAATCTTAGTTCTCAAGTGTTGAAAGAATATGCTCTTAAATTAAATTTAGTTGTCCGAAGTAATAAAAATGTTCCTTATTATATAAATTTATTTTCACCTGAAGAATATAGTGATTTATATTATAATGGATTTACTTTCGCAACAACTTATACGACATTTGGAGGTGCTTATCCACGAAGTGCCTCTAATAGTCAAGTCTTATGTGTGAGTGATTAGTTAAAAAAAACTTGCAAAAAAGTTTTTTTTGGGTTTTAATAAACTTGCTCACATCCTCAAATGAGTAATAGCGGAGTCATTAACCGCGCAATTAGAAAGGTAAAATTAATTATGGCAAATATTAAATCTGCTAAAAAACGTGTATTAATCGCTGAAGCTAACAGACAAAGAAATGTTGCGTTCAAATCTTCTATCAAAACAGCAGTTAAAAAAGCTTTGGAATTAGCGTCAAGTGATGATAAAGAAGCTTTGAACGCTGCTTTGTCAAAAGTTTATCAACTTTGTGACAAGGCTGTTGTTAAAGGTATCTTACACAAAAATACCGCTGCAAGAAAAAAATCAAGATTAACTCTTGCTATTAAAAAACTTGCAAAATAATTAAATATTTACAGAGGTAAAAAGCGGAACGATATGTTTGTCGTTCCGCTTTTGTATTAATATTATATAAAATTATGGTATAAATTTATGTTAATAGTATAATGTTTTATAAAGGGATAGAATTATGCAAAATGTTTTAGAGAGAAAACAAATAAAAAATATTGATTTTAATTGTGATTTAGCGCAAAGCTTTGGTATATATAAGAATAATTCAGAATATGACTTATTGGATTATGTCAGTTCTGTAAATATTTCATGCGGGTTTCATGCCGGAGACCCTTTGACTATAAAACAAGCGCTTCTTCGAGCAAAAGAAAAAAATATAGTAATAGGAGCTCATATTGGATTTGATGATATTCAGGGTTTTGGTTATAGACAAATGGACTTGGATGAAGATGAGTTAGACGCTCTTGTTATGTATCAAGTCGGCGCTTTAATGACTTTTGCAAAATCATATAATATGGAAATTGAACATGTAAGACCTCATGGTGCGATGTATAAGCTCGCATTTGAGGATATTGAAACTTCGAGAACTATTGCAAAAGCGATAAAAAAATGTTCACAGTGGCTTGTATACTACGGAGCAACAGGTAATGTTCTTTCTCAAATTTCTGAAGAAGAAAATATTCAAGTCGCGCATGAAGTTCATCTTGAAAAAATGTATGATTCTGAAGCAAACATTGTTTATAGTGCGAAAGATTTAGAAAATACAGAACTCTCTATAAGAAGATTAAAAGATTTGCTTAATAATTCTCAGGTCACAAATAATATTGGTGAAAAAACAATTGTAAAAGCTGATACAATTCACTTTTCCAACAAATTATCAAATGTAAAAGAGTTGATTGTACAGGCAAAAGATATTGTTTCTCCACTGCCGTATAATTATAAAAATGCATTAAATTCAGGCTGGGTTGAATAGGGGATAAGGATGAAAAAATTGAAAATGCCTAAGCAGGTCGGGTGGTTAATTCCCGGATTACAGGTAAAAAGATGGTTTGCGTTAATCTTCATAGGAACAGTATTAATGACTGTTGGAATACTTATTCTTTTTGATATTAAACCTGTATACTATACTATGCAATTTATAAGTAAAATAGCTACAAAAATATCGACAGAATGGCTCGCATTTGGTATAGTAATGTTTGGAGCTGCATTTTTCTTCAAAGGATGGCAGAAAACAAATCTTTCAATCCTTGATATAGATGATGACAGAGATAATGATGTGCTTCTTGAAAATCTTTACAAACGCAGAAAACTTAACAGAGGTCCGCGTGTTGTCGCTGTCGGAGGTGGTACCGGTTTATCAATGCTGTTAAGCGGTATTAAAAACATTACAAATAATATTACTGCAGTTGTTAGTGTTGGTGATGATGGCGGAAGTTCCGGGAGGTTAAGAGAATCTTTGGGTATTCTTCCTCCGGGGGATATAAGGCACTGTATTACGGCTCTTGCTGATGATGAGGATTTAGTTACAAAACTGTTTAAATACAGATTTAAAAATGGCGAAGGCTTAGAAGGGCATAGCTTCGGAAATCTTTTATTGACTGCATTGTGCGCAATTACCGGCAATATGGCATCAGCTGTAAAAGCTTGTGCAAGTGTTATAACTATTAGAGGACGTGTTTTGCCTGCTACCTTAGATGATATGAAACTTTCTGCAGAAATGGAAGACGGAAGAATTATTCATGGGGAATCAAATATTCCGGAGGCTGGAGGGAAAATTGTACGTTTGTATTCTGAACCTTCAGATTGTAAAGCTTTACCTGAAGTTATTGAAGCTATAAAACATGCTGAGTTAATTATTCTTGGGCCTGGAAGTCTTTATACAAGCGTAATTCCTAATTTATTAATAAAAGAAATTTCTCAAGAAATTGCAAAATCTAAAGCTAAAAAAATCTATGTATGCAACATAATGTCTCAGCCAGGAGAAACTGACGGTTACAAAGTTTCAGATCACTTAAAAGCTTTATTATTGCATTCAGGTGAAAATAAACTTGTGGATGCTGTTCTTGTCAATAATTCTGTGCCGGAAAATATTGATCCAAAATATGCAAATTCCGGTTCTTATCCTGTCGAATTTGATGGTAATGAAGTAAAGAAATTGGGCGTTCAAGTTTGTGCTAAAAATCTTATTGAGCCTAATAAAAACGGACTTGTTAGGCATAGCTCAAGAAATGTAGCACGCTCAATCTACTATTGGTTTAGAAAAGGAGACAATAAAAAATAATGACCATTACTGTCAGAACTCTGAAAAAATATAAAAATAACAACGAAAAATTTTCCATGCTGACTGCATATGATTTTTCTACTGCTAAATATATTGATCAAAGTGGAATTGATGTAGTTTTGATTGGTGATAGTCTTGGAATGACTGCTTTAGGCTATGAAAATACAAATAATGTAACAGTCGAAGAAATGAAAATATTTACGCGTGCAGTATCTCGTGGAGTTAAAAATGCTTTAATCGTTACTGATATGCCTTTTATGAGTTATACAATTGATATCCCGTCTGCGTTAACTAATATAGGAAATATGATAAGATGTGGAGCTAATGCGGTTAAACTCGAAGGATGTAATGATTATATTTTAAAACTTATTGAATGTACGATGAATATGGGTGTGCCTGTTATGGGACATATAGGTTTTACTCCTCAAAGCCAAAATGTTATTGGAGGCCACATAATACAAGGAAAAACCGAAGAAACTGCTGAAGAATTATTTAAGCAGGCAAAAAAACTAGAGAAAGCTGGAGTTTTTTCTATTGTGTTAGAAATGGTGCCAGAAAATGTCGCTAGATATATAACTCAAGAATTAAGTATTCCAACTATATCTTGCGGAGCCGGGAGATACTGCGATGGCTTTGTAATGGTTTGCGATGATTTGTTCGGGAAATTTGGTGAATTTACTCCAAAATTTGCTCGTAAATATGGTGATATGGCAAGATTAATAAAAGATTGCGCATTAAAATATAATCAAGATGTGAAAAATGGTAATTATCCCAACGAAAATGAGGTTTATTAAAATGAAATTATTACATACAATAAAAGAAGTAAGAGAACAGGTTAAAGAATGGAAGCGCCAAGGATTTGTCATAGGTTTAGTGCCGACAATGGGTGCTTTGCATGCAGGACATTTGAGTTTGATTAAAAAAGCTGTTGAAAAATGTGACAAAGTCGTTGTTTCAGTTTTTGTAAATCCTATTCAATTTTGTGCAGGTGAAGATTTAGATAAATATCCTAGAACTCTTGATGAAGATTCAAAATTATGTGAGGATGCAGGTGTTTCTATTGTTTTTGCGCCTAGTCCTAATGAAATGTACGGTGATGGTCAAATAAGATCAAATGATTTTTTAACTTATGTAATTCCTCCCTTTTTTTATGTAAATAAATTATGCGGTAAATCAAGAATAGGACATTTTGATGGCGTTTGTACAGTTGTAAATAAATTATTTAATATTGTTCAACCGGATTTCGCATTCTTTGGACAAAAAGATGCACAACAACTTATCATAATAAAGAAAATGGTCAATGATTTGAATATTCCTGTTGAAATTATTCCTTGTCCAATAGTTCGTGAAGAATCAGGATTAGCTTTGAGTTCAAGAAATAAATATTTGTCTGAAGAAGATAAAAAAGAAGCTTTGGTTCTTTCAAAAATTTTAAACAATATAAACTCCTGCTATAAAAAAGGAGTAACAAATGTTGAAGCTTTAAAAGAAACGGCTTTTTCATTCTTGAATGAGTATCACGAACTCGAATATTTAGAATTTATGAATCAAGATGATTTAGAGGAAGTTGAAATTGCCAATGATAATACACGTGTTTTTATTGCCTGCAAGGTCGGCGGTGTAAGGTTGATAGATAATATCCTTTTAGGAGAATAAGTTTCAAAATAAAAGACGATAAATTTTACTTAAGAAATTTTTAGGAACTGTAAGAATATAATCATAGCTAAATCTCCCTGAATTAATAGTAGATTCACGTTTGCTGTAACTGTTTCCATATTTTTCATAATACATGTCACTTAGTTTTTTAAACAAATTAACTGATTCTGTATCAATTGGATGTTCTGAACTTCTATGTTCTTGTTTCACAAAGGAAGGATTTCTGTAAAACTGTAATGTCCTTATGATACGAGGTTCTTTTTCTGAAATATATAAAATATTTGGTCCAAAATGTTTTTCATCTTCTATTATATGTTTCAATATGTTATTTCTAGAGATGATTTCTTCTTTATGAAGATCAATAAATTTTTGAATGCATTTTGATCCCCTCACATATAATCCTGCATCAATAACTTTTTGCTGAGCATTTCTATAATTGTCTAATTTTGAAGCTAACATAGTAACGTTATACATAATTTCTCCTATTTTTAATGCATGTTTTATAAAATCTGTAAAAATATTTTTTGCGTTATTTTATAAAAAATTTAAATACAATAATTTAGTTTAAATATTTGAATTTAGTTTTATAAATAGTTCAAATATATTAAGTTGTAATTTTCTGAATTAAAAATCAATCATGCGGGCAAAGCATGGTTTAGAGCATGGTTGAGAAACTTTATCAATCCTTTGGTTTAGATAAGTGTTTCAATCTTGCATTCAGAATTTATCAACCATTACATGGATTTAAAAACCCTACAAAAAGATTAGTATATAAAGTGTAGAAAATAAACAAAATTTAATACGGGGGAATAAAGAATGCGTGATTTTAACAAAAAATTAAGAGTTTTATTGATTGATGACAATGCTAATCACTTAAGAGGTATCAAGGAATTGATAAGTCTTGAAAGTAGTTACAATGTAGTTGGAGCTACCAGAAGTGCTAACTTAGGTATTAATTTAATTAAAAAATATCATCCGGATGTTGTTTTGATGGATATAAATATGCCTGAAAAAGATGGACTTCAAGCAATTCAATCAATTAATAAATTAGGCCTTTCTACAAAAATTGTTGTCTTAAGTGGTTATGATGATTCTGACTTGATTTATCGCGCAATGAAATTAGGAGCTAAAGGATATGTTTTAAAAACTATGGCATCTTCAAAATTGATTGATGCAATAGAATCTGTAGCTGAAGGGAAAATATATTTACCATCAGTTCTTTCTACAAGATTTTTTGAATATTTCCAAACAGCAGCAAGAGAAAATGCAAAAGCTTCAGAAGAAGAAAATCTGCTTACTTCTTTGACAATAAGAGAAAATGAGGTTTTGGAATTATTAACACAAGGTATTAACTACAAGAGTATTGCAGGAAAACTTATTATTTCCGAAACTACTGTTAAAACTCATGTAAATAATATCTTCCAAAAATTACAAGTAAATGATAGAACCAATGCTGTGTTATACGCTTTAACTCACGGATTTAAATCATCAAATTCAGTTAAATCAGCTGCTATGACCGCGCTGTAAAGTTTTAATAAAATAATTATTAAGGGGTTCTGTAAATTTTTTTTTCAGAGCCCCTTATTTATGAAAAGAAGGATAATATGAACGAAAATAATATAAATAATCAAATAAAATTTATCTCTCATGAAATAAGAAATCATCTTTCAATATGTGATATGTACTCGCAAATTATACGTAAAAATATAGAAAAAGATGGTATAAAAAATGATTCTATTATAAATGCTCTTGATTGTATTCAAAAATCAATTCAAATTATAAGTTCAAATATAATGGATTTGAAATCTATTGATACTAATGCAAAAAAAATATATGATTTTAAAACTTTGGTTTTAAAAGGTGTTGAAATGGCAAAGGTTTACCCTGAAGATAAAGAAATTGATTTTGAAGTATTTATAAAAAATACGAATAATATATTCGTCGATGAAAACCGCTTTATATCCTGTATCGTAAATATAATAAAAAATGGTATAGAAGCAATAGAATTTCGTGGTAAAATTACTGTCTTGGGTGAAGTCCGAAATGGTGATGTGATTTTAAAAATCTCAAATGATGGTAAACAAATTCCAAAAGAAAAACAAAAATCTATTTTTGAAAAAGGCTTTACGACCAAATCTACCGGTTGTGGCTTAGGATTATGTATTTGTAAACAATATATAGAAAGTCAAGGTGCTGAGCTTTCTCTTGTTAAATCTACAAAAAGTGAAACTCAATTTGAGATAAAATTGCCAATATGTGATTATTAATAAAAAAAAACTCTTTCTGAAGAAAGAGTTTGGAATTTTTTTTCAATTCCTCGTGTGTAGAAGGTTAGTGTGTAGTAGGTAGTGTATAATTTATGTCTCGTGTTTATTAAATAACTTATCGCTTACATTTATATAAAGTATTTTTAGAGTATATAATTGCTATATATATATTATTTCGTTACAAAACTTCATAATAAGCTCTCAAACACTATAGACAAAAGATATTTACCTCTTGATTAGTTTTTTTTTTGGTGTTAGTATCGTCATGTTATAGTAGTAGAAAATGTTACACATAAAGAAGGAGAAAAACTTATGGTAAACGTAGCAATTAACGGATTCGGCAGAATTGGTAGAAATACTTTAAGAGCCGCAATCAGAGAAGGTATTTTTGACAAAATTAATTATGTAGCAATCAACGATCCTGGTTTGAAACCGGAAGATGCTGCTAGAATTTTCAAATATGACTCAGTTATGGGTAAATTTGACGGAACAGTAGAAGCTTATGAAGAAGGCATTATCGTTAATGGTAAAAAAATTAAATTCTTCGCTGAAAAAGATCCTGCTCAACTTCCTTGGAAAGATTTAGGTGTTGAAGTTGTTGTTGAATCAACAGGTTTCTTTACAGATGCAACAAAAGCTCACGCTCACATTGATGCAGGTGCTAAAAAAGTTATTATCTCTGCTCCTGCTACAAACGAAGACAAAACTATTGTATTAGGCGTAAATGATAAAGAATATGATCCTGCTAAACACAATGTAATTTCTATGGCTTCTTGTACAACTAACTGCTTAGCTCCTGTAGCTAAAGTTATCGATGAAAAATTTGGTATCGTAAAAGGTTTGATGACAACTGTTCACTCATACACTGGAGACCAAAGAATTTTAGATGCTGGTCATAAAGATCCACGTCGTGCAAGAGCAGGTGCATTGAATATCGTTCCTACAAAAACAGGTGCTGCAAAAGCTGTTGCATTAGTTTTACCTCAATTAAAAGGTAAATTGGACGGTTTCGCTATGAGAGTTCCTACTCCAGATGTATCTTTAGTTGACGTTGTATTTGAACTTTCTAAAAACGTTACAGTTGAAGAAGTTAATGCAGCATTAAAAGAAGGTGCTGATGGACACGTATTATGCTATACAGAAGAACCATTAGTTTCTTCAGATTATGTTGGAACTTCTCAATCTTCTACAGTTGACGCTTTATTAACTCGTGTAATGGGCGGAAACCAAGTTAAAATCATTTCTTGGTATGATAACGAAATGGGTTATTCTACAAGATTAGCTGAAACAACTTATATGGTTGCTTCTAAATTATAATGTATAAAATTAAAAAAACAGGTTCCGAATTTGGAACCTGTTTTTTTTTGTTAAAATTTTTATACATTTTTATTAAAGTATAAATTATTATTGATGCATTCTATAGCAGAGTCTTTTTGATCATCTGTGTATCTTGCAGTATTAACTAAAAGATGTCTTAATACTGTTGCAATTGCTTGATTTTGTTTCTGTGTTAATAACAATTGATTTTCTTTAATTCTACTTTCCATTGCGTACAAATCTGCAATTTCTGCAGTCCTGTGTAAATTATTATTTCTTTTAGCTTTTTTATCCCCTGTAAATATTTGATTATGGTTATTTATCATTGAAATTTTTTGTATATTCATAATTACTCCTTTACTGTTTTATTATAAAAATAATAAAAATATTTTTTGCTATTTAACTATTTTTTTTAATCCATGGGGTTTATCGACATTTTTGTGCAATTTTAAGGCAATTTCAAGAGCCAGTAATTGTAGAATTACAATAATTCCAAAAGTTTTAATTATTGGTTTTTGGCAGTCAATATTTAAATTGTATGTTGATTTAATTTGGTTTGTTCTGTTTCCGATTATTATAATTGGAGGTTTATAATTTTCTTTAATATTATTCAAATTTTTAACGGTTTCATAATTCAGTTCTCCATTAGAAATATATATTACTGCGCTTTTCGCATTATTTAAAACTGCGACGTGTCCGTGCATAAATTCTCCTAATATGTATGAACAAGTATTTATATAAGAAGTTTCTTTTATTTTTAGAGAAGCTTCTTTTGCAAAAGCGTACATATCTCCATCTGCGGTTATTACAACATTTTTATATTTAGATAAGAATTTTGCAGTTTGTTTAATTTTTGTATGAAGTTTGTATGCCTGCTCTATTACATCTGTTAAATCGTTTAAATCTCTAATTAAGTGCTTTACATCAATATTTTTAGTTTGAGCGAGTTTAAGAACCAGCAGTAATGCACAAATAAGTTGTGAAGATAATGATTTTGTTGCAGCAATACTTTTTTCTTCCCCTGCAAGGCAAGCAATGTGGTATTCTGATTCATTCCATATGGAAGAATTTTCATTATTTGTAATGCACAGAGTTTTAACACGATGCTTTTTTGCCCGCATAAGAGCGGAGTTTGTATCTGTAGTTTCTCCGGATTGAGTGATAAAAATATATAAAATATCTTCACCTTCGGCAATTTTAGGCTGTATAATAAATTCACTTGAATATATTGCTCTTGCTTCTATATTGGCAACTGAACCTAAAAGACATGCACAATATCTTGCACAGTGGTATGAGGACCCACTGGCAACAAGTATAACTCTGTTAACATTATCAGGTACATTTATGTTTATTTCTCCATTAGAAATATAATTTCCCAATATTTGCTTAATAATTCCGCATTGCGCAAATATTTCAATTTCCATTGATGTTTTTTTTGGTTTTATAAATGACATTATTTTAAAAACTCTCTTACAAATTTATTAACAGTTTGAGGATTTGCTCGACCTTTTGTTTCTTTCATAACTTGGCCTACAAAAAATCCAAGCAAGTTTGTTTTGCCGTTTTTGTATGCTTCAACTTCATTTGGGTGAGAATCTATAATTTTTCTTACCATATCTTTAATAGCACCCTCATCTGATATTTGGCTTAATCCTTTTTTATCAACTATCACAGATGCCTTTGTTCCGTCAGTAACCATTTCTATAATTATTTGTTTCCCAATATTATTTGAAATGGTTCCTTTTTCGATTAAAGAAATCAATTCTGCGAGGTTTTCAGGAGTTAATTTTGTATTATTAATTTCACAGTGATTTTCTTTTAAGTAAGCAGTAATTTCACCAGTCAAGAAATTAACCGCAGTTTTAGGGTTAGCGCCAAGTTCTAAAACTTTATCAAAGAATAATGCCTGTTCCATTTGAGAAACCACAACATTAGCGTCATATTCGCTCAGACCTAATTCTTGGTATCTTTGACGTTTTTGATTAGGAAGTTCCGGCATTGTAGAACGAACTTTTTCAACCCATTCTCTTGAAATTTCAAGCGGCATTAAATCAGGTTCAGGGAAATAGCGATAATCGTTCGCGTCTTCTTTACTTCTCATTGATTTCGTTTCTCGTGTATCATCATTCCAAAGTCTTGTCTCTTGAACAACTTCACCACCATCTTCGACAAGTTCTATTTGACGATCAATTTCATATTCTAATGCTCTTTCTAATGCAGAGAAAGAGTTAATATTTTTAATTTCAGCTCTTGTTCCAAATTCTTTAGAACCTTTAGGCATAATAGAAATATTTGCATCACATCTCATTGAACCTTCTTCAAGGTTTCCATCGCAAACTCCTGCATAACGAACTATATCACGCAATTCTTCCATATATGCTCTTGCTTCTTGAGGACTTCTCATATCTGGTTCAGATACAATTTCTAAAAGTGGAGTTCCGGCTCTATTCAAGTCTACAAGTGAATATATAGATCCTGCAAGCCCGTTTGCGCCGGCATGGACAAGTTTCCCGGCATCTTCTTCTAAGTGTGCACGAGTAATCCCTATTCTTTTCCCGTTAATATCAATATGTCCATTTATGCAAATTGGTTCATCATATTGTGAAATTTGGTAACCTTTTGGTAAATCAGGATAGAAATATTGTTTTCTATCAAATTTGCATCGTGCAGGAATTTCGCAATTTAATGCTAAACCTGCTAATATACCCATATTAACAACTTCTTTATTTAGAACAGGTAATACTCCGGGCATTCCTAAAGTGATAGGACTTGTTAAACTGTTTGGTTCTTGTCCGAATTCATTTTTATCAGGTGCAAATATTTTTGTTTTTGTTTTTAATTGAGCGTGAACTTCAAGTCCAATAACTACTTCATATTTATCTCTTAATTCTTGATCAACCATTGTATTCTCCTTATTCATTGACTAAATTTTAACATAAAGGAAAAAATGATAAAATATAATAAAATAATGTTTTACACAAAAACTTAAATCTTTACATAATAAATATATTAATTTTCTCTTGAGTAAATTTCATGTTTTGAAGGCGTAAAATCAGGTTCTTTATAATTTTTTATGTAATTTATGACTTCTTCAGGAGTAGATGCCACATAAAATAGTTCTTTTGTAAATTTATTAGCAAATTTTTCATCCAATATTTGATTAAAAAATTCTAATAAATTATCATAAAAACCGTTCGTATTTAATATAACAATAGCTTTTTTATTGTAACCGAGCTGTTTTTGGACAATCATTTCTGTAAGTTCTTCTAATGTTCCAAATCCTCCTGCCATTGCGATTACTGCATCTGAAATATTATCCATTTTAGCCTTTCTGTCTCTCATCCCTTCTGCTAAAAAGAATTTATCACAATTGTCTGTTCTGCATCCCATTTCAACAAGTTTTTGAGGCATCACACCATAAATTTTTCCACCGTTATTTTTTACTTTCGAGGCGCAAGCCCACATCATTCCAAGCGTTGAACCGCCATATACAATATTATATCCGTTTTGCCCGATTAATTTACCAAGTTTTTTTGCATCGTCATAATATGCATTATCTAAATAATTGCTGGAAGAACAAAATACACATATGTTTTTAATCATTTTCCCTCTTATTCATTAAATCGCCCGCCTATTCTATAAAAATATGAGCAAGATATTCCTGAACCTTCTTTAGAACAATCTTTTTTCATTTTTTCTATTGACCAATCGTGCCCCAAAGCTTTTATTTCTCCGTCTATATAAATATCTAAGCCAAAAATGTCTCGTCCCCAAATGTTTGGTCCTTTATCACCGTTCATATCAAGCATAATCATAAATTCCGGAGAAGATTTTTCTTTCCCTTTAATATCTTTTATTCCAACAATTTTGTTATTTTCTGAAATATATATATTTTTAAAATAATAGAAATCTTTTTTCTTTACAAGATTTCCATTCATATAATGAACTTGGTATTTTTTGAGTTTTTTCTTGTCGTAAGATAAGCGGAGATTAGGTTTTACTAGTTTTATCATTTGTTTTTCTTTTTCTTCATTAGCATCTGCATTTTTTAAGTTTTTAACAATATCTGATTCCGCTTGTGCGCTCATCGCTGTAAACATATAATATATTTTATTATATGCATTATTCCAATCCGAAATAAAATTAGCCTCTTTTGAATAAAAAGACATAGGAACCATTGAAAGAATTATTGCAAAAATAATTATTACAGCAACGGAATATTCAGTTTTCCAATAAAATTTTATCATAATTTTAATTAACAGAAGCTATATCAAGCCTTTTTTTCTCTTCTATCAGTTTGTCATAAACCCACTCAGGTATAAAGTTTTTACCCATTATAATTTGACCGTTCATAATATTAGGGGCGTGAAAATCAGATCCGCCTGTTACGATTAAACCAAGACTTTCAGCCATTGAAGAAAAATATTCAACCATAGCAGGAGAATGTTTTCTGTGATAAGCTTCTATTCCTCTTAAACCGTAATTCATAAGATCCTTTATTAAACCTTCAGCGATATTTTCCAAATCATGCGGATGCGCAATAACAGGAATCCCACCCGCATCATAAATTATTTCGACAGCATCCTGCGGAGATACTGTTTTCCTTTGGACATATACAGGAGAATTTATGTTAATATATTTTGAATATGCATCCATAACATTATTTGTTCCCCCTGCAGTTGTGATAGCTCTTGCAATGTGAGGACGTCCTATGCTCCCTCCGGGTGCAACGAGTTTTTTTATATCTTCGAATTTTATTTTTATTCCTTCTTTTTTATTTAAGAGTGCTAATATTTCTTTTGTTTGCTTAACTCTTGCTTGCTGCTGTGTCTTTATTAAATTTTGAAAATCAGAGTTATTTATATCGACAAAATAACCCAATATATGTACTTCATAATCTTTATAAAGAGTATTTACTTCTATTCCACGTAAAACTTCAATTTTCCCTGCAAGATTTTTTTCTTTAATATAATTTTGTGCAATATCATAAGCTAAAATGTTATCGTGATCAGTTATTGCTATTGCTCCCAATCCGACATCAATAGCGGTATCCACAATTTTTTCAGGAGAAAAAACTCCGTCGGAAAAATATGTGTGAATATGTAAATCAGTTTTCATCTCCATTTTCCTCAACCTTACTACTACTACAAAAAATTCTTTTTACCGCTATGGCTTTACCGCTTATAATATCAATATCAACTTCAACAGCATTTATTTGTGTGTTTTTGCCTTCTGCAATTTCATATCGTTCAGGTAGTCCTGTTAAAAATCTATTTAACGATGTTTTATAATCCATACCGATAACACTATCAGAAGTTCCGCAAAAACCTGCATCTGTTATGTATGCCATGTTGTTGATAATAGTTTCATCAGCTGTTTGAATATGTGTATGAGTTCCAAAAAAAGCGCTTACTCCAAGTTCAGAACAAAATCTTCCAAAACATATTTTTTCGGCGGTTGCTTCTGCATGAAAATCAATAACAATTATTGATGTAATTTTTTTTATACGTTGGATTTCTTTTTTAACAGTATTCCAGTAAGGATCAACCATATTCATAAAAACGCGGCCGAGAACATTTATAACACCGATTTTAAAACCATTGCACTCAAATATTCTGCTTCCCAAGCCTCGTGTATTTTCAGGATAATTTATGGGACGCAAAAGTCTATCTGCTTGATCTATATAATTGAATATATCTTTTTTATCCCAAATATGATTCCCGCTAGTCATAGCATATATGCCATATTCAATAAAATCATTATAATTTTTTTCAGTTAATCCAAAACCATGAGAAGCATTTTCAATATTTGCAATGATGAAATCATATTTTTCTTTGTTTTCTGTCAAAAAATCCCTTACGGCAAACCTTCCCGGTTTTCCGACAATATCTCCAAAAAATATGATTTTTATTGTTTGTTGTGTATCATTCATGATTTTTTGTTTGTAAGTCTTTAAGAGTCTATCGTATGTTATTTAGCTATTTCTGTAGCTCTAAACTCTCTTACAACTGTTACTCTTATTTGACCTGGATAATCAAGCTCGTCTTCGATACGTTTCGCTACATCTCTTGCTAATTTGCCGGACGCTAAATCATCAAATAATTCTGCTTGAACTATGATTCTTACTTCACGTCCTGCTTGAACAGCAAATGATTGTTTAATACCCTCGTAACTGTTTACAATTTCTTCAATTTTCTGAAGACGTTTGATATATATTTCTAAAGTATCACGTCTTGCTCCAGGTCTTCCTGCTGAAATTGCATCAGCAACTTTAACAAGTACTGCTTCAATTGTATTTGCAACAACATCATCATGATGAGCTTCAATTGCGTGAATAACCTCAGGTTTTTCTCCAAAGCGATTTGCAAGTTCAACACCTAATTGGATATGTGTGCCTTCTTGTGTTTGATCAACAGCTTTTCCTATATCATGCAAAAGTCCTGCACGTTTAGCTATTTTTTCATTAGCTCCTAATTCTGCAGCAAGCATTCCTGCTATATGACCGACTTCTAAAGAATGTTTTAAAACATTTTGCCCGTAACTTGTTCTGTAATACAAGCGTCCTAATGTTTTAATAAGCTCTTTATTTAAGCCCATAACACCCATTTCTAATGCTGCATTTTCACCTTCAGTCCAGATTTTTTTGTCAATTTCTTCTTTAGCTTTTGCGACCATTTCTTCAATTCTTACCGGATGAATACGGCCGTCAACTATAAGTTTTTCTAATGCGAGTTTTGCAATTTCCCGTCTTACAGGATCGAAACTTGATAATACTACAGCTTCAGGGGTATCATCAATAATTAAATCAACACCTGTTAAAGTTTCTAAAGCTCGAATGTTGCGTCCTTCTCGACCTATTATGCGTCCTTTCATTTCATCGTTAGGTAAAGCAACAACTGAAACTGTTGTTTCAACAACTTGCTCTATCATACATCTTTGCATCGTTGTTGATAAAATCTCTTTTGCTTTTTCCAGTGAAGTTTCTTTAATTTTTGCTTCATTTTCTCTTATTAATAACATTTGCTCTTGTGCAAGATCATTTTTTAATTGTTCTAAAAGAGTGTTTTTTGCTTCTTCGGTTGACATGCCTGAAATTCTTTCAAGCTCTTCTGTTTGTTTTTGAACCAGTTCAGCAAGATAATCTTCCTTTTCCAGAAGCAAATCTTTTTTCTTTTGAACCTCTATTTCTTTTTCTGTATACTCTTGAATTTTGTCTTCTAAAGTATCTTCACGTTTTGCAAGTTTTTGTTCTAATCTTGCTAATTCTTGTCTTCGTTCTCTTTCTTCTTCGTTTAGAGCATCTCTGTCATTTTGTAATTCTTCAAGGGCTTTAATTTTAGCTTCTTTTGCAAGAATTTTTTCTTTTTCATCCAGTGCAATTCTGTCTTTCTCAACAGAATTAATCGCACTTTTTACTTTATTCCTTTGAATAATAAGTATTGCAGTTAAAACTATTACTGAGATAACTGCAAGCACTAATAACAAGGTTTGTGCTTCCATAAAGTTACTACCTTATCCTTTTCTATTTTTTTTATAATATATGCAATTACCATAGGCACATATATCCTGCCTCGGCGTCATTATTCAAATTTTTTTTTAAATAAATCTATTGCATATATTTTCCAAAAAATTTTATACTACATCTGGTTATATAATATCATATATTTTTATTTTTGTATAGTAGTAATTTCATGTAAAAAGAACTCCTCTATAAATTCAGAGAAGTTCTTTTTTTTTACATAATTTTAGTTATTCTTCATACATAAAAGCTTCTTCTAAAGCTTTTTTATCAGCTCTTTTTTCTGAAATTTTATTTGTCACTGCATCAATTCCTGCGCCTGTAGCTATTACTCCTGCTGCAATTGCACCTGCTTTAATTTGTTTATTATATGCTTGAACATTTTTAACAACAGCGTCTTTTGCATTTTTAATGCTAATTTTCGGCATTTTAATTTTTTTCAAATAATCAACAGCTGAATTTATTGTAGCACTAATTGCTTTTTTAGAAGGAATACTTACTTTCCCTTTCATAGCTTTAGCTCCGTATATCGCGCCGGTAACAGCAATAGCTCCAATAGCAATAGTTTTACCGATGTTTGATTTTTTGTACTCACTACCCTGGCTTGTGTATGAGTTGTAGATAGGTTTAATATTCATGAGTCCGCCTTTCTTTTCATTTTTTTGCATGAAAACAAGTGAAAAATTTTTTTGCTAGTTTTATAAAGTTTTTTTAAGAAAATTTATTTTTTCTTCATCCTCGGTCAAAAACAGAATAGTTTTTTCTTTAGAAGTTTCTCCTTTAATGATTTTTATAGATGTTTTTGGAATTTTAAAAAATTTTGATAAAAATTCTATTAAAGCTTTATTAGCTTTTCCGTCGATTGGTTGTGCAGTAATTTTTATCTTTGTTCCGTCATCTGATTTAATAATTTCATTTTTTTTAGAATTCGGAGAAATTTTTATTTTGAATATGTTGTCCATAAATGGATTATATAATAAAAATCTCTTATTTGTTACGAATTGTAACAAAATTCTAAAGTTTTTAGCCAAAGTAACCGACATATATTAAGAAAGGAAAAAGCTATGGGATTATCAGCAGGACAAGCAAAATTATTATCATTAACAGCAAGGATAACAGATAATGAATATAAATCTCAGAATCTTGCTAATGCGAGAATGCGTCTTGCAACAGCCTCAAATGATGCCAGAATGGAGTATCAAAATTCTTTGAGTGCTCAGCAATTCAACTTTTTGACTTATGATTCTACAGGTTCTGCAGTAGAAACCGCTTTAACACCTAATGTATTGTATCAATACCAGCCTATGAAAAGCCAGTATGCAATTACCAATTCTGCGGGTCAGATTTTGGTAAGTGCACAAGACGCTAAAAATTTTGAAGAAAGTGAAACTTTATGTGACTTTTTGTCTAAATATGAACTAACAAAATCTTTTGATGAATATGAAAAAGAAATAGAAAATTACAATGCTGCATATAATCAATATTTAGTTGATATGGAACAGTATGAACAGTATATGTATTTAGGATACAATAATCTCGTCCCAAATCTAAAAGAAGCTTTTCAAACTATTGTTAATGATGCTTCAGAGGTTAAATATTATAATAATGCAACATTGGAAAATGTTGCTACAGGATACAATTTGTATAAAAATGCAACTGAGTCGCATGGACACGTACCTCAATCTATTCAAACACTATTGAATTACTTATTGGATTATGAGGGGGAAATCGTCGATGACGATAACAATGCAACTATTGAAAAAAGAGTATACACTACAAGCACAGGACAAAAAGTTACAACTACCGGAGATGCAGGAGCTCTAAGTCAGTATTCAAAAGAAATTTTAGGTAATATTTCCTCATTAATATTGAATGATGAATACAGTTACAAATGTGACGGTTCAGATTGTGAAATTGATTATGAATCAATTACTTTTTTTACAAGTAGTACTGTAGATAAGGCTACATGTAAAATGCTCGCAAGTGATTTTATTTATAAATATAATAACGATGATAAAACTTGGACACAAACTGCAGAAAAAAAATCATTGAAGCAAAAACTTATTGACATATATTATCTTGCAAATTCAGGGAGTTCTTCGGCAATTTCTGTTGCAATGCCATCATTGAGTGATTTCGTCGAAAAAGAGCTTGCGAATGTAGAAATAGAAAAATTGACACTTCCTCAAGAGCCTAAAGAACCGAGTCTTAACGTTGATGACCAAGAAAAAGCTCAATGGTATATCAACCTTTGGTACAGAATGAACGGCGAAAAAGAATCTGCTAAAATTCAAGCTAAAACTCAAGAATATGAAGATGGGTCTTCTTTTACAGTTTATTCTGTTGAAGATATTGCCGGCTTGTTGAAAAAAGAGAATTCTACTGCCTACAAAGTGCTTAATTCAAGCTTGGCAGGTTCAACTTCTTGGATTAAAGATTCTTTGTCGCAAGGTATTATTACTATGGAAAAAATCCAAACGAATAAAACTGAACCTAATTTTAAAATGAATTGGAACGGAATTATCTACAGCAGTGTATCTGAAATCGTTGCAAAAGATGACGATAAAGCTAAGGCTATTGCTGAAGCTAAATATGAAAAAGTCTTAAATGAAATTGAAATCAAAGATAAAAAATATCTAAATGATATAACAAGGCTTGATACTGAACACAATGCTCTTAAAACAGAATATGACTCAGTTAGAGAAGAAGTTAATAAAAACATTGAACGTTCATTCAAAGTTTTCCAAGGTTAAAAGAGATAAATTCAGCAGTAAGTTTGCAATGATGTATTTTGTTATTCTGAATTTATTTCAATATCTTACAGTTTAACAAATTATATATGCACTCTTAAATTTAATCAAAATGTAGCAATTCTAATTTATTTGTATGAAATTTTTCTATTTTTCTTGAAAACACATGCTTTGCTATATATTATTAATCTGTTATGTCAGACGTCGATACATTTAAAGAAATTAAAGAAATTTTATCATCTCAAAAATATTCTCAGGAAGATATTTCAGAGGTGGAAAAAGCTTATAAATTCGCGAAAAAAAATCATTCAGGTCAGTTGAGAGTTTCCGGAGAGCCTTATATTATTCATCCTGTAGAAGTTGCTAAAATTCTTGCAGGTCTTGAAGTTGATGTGCATACACTTGTCGCTGCTTTTTTGCATGATGTTTTAGAAGATACTGATACTTCTCCTCAAACAATAAAGGAAATGTTTGGCGAAGATGTATTAAATCTTGTTCAAGGGGTGACTAAACTCGGGAAATTACAGTTTAAATCAAAAGAGGAACGTCAAGCTGAAAACTTTAGACGTCTATTTATTGCAATGGCAAATGATATTCGCGTAATATTTTTAAAACTTGCAGATCGTTTGCATAATATGCGGACTCTAAATTTTATGGCTGTCGAAAAGCAGAAAAAAATTGCACAAGAAACTATTGATATTTTCGCACCTCTTGCAAATCGTTTGGGTATTTATAAAATAAAAGCAGAACTTGAAGATTTATCTTTAAAATATTTAGAGCCTGAGAAATATTATGAGATAGCACAACTTGTAGCCCAAACTAAAGCTGATAGAGAATCTACTGTTAGTGAGTTAATAGAAAAAATTTCTCACGACGTAGAACGTAATGGCATAAAGGCTCAAATTACAGGACGTGCAAAACATTATTATAGTATATATGCAAAGATGAAACGTCAAAATATAACATTTAACGATCTGTATGATGTTACGGCTGTTCGCGTAATTGTTGATGATATAAAACAGTGTTACGAGGTTCTTGGGATAATTCATTCTCAATTTAAACCGATTCCCGGACGTTTTAAAGATTACATAGCGATGCCAAAAGGCAATATGTATCAATCTTTGCACACATCAGTTATAGGTCCTCGTTCTAAGCCTTTGGAAGTACAAATTAGAACTTGGCAGATGCATCAGGTAGCTGAATATGGTATTGCAGCGCATTGGAGGTATAAAGAAAAAGGTTCTCAAAAAGCTGATAACGCTAAGGATAAGCAATTTTCTTGGCTTCATAAGCTCGTTGAATATGACAAAGAAATGAAGAATGCTCAGGATTACGTAAAAAGTGTTAAACTGGATTTGTTTTCCGATCAAGTTTTTGCGTTTACTCCCGGAGGGGATATTTATGATTTTCCAAAAGATGCAACACCTGTGGATTTCGCTTATCGTATTCATTCTGATGTTGGGCATAAAACTGTCGGGGCTTTAATCAACGGAAGAATTGTTCCTCTAAGTACAAAGCTTAATAACGGTGATATAGTTGAAGTTTTAACTTCTAAAACGCCTGCCCCGCGTCTGGATTGGCTTACTTTTGTTGTAACAAAACAAGCTTCATCTAAAATTAAACAATGGTTTAAAAAGAATAATCGCGATGAACATATTAATATCGGAAAATCTAATTTAGAACATGAATTAACTAAAACTGTTTTTGATGAGTACTTGAAGAATGGTGAATTTGATAAAGTCGCGAAAATTATGAATTATCAATCTGCGGATGATTTGTTTGCTGCGCTTGGTTATGGAGAAACTACTTTAAGCAAAATTACTCATAAACTTAAGAAACCGGAAGACGTTTCAATAGAAAATAGTTTTAAAAAATCTTCTCGTAAAAGCTCAAATAAAGATATTATCGGACTTGAAGGTATGTTGTATTCTTTTGCAAGGTGTTGTTCTCCTATCCCTGGCGAACCTATTGTCGGGGTTGTTACAAGAAATAAAGGGGTAACTGTCCATAGGGTTGATTGTAAAACATTAGAAACAATTCCTCATGAAAGATTGATGGATATAAAATGGGCCGGTGTAAATACAAACAAAACTTATACAACAACAATTAGAATTGAAACAGCAGAAAAATTAGGCCTTTTGAAAGATGTCATCTCCGCTGTTTCCGATAATAATACTAATATTGTTAATGCAAATATTAAAACTAAAAATCACGTAGGTATTATAGAAATCGGTGTTGAACTGGATAATATTGATACATTAAAAAAGGTAATTGCATGTATTCAATCTTTGCCTGATGTTTATAGTGTTAAACGTATTCAAACTTCGGCAAATAGTATAAAAAAGACTTCTGCAAGCAAGCCTCAAAAAAAACATAAATCTAAATAGGAGAATTAAATGGAAAATAATATTTTATCAATTTATTATTATATAGCAATTTTTGCAACAATTGTTTTTGTTATAAAGCTGGCAATTTTTACGATATTTGGTTTCAGTCATGAATTAACCTGATATTTCACAACAGAATTAGATGCTGATCCATCATTTAACTTTTTGTCATTGCAAGCTATTTTAGCTTTTTTAATGGGCTTTGGCTGGGCGGGTTATGCATCGCTCAGTCAATTTAAAGCAACAATCTTGATTTCTGCCGTTTGCGCATTTGCAGTAGGTTTAATATTTATGTGTGTTACTGCATTTTTAATGTTTAGCGTTAGAAAACTTGAAAAAAATATTAAAAAAGACAAAAGTACTGCTGTTGGTAAAATTGGAAAAGCTTATACTCATTTCCCAGTAAAAGGACAAGGACAGATTGAAATTGAAGTAAACGGTCAATTGTCCATTAGTGATGCTATTAATCTTAAAGATGAGGAGATTATGGCTTTTGATCAGATAAAAGTTGTTAAAGTTGAAAATGAAATAATGTATATAGAAAAAGTTTGATAAGTCAGAAATGACTGCGAAGTCGAATAAATATATCTGTTATTTATATATAAACAGCTTATCAGAATTATAGACCTTAAAAAGGAAGGAGAGAAAATGTTTGGACTAATAGTTGCGGCGGCGCTCATTTTAATAGCAACACTTTCATTTGTTGCAAACCAATACAAAAGATGCCCGTCAAACAAGATTATTGTAGTTTATGGTAAAACAGGCGGAGAAAGAACCGCAAAATGCGTTCATGGCGGAGGTACTTTTATAATTCCGTTAATTCAAGATTATGGTGTATTATCTCTTGAACCGATGACAACCGATATTGATTTAAAGGGAGCTTTATCAAAAGGAAATATTCGTGTTGCGGTACCGTCAACTTTTACTTTCGGTATATCGACAGAGCCAAGTATCATGATAAATGCGGCAGAGCGTCTTTTAGGACTTTCCAGAGCGGATGTTATTGCTCAAGCAAGTGATATTATTTTAGGTCAATTACGTCTTGCGATTGCAACTTTGTCGATTGAAGAAATTAATCAAGACAGAGAAAAATTCTTAGAACAGATTAATGCAAATGTCAATACTGAACTGAAAAAAATCGGGCTTGAAATTATTAACGTAAATATCAAAGATATTACTGATGAATCAGGTTATATTGATGCTATTGGTAAAAAGGCAGCTGCAGAAGCAATAAATAAAGCAAAAGTAGAAGTTGCTGAACAAGAAAAATTAGGTGCAGTCGGTGAAGCATCTGCAAATAAAGAAAAAGAAGTGCAAGTTGCCGAGCAATCTGCTCAAACCCAAATCGGTAAAACAAATGCGGATAAAGAACAACGTATCAAAACAGCGGATTTAGAAGCTCAAGCAGTGGAAGGAGAAAATATTGCTAAGGCAAATATTGCTGAATATAATGCAACACTTTCAGTGAAACAAGCAGATGCTTTTAGAGAAGGTGAAGTAGCAAAAGCTAATGCCCAAAGAGATGTTTTGCTTGCTCAAAAAGAACAAGAAGAAGCAAAATTAAAAAAAGAAGAACTTGCTAAACAAGAAGTTGAAAAACTTAAAATACAGGTTCAGGCTGATGCAGAGGCTGAACGTTTAAGACGTGTTGCGGAAGGTCAGGCAGATGCTATTAGAGCAAAATATTTTGCTGAAGCTGAAGGTATAAAAGCTGTTTTGGAAGCAAAAGCCAAAGGTTATGCTGATTTAGTTAAAATTTCAAATAATAGACCTGAAATTGCTACAAGTTTCTTGATGATAGAAAAAGTTCAGGATATTGTTAATAAACAAGTAGAAGCTATAAAAAATATCAAATTTGATAAAATTACTGTATGGGATGGTGGAGCAGGTTCTGCAAATGGTTCAACAACAGCTAATTTCATGAAGGATTTAATAAAATCACTTCCGGCAATGCATGATTTAGCTTCTCAAGCAGGTATTGAACTTCCACAAGTTTTGGGCAAAGTTGATAACGGTTTAGAAGAAGTAAAAACTTCGGAAACTGAGTCTTCTAAGTAAAAATAGTTTTTTCTTGAAAAGGACAGATTTGTCTGTCCTTTTTTTTGTTTGTAAAATTTTGTTAACACTTTAAATTTATATGTAAATTTTTTCTATTAAAAAATTTTTTTTAATGTGCAAAGGTATTTATTTTTTAAAGGGGAAAATTTAATATGAGTTTATTTGTATCTGGTTTAAAAAGTATTTCACGTTTGATTCCGTCAAAAATATTCAAGACCGCACCAAAAGTTTCTCAAAATGCTCTGAATGGAGTTTATTCGGAAATAACTAAGGATGGGGCAAAAGCTGTTAAAGTTTATAAAAATGGTAAATTAACCGAGTCTTCATTAGAAAGTATAAGTTCAAAAGGTATTATAACAAAGACAAAGGTAAAGTTTGGCGAAAATGATTCCTTCTTAAAGAAGGTAGAACGTTTTGATAAAGATGTAACTCATATTTATTTGAAGGCGTATAATTATAAAATGCCAAATGGTCAAGTTGTAAATGGTGATTATTATCGAGAGCGTTTTTATTCTTTTATAAATAACAAAGTGGTAGAAAGAAACGCAAGAGGTTTTCATAAAAATTGGTTTTTATCTTTCTTTAAAGATTCTAAAGGAGTAATGCATACAGAGCAAAAAAGTCATGGAGCAATATCATGGTGCGGTCCTGACAGAAATAAATCAAATTTTTATATGTAAGATAGCAAATAATTTCATAATTTTAATAGAAGCACAAGTTTTAGCCTGTGCTTCTATCTTTTCAAAATTAATTATTTGTAGTATACTTGAATCATATTTGGAGAGGGAAAATGGGTTATAAAATTTTATCGAAAAAAGAAATTTGTCCTAATCAATATGAAATTGCTATAGATGCTCCTTTTGTAGTTCGTAATGCTAAGGCGGGACAATTTATAATATTCAGAGTAGAAAATGAAGGCGAAAGAGTTCCTTTGACAATCGCTGATGTTGATAAAGAAAAAGGTGTTTTAACTCTTGTTTTTATGGCAGTCGGTTATACGACTAAAAAACTTGCTCAGCTTAATGCCGGTGAAGAGATTGTTGATATTGTCGGTCCGTTGGGTAAACCTACTCATATAAAAAATTATGGTACGGTTGTTTGTATTGCCGGCGGATATGGAGCAGCTCCTTGTTATTTGATTTCAAAAGCTTTGAAAGAAGCTGGCAACAAAGTTTATATGATATCAGGAGCTAGAACAAAGGACTTGTTATTCTGGGAAGATAAAATGAAAAGCGCATGTTCTGAATTATATTTAACTACCGATGATGGTTCTTATGGAATAAAAGGATTTGGTACTGCTGTATTAAAAGATATTATAGAAAGAGAAAAAGTAGATTATGTAATTGCAGTTGGTCCGATGCCTATGATGAGGGCAGTTGCGGAATTAACTCGTGATAAAGAAATTTATACTGAAGCAAGTATGAATCCTATTATGGTTGATGGAACAGGAATGTGCGGAGCATGCAGAGTTACTGTTGGTGGAGAAACAAAATTTGCTTGTGTTGACGGTCCTGATTTTGATGCTCATAAAATTGATTTTGATGAAGTGATTAATCGTACAAAAATTTATAAAGATTTTGAGCGAAAAAGAGATGAAAATTGCAATTTATTAAAACAAGGAGAAAAGAATTAATATGGCAGATGATATTCAAGCTTGTCCTTTAACAAGTATCGGAACTGGGATTGATATGATGTGCAGTAAGGAGAAGTGTGCATGGTATGTTCCAAGTGTCAAAAAGTGTTCTGTTTACCTTATAGCCTATAATGCTTTACTGGATGCAAATGAAAAGCAAAAAACTATAAAAAAGTCAAAAACTAAATAAAAGAGAGTTTATATGTTTAAAATAGCATTATGTATTAAACAAGTTCCTGATACTTCCGATATTAAGTGGACAGAAAATAATACTATTCAGCGTGAAGGTGTTGAGAGTATTATAAATCCTTTTGATGTTTATGCAACCGAACTTGCGTTAAAAATAAAAGAGTATATTAAAGATTGCGAGATTACTGTCTTTACAATGGGACCTAATCAAGCTGAAAATATGCTTCGATATGAAATAGCTTTAGGTTGCGATAAGGCTGTTTTGATATCTGATAGAAAATTTTCAGGTGCAGACACTTATGCAACCGGTCTGACAATTTCTAGTGCAATAAAAAAGGAGCTTCCGGATTTTGATTTAATAGTTTGCGGACAATTTGCCGTTGATGGTGATACGGCTCAAACTGGTCCTTGTATTGCTCAATTTTTGGGAATTCCTCAGGTTACGTATGTAAAAAGCTTTGAAAATGTTGATAAAAAATCAATCATTTTAAATTGCGAACTTGAAGAAGGGATTGAAAAAGTCAAAGTACATTTTCCTGCGTTAATTTGTGTTGTTCAAGATACTTTTGAACCAAGACGTGCATTGATTAACGGTATAAAGCGAGCTTCAAAACAACCTGTTCGAATTTGTGACTTGGTTTCTATCGGGCTTGATCCCGAGCAAGTTGGTCTAAAAGGTTCTCCTACATACGTAAGTAGAGCATTTCGCAAAGTGTCTGCTCATAATGCTAAAAAGCATGAAGTTTCGCTTGGCGAAGCAGTAAATCTTATAAAAGAAAAAATAAATTCCGTAAAGGAGGCTGGTAATGCCTAAAGGAATACTTATATACGCACAAATAACAAGAGATAATTATGTCCATAGGGTATTCTTTGAACTTTTAGATAAGGCAAAGGAACTTGCGCAAAAACTTGGAGGAGTAGATGTAAATGCTGTGTTTTTTGCTTCTCCGGACAGTATTGAAGGATTAAAAGAAGCTTTTTCAAATATGGGAGTTAACAATGTTTTTTATTTTGAAGATAAAAGACTTAAAGAATATTCAACAGAATATTATTCAAAACTTTTGATTGATTTGGTTCTTGATATTGATCCTGAAATTTTACTTATCGGAGCAACAAATCAAGGAAGGGATTTAGCACCGAGGGTTTCGAGTGCTCTTCATACGGGGTTAACCGCAGATTGTATTGAACTTGATATAAATGAAAAAGGACAATTGTCTGCTACACGTCCGACATTCGGCGGGCAATTGATGGCTACAATTTTATGTAAAAAGTATCCTCAAATGGCTACAGTCAGACCGAATGTTTTTAAAGTTAAGTCAATTGATGATAGAGTTGATACAAAATTTATCAAACGAGAAGTGAATCTTGATGAAATTAAAAATCATGTAGATATTTTGGAATTTAAAAAAACAGTTGAAGAAATTATTAATGATTTAGATAGTGCAGATATAATTGTTGCTGGAGGAATGGGACTTAAAAACAAACAAGGCTTTGAATTGTTAAAACAATTTGCCGATAAAATAGGTGCGGCTATTGGGGCTACTCGTTCAGCTGTTGAAGCAGGCTTAGCTCCTCATAGTGTTCAAATAGGTCAAACAGGAAAAACTGTTCATCCAAATATATATATCGCTTGTGGAATTTCCGGTGCAATTCAACATACTGTCGGTATGGAAGGTTCTGCCCATATTGTTGCAATAAATAACGATGCATGTGCACAGATTTTTGAAATAGCTGATACAGGAATTGTTGGCGATGTTTTTGAAATTTTACCAGCATTGATAGAAAGTTACTCTTGCGAAAAATAAAAACATAGTTTATAATAAGAATACAGAGGAATTAACTGGATGAAAGGAGATATAACAATGCTAAAACGCAGTCGCAGAGCCACTTTCGGGGGGGGGGCATTTTTAGCTAATCTCCTTGGTAAAAAGAAAAAAGCTTTTACCTTAGCTGAAACATTGATTGCTCTTGTCATAATTGGTGTCGTATCAGCGCTGACACTGCCAACTTTACTAACGAAAATAAATGATACAGTAACCAAAAACAAAATAGCAGTTTTTGAGCGCAAACTATCCAAAGGAACAGATTTATTAAATATAGAATACGGTATCGGGCCATATTATAACGGAGCAAATCCGAGTTATGAATTTGCGCAGGCACTATCAAAACATTTAAAGATTGTGACAATTTGTGATAAAGATAACCTTAAAAAATGTCTTCCATATGAAAAAATTCAAACGGATTTAGAACCTGTTAATGTATCTGATATAAAAACGGGAGAAAGTTTACAGTTAGACCCTGCAAATTATGTAGATACAGCAGGGATAGTTTTGGGTGACGGAACACCTTTAATATTTAGTTGGAATAAGAATTGTCCTGTGAGTGATCCTGATGCGGTAAAATATAACGGAGAAAAAGAGAATGCTCGATCAGAAACAACGAGTTGTATATCCGGTTTTTATGATTTAAATGGTTCAAAAGGTCCAAACAGATATGGAAAAGATATAATCGGTTTCAATGGAGTAAACTTAGGCTGGCTTG
>JAGAXG010000045.1 GCA_017941035.1 bacterium | reverse complement strand
TTAGCTAATCTCCTTAGTAAAAAGAAAAAAGCATTTACCTTAGCTGAAACATTGATTGCTCTTGTCATAATTGGTGTCGTATCAGCGCTGACACTGCCAACTTTGCTAACAAAAATAAATGACACAGTAACCAAAAACAAAATAGCAGTTTTTGAGCGCAAACTATCCAAAGGAACAGATTTATTAAATATAGAATACGGTATCGGACCATATTATAACGGCGCAAATCCGAGTTATGAATTTGCGCAGGCACTATCAAAACATTTAAAGATAGTGACAATTTGTGATAAAGATAACCTAACAGACTGCTTACCATACAGTAGAATTAAAACAGATGAAGAAGATGTGGAAGTCTCAAACATAAAAGACGGCGGGGATTTTCATGTAAATAAGGATGATTATACAGATGTTGCAGGGATAGTTTTGGGCGATGGAACACCTATGATATTATCTTGGAACAAAAACTGCCCAGTCTCTGATCCTGATGCAGTTGAGTATAACGGAGTAAAAGAGGATGCCCGTTCAAAGACAACGAGTTGTATAAAAGGGATAGTAGATTTAAACGGGACAAAAGGACCTAACAAATTCGGTAAAGATGTAATCGGATTTAACGGTGCAAATCTTGAGTGGATATCTTTTGCGGGCTTAAAGATAACTAAACCTGAAGTCCCGACTCCATTATATAGAGATGATTATTGTACAAATAATAATGGAACTTGGGAAGTAAAATCTGACTACAAAACAAAATACAATATAAAATATTGTTGTACGAACAATAGTTGTATAACTAAAGGTGACCGCTGGGCGGGAGCGATGGTAAAGTGTAAAGATATGGGCGGGCACTTAGCAACATTAACAGACCTTGCAAAAATCGCAACCTACTTATATGATGCCCCAAGCCAAATAGGAGATACAGCCAGATATGATGGCACATTAAACACCTCCAAACTAGGCACAACTTTTGCCGGTTTAGGCTCGTCTTGGAACTACGCCTTGTGGTCTAGTTCAGAGGACAGCGCAAATTACGACGGCGCGAACGGCCGCTACTTCAACAGTTCGTACACGAGCAGGTACAACACCTACCGCTACGGCTCGTTCCTCACGGCGGTTTGCGTGAAGTAGTTTTAATTTCTCTTTTTACTTGCTATTGACTTATGTTTGTCATAAAATTTTTGCATAGGATTAGCTTTAAGGAGATATTATGAACGAGCTTTTAAAAAAGACTGCAACTGAGCAAAGCAAAGCTATAAAAAATAAAGAAATTTCAGCAGTTGAACTTACAAAATCGACGTTTGAAAGAATAAATTCTATTGAAGATAAAATTGGTGCTTTTAATTCTTTAACAGAAGATATTGCACTTGCTACCGCAAAAAAAGTTGATGAAAAAATTGCTAAAGGTGAAGAATTACCTCTTTTGGCAGGTATTCCTCTTGCATTAAAAGATAATATGAATTTAGTTGGTTCTAAAACAACAGCTTCTTCAAAAATTTTGGAAAATTTTGTATCACCTTTTAATGCCACAATTACAGAAAAACTTTTAAATAATCTCGTTCCGATAGTTGGGAAAGCAAATTTGGATGAATTTGCTATGGGCTCATCAAATGAAAACTCTGCATTTGGCAAGGTTCATAACCCTTGGGATTTAAACAAAGTTCCCGGAGGATCTTCAGGAGGTTCTTCTGCAAGTGTTTCTGCTTGTGAAGTGACTTTGGCACTGGGTTCTGATACCGGTGGTTCTATACGTTTACCGGCATCTTTTTGCGGTATCGTTGGAATGAAACCTACTTATGGCAGAGTTTCACGTTATGGGTTGATAGCTTTTGCTTCTTCTTTAGACCAAATAGGCCCTTTTGCACGCTCTGTTGAAGATTGCGCAAATCTTTTAGAGGTAATTGCAGGACATGATCCTAAAGATTCTACTTCTTTAAATATGCCTGTTGAACATTATGCAGATTTCTTAAAAAATGACATTAAAGGTAAAAAAGTAGGTGTTATTAAAGAACTTATGAGCGAAGGTAACTCTGCTGATGTTCAAAAAGCTGTTGAAAATGCAATAGAAACTTATAAAAAACTCGGTTGTGAAATTAAAGAAATTTCACTTAAGAATATAAAATATTCAATTGGTATTTATTATATTTTAGCAACTGCAGAATGTTCATCTAATCTCGCAAGATTCGACGGCGTAAGATATGGTTATAGAACTCCTGATGCTAAAAATCTTATGGAAATGTATACCAAAACTCGTGCTGAAGGTTTCGGTCCTGAAGTTAAACGTCGTATAATGCTCGGTACTTATGCTCTTTCTGCAGGTTATTATGACGCTTATTATAAGAAAGCTCAACAAATGAGAGCCCTTGTAACTCAAGATTTTGTTAATGCATTTAAAGAAGTTGATGTGTTGATTTCACCAACTTGTCCAAATACTGCATTTGAGCTCGGTTCAAAAGCATCTGATCCTCTTGCAATGTATTTGACTGATATTGCAACAATCGGATGTAATCTTGCAGGAATCCCAGGGATAAGCGTTCCGGCAGGTTTTGATAATTCAGGCATGCCAATTGGTTTGCAAATCCTTGCTCCTCAATTTAATGAAGCAAGTTTATTTAATTTTGCTTATCAATTCGAGCAAGCAAATGATTTTTATACAAAATTACCAAATATTTAATAATGTAATAAATAAAAAGCGCTGATAGCAATTATCAGCGCTTTTTTTTATATTTATTCGATTAGCATAGGACATCGTAATAAGGTTTTAACTTGTCGAGTTCTTCTTCCATTTTATCAAGCATAAAACATATACGATATAGAGGTTTATTATCAGAAAATTCTTCTGAATATTTTGATGTTACTTCGATGTAATTTTTTAATGCGACAAGTACATCTTCAGTAATTCCTTCTTTTCCCTTTTCCATGTTTTTATCCATAATTAATTCCCCTTTCTGTTAATAAATATTACTAAAATTATGTACTATACTCATATAGTACTTATTATACACAAATATGTCAAACTTTAGTAATAAAATTATTACAATTTATTTATGATAATAAATAATGTCTCTACATTAATTGGTAAAAAAAGAATGACAAAAGCTGAAACGGCAAAGCTTTCAGGGTTAGATTATAATACAATAGATGCTTTATATCGTGACAAAACTAAGGGCATTGAATTTGAAACAATGAACAAATTATGTTTTGCTCTTGACTGTAGTGTTGGAGATTTGTTCAGGTATGTTCCTGACTAAATTTCGCCAAGGGTATCTATTTTGAATGCATTGCCGAGTTCTTCCTGAGCAAGAACTGTAATATCGTTTATATAAAGGCTTAGCAAAGTGAAAAATATTTGTCTGTATTCCATCGGAACAACAAGTTTTGGTGAATAAATTCCGAGTTTTTTTGCCTTGCGCATAATTTTGTTTGCCAGTTTTTCAGCTGTTTCACCATCGATTCTAATAATTGATTCATCTGTATCATCGCATGCCAAAACCATATCGGAATAAGTTTTTTCTGAAAGTTCAAATGCGCTAATTGTTTCACCATCGTTGTTCATATATTCTCTGCATATTTGGCGCGACAGAGAAATTCTTAATTTATTAATGATATCAATTTTTGATTCATCATCTGAATAATCATTTATTTTTTCAAATACATATGTGATATTTTTTATAGAAACTTTTTCTTTTATTAAACTTGTAAGAATGTATTTAATATCTCCGTAGTTTAAAACATCCGGTACGATATTATCAACTAAGTAAGAATTTTCTTTTTCTACTACGTCCAAATATTTGTCAATATCTTCGTAATCAAGTAAATCATCAACATATTTAAAAGCTACAAATTCAAGGGCGTGAGCTATATATTCGCTTGAAGTTAATCCATATTGCCAAAAATCTTTTGATTTATCTTTTTCAATCCAGATAATTTTTCTTCCTGAAATTTCATCTATACCTTCAATTGAATTTTTAATTTTTCTTTCGGTGTGGATTTCATCTGCATAGAACATTTTACACTCAGGGCATACAGATGCTCTAAATACTTCCATTCCTCGAATTCTTATTGAAAATTCGCACGGATTAAGGTTTTCATCGTCTTTAAATACGACTTTAGGAATTACATATCCGTATTTTTCAGTTGCATGAAGTCTTGTTTTAACTGTTTCTGCAATAAGTTGTTCTTCTCCGAAATTATCTCTTTCAGAGTCAATAAATCCTAAGAGTTCTTCGCTCAAATAAATAGAAAGTTTTTCTTCATGAAGTTTTGAATACATCAAGTCAGGAGATGTAGCTTTATTTAATTCAATTTTTAACTCTTCAAGGTCTTTTAATCCTGAAGAAATTCTGTCATTTAATTTTTTACGAGATACCGGAACTTCTGTATCAAGTTGAGATTTAATTTTATTGATTTCTTCTCGTTTTTCTTTTATTTTTGTTTGAATTTCTAAACATTTTTCATATTCTGTCAACTTTGGGGAAAGCATTCTTTCCATTTGGCTTTTAAAATCTGATATATTAACTATATCACTTTCAGAGTTGGAATTGGATTTTGCTTCTCTCATAAATATGCAGTTCATAATGCTTTCATCTTCATCTCCTGTTTCCTGCATACTATATAGTTCCCATCCGTTCATAGACATCTCGTTTAAAAGATTTTGAAGTTCTTGAGCGTTTTCTGACGGACAAGTTTTTATCACATATTCCATTCTGTTTTTTCCGAACATAATTAACCTTTCAAAATTTTAATTGCTTCAATTGCCGTTTTGATAGCTTTTTCAGTATCGTGAATTACAGGATTTTCAAGACCTTGTTTTTCTCTTTCTTGATTTGCAACAACTAAAAATACCGAACCTACACGTACTTTTAAATAACTTGCTACAATAAATAATGCAGAAGATTCCATTTCGGAAGCTAAACATCCAAGACGTTTCCATGCTTCCCATTTATTAAGAAGTTCATAACTTGTAGGCATAATTTCAGGATTATGCTGACCATAGAAAGAATCTTTGCATTGTACAACTCCTGCATGGTAATTAAAACCGAGATTTTTTGCTGATTGAACAAGTGAATTGGCGATATCTAGATTTGCAATCGCAGGAAATTCTATCGGGGCATATTCTTTACTTGTTCCTTCTGCACGAATTGCACCTGTTGCAATAACAATATCTCCTCCTTTAACATCTATGTCCATTCCTCCGCATGTACCAACGCGAATAAAAGTATCAGCACCTATTTTAGATAGCTCTTCCATTGCTATTGACGCGGAAGGTCCTCCAATACCAGTTGAGGTTACACTGACTTTTTCTCCGTCAAGGTAGCCTGTATAGGTTACAAATTCACGTCTGTCACCTACAAGTTTCGGATTTTCAAAATATTGTGCGATTTTTTCACATCGTTTTGGGTCTCCCGGTAAAATAACATATTTCCCGACATCACCTTCTTTTAGACCGATGTGATATTGTTCTCCATTTTGTGCGTATTTCATCAAAACTCCTTTAGTTACGGTTGAGTTTTCAATTTTTGAATAACTTGATCTGTAACATCAATACCACCTACAAATACAACTTGATCAGCTAAAATAGCATCTAAATGATTTGCAACCATAACTGCTCTCGCAGCAGTTTGAACTTTACTCAAAATTTGAGCTTCTTTATCTTGCTGCATTTTCATAAGAGAATCTTGTTTTGATTTTAATTCATTTGATGTTTGTGATTCAAAATTTTGTTTTTGTAATGGTGTATTTAAGTTTTTGTATTGTTTTTCTTTCTCAAGCATATATTGTTGTAATTCAAGACCTTTAGCATCAAGTTCTTTTACAGCTTGTTGAGCAACAGAATAATTATCCAATACTCTTGCATAATCGATGTAACCAACTTCTGCATTTGCACTTGATCCTATTGCAGTAATCATACTTGCCAATAATAATGTTAATAATTTTGAGTTTTTCATATTTCCTCCTATCTTATTCTTTTCTTAATTAGTATAATAAATCACCTACACCAAAAGTAAAGTACCCGTGTTTAGATGCATTTCGTCCACCGTTTGTGAGTGGAATACCATAATCGATAGACAAAGGACCCATTCCCGGAATAAATACTTTCAACCCGACACCGGCAGATACCGCGTACATACGTCTGTCATATATTGTATTTGAAACTGTTCCGTCAAATACTTTACCTGCATCAATCCACATTGTAAATCTTAAATTATTAAGAAATGCAATTCTTGTTCTATCCATAAACGGTATTGGTGTCGCAAATTCGGCTGAACCCATAATAAATGCATTACCTGTACCTACACCGCTCATTTTGAAACCTCTTATTGTATAAGGTCCACCTAAACGATATGCTAATACTTCAGGAATATCTCCGTGAATTGCACCTCCTCCTTTTGCTGTAAATGACAAAGAAGATTTTTTCGCAATTGGGATATATTGCTTAATCATACCGGTCAATCTACCGTTAGTTTTTTTGAATCCATTTAATCCTAAGCTTTCATCGAATCTCAAACTCGCCATTGTTCCATGTCTTGTAACAGTTGCAGAATCTCGTGTATCAAATAATAATGATGGGCTCAATGATAAGAACATACCGCCTTCTAACTGTTTCGCACGTTCAGAAAGAGGAATATTATATTGTCTGTATAAATTTGCAATACCGTTTCTATCTCCTTCTTTTACATGAATATCTTCAGCACCTATACTGAAAGTTGCGGTCGCGTGTCTGTTTGTTTTTAATCTGTGTGCAGTTGTAAATTCTATACCATATCTTCTTTCAACAGCAAGCGGAATTTGGTAAGATCCGAAATCTCTAAAAAATATTCTTGAATTTAATGAGGTATCAGCATTAAAGAAATAAGGTTTAAAATAACTTAATTCAGCTTGAATGTTCATATGATTTTTAACTGATGAGTCATTCAAAATGACACCTGTACCTGCCAAACCTGTTAATGAAATTCTTTCTGCACGTCCTCGGAAATTATTTTCAGATATACCTAATGAACCGAATATACCTGTAACAGTATCAAGACCTCCACCAACAGAAACACTTGCGGTTCTTTGTTCTACAATTTTAATTGTTATATCGTAAGCATCAGGAATATCTTCACTAGGTTCAATTTCTCTTGTAACATCTTTAAATGCTTGTGTCGCGTATAATCTTACTAAATCTTCTTTAATAAGATTTTCGTTATAAACCATCCCTGGTTCAGTTAAAATATTACGGGCAACAATGTAATCTTTAGTTTTTTCATTACCCTCAATCATAATTTTGTCTATAATACCTTCTTTTATACTGATGTTGATTGTTCCGTCAGGGTCATCAGTAACGGAATTTACACGGGCAAGGATATAGCCTTTTGAACCGTAAATTTCTTGAATTTTTGCTATTGCCTCATTAATATTTCCAATATTTTGAGGTTTTCCTTTCATACCGTCAAGAGTTGCGAGAATATCCTCAGTCGGGACAACAGTGTTCCCCTCAATAGTAAAATCTTTTACAGGAATATTTTCTTCTACAACAATTTTTATTGTTACTGTCCCATCTGAATTTATAGTTGGAACAGCCTTCATTCTTTCAGAAAAATATCCTGTATCAAATATTGCTTTTAAATCATTTTGCATCATTTCACGAGTATATTCTCCACCTTGATGCATTTGAATTTTAGAAAGTATTTCTTCTTGCGGAATAGAATTTAAACCGTAAAATTCTATCTCACGAATTGTTTTATGCTCTTTATCTACATAATTTCCAGTAGATGAGCCGGCTAAGTCTTCAATAGTTGGAGTAGTATTATTAATTTGAGATTGAACATCAACTTTTGGAGGTTCTTTAACAGGATCTAATGGGGCATTAAAAACAGTTCCTGAGTTTGTATATTGCTCTATAGCCTCTTTAGTCAATCCCATTCCTCCCCAAACATCGTCTATTGCAAATGCAGATGTTTGTGTCAGTGAAATTGTAATTACAGCTAATAATGTATATTTTAACGCGTTAAAATTCAAAAATATATAATCCTTAACAAACTTTCACTATCTCCAACGAAATTGTAGCATAAATTCATGAAAAAAGGAAATAATTTTACATCTGTTTACTAAAAAATTTGACTTTTATAAAAAACTCATTAAATACATGCAACCACTCATCCAAACAGATGAAATTTATCTGAAAAATTGAGATTTTGAAAGATTTTTCCGATAATAGAAAAAAGAAGGCAAGTAGTACTATGAGATTAAACAGCGGAATATTTTACAATAATAGCGGTTTAACCGTTTCAATAAGAGCAATGCACTTACAGAGTGCAATATTAGGCATTCGAAATGAAAATGTCGGTGGATTTGATAAAATTGGATTTCAAAGACGGGAACCTGTTGTATCATCTTTTACCGAATATTTAGGAACGAATGCTCTTTCTACAACATTAGATGATAAAGTTGGACGTATAGGTTTATCCGGAAATCCTCTAGATATTGCAATTGCAAATAAAGGATATTTTCAAGTTCAGACTGCTAACGGTATAAAATTAACTCGTGATGGGCGTTTCAAAATTGCACAAGACGGATCATTATTAAATTTAGAGGATTCTCAAGTCCTATCAGATGCAGGTGTTCCTATAAAACTTCCTTTTGTTCCACAGGATTTAAAACATGTGAAAGTTGACCAAACAGGTAAAATAAGTGTATTTGATGAAAAAACTCATAAATTTTCACTTGTAGGTAAGCTTGGAATTGTTGATGCAAATGGCATTGTAGTTATGGATCCTAATGTTAAACAAGGATATAATGAATATTCAAATGTTGCTTTGCAGGAAGAATTTATAAAAATGATGCCTATTATGAAAAACTTTGATGCGAACAGACAAATGTTTATGCTTCAAAATTCGGTATTAGGTAAAGCAATATCACAATTGAGTTCATCATCATAAATTAGAGGTATAGATAATGTATAATTTTCAAGGCATAATTTCAAAAGGTACAAATAACGCACTTGTTCAATTTGAGCGTTTTGGTATGATTGCGCAGAATTTATCAAATGTGGATACTAACGGTTACAAAAAACAAACTTTTGAGCAAATATTAAAAGAGGACGGTTATTTGACAGGCGCTGTAAGAACTGATTACTCTCAAGGCTCAGTAAGAGTAACAGAAAATCCTTTTGATGTTGCAATTGATGGAACGGGTTATATCCCTGTTACGTCTCCATCAGGAGAAGTTCAATATACTCGTGATGGTTCATTTAAGCAAGGTAAAGGTGGTTATCTTGTAACAAGTGATGGATGGATTGTTGGAGATGGGATAAAAATTCCTTCTAATTGTATGAAATTTGAAATTAAGAAAAACGGCGATGTTGTTTCTTACGATTTTCATGGCGATAAACCCAAAAAACTTGGACATATACCATTAATAAGATTTGACAATCCAAGCGGAATGGAAACAACTGATATGAATAGAGTAATTGCAACAAATGAAGCCGGAGAAGGCAGACTTGTAAAAAACCACGACTGTTTTAAGCAAGGTTGTTTGGAACGTGCAAATGTCAGTATATATAATACAGCGATGGATATGATGCGAATGAATGCTTCAATGCTTGCGAGTATGCAGGTTTTGAAAGTGGCAGATAATATGTATAACAAAGCAATAAATATTAGAGAAGCATAATAAAAGATAAGAAAGGCAGAATAAAATGTTTACACCTGGGGACAGTATGGGCAAAGTAAATTTAATGATGGATTTGATATCTCAAAGGCAAAGAGCTTTGGGTTCAAATATTGCGAATGTTGACACTCCAGGATATATCAGACAGGATATAGATTTTAGTCAATACCTTGGAACTATGAACAGTCCTTTGGAAACAAAGCTTTCTACAAAACTCGGACCATCTGCAATTGCAGAGGATAGAACAGAAGAACCTGTAAATTCTGCCAATGAGCTTTTGCAATTACAAGAAAATTCCATTTTGTACTCAATGGCTACAAGGAGAATGTCCAACATAATTACAGAAATGAAAACAGCAATAAATGTAGGTAAATAATTTGGGAGGTAATAATGGGAATATTTGAATCAATTGATATAGGTGCAAATGCATTAAAAGTTCACGGGAAAAGAATAGATGTTCATGCAAAAAATATTGCAAACCTTGATACTCCGAATTATGTGAGAAAGATTCCTGTACTAAATGCAACAGATGACATTTCGTTCCATGGAATTATGAACAGTATGAAAGAAGATGTATATGGAGTTGGTAGTCTTCCATATTTACAAGGCGGGGTCAACTTCTCAGGAGTGGTAGAAGATCCTACACTAGGTGAAAAGATTTATCAACCAGGTCATCCTGATGCAGATGAAAACGGTTATATAAGAACATCAAATGTTAATGCAATGGTAGATATAGCTGACGCTTTAATGGCACAAAGAGCTTATGAAGCGAACCTTGCATTAGTAAATATAACAAAATCAATGGCACAAAGAGCTGTTGAAATAGGAAGATAAAGTTAAACATATATAAATTTTACAAATATTTATTTTTATATTAAGATGTATTTGGCAAAAGGTTTGTCGTAGTGGCGGAATCGGTATACGTGCACGTTTGAGGGGCGTGTGGAGAAATCCTTGCGGGTTCAAGTCCCGCCTACGACACCATAAAGCAGATTGAGGCTCGTCCTCTAATCTGCTTTATAGTTATAGGTTTTCAGGACAGTTGTAATGCGTTTTTATCGGCTATGATAACGAGTTGTTGGGACTTTAAGGCAGATTTATAGTGTAGAGATTTGCCGGACTATTCTTGCACTTTTGTCCCAATTTTTGCACTCTTTTGCTCTAATATTTGTGGTTTTTAGTGTTTTTCATGCCTTAAAGTGCCAATATATTTGAATATTTACCTCGTGCAAAATTGTGCAATAAAGTGCAAAAATAATTTATCTTTCACTTTGATATGTGTCAAAATGTCTCTGAGATTGAGATTCAGGACTTGATGTTTCTGCGAAACAGAGACATTAATGTGTATGCAAAGGAGCATACGCATGGCAGATTTTACTCCAGAAAAATGTAAACAAATAGCACTTGCAAGACTTGATGTCGTTCATCAGTGGCTTGAGTTTAGAAAACAATCTCAAAACAAACTTCAAGCCGATTACGATTTTGTGAAATTGCATAATACTTCAAACTCACATCTTTTTGAGATTTTAGGCAAAATTTCCCGCGGCAGTTTACACCGTTGGCTTGCAATGCTAAACGGAACTGAAGATTATACAAAGCTTTTGCCACAGTATAAATATAGTAGTGTTGATGATTATAGGACAGTTCTAAATGATGAAGAAATAAAAATATTTATGGGGTTACTTTTGCATCCGAATAGATTATCCATTGGCAAAGCTATTGCCTTAACAAAATACAGATTAAAGGAACAGGGACAAAGTTTTATTCCAGCTGATATTACTTTTAGAAGATATGCAAAATGGTTTAAGGACAATAATTATGATAAATGGATTCTTGCCCGTGACGGAGAAAAAGCATTATCGGATAAAGTCGAACCGTATATAAAACGTGATGCAAGTTTACTTGAAGTCGGGGATATTCTTGTCGCAGATGGACATAAACTTGCGTTTCAGGTAATAAACCCGTTTACAGGTAAACCATGCAGAGCAACATTAGTCGGTTTTTTGGATTGGAAATCGACGGCTTTGGTCGGTTATGAAATTATGCTTGAAGAAAATACCCAATGTATAGCCTCCGCTTTGCGTAATGCCATTATAAATCTTAATATGATACCGAAAGTTGTCTATCAGGATAACGGCAGAGCTTTTAGGGCAAAGTATTTTACAGATGATAAAGGATTTACTGAATTAGGTTTTCAAGGTTTGTATAGAAAACTTGGTATAGAAACAGTTTTTGCACGGCCATATAACGCGAGAGCCAAAGTAATAGAACGATTTTTCAAAGAATTTCAGGAAGGGTTTGAAAAATTATTGCCGAGTTATATAGGTTCATCAATAAATAATAAGCCGGCATATATAATGCGGAATGAAAAGTTTCACAAAAACCTTCATAACGATTTTATTCCTACAATTGAAGAAACAATAAACATGATTGATATGTGGCTGAATTTCAAAAATTCCCAACCCTGTACGAATGCTCCAGATAAAACAATAGCGGAAGTTTTATCCGAAAGAAAAAGACAGAATATTGATATAAATATCCTTGATGATTTGATGCTTGCAACGGAAGTCAAAACAATTCAGCGGAATGGCATAAGATTCTTGAATTGTGATTATTTTGATGAGAGATTATATGGATTTAAAAGCAAAGTTTTGATTAAATACAATCTTTTTGACCTGACAAGTATCAAAGTTTATACCCCAAAAGGCGAGTATTTATGCACGGCAGAAAGAGTCACAGAAACACACCCAATGGCAAAATTACTTGGCGATATCAAGGACTATGAGGATTATAAACAAAAAATCGTGCGCCAACGGCAACTAAAAAAGAAAACTGTTGAATCCGTAAAAAAGTATTTGAAAACAGAGGATATAAAACTGCTTGAAACGCAGATAGAGCCTACTGAAATTTACCCCCCGTTCAAAACGAATTCAAAAAGGGTTCAAACGCTGTTCAAAAATAATTCAGAAAAATATGAGTATCTTGTAAAAAATGATCCGAATAATTCTTGGATAACGGAATTTAAAAATACAAAGGAGTACAAGCTTTTATATGAATAAAATATTTGTAAAAACAACTAATGTGAAAAACTTTATCGGATTAGTTGAAAATCTGATAAACAAACCAAAAAATATCCCGAAGATGGGATTAGTTTATGGCGAACCCGGATTAGGTAAATCGCAAACAGCTTTGTGGCTTGCGTGTAAATATGATGGGATTTACTTGCGTGCATCAAATCTTATGACAGGCAGATGGCTGCTTGAAGAAATGGTTAAAGAACTTAACGAGATTCCAAGATTTTTAACTTCGGATAATTTTAATATTGTTGTAAAAAAGCTGAAACAAAATCCGCAGGTAATATTTATTGATGAGATTGACTACCTGATGAATAACTATAAAACAATTGAAACTTTGCGGGATATTCACGATGAAACCGGATGCCCGATAATTTTTATCGGAATGGGTTTGGCTCATAGAAAACTTGAAAGGTATAAGCATTTGTATGACAGGTTTTCAGAAATTTTAAAGTTTGAAACATTAGGGGTAGATGATTTATCTCAAATAATCGGAAAACTTTCGGAGATTACATTTACTCCTGATGCGATTGAATATATCCACACAAAATACAACAGGTTTAGGCAAATTGTTCAATTAATAAATAAAATGGAAACGTTTGCCAAAGACAATAATTTAGCAGAAATCACAAAAGAAATTATGGAGCGAATTATATGAACATAGAAAAATTGGTGCGACATTTAAAAGAATTTACACTTGATGAAATCGAAATGATTGCAGAGTGTGATTGTAAAACCGAACTTGAACGGCTCTTGAACGAAAATAAATTGGTATTTGAACAAGGATTATATAAATATCAGGAAGAAAAGCTAAAACAAGAATTTATCATTTGCACAAACCAAGTGACAAATTATCAGATTATTACAATTGATGCAGCAATTGAATATTTTTTAGAAAATTATGTTAAAAACAATTGCAAATTAAATACTTATAGAAGATACCGCAGAATGTTAAAATACTACATTGCGCCATTTTACAAAAATAAAAACTTAAATGATATTACTTGCTATGATATTCAGAAATTTTACTATTTTTGCAAAGAAAGAAATTTGCCACCAAAAGTGCTGAAAAATACTTTGGCACTTTTAAATCAAATGATTAAATATTTTCAAAATCTCGGAATAATTGATAGGACTTGTAATTTTCAAGTTCGGCGATTATCCGACAAAACAAATTTTACAGTAGACAGAATAATTTTTGAGGTATAAAAATGACTAAATTAGATAAATTAAAACAAGCAGAGCATTTATATATTTACGAAAAACAACCGCTTGATGTGATTGGCACAAAACTTGATCTTTCGCGCAGGACTTTATTTTATTGGAAGAAAGAATATGAATGGGATAAAAAGAAGTTTGAAAAAGGCAGAGAACAGGAATTATTTAATCGTGAGCTGATGAATTTTGCACAAAAAATTATGGATAAAATTTCAAATGATATTGATAATAATCAACAAACTCCACAGGCAGAAATGTATTCATTGATGAACATTTTGAAAAATTTGCCACAAGTTAAACAACAAATTACCGAGCCAAAACAAAAGTCTGACAAGAAAGAATATTTACCGGAAGATGTTGTGAAAATAGTTGAAAGAGATATTTTAGGAATGTAATTATTGTACCTTTAGTTATCAAGAATACATGACATATCAGAATCTTCGCTATACAAAAATATTTTTTCAAATTTCGAATTAAATCGATGTTTTAATAGCAAGCTGTCAAAAGAACAATAATTGGCATTGTACGAATTGGGTCCAATTATTAACAAATAACATTTAGTACAATCCTTGCTATAGGATTGGATTTTATCATTCTTTTTATCAATGCAGGTTTGTAATTCATCAATGGGGTTTTGCTTTACCATACCGGCATTATTGACGTGGCAATCATATTTCCCTGTCCAAGGACAAGCAAAAGACTCAATTGAAATTTTAAAATATTCATTTTCTACTTGAATCCACTCTTGCACAAGCCAACCTTGTCTCAATTTTTCTATATTATTTTTGAGAACATCATGCATTTTTTGTTTAAGTATTTTCGCATCAGGCAATTCTGAAAACCCAGGGTTATATGCATAATCCAAAAGGTCTTTCCTATGGATACTAAATTTCCTTTCATCATATTTATCAATAAGTATATGTATGTAAAGATTAAATTCCTTTTCAGCTTCTCGGCAAATTTTATTACCTATTCTGGTTAATGCTTGGGAAAATTTAAGATTTTTATTTTCTGCTATAAATTTAGTTATTTCTAATGCGATAGTGTCGCCATTTAAAGTCTTAATTTTAAAATCCGGAGCTTCTGATTTTACACAATCAACAACACCAAGTTCTTCATACCATTCCTGACCAAGTTTAGTTTTGAAAAACTTTTCGACTTGTTCTTTTTCTTCTAATTCTTTAATTTTAGTTTTATTCATCTCCATTATGTTATCATAAATTTATGAAAATATTGGATAGACTTGCAAAATCAAAATTCAGGAGCAGATTTAAGCTCAGGGCAAAAGAGCTTGAATATATCAATGATAAAGGACTTGATACAATCTATTCTCATGCCTGCGATTTTATTCGAGATAGAGTTGCTCCAGCAGAACCTATTAATGATGGTAAACAAACTCCAATGCGAGGCCATCCTGTTTTTATCGCTCAACACGCAACTGCAACTTGCTGTCGCGGCTGCATAGAAAAATGGCACAAATTCCCTCAACACAGAGAACTTACCAAATCCGAACAAGAATATCTTGTTTCTGTAATTATGGAATGGATAAATCGACAAATTAATTCAAACCCTGTTTTATAACTGTTCAAAATATGTTCAAAGCACATAAGTGTTTATTGTATAATCTTTTCAGGAGTATATAAATGCCATCATTACAAGAAGAAAATATAACAATTAACGATTTAATTAACAAGTTCCGTGATTTATATAATTTGGGACAAAGAATTACGCTAAGCCACCAAAGATATCTTGCTTTTAAAGACGAGTTAACAAAATTTATTTATTCAAATCATTTAAATAATACTCCGGAATGGGAAACGATTTATAACAATCTTGTTATAAAGACTACGCAATATATGTCAGTTGGTGAATTTAATATCATTTTGACTCAGTTAGAGAAACTACAGTTAATCATATTAGAAAACAAAAACGAACCGTTCTGGCAGTATATTCATCCGGTAATAAAAGAACTTGTTTTTATCAAGTATAATTCAAAACAATACGCTGATGCAGTTGAGTCGGCTTTTAAAGAAGTAAATAGCAGATTAAAAAAAATATATAGAAAATATTACAAGCATGAAAATTCAAATAAAGAGTTAGATGGTAAAAATTTAATGGAATATCTTTTCTCTTTATCTGGTAACCGTTTGAAATTCGAAGATACATCCACAGAGAGTGGCGAAAATGTACAAGTCGGATATATGCAAATATTTTCTGGAGCAATCTCTGGTATAAGGAATCCAAAAGCACACGAGAATTTAACACTTACAAAAGAAAAAGCAATAAAACGTTTAATATTAGCGAGTTTATTAATGGATAAAATAGACGAGGCTGTTGAGTATTCGAGTATAATGGAATAATTTTACAGATTTATTTATTTTTCAAAATTATCTTCAAACCCTCTGATATTATCTAGTTCAATGTTGTACTGATTGCCGGTTTTATCTACACAAGCCGCAAAATCTACAGTTTTATCTGCATATCTGTTCTCCCATAAACAAATTAACAATCCGATTTCTTGTGTTTTTAAGTTTAAAATCTTTGTGCCATAAAGCTTGTAATCTTTTTCAATCATGGTTTTAACCTTTCGTTATTGTAATATCTGCGTATATTTCATCCGGCTTATCGGGGTCAATCAAAAAATCTTTATCAAACACATATCTTTCGCCATCCGGTGCAACGCAGCCGACAATATTATGCTCCCCAAAGCAAACAACCGTAAATTCTTCGCTATCTTTTTCAAACCAACCTTTTAGCTTTTTCAATCTGTACTTTTTACCGATTTCAATCATAGTAGGCTCCTTTCAAGCTACACCATTCATCGCTCTTTCCGCGGGAAACATCAAGTGTATGCGTCTGAAATCGTATCATTTGGACATAATAATTTTTGAACACGATTTAAACAGCTTTTAAATTTCGACATCTTTTTCGTGATCTATAAAGAATGCATTTAATACATCCGCATCATTACGCAGATGCTTTACTACAGGTGCGAGATTGTAGCATTCTTCAATCTCCGGTTGATTTGCAACGAAATAATCGATAACAACTGCCGTGTTATAAATATTTTCTGACCATTTACTTAGTTGCTTAAACTCTTTTGGAGTAATATTCAATCCGACTTTTTCCATACGACCTCCTTTAACGTGTCGTATTCATCACTCAAAGGCATATACAAATCAAGTCCGGATTTTAAAATAATATTAATGTTTGTAAATCTTTTTATTCTATAAACGGCTGTCACACTTGAAAAGCATGGGAACGTAGTAAATAATGGTTGTATAAGTTACACTCAATATAACAAATAACACTTGGAGAAAATAAATGGAAAATCCCTTATATCAGCAAATATTAAAACAACATAATACGAGATGCAATTCCCGCATGTGTGCTAGTTGTCCATTTAAAAATAAGGTAAATACAGGAGCATGCAATGGGAATCTTAATTATTATGATGTAGCTACTAACAAAATTCTAACTGACAACTTTTTTGTTCAATGGAACAACAATATAAAAATCGAACTAATAAGAACATATAATCAACAGCTCCCTACTTTTTTAAATATGCAAATTGATAATACAATGAGTAAAGTAAAGCAGCTGTCATATAGCCAACAGTATTGGAGTAATTTTACAAAAGTAGATATCCATATACAAAATAACTCATCCGAGAAAAGAATAGTGCAAATCAAAGATTCATCTTATAGAGAAACGTCAACTGAATTAACCAAGTTAATTTACGATATTATTAAACAAATAGTATCTCAATATCTTGATAAGTCAGATTTGAGTGAGCAAGAGGAAAAAGAGATAGAGCTCTGTCAGGATATTCTCGATGCGTATGATATCGGACAAACAATGCGAGATCAAAACAAGCCAATGATGGACAAACTTAAAGCATTTGTCGAAGCGGTAAAATTGCTTGATAAATATTTTCCTTATCTGGTTGCATAAATTTAATAAAATATTTATAACATGTTAATCTTTGCTGATTCAATAATTAACTGCTTCCCAATCTCCCAAGCATTTTGTATTGCAAAGTTCTTAATTTTATTCAAGATTGTATCATTTTTTAAAATGTCGAGAAAATTATATCCTTGGGCTGTGATTCGATAATCATCATCAATAATCTTATATCCCTTACAGCCAGGAATTTTAGCAAAACCAAAAGCATATTTTGTATGGCAATAATCAATTAATCCGTTATCACCCATTAATAATATATGACCTATAAATTTGTCTTCGATATCAGCAGTTATATTGAGCAATTTCATTAATTCATAGTTATTAATTTCATGTTCATGATAATTTTCCATTGTTAATAATATTTGTTTTATAAAATCATAGTCCAGTTTCATAATATTCCTATTTATCCTTTGCCAGTTCCTGATACATTTGCATTAATTGCGCGACGGTTTCGGATTCGGTGAGCCAACGTGATTTGCCGGTTTGTTCGTCCTTTGTTCTAAATCCGTATGCTTCCATTACAGCAGCATCATTTAATTGATGTGCTTTGCGTAACTCAGGCGGCATAGTAAGTTCGTCATATAAATCTGCTAAAGAACACTCAGGATACAAAGCTCTTGCATCCAAAATTCCCTGTGCAGTTTTTTCGATTTTTGCTTTTTGTTCATCTGTTGGATTACACCACGGAAATGTATTATAAACATCATTTATTGTGTAGCTGTAATCACTTTTCAACCTACAGCAAATTGTTTTCATCCAAGCCATATGAACATTAGAAGTTATAATACCAAAATGATATAAATTTCCATCTGGCAAGATTCTTACCTTATCACTACATAGAACCCCGTCTTGCATATATCCAATTGGTATATATTTCCTTTGCTCAGATGAGACCTGAGGAATTACAATATATGAACCATTTGGAATATTTGTTACATGAAACTTAGTTGGAGTTGCTGCAATTTTTCGAGTACCTTCACTAGTACTATTTGAACGATATTCTTGGACAGCGGCTACTCTTTTTAAAGCTTCTGGCATTTTTCTTAAATCTGACGGATTACAATTTGCTAAATATAAACAATATCTTGGAGAATTATTTATAAATTCTCTAGCGCCGTACCAAGGGCGGAAATATTGTTCTGATAAAGGCTCCTTTTTTATAAAATCATACATTTCTTGTTTTTCAAACAAGTAAAAACCACCATCTATTGGCTTATTGCCTATTTTTATTTCAGGAACATTACATATTGGTTTATTAATACTTTCTATAAACATGTCTGGTGCATCAATCAGATATGCATTAATGTTATCAACAAGTTGCATACGTTCTTTTGAATATAACTTTTTCTTTCCATTAATCTTATTAAAACTAAATCCAACAATAATGCAATGTACGTGTGCTTTTGAATTTGACTCACTGTCCCACTTAAAAGTTCTATATGCAAAATTAATATGAATTCCTTTTTCAAATAATGGTTTCCATAAGTTTGTTACAGAACCACCTTGACAAATTGAATTTGTAGAAACCAATGCAACACTAATATTTGTTTGGTTTATAAAATCTACAGATTTTTTATACCAGCAAGATACATAATCTAAATCACCAGAATTTTTCCAATCCTTACCAAACACATTAAATAAATCAGATTTTTGCTCTTGAGACATCCATCTTGCGCCGACAAAAGGAGGGTTTCCCATTATGTAATTTAGTTTGTTTTTTGAAATTACATTTTCCCAATTTATACGGAGAGCATTGCCTTCAACTATATTGGCATAAGTTTTTAGTGGAAGAAAATCTAAATCCATATGAACAATATCTTCCGTTTTCTTCATCATTTGAGATTCTGCAATCCAAAGTGCAGTTTTTGCAACAGTAACTGCAAAGTCGTTTATTTCAATACCGTAAAATTGCTTGATTGAAACTTTTATCGGGTTAGTAACCAATCCCATTGTAATTTGACCTTTTGAAAGTTCAAATAGGATTTCGTTTTCAAGTTTGCGGAGTAAAATATATGTTTCCGTTAAAAAGTTTCCGCTTCCGCAAGCAGGGTCTAAAAAGTTCAGATTAGCAATTTTGTCTTGAAATTCCTCAAGTTTCTTATCCCTTGTTTTATTTTGAGGTAAATTTTTAATGGTATTGAATTCTTCATTCAAATCATCCAAAAATAAAGGATCAATAACTTTATGGATATTTTCAATCGAAGTATAGTGCATACCGCCTGAACGTCTAGTTTCAGGGTTCAATGTACTTTCAAAAACAGCACCGAATATTGTAGGGCTAATTTCTGACCAGTCAAAATTTGCGCTCGCTTTTTCTAAAAGTAAGGTTCTGATTTCATCCGTAAACTGCGGAATCTCAATGTGTTCCTGTGCAAAAAGTCCTCCGTTTACATAAGGGAAAGCCTTTAAATCATCTTCCAAATACGGATCTCTGTCCTCAGGTTTTGTATTTAAAACTTCAAAAAGTTCAATCAGCGCTTTGCGCATTTTTGAGGCATCATATTGTTTTAGGTAATCCAAGAATATATCATGCTTGCCAAATATTCCTGCATCTTCTGCATACAAACAGAATACCAATCTTACGCACAAAATATTCAAGGATTTTAGGGAGTCTTCGTTATTGCTGTCTTTGTACTGTTTCAAAAGTGCATCATATAAATGCCCGACAATTTCTCCGGCTTTTATTGAAACTTCCATTTCTTTTCTCAAGTGTTCATTGCCTGTATCAACGAGAAAAGAAAGTCTATAGTATTCTTTTTCCAAATCTTTAAGCAAAATTTCCTGCGGTTCGCCGTTCGGACGCTCCATATCGTAAACGCAGAATTTTTGGAAGTTGCATGTTACAACCCAACGGGGATGCTGCGATAAAGGAAGCTCAGTTATATATCTTTTTGCCTGTTGGAACGGATTTAATAAACTCCCGTCAGATTGTTTTATCGCTTTATTTAAGTCTTTATCAACACTCTTTTGCTCAATTAAAACCTTTGTAGCAGGAATATAGCCGTCAATAAAACTTGTATGGTCAAGATGGACTTGGTCTTCAAAAGAGATAAATTGAGCAGGATGTTCTACATCCAAGACCTCTCCCAAAAGTTGTATCCAAAACTTTTGGCTCTCTCCTTTTTCATAGCCTTTCCCCGTCCAATCTTCAACAAACTTTTTCGCTGCTGTTCTTTTTTTTACTTCCGCCATTAAATACTCCTATTGCTTTGAATATATTATAAATAGAGATAAAACTCAAATTTATTTTATATTTGAATCCTTGTTTCTGGTCGAATCATTAGGTCATAGCGGTTTTCAACTTCATTTTGAATAGCACTATATAATTCCATTTGTCTTAATGGGTCCTCGATTGTTATAGCCAAAGCATATGGAACTTCGAAATCATCAGCAACATCCCATCTCGTATAAAGTTGTAACCATAGTTCCCAGTCTCCAGGTTGAACTGTATAAAATACATTTTCAAAATGTTGATATGGCTGCCACTTTCTACGACCAGTTATTGTCTTAGCTGGATTTGCATTTGTATTTTTTCCTGTCGAACTTAATTTATGCAAACTTGCATCAATAAATGTCCCTAAATATTCTTCTCCTTTTTGATAGTCAGTTATAGGATCAGACAAGCATGTTATTTTAACAATAAATGGATATTTTCTTGGTTTCTCCGATGTGAGCTCTGGAATATAAAATTTTACTCTTTGTTTATTCAAGCGGTTCATTGTTCCGGTACATAAAAATGTGACTTTTGATTCCTCTGAGAATAAAGCATCTTCAATATTACATAAACCATTGCCGTATAATTTTTTGTAAAAGCTTTTATCTTCTTCTTTAAGACCCTCTGATTCCCATAATTGTTTAGCTGAATGTATCATTAGTAATTTAGTTAATAACGGTGCCATGCCATTATCATTATTTACATACTTTATTATTTGTGCTGCGTTAGATGCAATAATAGGAGCAGCAAAACTTGTACCCGATGTAGTAACAAATTGTCCGTTATTTGAAATTGCAGTAATACCAAAGTTCGTTTTATTTGCAATCGAAATATTTCCACCATATGCAACAATATCAGGTTTCTCATTTTGTGCAAAACCGTGACCTAATCTTGAATACGGAGATATTTCATCTTTACCGGTTAAGCTATTAGGATCATTTTCATTATTTACGGCTCCAACAGTTAACGCCAGAGTTGCTTCTGCAGGACTTGCAATTATAGCATCATCATCATCTAAAATATCAGCATAATTATCAGTAAACTGCCAAAGATTATGATTGCCGGCAGATATTGTAAAGATGATTTTATATTTATGAATTAAAGCATCAATTTCATATCCTAACAAGCTCATAGTATTTTGATCTATTGCTTTTGAGCTATTAACTGACAAATTAAAAATTTGGGCTTTTTCGTGATAGTGTTCTACTATATATTTGATTTTTTCAATTAAATTGTCTTCAGTAAGCGTTTCCGTATCAAAAATACAAGCATCGATAACTCGTGCTTTCGGAGTTAAAATTCCTGTTTTTAATTGTACATCAATGTTTTCGCCAAAAATTACTCTTGATGCAACAGCAGTCCCGTGTTGGAAATTATTGTATTCATTGTGTTCATAAGTAAGATGTTCCGACACAAAAGGTTCAATTTGAGGACTTGCCGAAAAGTCCACTCCTCCATCTATTACTACTACACAAGGTAATGATTCAGGTTCTATATTTTCATCTACACTATATTCCAAATTACCTGTGAGTTTTGATTCGCTTGGTTCGAAAGTATAAGATGCTGTTTCTTCAATTCTGTATATTGCATCATCTGCAGATATAGTATCAATATCCTTGCCTGAAACTTCAAATCTTGCAACAACCATACCATTTGTTAATTGATAAGGCTCACGAATAAAATTTCCACCAATATTTTTAATATTCTGTTTAAAGTTTGAAATAGTTGCCTGATATTCTTCTGCTGACAGTTCCGGTAAAAAAACTGCTTGTATATCAAATTTTTCATCTTTTAAAGCAGTATTTTTTGCCACTTCCTTTATATCAGATATTTGTTTTTCCTCAATTTCAATAGGTGTTATTGAATCAATAAATTGGAATTCAGATTTATTTTTACTTGTATTTTTATATTCTCTAACTTTGTTCTCAAACTTATTAAAATCTGAAATGGCTGCTGATGCAATTGCTTGATTTTGATTTTTTATAGCATTTATACGGATTTTATTATTTTCTAAAAATTCTCGCCTATTTTTGTCTTGAAACTTCTGACTTTCATGTAGTTTTATTTCAAACGCAACTTTATTAGTCCCTAAAGAAGATGTTACAGTTGAATGTTTTGTAATAATATGCTCCATCCCATCCAAAAGTAATTGACCGTGTGCACCAAAATTCCTTGGAACCGGCTTAGTTCTTCCCTGCGGGTCATACTTTACTATTTCAATATCTCCCTCTTTGATAATTAAGTGTGAATATTTTGGATTTTGTGGTGCCATATTATTTTACCTCCATGGTTTTAAAACGATGCGATAGTGTTGATTTTGGTATCCCTGTAATATTTTCAAGCTCTCTTAATGAAAGTCCTTTTTTGCTTAGTTGGAATGCCCAATTTATCAATGTATCTTTTGAATTATCAAATTTTTCAATTACAAATATGCTATTGATAAAATCTTCCATTGTTATTTTATTTGCTTTATCTCTTAGCAAATATGTCTTGATAACCTGATTAACTAAATCTTTTAGTCTTGAGGTACTCATTCCTTCAGTGAATTTTAATAAGCGTGGATAATCTATTTCTACGCAATCTTTATATTCTTGCAACATTTTATTAATAAATTCTTGTCTGTATTCAGCTGTCGGTTCATCAACAGCAATTGCGACATCAAATCTACGCCAAACAGCAGGATCTAAAAGATGTTGATGATTTGTTGCGGCTATTACTAATATATCCGGAGGTAATAAATCTAAATTTTGTAGAAGCGTAATAACAATTCTTTTTAATTCTCCTACTTCTTGACTATCATCACGTTTTTTACCTATTGAATCAAATTCATCAAGAAATAAAGCATATTCGCCAGATTTTACGGCATCAAATATTTTTCGTAAATTTGTACTGGTTTGCCCCAAATAAGATGAAAATAATGAATCCAATCTTACATATGCAACTTTTTTGCCTAAAGCTTTTGCTAGAGCAAGTCCCATAACAGTTTTGCCACAACCTGGTGGTCCATAAAACAATATTCTTTTTGTTGGATGGATTCCAGCATTTTCAAGTAGTGCAGATTTTTTCGTTTCTTCTATTATTTGGTCAATTGTCTTTTTCATTTTTTCAGAAAGAACTAAGTCGCTAAATGAAATACTTGGGTCAATTATTTCCATTAAACTTAATGAAGAGTCTTTGTCTTTTGGTGGTTGCAATAACGTAGTAGTATTAGCATTGCTTAGATTAAAAATTGGTCCCGTTGATTGCAAAAAACTGTTTTTAATATTTGATTTTTTTGTATTTTTTTTATTTTTTAAAATATCGTTAATTTTATTTACAAAATCATCATTGCCTTTTTTACTTTCATCTTGGACAAGTTCTTGGACAGCATCCATAAAAGAAGATTCATTTTTAAAGTAAGATTCTATTATATTAAGAACAAGAGCTGCTCGCATTTTTTATTTCCTATATTGGACAGTATTGGACAACTATATTTATATTATGACATAAATCCTTAATTTGTCAAGACCATGCCGTTTTATTATATTGGACAGCATTGGACAATATGTTTTGTTAAATTATACCATCTCCATCTCATAGTTAATTTAATCTTGTTCTGTATGTTAAATTACAATAGTCCGTATGGGTATGGATGAGAACACTTTTTGGGGTTCAGCGCGAGTGAGCTGAGGGCGAAGGTCTTTTCTTTGGAAGAAACGAAGTTTCTGAAAAGAAAAACCGTAGACCCGTTAAACGCGAACGAGCAAGACAAGTCCCGCCTACGACACCATTATATATGTTGGGCTTCACCCAACATACTCACTCACTGCATGTTATATTAGATAAGGATGTTTTATGAAAAAGAATTTATTTTTTGTTTTGATTGCTATGCTGACTATGGCTAGTTGTGTTTTTGCAGCAGAGTGGATTCAAATAGGAGAAAAAAGTTATCTGGATGTTTCTAGTCTTTCTCCGTATGAGTATAATCATACAGATGTAACATATTCTATATGGAAAAAATCATTGAATGATGGTACAGATACTTGGAAAAATTTAGAAAAAATATTAGGGAAAAAACTTTGGTATAGCAAGGTGTTATTTGTTATTAATTGTACTAAAAAGGAAATAGGTATAAAATCAGCGATACACTATGATTTAAATGAGAATGTTGCAGATAGTAATGAATTCATTTATTTAAATTGGCAAAGTGTAGTTCCTGAAACAAATGGAGAATTTATGTATGCATTAGTTTGCAGTGTGCCTGATAATGCACAAAGAAAAGTAGATAAGAAAATTATTGAAACACCTGCGGGTGTAAAAATAAAAGTTCGAAGTCATAGATAGACTTAAAGCTTGTAGGTTGGGTGAAACCCAACAATTATTTATATTCAAATCCTAAAATTATCCTAACATTACAATATGTCTGTGTATCAAGTTTCATAAGCAAAATCAACTTGTGATAAAAGTTGTACTTATTACCTAAATTTGTTATAATCTTTTTGTCGCAGGGTTCCAAAATAGTAACCCCATCGACACCATTTAAAAGGAAGTGTATTTATGAACGTTCAACGAGTTAATAATACAAATAATATTGCAATGAATGGAAATATTATTAGTAAGAATGTTTATTCAACAGCCATAGATGAAGCTGTTAAAAAATCCGATTATTTCAGAAAATTATCTCAAAATAATGATGTTGTGGTTAGAATGGATTATAAAATGCCTAAAGATGGCAGTCTAGGTTTTCTTTTTAAAATCAAATACAGTGTTTTAAAGGAAAATTCAATTATTGACAAAATGTTAGATACCCTACATTTAAAATCAAGAAAAGAATATAACAATCAATACAAAATGACAGATGATTTAATTGAAATGTTGAAAAGTTAGGTATTTCAGACAAAGTATCATCCTAATTTTATAGTAATATTAATTTGTGACAAATATTGCATTTGTTGTTTGGGTATTGTAATATTTCGTTGTTCATGATTTACAAAAGGAGTATTTAATGTTAGTACAAAAGATAAATAATCAATATAATCAAAACTTTGGTATGAGATTTAGACTTTCAAAGGAAACAATTAAAACATTAGAAACTTCTACAGGCTTGACTTATAAAGAAATGACCGGTTTATCTATTGATGAAACTACAAAATTAATGAAAGAACGTGGGAAATTAAAGGGTCCAAGCAAATTAAAAATATGGATTTCTGACAAATATAAAATTTTTGGAGAAAAGTTAGGATTGTTACAAAAGGAATATAAGATTTATACAGATATAGATTAGTGAGGAAAGGATATATAAGTATTATGCAAGTAAAAAAAATTAATTTTAATAATAAAAATTTTACAGGATTTCATGAAGTAATGAATAATGGTTCAAGTTCAGAAAAAAAAGAGTGGTTGCAAGAAAGAGTCAGACAAGAATGGAATTCTTCACATCCATGTAATCAAATAGATTCAATATCAAATAAAAATGTTCAAAAATCTGTGCAAAGAGAATTAATGTACCAACGCATAATTAATAAATTTCATTCTGATAATTTATGGAAAAGGGTTAAATTCCCATATTTTGCTTAATACTTGAAAAAAAAATATTTTCGTGTAAAAATGAATTTACACGACAAGAGTCGTTGAAATTTAATAGAAAAAGGAATTGAGGCTGAGTAGCTCAGTTGGTGAGAGCGCGGAGCTCATACCTCCGAGGTCGACAGTTCGAATCTGTCCTCAGCTATTATAAAAAAGAGTTTCCTCGATTTTGGAAACTCTTTTTATTTATCATTGTTGCAATTTGTTGCAGAAAAATTTGACTAAAGTTTTTTTATTTATGTTTTGTCTATAATTATATATTATGAATATACCTGAAGTACTAAAACAATCTATAGAACTTGGAGAAGTTGTTCTTTGTTTAGGGGCAGGAGCCTCATTTGGAGCTCTTAATTCAAAGAATCAAAGTGTTCCTTTTAGTAATGAACTAAGAGACATGTTCTACTGTTCCATGTTCTCGATATTTTAAACCTATATAATAATTATCAGCAATTTTATATTGTTTCTCCATTTCAAAAAGGAAAGCTATTTCTTCTGATAAAGGCTCCATTGCACTCTTATCTTCAAAAATTTTTATTCGTTCTTCCGGTGTCATTTGCTGAAATTCATATAGCCTAAATAAAAAATATTTCATATCATATACTATATCTGTACCACATATTTGTTTTTCATAAACATAATTTTTAGGAGGTTCAGTAACTTTAACTCGAAATCCATTTTTTACAAAAATTTTATTATTGGTCTCAGAATGTTTATATTGCATAAGAAATTAAGGCATTAAATTTATCTTCTTTTTAACCTATTTTCAGTATAATTAGAATTTTTACCCAATCTCTTAATAGTGGTTTGTTAATTCAATTTGCAAGTTTCATTTTTACTATCCCAATGCCAATTATGTTTTATGCAATTAAATTTATTAATTTTTATTTTCCCGTATTCGGTATTTATTTTAATTCCTTTTTTACAAATACCAGTATCAAGACAGAAATCTAAATCAGAATTAGAAATATTATTGTACCACATAAGAATTGCAATTATTGGAATAATGATAATTAAACTGAAAAATATTAAACCTAATTTGATTATAAGCTTTTCTTTCATTTTACCTCCTTTTATATCTTTCGGGAAAACCGTTTGGCATACGATGTCTTAATTTTTCATAAGCAGGAGCTGTAGGGAATCTGCGACCAAGTTCACGACCTTCTTCATTTGCTTGCTGATCTTCACGTATATCTTGTAAGCTAAATGCAGGATCATAACCTTTTTCATTAACATTACGGTAATTATCAGTCCACTCTCTTAAATCGCTTATCATTTTAGCAACAACACTTCCTACGATCCCTTGTTGCGCTGCATTGTAATTCGCTCTAGCATGAAAATATTTATCTGCACCATGAGTATCTGCATCTTTCATTTCATTGTAATTTGTCAAAAAACTGCCCAATGTATATGCTGCAGTATTCAGAGGATCTTCAATACTTTTATAATCATTAAACATTCCTAATAAATAATCCGATATAGCATTTCCATTTAAGTTATTATCATTCTTACTTATAGAACCCTGCAATGTAATATTATTGGTATTGCTGTTGTTTAAATTCGCAGCAGCACCAGTCATTGAACTACCATTTTTTGAACGATAGTGCGCTTTAACTTGAGTCCCATCAGCTTTAGTATAAGAATTAACATAAATAACATCAGGATTTCCACTTAGTTGATTTCGCCTTGGAACCCCTAAGTTTTGTAGTTGGTGAAAAATTGCTTTTTCATTTTGTTGATACTCATTGCCTGACATTTCTCCAATGTCTTCTGCAGTAAATATTCTATTGCTATTTGAAATTTTATTGAAAAAATCTTTTAATTTCGGCATTTAATTTCTCCTTATTTAATTGTGTTCAAGTCTTGGATTTTACAATAATTGTTATTGCGCAGTAACGAAAAGTGTAAATCTTAAAAACATTCATATTATAATGATTTTTTGAATAGTCTGCAAGAGGGTATTTTTACCCAGCCATTTGGGTAATTGACAAGATTTTTCATGCTATGACATGGTTTCAGCCATCTACATCCACTAAAATTTTAAAGATTTACAATTTTTTTGTAAATTTTTTGCTTAATAATTAAAATTTTCAACTCAAATTTTGTTGCAAAATTGTTGCAACAAAAAATCAAAATTCACCAAAATTGACCCAAATAAACCAAAATTAAAATTGTTGTAAATTTTATAAAAATTGGTTATAATCAATATATCGCAAAGGTTTATAGTTATTGACTTATATGCTTTGAGAAAAGTTAAATGGGACAGATTACAACTCATACCCGTGAGGTCAGAATAAAGACTATAAAGCCAAATAACCTGATACTAAAGGGTTTTAAGGTTATCAAAAAATTAAATAAAAACAAATTGTTGCAAAATTGTTGCAAGTATGTTTTAAAAGAGAATGAAAGTTGAATAGAAATAAACGAACAAGGCTGGGTAGCTCAGTTGGTTAGAGCGTTCGGCTCATACCCGAAAGGTTCGAGAGTTCGAATCTCTCCCCAGCTATTATAAATAAAGAGTTTCCACGATTTTGGAAACTCTTTTTTATTGGCATTGTTACATAAATTATGTAACAATTTACTATAGCAAAGTAATTTTAATTAACTCTTTTTTCTCTCTTTTTTGTGCATATTCAACAATGTTACGAGTATTACCGACATGATGACAATAAGTTATTAAATAATCGGAGTTTTGCACCATGTATCTATTTGCTTGAATAATAGCAAGGCGAAACGGTACTTTTTCTAAGCCTTCAGGGTAAAGTGTTCCGTCAAAATCTATTGGGGGTTCTATTTTCTGATTTAGCGCATACGGGACAAGCAGATATATTTTTATATCATGTCGTTTTTTAGCATTTTTCAATACACCTTGAACCATACTATCAAAATTTCCATATCGACCGACTGTAAAAGTTGTAACACCGTATTCTGTTATATGCTTTTCAACGGCTTTTACAAGTTCATCCTTTATACTATAAGGAGTATGCCTATTTCCTATAAAGAAACAAGTTTTTTCGTTCATTTATACCTAATCCTTTCGTGGATATTATAGCATCGTTAAGCAGATATGCTTAACTATCTTATTATATAATGCTTGAATATGCGATATCCTAGTTAAATGAAAGGAAAAGACTTCTACAAAGAATTTGGCAAGCGTCTTAAACAATTAAGATTACAAGCTAATATTTCACAAGAGGAATTGGCTGAACAGGTTGGTGTTGCAACATCAACTGTTAGCTACTGGGAGAATGCACATAATCCTGTAACTTTCAGTAAAATTCCAATAATAGCAAATGCTTTGGGTGTACCAATGTATAAGCTATTTTTATTTCTTGAGGTTGATGAAAAACAAGCAGACAAAGATTATATAGCTTTATTACAGTCTAAAACGGGTGAGGAGCTAAATGCTTTGTTTAACTATATCAAGGAATTACAAAAAATTAAGTAATCTTGTTTCAAGACAAAAAGCATAAACCACCGTAAGTTATCTATTTTGCTAAAGATAAAATAGTTGTAGTGGATATTCGCCTTTAAACACAAAAAGTGTTTAAGAAATTCTGAAAATCTAATTCGTTTATTTTATTACTTAAATTCTTAATTTTTTATTAAGTTTTAGAGGAAATTTATTATCTTATAGTAGAATAACGCTAGGCTTGGAGGAAAAATGAAAGCTTTGGAAAAACTTGAAATACAAGATAATAAACAACAATTAAAATCAGTTATTAAAAAATTAAATGATAAACTCAATGAATTAGAACAGATTAAAAATAAAGATGAATTTAATAATTGGCATACATATTTAGTTGTTTTTGTTAGTAGTTTCCTAGAGCCTAAATCTGCACAGTTTGAGCAGATACTTAAAAATAGGATTTATAATATTAGTGTATATCATAAAACTTTTGAAGAAGAAAAAAGCAATGCAAAATTAATTCTTCAAGGTTTAATTGATTCGCTTTCAATAAATGGCTTACCTCGAAAAAATAAAAATGATAGTGGAATAAACTTAAATAATAACACTACTGTTAATCAAACTCAAACTATAAATGTTGATATATCACAAATATTGCGTGAAGAACTTGGGAATGCAAGAATTAGAGAACTTGAAAACCTAATAAAAAACGAAAAAAATGTTGATTCCAAATTTTCTGTAATGACAAACGCATTACGAGATTTTGGCATAGAAACATTGTCATCAACATTAGCAAAAGTTTTATTAAGTTATTTAGGTAAATTTTAAAATATCGATAGAGTATTAAATCACCACATCATTCATGGCGTTGCCTCCGATTTCGTAGAGTTCAGGCATTAGGTGGCCGTATTTGTCTAGGGTTACTTGTATTGAGCTATGCCCCATTTGTTGTTGAATAAATTTTATCGGAATATGTTTTGAAATCATTAAACTAGCATATGTGTGGCGCAAGTCGTGAAAACGAATATCTTTCACTCCTGCAAGTTTTAGGCAAGGTTTGAAAAATCTTTTTGCCATATTGTTTGGATCAATATACCCTCCTGTACTGTTACAAAAAACGATATGGCTTTTTGGTGCCTTTTGTTTCCAGTCTTTTAGGACAGAAATTAAATTTTCAGGTATTGCAACATTCCTGACAGAATTTTTTGTTTTGGTTTCTTCTGCTCTACCATGATTTAGGCTCTTATTTACTCGGATAAGTTTTCTGTCAAAATCGATGTCATTCCAAGTTAATGCCAAAAGTTCCCCTCGCCTCATTCCTGTTGCTATTGCAGTTTGCAGTAAAGGATAAAATGTCGGATAGTTTTCTTTTGCAGTAGTTAAAAGTGCCTTAATATCAAAAGTATCAAGAAATTCCATTTCCATATGTGGAAGTTTTAGCCGTTTTACAGAGGTTACAGGGTTATAATTTAAAAAATTTCCTTCTATCGCTTTGTTAAAAATTCCACTCAATAGATTTATAGTGTGATTAATGGTCTTTGCCTTTAACCCCTTATCCTGCATATATTTTATATAATCTCTAATTACATTTGGAGTAATTTCAACAGCTTTATACTTTTCAAAATAAGGGATTAGATGATTTTTCAGATATCCCCTATATCCAAGAATAGTATTTAATCGGCAATATGAGTTCGCGTAGTTGTTCATAAAATTTTCTACAATAGCTGTAAACATAACTTGCGTGTTTTTATAAACATAAGAACCTTTATCAATTTCTATGCGCACTTTTGCAAGATAGTTTTCAGCCTGTGCCTTTGTCTTAAAGCCACTTTTTACTACTCTTTTCTTGGTGTTGTCTATAAAATCAACAGACCAAGAACAACCGATTGAACCGTCTTTATTTTTCCAAGTTCTTTTTGTTACTTTCATAATTATATATACGAGAAACTTCGTACCTTCTTCTACAAGGGATAAAATTTTGAGTATAAAAATAAAAGCCGATAGGCTAAAAATCCCTTATATATAATAAAAACACCCCTCAAAATATTTTGTCAAATATTTCAAGAGGTGTTTTGTACGGTAAAGAACACAACAAAAGTGGTTATTGTTTAACAACATAAAAAGTACGGTCAATAACTCTGTTTTTATTGTCATAGTATGTAACAGTTACAGTCCTATTTATCTTATCAACAAAAACAGTTTTTCTCGGCTGTTTAATTTTACCATGACAGTCTTTTTGTCTTGGTATAATACCGTTTGAGAGTTCATGAAACCGTTTTTCATTAATGTAAATTGAATTCATTTTTAACCGCCTTTCGTTGTGTTTATCAAAATCCCGAAATATTAAAAATGAGGTCATTGGTAAGGCTTAGGTGAGTTTATATATATAGTCAAAATGGAAAATTTTGCCAAAATTTATAAATACCTTATAGAGCCTTACCAGTTGCCTCAATTTTTAACTATCATACTTTGGGAATAGTTTACGAGGTTTGGAATATTGATAAAGTTCTTCTCTTGTCATTTTTAAAGCCTTATTAATCCTACCCTCTTGAATATAAACAGGTTTGCTGACTTTCAAACCATTTACATCTCGAAAAATATGGCAGTCTATCATACCTTTTGAGTAGTATTGATTTACACGCATTAGTTCAAGTTTACCGTTTATGTATTTGAAAAAATATTTTAGGTCTAGGTAAACAAAACCTCTATCAGCCTTATGTATGTGCCGTTCTGTAAGATTTTTGTAATCAATCTTATAGGTTATGAATCGTTTTTCTTTTCGCTTGTGATCATAGACTGTTTCTCTAATAATTTTATAGTTTGGTGTGTCATAACAATAATTAAAGAAACTTGTTTTAATCTTATGATTACCCTCAAAATCTTCAAAGATTTCATCTTTTGCAAGTTTTCCATTTTCTTTTTTTAAATGATGAAATAATTCATAATAAAATCGCTCAAGTAGGAATATCCTGTAATTTGTAATGTCAGTCATACTCTAACTCCATTCTAGTGTGCTATTTGTTGGGTGTACTACAATAATTTTGGATATGTCTTTATCGGTAAACCTTAAAAGTCTGCCGACTTTGACATATCCAATTATCCCTTTGTGAACCCAGTCATAAAGAGTAGATTTTTTGATGTTTAGCTTCTGTGCTACTTCATCAGGGGTGTACATCTGTTGCATATTTTTATCACCTTCCTTTCGTTTTGTGTAATTTATATACATATACGAGAGGTTTGGTGATTTATGCTACATAGCTAAAAGAAAATTAAGGGCGAATGTTGCTTCTTTACAGGCTTTGAAAATGTAGTTCGTGTCGTTTTCAAGTTCTTTGAGCCAACTGCCTACATAATTTGAAGTGTTTTGAATATTTGGAGTTATCCCAAAATTAGCACATAAAAAACTTGCCCCAATTTCTGCAACAAGTTCCTCAAATGCTCTACCCCTTTCACTATCTGCGTCATGTGTGTCAAATCTGTCAAGGCAAATTTCTTGACCAGTCCAATGAATTAATTCATGAAATAATGTTGAATAATATCCCTCATTATTTTTAAATTTGGATTTGTAAGGCATATTGATATAATTATTTGTTACATCGTAAAATGCACGCTCACCTTTGTGGATTATTTTTGGGTTTACTCTTTTAAGAAAATTCTCAATATTGTCAAGTTTAGCAATATTATTGTTTTCAGTATCAAGTTTTAAACCTTCCACTTGGTCAAGATTAAAAACTTTTTCAACCTTGAAAAAAGGAGTGATGACATATTCATCATCACTCCCATCTTTCAGCTCCTTTTTAGGAAAACATGCTATAACCTGTGTACCTTTTGAACCCTTTTTAACCTTTGCATTAAGACTGCGTGCTTGCGCAAAACCTAACCAATAATTATTAGTAAAACCTTTAAGTCTTGCAGTTAGCCATAAATACAAAATATTTATGCCTTGATACTGCTTTTTAGTTTTAAAATTTACAGGAAGTTGGCATCTTTCAAAAGGACATTCCCAAGGTCTAACACCTTTTTTTAGCGCATTAATTATTTGGCTTGTTATTTCCTTTTGAAACTGTTTCATTTATTACCTCCTAAACTTCTTACAGATTGTAAAAATACAGTAGTGGTAATTGCTCGTATGCTTTCCTCACTCTTAAAATTTGTTACCTGACTTCTGACAAGTTTGTCGCAATTTTCGTAGTGTTGTGCAAGTACCTTCGCTTTTTTTAAGAGATAATCTTTAACTGTTTCATTGACTTTTTCTTGCTTTGTAACAGATTTTGCAACTTCTTCAACTTCTTTTTTCAAAGGAAAAATAATAATTTTATTGTTCTCTTTAGTAATTGATACGGGCTGATTCCGTTTCAAATTCTGCAAAAAATCATCTTCGGGTTTGCCCCATTTGGTAACAAGATCACCGTTTACGGTTTCAAACACGACATTAACGCGTCTGCCAAACTTTGTTGCTACTTCTTTACAAGGGTATTTTACCTTCGCTTGTACTGAATTTGTCATAATTGACCTCCTTTGTTGATGTACTACCTTCGGAATTTGTGTCCGGTCTGTCAAGTGTGTCAAGGCAAATAAAATAATGAAACAAGGCTGAAAGCCTGTTATATTGCCTATATTTATAATAAAACTTGGTCAAATAGAGATGTCAAATTATGAAAGTCATAATGTAACAAAATATTGCAAATTCTCTCACAGAGCAGTTTTAAGGTTATTGGGTTATCAATGTACAAAATAAAAACTGATACTTTTAATAAAATCAATAGATTTTATTTAGTATAAAAACTTAATTCAAATGATTATATTATCTGTGTTACTGTAATTCTTTTGTGTTCTATCTTTTTGTTGTGTGTCTTATTTTACTTAAAATTTTTCTCTTGTTGTTTCTTTTTTTACTTTTGCTTGTTCTTTTTCTTCTTCTTCTTCTTTATTTAATTTTACTCAGCTAAGCCGAAAACACTCCTACTGGAGTGTCTTCGTGTGAAAATCGGTTTCATATTATGAAACTTACATGAATATACGATAAGAGGTACAACATTTCGTTATACCTCCTAAAGGATTTTATTGTTGTGTATCATTTATCGTTTCAGCTTTTAAGCATAAACCGACAAAGCCTCTGCCTTTTGTCATTCGCTTTTGATGATATCCTCGTTGAGTTAGCATTATGCCGAATTTATTTTGTCCAATAGGTAGACATGCATTATCTTTGCACCATTTATTATATCGGATATAAAGATTTTTTGATAGTTCTGATTTATCAAAAACTTCTTCACATTCACTTTTTATAAAATCTTTTATTGGATCGAGAGTATCTCTAGCGTTTTCTATTTCATCAATAACGCATTGGGGTTCAACTAAGCCTTTGTTACTTTCCCATATTTTGTATCCCTCTATTGCCCAATTCAAAATCCCAGGCAATTCTGCGACAAGTTCGTCAAGTATGTACAGATTTCTATTTTCTCGTTCAAATTTTTTATTAAATGGTATGATTTTAATTCTTCGCCATACTGCATCCGAATTTTCGCTAAATGTTGGCATAGAGTTACATGCAACCATAAATTTTGCATTTACCCTAAATGTTTTTGTTGATGTAGTTTTATCAAAAATTTCAATGGTGTCTCCTCCTGTTAGAATTTTAAAAACATCAGCCTTAATCGTAGCATTTGAGTCCATTTCATTTATTATGGCGACATTACTATCTATAAGTTTTAAATATTCTTTTTTGATAAGTTTGCCATTTTTTGTCAAAATTGAATTATCAACAATAATTGCTTGATAACCTAACAATTTTTTAATGACTTCAAGGAATGTTGTTTTTCCATTTGCCCCACTACCTAATAATAAAAAGCAGGCTTGTTCTTTATTTCTGGTAGATAGACAGTATCCTACTACGGTTTGAACATAATCTATTAACTCTTGACTTTCAAAAACTTGTGATAAAAATTCTTTCCATTTAGGAGCTTTCGCACCTTCTTCATATATTGTAAATATTTCGTTTTCAATTATAACAGGTTTTGAATATTGATGAACTCCATAATTTTTATTATCAAGTATAATAGGAATTAATGAATCATAAACCTCATTATCTTGATAATCACAAGTAGGTACTTGATACAAAAATTGAGTTACAAAATTTTCTCTGTTGATTTTATTTAAGAATTCTTGACATTGTTCATTATTAAAATAATAGCTTAAAAAGTATTCTGTTGAAATTTTTTGTGCCAATCTTTTTATTTCAAGTGACATATCCATCCTATCTTTTTTGTACCAATTATTGTTTTCGTAAATGAAATAACAATTATTATTAGGGTTATGCCTAATACATAATTTTATAAGAAAAGTAAATTGTCTTATTTTTGTGCGACCTTTAAGGATGATTTTTAGTATATCGTTTGGTTTTAGTTTTGAAGTATCATTGCTATCATTTAGGAGCTTTCGTAAAGTCTTGATTAAATCTTTTCTTATATAATTTTTTTCTGTAGAAACTTTATGCTCATCTGAAATATCATAAAATGTTTTTTCTTTTTCAAGAAGTTCTAAGAATACTCTACAAGCATCTTTAAATTCAGAAGTTGTTTTGACAAACTTATTTTTATTAAGATTTTGAAGTTTGTTTTCATTATCTGTATCATCTATTTTAGGTGTATTGATTTCATCTTGTTTTGTGTCAATTCCGACAATTTCGTCATTTGGGACTGAACTTACATAATTTTCATTGATTTGTGTTTCTACTGTCTGTGTAACTTCTTGTGCCGTCATCGTTTCCTCACTTTCATTTTTTGCTGCTACTCCTGTGATTTGATTGTCATAGTTGTTTAAATTTTGTTCTGTCATTTCTTTATCCTTTCTTCCGTATGTTATTATTTCACTTTCTTGTACTGTGTGTGTACAAATATCTTTTATTTGTGTACTTTCAGCTGCTTGAATTTTTTCTTGTGAATAACTAAAGTTTTGCGTATTAACTTCCATTTTTAAATCCTTTCCGTGCTTTCGCACAATTCTAATACCTAGCAAATAAATGTGCACTTTTATTTAACTGCTTACATTATTTACTATGTTTTAAAATTTTGCAAGTTTAAATGACTTTTACAAAAAATAATTTTTACAATTCGCCTCAAACTCAATGAAATAAGCAGTTTGCAACTTTACATTTCTTAATATTTAACCAGTAAAATTTCTGTATCGCTCATTCATGTATTTATACCATTGGTATAAATCCTTTGTAGGCTTGAATTTATCTAGGCATTTATCCCAATATGCACCGATAAAATGCGATTTATGTTCTTTATTCAACAGTTTAGCCCATATTGTATGCAGCTCTTGACCTATGTATTGATCTAATCCCTTTGAATATTCACATTGTTTTGCTGTTAAGATATTTAATTTGTCATTTGCACTGTGGCTTAAGTGCATAACGATATAATCTTCTATTACATAATTGCCAAACTTCATACCAACTGTTTCTTGTCCTAACATGTGTTGTCTTAACAACTGATAAAAAGGCTCATAACAGACATCATACAACCCCCAATTATCAAGTGTTGTCATCTTAAATAAAATTTCTTTTTGTGCTTTTCTATCTCTTGCTATAATCGGTGAATATCTTGCAAGTCGTTCTATCCCTTTTGCACCCAAAAATTTGCCTGTATTAGATTTTGAGCTATAACTCTCTGTAAACTTCCATTCTATAAGTATCTGCGTAACCTTTCTATTGATTTTAGTTAGTATATAAGCATCTATAGAAGTTCTATGATGTCCTCGTAAATATCCATCTTCTTCACCTATAGGGGATTTTTTAGGTCCTATCCATTCAAAAATTACATTACCACCGTCTTTATACAATGTATCCTCAAACATTGAATTTGGCTTAATTGTAAGCACTTCATCAACTTTCAGACCAAGACATAATAACAATTCTTTCAACTGTTCCTTATTTTCGGGTTTAATAAACGGATACCAAAAATTAAAGCAGCTTGCTTGTGAACTTAAAGGACTTGAAATCCCTTTATGTAACTTAATTCCTCCCTTTTTAAAAATTTCATAAATTTGATTTGAAAACAAATTGTTTTCTTTGAATTGCATCTGATAATTTTTTGTTAATACTGTTGTCATTGTTCTTTACTCCTTTTCTTTCACTGTCAAGGCACAAGAATACCACCTCTGAAACATAACAGAAGTGTGTATTTTGCTCCTATTCAAATAATAACCACCCTAAAATTTGAATGTCAAATAAATCGGACATTCAGTATTAAAAGTGCGCTTTATTGACATTTAATTATAATTATTATATTATCAGTTTATAAAGGAGTTTTGTTATGAGTTTAGCAGAAGAAGTTAAGAATATTCAACGAAAATATTTGAATAATGAGGATATTTCTATTGATTTAGCAAATTTATTTATCAAGTTATCAGAACAAGAAAATCAAACATTATTACCTTCTATAACCAATTCAGAAACACGCAGACGGTTAAATAACGCTGATGATGTAAATAAAGTCGCCTATTTTATTGCATTATATGACCATAACGAAATCACAAGTGAAAAACGCCCTACCCCTGCGTTAAGAGTAATTGCTGAAAAATTAAAAATTAAACCTAATACATTAAGAAACAAAAGAGATATGTTTGTTCCTTATACAAATAAAAAAAGAAAAGAGTATAGCAGTGAAAATGGTTTAAATTTAAAAATAAAAGTAGGCTGGGATACTGAAAAACCATTAAGCAAAGAATTACAAAAGACTTATGATGAATGTATTAGCAAAACACATGATGAATTATTACATGATGTTAGGCATATACTCGGCTTAAAAGAAATAAATTAAATTATTTAAAATCTTTCGAGCAAACTTACTTTGGCTTTTGTTTAATATTTTTAATTAAAAATAAAAGTACCGTCAAACAAAATTGAAACAAATTAAAAGTCTTGGAATGACCTTGTATGCACTCCAAGACTTTATAATTGATAAAAATAAAAAGTATCTAAAACTTGTCCGGTAAAAAATTACCAACCGAAAGAACCACCATTCATCAAATAAATCATTCCACCTTCTGCAACACCTTTAATAATACCTCCGAACCTTTTTGCCGGACCTACTCTCTGTGTTTGAGGTTGTTTTTGCTGTTGGTTTTGAAACGATTTTTCAGCACTTGTAAGGTTTTCTTCTTTCTTAAATCCAAAAACTTCCTCAACGGTGTATTCTTTATTCGGATCTATTTCATCTTCGGGATTTAAAGGGTCTGCATAGCAAAATTGGAATGATACTAGTAATAGCAAAATTGTTAGAAATATTTTCATTTTATTTCCCCTGTGTTCTTTTTCCTAAATGTTTATCAAAAACTTTTATAAAATGCTTATCTACACAAACAATGTTATTTTCAATAAATACTTCACGACTAACATCCATAATATTTACTTCTTCAATAGTTCGAACATCTATGAATGAACCTATTTGAAAGTTTAACATTTTCTCTAAATCGGCTTTATCTTTTGGATTGCTTGCAAGCAATAATTTTACTTCTTTTTTATCCATAACATCTTTCAGTGTTTTATTTTTATATTTTTCTTGCAAATCAAAAGATTTTTTTAATAGATTAGTCTGTGTTATACGCCATTCTCTTGCAATAATATCGTTGTACTCTTTTTCTATCGTTTGAAACTTCTTAATATCTGTTGCATCGGCTTTTTTGTAATAATCCATAGTAAAAGCACGAGTTAGTTTTTTAACAATTTTCCCTTTTGGTGTAATATCAGTATATTCATAATAATTGAGTTCGCCTAATGGGTATTTATCAAATTCATCATGAGGCATTTTTGAAACATAGTAGTAACTTTTTATTAGCTCCGGACTTACAGACATAACATAAGGGAATGTAAACCCAGCATTTGGTCTTGTGCGTTCATATTCTTTTTGTTTTCTTTTTTCTTCTGCAAGTCGTTTTTCTTCTTCGGCTTTACGCTTTGCCTCCTCCGCTTTTGCTTTTGCTACTGCTTGTTTTTGAGCTGTAATTTTTTGTGTAGTTTTTTTCTGTGATGTAGATGTTGTACTGCTTTTACCTCGGTTATAATTATAATATTGTTTCATAGCTTCGTTAATTTCTTGTTCTGTTGGATAACGACCAAGATTAAACATTAAGGTTTGAGCAATACCTTCTCGCACTTGACTACTCATATAACCACTATTAAAACAAGAAACCTTTTTGTTATAACAATTATATGAATTACACATTTTTTCATAACAACCGTAAGTTGTATCGCCAAAGTATTCTACATGTTTGTATGTATTATCAGCAATACAAGGTAAAGTAATAAATAATATTGCTAAAATTATTAAACTTTTTTTCATATATTTTCCTTTGTTTTAGTAATGACAATTAGCATCATGCCATTTGCCTATTCTATCACTTTCTTTTTCCATCTCATTTTCAAGTTCTTTTAAACCTTTACTGTCAAATTCTTTCCACAGATTCTCGATATCATAATCAACATAATAAGTTGTTCCATTATCTTTTCTTCGCATAAAAATACTTGCTCTTTCAAATGGTAAAGCTTCGATAGGAATAGCTCTTTTTTCGCATTGGACTTTATTTATATTATTTTCATCTAAAATAAAATCAATACAAAAATCATCTGCAATTTTATACTGTTTACCCATATCAAAAAATTGAGACAAAATATTATCACCCATATCATTAATATTAAAATTTTCAGATTTTTTTTGTTCATCTTTTGGTAATTTTAAAAATTTGTATAACTCATAAAGGTAATAACGATCTGTGTACCCAAGTTCCGTAAAACATCCGTAAATATCATAATAGTCTTTAGTAATTGTTTCTTTTTTAAACAAATAACCATTTTTATAGTATTCAAATTTACTACCTGTAATATTTGAATTTTTATTTTTAATAATAAAATAAGTTGTGATTGTTGAAATTAAAACTATTAAAGCTATTAATCCCATAATTATATATTTTTTCATAAACCAAGACTCCTACTGCAATTTGTGTATAAGTATTTTATAAATTGCGATTTTTCTTCTTCTATTTTGTCTTTAACTCCATCTATTCCCAAATGTTTAAATTCTTTCCATAATTTTTTATAATCGTAATATTTAAAATAAATTCCGTTTTCATCGCTACCCATAAATGCAAATTCAGTCGGTTGGGTATTTAAAGAAACAGCTTTTGGGGAACATTGAACCTTATAAACATAATCACCATCTATTTTAAACTGATTATTACCTATATATTTAGTTTTAGTATTAAAAACAATGCAATACTCTTTTGATATCTTATATTGTTTTGCAGTATCTATTAAATTTATAAGTCTTTTAAAATCATCTGTACTCAATGATTTCAATTTATTAATTTTTTCATCAATAGGTAAATTCTGAATAATAAATAATAAGGCTAAATCATATTTAAGAGTATATGAATTATTGGTATATGCCTCAGCAATTTTATATGCTCTGTCGTTCTTTGGCATATAAATCCATTGCATAATTTTATCTTCGCCAACATCGCTCCATGGACTAAAACATTGTAGTCCGCTTGTACTTGGTAAATACCCACTAGGGATTTCTGCTTTTTTAAACTTATAACCGTTTTTCACAAACTCTTGATTGTTAGAATTTGTGTTAAAACTTATTGTGCCATTTCCGATTAGAAAACTGATAATAATTGTTATTAACATTACTCCAATCGTACTTAACGCTATAAAAATTTTATTCTTCATTTAAACTCCTTTTATTCTTAAAATCATCATTGAAATTCGTATTTTGCATGTAAACCCGAATTTCAAAATTATTTTATGCCATTCAATAGACTATGTCAAGAATTTAGTAGCCATTCAATTTCCTTATTATTTTTAATGAAATCAATTAAAATTAAAAAAGGACTTTATCATGAATGAACTTGAATTTAAAAGGCTTTTAGGCACGAGAATTAAAGAATTAAGAACAAAAAAAGAGCTAACTCAAGAGGAGTTAGCAGAAAAAATCTGTGTCGGAGAGCGAAATTTAAGCAAAATTGAATGTGGTGAAATCTTTTTTAAATTGAAAACTTTAATGGGTCTGTTATCTACACTTGAAGTTGAACCAAACGAACTTTTTGATATTACACTTGCTAAAGATGATAACGAATTAAAAGAAACTTTAATAAACGCAATACAAGAAAATAAAGTTGATGTTAATCTTCTCTATCGCATTTATAGATCTATAAAATATTAATTACAACTGACAAGCATTTTCATCAGTATGAGTCGTAATACATTTAGAAGAATCAAAAGGAATTGAAATCTTAATCACTCCAATATCTTTAACATTTTGTGAATAATCTAATTTAGATGTGCAGAGTACCTTGTTTGACCTTTGCTTATATCTTTTTATAATATCTAAATCAGGATTAGTAGTTTGATATCTAGTTACACTTGCAATTTCAATAATTTTAGGTAATATATCAATAAACTTATCAGAACTTTTTCCTCCATGATGTGGAATTTTAAACACATCAACTCCTTCAAATAATTCTTTAAGATTATTTTTATAACTTTTATAATTTAGAACTTCATTTATCATATCTCCTGTAAAACAAATTTTTCTTTCGCCTAAAGTTATAATAAAACCTATTGAAATCTTATTCTTTGAAATTGAATGATTTTCTTTATTTATAATATTATCAAATAATTTAATTTTCTCATTTAAACAAATAGTAGATAATGGGGCAAATGGTTTTATTGTAAAATCAATGCTCTCACCATTACTAAATAAAAAAGGTATTTTTAGTTCTCTTGTTGAATGATTAACTGATATAAATTTATCCTCAATACATTCGGATATTTCCTTTATGCACTCAAAAATATCAGCCATATAATCAAAATTGCCATTATCATGATTATTATGTTTTATTGACTTATCTATTTCCGTAATAGATAGTCCATCAGATACGCATAATGTATCAATATTAAACTTAAATTTTCTCAATATCTTATCCAAGCCTTTTGAGTGATCGTCATCAGGATGAGACCATAATAAAAATTGTAATTTATTTACATTTTTGCTATTTAAAAAATTCAAAGCCCAATTTAAGTTTTTTGTTTCATAACAGTCAATTACTCCACATATGGGTGTTTGCAATTTTGAATCTTCTATTTCTATAACAATACTCTCACCTATATTTTTGTAACCAACAATAAAAATATTGATTTTGGCATCATTAGAAACAATTATAGGTTTTTTTATCATTAATTAATAACCTTTTTTACATAAGAAGTTGGATTGCCATGTTCCAATAAATAACTAGTTTTTGAACTATTAATAATATTATAATTATTGATATCTCTTAAAATAGTAGTATCTGAAATTTTAATATTATTTATTACTTCTCTAGATAAGTCATTCACTTTAATATTTGGTATAAAAAATGATTTCATAATAGCCTCTATTCAAATAATAATTTATTATTTATAATGTAATTATTTATAATATCTTTTTTGTAAGCATTTATATAATAGTTAAACAAGTTGGTATTCATGTTTATTAAATCTTCTTTTAAATTATCATTACAAATATTAGAGTCCTTATAAATATCAAAGTCAAGTTTTAATTGATAAACATCTTTAGGTTGATTATTTTCTTTAAAAATAACACCATTTCTAATGTTAACTTGATAGTTTATAAAGTAAGGACTACTTTCAAAAGTGTATCTTTTTGCATAATTTATTGAATTTTTTGGTAATGACATTTTGTAAAAATCGCCAAGAACATAATCTTGAAAATAATTATTAAATATTTCTATATTTTCGTGTTCATAAGTATTAATTTTTCTTATCCCTAATCTTGTTTCGGATATTTTTTCGTTATTTTTTATTTTAGTTAACAAATCTATTAAAAGATTTGCAAAATATTCAAAACCTTGATAATCTGCATCAAACTTATCATATTTATTAATTACAATTAAAAATGGACATATTTCTATTTTAATTTTATCTACATTATTATTAAAAACTAAAACTTCTTTTGTTAAAGTATCAAACGATATACTTTGAGCATCTTCTATGCTTTTTATTTCTTTATTTAATTTAAAACTAAATTCATTAAAAACTCCTGTATTTTTTTCAAAATTTTTTTCCCGTAAATAGAGCGTAATATCTTTTATTGTAGAACTATCAAATTCAATAATATCTTCAAAATCAAGTCTTATGATTAAATTTTTTAAATAATTCTTTTTTATTTGATTTCTTATATTTTTATAATCTTCCATATTATACTTATATCATATATTGTTATTTTTGTAAATCAACAACAGATTATTTTGTTGCAAAATTGTTGCAACAATATATCAAAACTCATCAAAATTGACCAAAATACATCAAAATTAAAATAGTTGTAATTTTAATAAAAATTGTCTATAATCAACATATCACAAAGGTTTATAGTTATTGATTTATAACCTTTGTAAAAAGTTAAATGGGACAGATTACAACTCATACCTCCGAGGTCGACAGTTCGAATCTGTCCTCAGCTATTATAAAAAAGAGTTTCGGATTTTGAGAAACTCTTTTTTTGTTGCTTATTTTCTTCTTGCAAAATAAAATTTAGTACAATATTATAGGTTCAGTAAGGTATTTTTTATCCTATGTTCTTATTGGAATAAGTTATTATCGACATGAAGCAATATGCTGAAATGCCCCTTACAGGAAGGATTTTTGGTGAAAAATATAATAGCGGAAGAAAGGTGTGAACCTTCTGTAAATCCGTGGCTTGTTACTATCCCTCTTGTTACTGCGGCTTTTTTGTTTGCATTAAATGAAACTATTGCAAATGTTGCTTTGCCATATATTGCCGGAACAATTTCAATAAGCAGGAATGAATCTACATGGATTGTTACCAGTTATCTTGTTGCAAGTTCTATTATTATTCCTGCAATTGGATATTTTTGTAAAGTTTTTGGGAGAAAAAAATATTTTATATTTAGTATAGTATTGTTTACTGTTGCTTCGTTATTGTGCGGGCTTTCTCGTTCCATGCCTATGATTATTATTTCAAGATTTTTACAAGGTATCGGCGGGGGGGCAATTTTACCACTTGTTCAGGCAATTATGATGGAGATTTTCCCTCAAAAAGAATGGGGAAAAGCAATGTCATTATATGGATTTGCATTCGTAATAGCACCTATTATAGGCCCTGTTATCGGAGGGTGGCTTACAGAAAATTGGTCTTGGCCTTGGATATTTTTGATAAATGCTCCTGTAGGGCTGGTTTGTGCAATATCATTAGTCAAATTGATTAAAGATCCGCCTTATGCAAAAAAACAAAATAATGCAAAAATTGACTTTTTTGCTTTTGGAATGCTTGTTGTTTGGATATTGCTTTTGCAAGTTGTATTAGATAAAGGAAATGATGCAGGATGGTTTGATGCTTCTTGGGTTTGCTGGCTTATGGGAATATCAACAACGGCAGGAATTTTATTTTTCTATACTCAGTTTAAAAATAAAAAAGATCCGTTGCTTAATTTACGGTTGTTGAAAGATTTGAATTTTTTATTCGGAACATTAATTCAAATGGTATTATTATTTGTATTAATCGCTTCTGCGATGCTTTTGCCTTCTATGTTACAGGGTTTGATGGGCTATACTGCATTTTTAGGCGGAGTTTCAATGCTGCCAAGAGGATTAGGAAGTCTTGCTGGTTTAATTATTCTTGTTATTGTTACGGGTAAAGTTGCTGAAAAAGTTTCTTGTTTTATTGGTTTAATTCTTATTGGTATTGGGGGATTATTATTTGGATTGTTGAATATGCAAATATCTTTGGCTAATATTTTTCTTCCAAATTTTTTATATGGTGCTGGTATGGTTATGTCTATGACTCCTGTTATTAATCTTTCTTGTGCTACTTTAAGGAAAGAAGATTTAACAATGGGGAGTTCATTGCAGAATTTAATGAAAAATTTAGGGGCTTCTTTTGGAACTTCAATTGCGACAACTTGTATATCAAGATACTCTCAAATGCATCAAAATATGATGGTTGGATATTTGAATGATTTGAATCCAGTATTTGCTGAGCGTGTGCATAATTTGACTATAAATATGTCTCAATATGTTGATATAAGTACTGCAAATTATATGGCATTAAAACAAATGCACTTTGTTCTTTTGGAACAATCTACATTGTGGGCATTTATTGATACTTTTAGGATTTTTGCTCTGGCAAGTTTTATTATTATTTTACTTTTGTTATTGATGAAAGAACATAAAAGAACATAAGATTAAATTTATTTTATTTGATGTTCCTTTATTATTTTAGGGACACTGCTATCGCTGTTTTCACAAATTAATTCAATCCATTCTTGTCTCTTTTGCGGTGATTTAATTTTATCAATGCTTAGAGCTAATGATCTTCGGACAGAATTATCTGCACCTTTCAAAATTTTCTTTAACCAATCTATTTTATTTTCAAATCCCGGAAGATTAATAAAACTTTCTGCTAAAAATTCTTTAGCGTTCAAATCTGTAACATCTAAAAGTTGTCTAAATACATTAGTCCTAATGTCTGAAGGGAGATCGGAAACAATTTCACATAATGAACGTTGAACTCTCGGATCATTTATTTCTAAAAATTTATTTATCCATTTTTCTATTGTTCGCGAATCTTCTCCAAATATATCTATACTTCTAACCAGAGCGCTTTTTATTATCATATTATCTTTATTAAACAAACGTTCAAAATGTGCAGCTTTTGAACTATCTCCCATCCACTTTAGAGCATCAATTATTGCTAAATCTGCGTACATATCTGTATTTTGGGAAATATTATTAAATATATTAGGTCGATTTGTTATATTCTTATAATAATAATTTATATTTCTTGCAAGATATTTTTTAATTTTATTGTTATCTTCCATTGATAATTCTTCAAAAAGTCGATGCCTTAATTTTTCAGGAAAATATTTTATTTCACGTGCACAAGCTTCTTTTATTTTAGAATCTGCATTTTTTACTATATTTTCTAACATCCCTTCGCAGTCAAATGTTTTAGGGAAATTTCTTATGTTTTCTATAATTGCAAATTTTACATGATTGATATTACTATTAGCCAATTGTTGATATAATTTTTCCTGTATTTCTTCAGGGAAAAATCTTACACTATGTGCCAGACCTATCATTTTATCTCTATATTGTTCGTCTTTTGTTCCTTTTGTAATTTCTTTGAACAATTCAATTTTTGAATCTTTATCCTGCATATGTTTGAATGTACGATAAATATTTTGAGCAGTCTTATTTCCAACAAGATTTTTAATTGTTATTAATCCGCCGTAATCTATTATGTAATCTCCTACATAATTTGCAGCTTTTTCGTCATCATATGCCAACCCTAATTCATCAAGAGATACAATATTTGATGGTTTTGGAGTTTCTTTAGAAATATAATCCATTACCATAATACCGTTTTTGGTATCTCCAAAATAATATCTTGCCATATTAGTGTTATGACCTGAATATGCATTTATATATTCTGCAAGATTTTGTTCTGAATAGTTTCCATGATTGTTATGAAATCTTTTTGTACGTTTAAATTCTTTTATAATTTTAGGATCTTTACCGTTTATGTCTATTTTAAAAGTACGCCCAAAAAATCCTTTACCGACAAATTCAACATTAACGCTGTCTGTTGATTTTGCGATGCCATGTTTTTTAAATAAATCTTCTAAACCTTTAGATAAGATATCAATATTACTTTCATGTCTGTCTTTAGTAAATAAGTCGCCTAATTTTTCGAAAAAAGCTTCTTTATCAAAATTTTTAACATCTTTAATATTTTCAAGCCAAGCTTGAGGAATTCCTCCTCCTAATGTTAATCCTTGAGCTTCAGGAAATGAATTATACTTTTCTATAACACGTTTTTTGCTGTTTGTTGTTCTGGAAATAGACTTTGTCAGTTTTTCCACTTCTGCAAAATTTATTCCGCTAAAACTTATATTTTGTCTACTTGTTTGGCTTGTTGTAATATCTGTTTTGCTTTTTACAAATTCATCTTTTGAAGTATATTGCAAATATGGCTTTTTTATCAAATTTTCTTTTAACGAAACTTGAAAAGTTCTGGTTGGAACTATTTTATCAATTATCATTCTACTTTCCTAAAAAAAATTAACAAAACTACTACCATATTAAAAACATTAGTAAAAGATTTTTTGCCAAATCAGCAAAAATATTTTTAACATGTTTTTACAAAATATAAATATTTTAAATTTATTTGTTGTATATTATTTGCTATGAAAAAGTTTATTCTGATTTATTTTTTGATAATTTTTACGAGTAATGTTTTTGCTAATCAGTTTTATCCTGAATTTGACAAGATGAAACTTCTAAGATGTGAAATATCAGAAACAATGTATAATCAAGATAATTCTGTAATATCAAAAAATTCATATCACAGATTTTTTCGAATAGACGATGAAAATTCTAAAATTTATTTACAAAAAGCTCCTGTAGACAATCTTTTATATTACGGTTTGGATAAAATTCAGTTTAAACAAGAAACTATGAGTGATGATTATATAATCAATTCAAATATAATTATAGATAGAAGTGATTATTCCTATTCTTCAACATCAAGAATAATTTATGACAATGTGGATTTTGGGGTTCGTAATTCTAAAGCTCAAGGCAGTTGTAAATTTATTGATTAATTTAATGTTACAAAAGGCAATTTTTTTTTCTGAAAATACTTTATATAAATGTAAAGGTTAAAGGTTAGTATTTTATTATGGGAAAAACGGTAGCAGATATATACAATCTGGTTTCAGTACGTTCACATTTAGATTTTGAAAATAAGAAATACAAAATCAAAAAACGACAAACACTTTGGCATGCTTGTTTTGGAGATGAAAATTTACTTGTTAATGATGAATTGTATGATTATAAAGTACGTGAAATTGTACAAAAATTAGCTAATGCACTTGATAATAATTCTATTCAAGAAATAAAATCTATAAAATTTGAATATGGAGCCACAAAAGATTTTGTAAAAGCTAAAAAATTTATTGAATACAATTGTAAAAAAGTCTGGAATGTTTTTGATGATGAAAAAATTTCTGTTCCAACAGAAGCGATGAAATGTTTGGGTATTACTAATCAGCCGGATTTAGATTTTATTTTAGGTAATTATTTAAAGTATTTTGAAAAAGATGAAAGTCCTTTAATAGCAAATATAATAACTTCAACTTTAAAAAATCAAAATCTGAATTATACTCTTGAAGATATTCATAAATATTTAGTTAAAATGAACAAAAAAGAAAATTGTCATTATAATTTTAAAACGGTTGAATATCTGATAAAAGAACATAATTATAAAAAGCCTCAACTCTCAGAACTTGGTATTGATGAAGAAACTATCAAAAAAGCATTTAAAAACTTATCTGTTGCAAACAAGTTAAAGTTTGTAATAGGATATATTTATGCAAATTGATAAATTTAAAGTTGAAGAATGGTTTAACGAATATGAGCACAGGGCGGTGTATGATCTTGCAGATACTTGTGTTGAGTCTTTATCTATAAATGAACTTTTAAAAATAACGGGCGAAAAACTTGATATTTTTGATAGAAAACTTAATTACGGGGATATTTTTGGCTCAAATCGTTTAAAGACAGCTATTTGCTCAATGTACGAAGAACAAAATTCTGAGAATATAATTATTACTCATGGTGCAATAGGAGCAAATCAACTTGTTTATTTAAGTTTAGTAGAGCGAGGAGATAAGGTTATTTCTGTTATTCCTACATATCAGCAACATTACTCTATTCCTAAATCAATTGGCGCAAATGTAAAATTTTTACGTTTAAAAGAAGAAAATAATTGGCTTCCTGATTTAAATGAACTTGAAAAACTTGTCGGTAATGATACAAAAATGATATGTTTAAACAACCCTAATAACCCGACAGGAGCTGTAATTCCGGATGAAATGCTCTATAAAATAGCCGAAATTGCGCGACGTTGCGGAGCTTATATTCTTTGTGATGAAGTTTATCGCGGGCTAAATCATATTAAAAATCATTTCTCAATTTCGATTGCTGATATTTATGAAAACGGAATTTCAACAGGAAGTGTTTCAAAAGTTTTTTCGCTTGCAGGTTTGCGTCTGGGTTGGGTGGCTTGTAATTCTGAAATTATTGAAAAAATATCCGTTCAAAGACAATATAATACAATTAGTGTTGGAATTTTGGATGATTATTTTGCCTCAATTGCGATTGAAAACAAAGATAAAATTATATCTCGTAATATTGAACAAATTTTAAAGGGTAAAAAAATTCTATCTGATTGGATGTCTTCAGAATTACACGTTCACGCTGTTATACCAAATGGTGGAACAACGGCATTTATAGGATATGATTTGTCTGTTAATTCCGATGAACTTTGTAAAAAACTTCAACAAGACACCGGAGTAATGATACTTCCAGGAAGTACTATGGAATATGATAAATATTTGCGTATAGGCTACGGCAACAACCACGAAATTTTAAAAAAAGGGCTTGAAATATTTTCTCAATGGCTAAAAAATGAGCCGGTATAATATAGCCGGCTCATCAACAATTATATAAGTTTTTATTCAATTACAGGTTGGTTAAAAATTCTTTGTGCAAGTTCTTTATCTAGAGATAATAAAGCTTGTTTATCTTCACCGATTAATTCTAATGTTGCAAGAACTCCGCCTACATTTTCTTCTTCTTCTACCTGTTCTTTAATATACCAATTTAAAAATGATAAAGCTGCTCTGTCTTTTACTTCATCTGCAACATCCATTACATGGTTAATTCTTGAAGTTACATATTCTTCATGCTCAAGAATTTGTCTGAAAATTTCAACAGGTGTAGAACCTTTTAATTCAGGTTTATCTATTGCATAAAGTTCAATATGTCCTCCGCGTCTTAGTACATAATCATACATACCTTCTGCATGGGCTTTTTCTTCCTGCATTTGAACGTTCATCCAATTTACAAATCCGTTCAAATTCATTTCTGCAAAATGTGCTTTCATAAGCATGTACAAATATTCTGAATAATATTCTTTGTTAATTTGTTCATTAAAAGCCTGTTCCATTTTTTTGTCTATTGCCATATTTTCCTCCTTTTATAAACTATTTACAATTTCTTTTGCAAGATTTTCAAGTTCTTTTTCTTGAAGATTTTTTAATGAAGATTTTAGTTGAAGTTTATTCCCTATAATTTCAGTATTTTTCCATTTTGAGATGATCTCAGTCATGAGATTCCCGCTTACAGGAGCCCAAGAACCGTTTTCAATTACGGCAATTTTTCTGTTTTGAAGATTATGAGCAGTAATATCATGAAGCAAAATTTCCATATTTACAAAAATTCCCATATTGTAAGTAGTTGATGCAAATATAATGTGTGAATATTTAAAAGCATCTGAAACAATATAAGACGGATGTACTGTTGAAACATCGTACATTTTAATATTTTTTACCCCTAGTTCGGATAATTTTGTTGCTAAAATTTCTGCACAATTTTGAGTATTACCGTAAACCGAAGCATAAGCAATTAAAACAGATTTTTCTTCAGGTTCATAAGTTGACCATTTTTGATATTTGTCAATAAATTTCGTTAAATCTTTTCTCCAAACATATCCATGCAAAGGACAAATTATTTCAATTTCAATATCAGAAGCTTTTTTTAACAATGCTTGTACTTGAGGACCATATTTACCAACAATATTTGTATAATATCTTCTGGCTTCATCCATATATCTAAGGTCAAAATCAACTTCATCCGCAAAAATATTTCCGTCAATTGCACCGAATGAACCAAATGCATCTGCAGAAAATAAGATTTTATCAGTTATATCGTAAGTCACCATAACTTCCGGCCAATGAACCATTGGAGCAAAAACAAATGTTAATTTGTGACTGCCTGTTTCTAAAATATCTCCTTCTTTAACAATATGCCATTGATTATCAGGTAAATTTAATTCAAAAAATTGAGCTATCATTGTTTGAGTTTTAGCGTTGCAAACAATTTTTACATCAGGGTATTTTGAAATAATTGTTCCAATTTCTGCACAATGATCAGGCTCCATATGGTTAATTACTAAATAATCAAGATTTCTGCCATTTAAAATGTGTTCAATATTTTCAAAAAATTGATGATTAACAGATTTATCTACAGTATCTAAAAGCACTGTTTTTTCATCCTTTAACAAATATGAATTATAGGACACCCCTGTAGGAACAGGATAAACGCTTTCAAATAGTGCAATTCTCCTATCATTTGCTCCAACCCAGAATAAATCTTTGGTAATAGTTTTTATGTTATACATATTTCTCTCCTTAGCTATTTATAAATAAATAATAACACAAAGGAGAATGAAAATTACTTTTGTTTTTCACGAATAATCAGTTCATAACCGAGGAAATCAAGTATTTCCTGAATTGTTTGAAATCTAACACGTCTTTTATTCAGTTGAATTGACATAGTACCAGATTGAGGAATTTTATATCCGGATTTATTCATATTTTCAATGAGTTTTCTCATAGATAAGCCGCTTTTTAGCAGTAATATTTGTATCTCTTGTTTTATGTCTAACATATTGACAGTGTAGTTTTCTATTGTACAGTTGACAAATATATAAAACAATGCTATATAATAAAAAGCAATTTTATAAAATATAGAACGAATATTAAGATGGTCGTTCTAAAAATATTAAACACATGGCTAATAGCATGATTTTTAAAAATCTAATATTCTGTATCTGTAAACGGGATGAAAAATCCTTGAATATGAAAAAGATATAAAAAATTTAGGGTGTATTTTTAGTATGAAAAAGACATATTTTATTCTATTTTTATTATTATTTTTTCAGATTCCGACACTTTCATCACATGTTTATTTGGAAAAGGACTACCAAAAGTTTTGGTGCAGTTCTCACCAAGGGCAAATCGAATACAAATTACCTGATTCTTCTCGAATTGATTGTTTAACATCTGAATATGCTATCGAATTTGATTTTGCTTCCAAATGGGCAGAAAGTGTCGGTCAATCTTTATATTATGCCCAATACACCCATAAAAAACCTGCCGTTGTTTTAATAATGGAAAATCCTAATAAAGATTTAAGATATTTAAAACGTCTTGAAACTCTTGCATTTGCATACAATATTAAGATTTGGACTATTACTCCTAATGATATTTCTTCTATATTAACAAATGTTACGAATAAATAATTTTTTGAAAAAAGCTTTTTTAAATCTACTTATATAAAATATAAGAAATTCAAAACTCAAGGAGAGATATGATGGCTGAAGGTATGACTATTGAAGAATTAAGAAGAGCTCAAGAAGCTGCGCAGGCGCAGGGTCAAAATATTACTAATTATAGTGAATGGGAGTCAATTCTTGTTGATTTTGAAACTGCCGGAATACAATCAACAGGTTCTTATGAAGGTGATTTAAAATTGCACAGTCAAATTATGGCTCAAATTGATCAGCTTGTTGAACAAGAACAAATTCAAAAAACTCAACAGCAAATCCAACCTCAAAATAAACCTGAAGATAAAATTAATGAACAAACTCAGCAGGATAAAGAGCAAGTTGTAAAAGCGAACGTTGTAAATGCTACAAGTTCAACAATTATGGCGAATTATATGAAATACTATCATTTACTCAGTTAATTAGTTTTTAACTGATGTAATATTTTTAATCTGTTCAATGGCCAAAATATACAGACAGCTCTTCCTATAAATCTATCTTTTTTCAAAATACCCCAGTAACGGCTGTCTTGTGAATTCCCACGATTATCTCCCATCATAAAGTAATCGTTTTCTCCTAATTTGAACGGTCCGCATTTCATTACTCTATCACTATATAAAAGAACTTTGTCCATCTTAGGGTCAGGACAGGATGGATATTCATAAACACTTTTTATATAGTTTTCTTGATATTTTTTGTCATTTATATAAACATAACCGGATCCGTCATCTTCGAATTTTATTTCAATTTTATCTCCCGGAAGTCCTATTACTCTTTTGATATAAGCTATATCTTTACAACCTATTCCGGTTAATCTTGCAAAAAGCGGGAAAAATTTGTTAGAAAGCTGTGTTGACGGAGGATAAAATATCATTATATCTCCTCGTTTTGGAGAATCATAAAATCTTGAAAATCTTTCTACTAGAATTCTGTCACCTTCCAAAAGAGTAGGATGCATAGAACCCGAAGGTATCCATCTTATTTCTCCTAAAAAAAATCTTATAATTATAACCATTACTACTACAAAAATTATTGTATTAATAGTATCGCCAAGAGGTGTTGTTTTAAAACTATTATACCAATTTTCAAAATTATTTATAGAATTTTGTATTTTAGAAGGTAATTTTGATTTAAAATTCTTCCATAATTTTAGACGATGTTCTTTTATATTTGTTTTAAAATTATTCCAATTCTCTCTTATCATTCTGTTTTTATAAGTTCCTTCAATGCTTCTGTATATATATTATTTGCAAGATTATAAAGTTGTTTTTCAGCTCTTTCCAAATAATTATTTAACAAATCTTTTGTTTTTTCAATACCTGTCATGTAATCCTTTTTATCTTTTGAAAAAATAATCGGAGCAGTATAAATTCCTTCATTAAAATCATTCGCAGACTTTGTTTTATCGATATTTAAAAAATTTGATAAATCATCTTTTATTTGAAATGCTATTCCAAAATTTAAACCAAATTTGCTTAATTGTTCAAGGTCATAATTATTATTGTCAAGCATTGCAAAAGTCACAAGAGCAGTTTCAAAAAGATAAGCGGTTTTGTTTTTTGATTTTTCTATATAGTTTTCAATTGTTCCGATTTTAAAACGATCAAAATTTTGATTTATTTCTCCTATACACATTTGTCTTATAGTATATGAAATTTTTTCTAAAATCTTAGTAGAATTTAAATTTGAAATTTTTTTCATAGCTATTGCAAGTAAATAATCTCCAGTGATTACTCCAAGTTTTGTCCCAAATTTTTTTGATATGGTTTTTTCTCCTCTTCGGAAATCACTTTCATCAATAATATCATCATGAATAAGAGATGCATTATGTATAATTTCAATAGCGGACAATAACTCAAATTGTGAATCCGAAATATCATTTCCTAATGATTTTGCAAAAAGTAAAGGTAATCTTGAGCGAATACGTTTTGAAGGAGATTTTAAAAAAGTTTTTATATGGCTGTTCAAAGGTTCTCTGGTACAAATATTTGAAACCATTTTGTTTTCTATTATTAAAAGTTCATTTTCTAAAGGATTATTCATTTTCTTCTTTTTTATTTTGATCAAGTTTAATATAGTTTACTTTATCCCAGCTTAAATCAACATACTTCACTTGTCCGTCCACCTCGTTTATTTGCGGAAGAATTGTATAAATACGTTTAATTCTGTCAAAAACCGTGCTGTCTAAAAGACCTAATCTTATTGCAGTGGTATCAATTCTTACATAAACATCATTAGGATTTCGCATGTCTATATATTGAACTTTTTCACTTGAATATGCTTCTACTGCTTTAACAATTTTTTCTATATGCTGAACTTTTTTTACTGTCCAATCAGTACCAATTTTTGGATTTGAGGCAAGAATTTTTAATACAGAATCATTATCAGCAATTCGCATATAATTTTTATCAGTCACCATAATTCCATCAGCAGTCATAAATGCTGACGGCTTTGCTTTTAAATCCGTTTTTATAACAGCAACAGGAATTCTTTCTCTAACAATTATTTGAATTCTTGCAGGAAAACCGTATCTTCTTACATAAATATTTTTAAAAACAGGGATTTCAAAAAGTTTATGCTTAATGCTACCAACAGGCATTATGAAAATAGGAAGACTTGAAGGTTTTATTTCACTCAATTTTTTATAAATAATTGGTGAAGGAACCATATTATTATTTAAAACTTCTATTCTTTTTGGATTATATTTGGAAAATGTATCTTTTGGCAGATACCAACCGGAAAGATTAAAAAATACATAAGCACCTGAAATAATTAAAATAAACAATAAAAATCTTAAAAAAGCTTTTAATCGTTTAAGTTTTTTTCTTTGTTTTCTGAGTTTGCGTTCTTTTTGCTTTCGTTTAACTGATTGTTTTGCAATTTTTATGGCATCCTCAGGAGTCTGAATATTATTTTCTTCGGGTGTCATTATTTATTTAATCCTGCTCCGTTTAAAATTATTTGTACCAAATTATCATAATTAATACCCATAACCGCTGATTGTGCCGGTAAATCAGAAGTAACAGTCATTCCTGGAGATGTGTTAATCTCGATTACGTAAGGAATGCCGTCGTTGCTTATCATAAAATCAACACGGGAAACCCCTCTGCATCCTGTCTTTTCGTGTGCTTTTACTGCAATTTCTTTTGTACGTTTTGTCAGTTCTTCACTCAATCTTGCAGGGAGAATAAATTCTGACATTCCCTGAGTGTATTTTGCTTCAAAATCATACCATTCATTTTTAGGTCTGATTTCAAGAATTTCTGTAGCAAAATTTTCACCGTCGTGTTCTAAAACTCCGACTGTTACAAAAAATCCGTCAATAAATTCTTCTATTAATACATCATCATTATACTTTATTGCTTCTTCATATGCGGACTTTAGTTCTTTACGCGTGTTAACTTTTGTCATGCCAAAACTTGACCCTTCCGAAACAGGTTTTGTAATAACAGGGAATTTTAAATCTGCTGTTAATGCTTCAAAATCTTCACCCTTTCGGACAAAAGCTGATTTCGCAAGCGGGATATCTTTGCACGTTGAAAGAATACGTTTTGTATATTCTTTGTTCATACAAATAGCAGAACTCATAACACCACAACCTGTATAAGGTATTTTTAAAATTTCCAAAATTCCTTGAATACAGCCATCTTCACCATATTTACCGTGTAAAGCATTATAAGCGTAGTCATATTTTCCTTCTTTTAATTTAGAAGCAATATTTTCATCCACTTCGACAAGTTCTGAATTATTGTAGCCGAGTCTTTGTAATGCATCATAACAACCTTTGCCTGAGCGTCTTGATACTTCTGCTTCAGATGACATTCCTCCGCAAAGAACAGCAATTTTTGCATTTTTATCTATTTTTTGTTCAATTTCTGCCATAATTTCATTTCCTCTTTATTAAATCCGCCCAAAAATCTTATTTCAGGCTCTAATTTTATATTGAATTCTCCTAATACTCTATCTTGAAGTTCACTCATAAGTTTTAGAACATCCATAGAAGTTGCATTACCTGTATTTATTATAAAATTTGAATGATTACGCCAAACATGAGCATCACCAATCATAATTTCTTTTGCTCCGACACTTTCTAATAAACGTCCTGCAGGACTGTTGCAAGGGTTTTTGAAAATGCTTCCGCAATTTGGTAGTGCAAGTGTAGGTTGATGTTTTCTACGAAAATTCAAATTTTCATCCATTTGTTTTTTAATTTCATGGATATCTTTTTTTTCAAGTTCAAATTCTGCTTGCAAAACTATTAAATTTTCTCTTTGACATTTTGAACTTCGATATTCAAATTCCATTTCCTCTTTTGAATACTGAACTAAACCGAATTCCTTTGACCAGCATATTACAGAAGTTAAAAAATCGCTAACAGTCTGTCCGTGTGCAGAGGCATTCATACAAATTTCTCCGCCGACACTTCCGGGAAAACCAATCATAAACTCTAATCCTGATAAACCTGAAGCACAAACTTCTTGAGCCAGTTTAGGACCTTTTACTCCGCAATCAGCGGTTACTCTGTTCCCATCAATTTTAATAGTATTCATCTCTGTAGAAAGAATAATTTTTCCTTGATATCCAAAAGTTGAAACCAAGGTATTAGAAAGATTTCCATATACTTTAGAAGTCTCTTTCAATGCTTGTTCAAATTCTTCTATGCTTTTTGGAAATAAAACTTTATCAATATCACCGCCTATTTTAAAGGTGGTGTATTTTTTTATATTAAAATTTTTCTCATGTTTAATTTCCAACAGTAACACTTTCCTTACTAAGAGTAATTAGTTCTTTCCCAAGATTTGTAATTGTTCCTGCCCCAAGACCAATAACTATATCATTTTCTTTTAGTTCAGGATAAACAATTTTTGCAACATCTGTTATGCTTCCTGAAATATATTGAACTTTAATATCAGTTTTTTCTTTAAGTTCATCCACAAAAGCTTGAGAATTTATTCCGTCAATCGGAGTTTCACTTGCGGCATAAACATCAGTAACTATAAGTTCATCTACATTTTCAAAAGCTTCCATAAATTCATTCCAAAGATTTTGTAAACGTGTATATCTGTGCGGTTGAAAAACAGCAATAATATTTTTATCTTTAAATGATTTTGAGCAAGATAAAGTTGCTTTAATTTCAGTTGGATGGTGTGCATAATCATCATAAATCGTGATTCCGTTAAATTCTCCTACTTTTTGAAAACGTCTGCCCATTCCTGTAAAAGTTTGGAAATGCGAATTTACAAGATTCATGTTTACTCCTGCTATATGCAAACTTGCCCAAACTGCAAGTGAATTATATACATTATGAACGCCCTTTAAACAAATTTTTAAAGAGGTAATTTTTTCACCTTTATAATAAATATCAAAAGTTGTAAAATCTTCTTCGTAAACAATGTTTTTAGCACAATAATCAGTGTTTCCCCCGATTGAATAAGTTACAAATTCAGCATTATGAGCAAGTTCATGTTCGCTGAAATATTTAACAAGAAGTTTTACTCCTTCATTATCGGTATTTGCGAGAATTATACCGTTTTCTCGCATGTTTGAAATAAATGTTTCAAAAGTTTCTAAAATAGATTCCAAACCATTTTTGTAAAAATCCAAATGATCAGGTTCTAAGTTGTTAACTACAACCAAATTTGGTGAATATTTAACTATTGTTCCGTCAGATTCGTCCAGTTCTGCAATAAAGAATTTTTCACCTGTTGAATTTGCGTTAGTATTGATTTCAGGAATAATACCGCCTACAACATAAGAAGGTTTGAGTCCTGCTTTTTCCATAACGTATGAACAAAGCCCTGAGGTTGTTGTTTTGCCGTGAGTCCCGGAATATCCAATAAAATATTTTTCATTTTGAGAAATTTCTGCTAATAAATCCGAACGATGCCAAATTGACAATCCAAGTCTTTTTGCTTTTTGAATTTCAGGATTGTTATCTTTAATTGCAGTACTAGCTACAACGACGCAATTCTCAGGTAAATTATCTTCGCTGTGGCCGATAAAAACTTTTGCCCCAAGTTCGCGGATATTTTTTACATATTTGCTGTCGTTTATATCTGATCCGGAAACTTCATATCCGTTTTGCAAAAGATATTTTGCAAGTCCGCTCATCCCTACTCCGCCTATTGCTATAAAATGATATTTCTTTTTCAATTTTTTATCCCTAACTATTTATACTTTCATCTTTTATAATTATAATACCAAATTTATAATGATAATGAAATTTTATAAATTTTAACATAACAGAGCAAAAAATTATTTTATGAGTTTTAAAATAAATGTTATGATAAAATTTCCCCCATTAATACCTCCAAAATTTCCGGAAAAATATATAATATATACTCAAAGAAGATATTCATCTTTTAATTCTAAAATAGCTGATATTAAAACAGGAGAATTAGTTGGAGAGATGAGCACTTATATTCCTGTTTCACAAAGTGTATTTTATATTTCAAAATTACTTTCGTTCAGGCGTAATCAGGGTATAGGTACTATATTTGTAAATTTAGCAAAAAAAATGTGTGAAGAATATGTTGGGAAAAAACCTTTATATGTTTTAGCTTCTTCAATGTATGATAAAAAAAATCCGCCGTTTTTATTTTATAAAAAAATGGGATTTGAACCTATGGATTGCCCTGAACATATTCTAAAACATCTTAATGAATGTATAAAAGAACATAAACAAGTAGATACTAATATTATAAACGAAGATATATTTATGATTTATAAAGGTAATAAATAAAATCCCACTCTTGCGAAAATTCAAAACATAGTTTATAATGAATATACAGAGGAATTAACGGAATAAAAGGAGGTATAATAATGCTAAAACGCAGACACAGAGCCAATTTCGGGGGGGGGGGCATTTTTAGCTAATCTCCTTCAATCAGGAAGTATAAAAGAAAATTCGACCTCTCTATGGGGAGGATGTCGCGAAGCGGCAGGAGAGGGTAAAAGACGTGTTGCATTTACCTTAGCTGAAACATTGATTGCTCTTGCCATAATTGGTATAGTATCAGCGCTGACACTGCCAACTTTACTAACGAAAATAAATGATACAGTAACCAAAAACAAAATAGCAGTTTTTGAACGTAAACTATCCAAAGGAACAGATTTATTAAATATAGAATATGGGATTGGACCATATTATAACGGAGCAAATCCGAGTTATGAATTTGCGCAGGCATTATCAAAACATTTAAAGATAGTGACAATTTGTGATAAAAATAACCTTAAAAAATGTCTTCCATATGATAAAATCCAAACGGATGTAAAACCATTGAATGTATCAGATTTAAAAACAGGAAAAGATATATCTTTAAACGAAGATAATTATATAGATACAGCGGGAATAGTGTTAGGTGACGGAACACCAATGATATTTAGTTGGAATAAGAATTGCCCTGTGAGTGATCCTGATGCGGTAAAATATAACGGAGTAAAAGAGAATGCTCGATCAGAAACAACGAATTGTATATCCGGTTTTTATGATTTAAATGGTTCAAAAGGTCCAAACAGATATGGAAAAGATATAATCGGTTTTAACGGAGTAAACTTAGGCTGGCTTGAATTCGCGGGCTTAAAGATAACTAAACCTGAAAAACCAACTCCATTATATAGAGATGATTATTGTACAAATAATAATGGGACTTGGGAGGTAAAATCTGATTATAAAACAAAATACGGAATAAAGAATTGTTGTACGAGTAATAATTGTATATCTTATGGTGATTATTGGGCAGGGGCAATGGTAAAGTGTAAAGATTCCGGTGGACACTTAGCAACATTAACGGATTTAACAACTATAGCGACTTATCTCTACGATGCTCCTGAAGGTGCAATAGGAACTGAGAGATATTATGCGCAATTAAACACCTCCAAACTAGGCACTACTTTTGCAGGTTTAGGCTCGTCCTGGTACGGCTTGTGGTCTAATTCAGAAGACAGCGCAGACAAAAACAAAGCGTACTACCGCTACTACGATAGATCTTTCACGTGTCGTTTCAGCGACCCACGCTACGCCACGCCTATTAGGGCGGTTTGCGTGAAGTGATTAATAGTTTGATAATTTAATAAAAGTAAGGCGGAGTATGTCAAAATCTCCGCTTTTTATTTCGATTTGTAACATTATTCTGCTGAATTAGTTAAATAGTATTACTTTTTTTATACAACTGTGGTATATATATTTTGTACATAATTGAATTATATTAATTTATATAATTTAGCAGATTGGAGGCAATTTAAATGGCAGTAGGTCAATTCGTTTTTATGTTACACAGTCATTTACCTTATTACAGAAAAGCAGGGATGTGGCCGTTTGGAGAAGAAAATCTATACGAATGTATGGCAGAGACTTATGTTCCTTTGGTCAACGCTATATCTGAGCTTTATTATGATGAAGGTATTAAGGCGAAATTAACAGTTGGAATTACTCCTATTTTGGCTGAACAGCTTGCTGATGAGCACCTCCAAAATGGTTTTGTTGAATATTTGAATGAAAAAATCAAGAGTGTTTCAAAAGATTTGGAACGTTATCCTGATGAAAAAGTTCCTTATTCTCAGCACTTAAAATATTTGGCAAAATATTATTTCGATTGGTACTCAAACATTAGAGATTCTTTTGTTAATAAGTATCACAAAGATTTAATTTTTCAATTTAAAAAACTTCAAGAACTTGGTTGTATAGAAATCACAACATCAGGTGCTACTCATGGTTTTTCACCATTGCTGGCAACTGACAACAATTTGAACGCACAGTTCAAAGTAGGTTCTGATACAACTAAAAAATTCTTTGGTAAGAAAGCTAAAGGGTGCTGGCTTCCAGAATGTGCATATCGTCAAGGTTATGAATATGTTGGTAAGGATGGTCAAAAACATTGGAGACCAGCGATTGAAGTTACTTTGCAAAATAATGATATAGAGTATTTCTTTACAGAGTCTCATGTAATTGAAGGTGGTAATTCAATTGGTACTCGTCGTGTAGTCGGAATTTATGGGAATATTGAATATATCCCTTTGCCAAAACGTGAACCTACAGGTTATGATACATATTCAGCTTATTGGCTTCCTGATGCACAAGTTGCTGTTATGGGAAGAAATGACAGAGCGGGTTATCAGGTTTGGTCTGCCGCTGACGGTTATCCGGGTGATGGATGCTATAGAGAATTTCACAAAAAAGATGATAAATCAGGTATGAATTATTGGAGAATAACTTCATCAAATACTGATTTAGGGGATAAAATGCTTTATGATCCTGTTTTAGCGTTGAATCAAGTTAATTCAAATTCTGATCATTATACTACAATGTTGTATCATCTAATGAATGATTATAAGCAATCTCACAATGGTAAAGAAGGTTTGGTAATGGTTTCATTTGATACCGAACTATACGGTCATTGGTGGTTTGAGGGTGTAGAATTTATTAAACAAGTAATTCGTAAATTAAATAATTATTTACCGCAAATCGAGAGAATGACAGCAGGAGAATATTTAAAATCTCATCCTCCTGTAGAAGCTATTCAAATCCCTGAATCATCTTGGGGGCAAGGCGGTCATTTTTATGTATGGAATAACCATTTAACAGAGTGGATGTGGCCTATTATTCACTCTTGTGAAAAACGTATAACTTCAATTGTTGATAAATATCAAACTATTCCTGATGATAAGCTTTTGCACAGAGCATTAAATCAAATGGCACGTGAGAATTTGTTATTGCAAAGTTCGGATTGGCCTTTCTTGATAACTACTTGGCAGGCAAAAGATTATGCTACAGACAGATTTAGAGAACATGTTGACAGATTTGAATTTATTGCAGATATGATAGAAAGTGGTAACATTGACGAAGCTAAGTTGTCAGAGATTGAAAGTATCGATAATTGCTTTGCAAATATAGATTATCGCGTATATATGTCGATAGAAGAAGGTATAATTCCTCAACAATCGAAAAAAATGGCACCATTATATGAGGATTAGAATAATTTTTACAATTCATTTTATATTACGAGCCTTGAAGAATTTTCAAGGCTTTTTATTTAAATCACTTGCATTTAAAAATTTAGCAATTATAATAGTGATATAAAACGTATGGGAGCGTAGCTCAGTTTGGTTAGAGCGCATGCCTGTCACGCATGAGGTCGCGAGTTCGAGCCTCGTCGTTCCCGCCATTAAAAAGAGAGTCCGCAAGGACTCTTTTTTTAATGGCAGAATTGATAGTGGTGAGAATCGCTTTTGCGAGTTCGGCGGATTTTGGCAAGGCTGAAGTGAACGATAGTGAACGGAACGCCGTCCCTGTGAGAAAACTGTAATGAGTGGATATTTTGCGTAAGCAAAATTTAACGAATGGAAGTTTACGAACTGCCAATAATCCAAGACGAGCCTGTCTTGGATTTGCTCCACGCTCGGAAAGTTTCGCAATAGAACCTTCGGTTCAAGTTTGCTCAATTTCCTCGCTATCCGGACTAACTTCGTGTCGTCCGTCCGCAAATCCGCTCGTCGTTCCCGCCATTTAAAAAGAGTCCATTAGGACTCTTTTTTATGTTATGGTACAAATAATTTCATTTTATTAATTATTTACTAATCAGTCAAATCTCCTTCGTATTTTCCATAAATTTGAACTGGCTCTCCATTAAAGTAATGTTCTAACATTTTACCATGTTTATCATACTTATATACATATACACCTGCTTCTTCATTAGAGGTTTCAATATAACTTCCATCTGCAAAGTATTCATATGTACACTCGGTAATACCACCACCATTCTCATTATTTTGAACTGTTCGACGTGATAATATTCTATTTTTATCATCATAAGTGCAATCTACTTCACATCCTCCTCCCCAGTCATAATTGATTTTTTCATGCCTCTTACCGTCTTTTATTTGAGAAATAGTTTCATTGTACTCTCTTAAAACATCTGATGGTCTTTTCCCGCTATGTAAGTCTTCCATAATTTCAGCTGAACGATATTTCATATGTGCTATTTCATATCTTGCATCTATGTCTTCCTGTGTATAATACGGATACTGCAATTTTATCTCTGCTTTTTCTACATCTGCCCATTTTTGACCAAATATACCTTTATCTTTAAACCATTTAATAACAGCGTTGCCATTGTTAAAGTCTTTCTCATCGATTTCATCGTTACCGTTAACATCTTTGTAATCAAATATTGAATATTGTTTTTGTTCTTGCTGATTTATATGTAGCGTTGTATTTTTTTGCGGTTCTGGTGTTGCTCCAACTCCTGAAATTGTCATAATAATACTCCTTTTATATTTAATTTATAACCTTACACTCTGTATATCGGCATAATAAAAAAAAACTTTAGAGATTTTTAAAAAATTGTTACATTTGGATGATAAATTGTTATAATTCATCATGCAACAACTTTAAGTTCTTCAATAATAGAGCATATTTTAGCTATATTTGGAGTAAATAAATGCTTTAAGAATTTTGTTACAAAAAGTTCGAACCTTGATGCGTCGTTCCCGCCATTTACAAAAAGAACCCATTGAGGGTTCTTTTTCAGTAAGAAAAGGAATTGATAATGAATTTTATGGCTGTATTTTTAGGCGGAGGTTATATTTTTTTGTCCGTTTTGCTCGGAAGCAAACAAATGTAGGTTGGGCATTCTTGCCCAACACCACTAAATTGTAGCGGTCGGAATACGATTGAGAATCTGAAAATCAAACTGCTCCAAAAGTGACTTTTCTTGCACTTTTTTACTCATTTTTTGCACTATTCTTTCACACTTTTGCACAAATTTGCACTCATAAGTAGGGTTGACTTTAGTCAACCAAAATGTATTGGTAGACTGAAGTCTACCCTACCTGCTTTTTTCGTATTGCGGTTTTTCTTTTAGAGGTTCATAGACTACAAAATTATCCAAATAAAGCACATTCGGATTATGTGTATGCAAAATAGAAATGATTAAGTGATTTTAATTTACTTGTATACTTGTTTAAACAGCGTTATTGCACAAAAACTTAAAATAACTGCTCCTATAAAAACTTCTAAAGGGAATTTTATAAGCAGAGATTTATCTAATATCATTGGAATTAGCAAAATTGCACCCGCAGGCGGGAAATATATTTTTAATTTATCAATAGCATAAAATAAAATTATACAAGCAAGTGCTGTGCAAAAATAGAGCGGTAAGCCACATAACTCATTTAATAATAATCTTAAAATACAACCTACTGCAGAAGCAAAGGTCATTAATCCGACAATATAGTGAGTTTTTTTTCTAGCCGGACTTTTAGGATTTGCTAGTTCTGTAAACATTACAATTAATGGAGGGGCAAGAAAGTATATCTGATGAGTTTTAAATGGTATTAACGCAATAATTCCAAAAACCATTAGCAATTTTGACCATTTTATAACTTGCGTTTTGATATTAAATTCACAAGGAACAAAATTGTTAACAGGGCGAAAATGATATTTTTCCATAAGCCACTGTGTTAAAATAATTATAAAAGACATCAATGAAACAGAAATAGGGTATATCCAACTTTTTGTTTGAAGATAAACCGGTAATATGCAAGCAGAAATTATTGGTACAAAGTTTGTTTTGAATAATGTCAAAATAAAACCGGTAAACGCAAAGCACAAACATACTTGAAATATCAATGCCGTTGTAAAAAATTTAACAACTATAACTCCAAATAAAGCAGCTGTAGACATTAGTATAAAAATGCGTCCCTTATTTGTCATCCAAGGCTGTTGTTCACTTACCCAAGCTCCTATCGTTAGAGCGCAAATCTCCGGAAAAATAATTTCTGCTTCATGCGCGGTTTCTGCAACAAAAACCATAACAAATGCCATTATTATTCCAAACAAATATCTTTCTATTCTTATTCTTTTTAATATTTCAGCTTTCACAGTTTTATAATAGAATAATTAAACAAAATATTCAAACTCGTAGGAATGGTGTCGAGCCAATTCCTATGCTTCTTGAAATTCTTTTTGCTCAAACCTGTCACCCACTACGCTATTGCTAACGTTCGTCTTGGTTTTCACTAACCGGCAAAGTTTATAGGTCGGGTTTTAACCCGACAAAAACTTATTATATAATAAAAGAATGAATTATAAACGCTATTTTATACCAAATTCTATGGTTTTTATCACAATTGTCACATATAATAGAAAACAAATTCTTTTAGATTATATTGATTTAATAAAATCTTCTTTAAAATATACAAAGACCAAAATTTCATTTAATATTGTGTCTATTGTAATTTTAAATGACCATATTCATTTTATCTTACAACCTGAAAATATTAATGATTATCCAAATATCATTAAATATTATAAAACATATTTTTCTCGTAATATCAACATTGATAATTCAGATTTGACAGATGGTAAAAAACATAAAAAAGAAAAAGGCGTTTGGCAGAGCAGATATTGGGCTCATATTATTTTGGATGAAAACGATTTAAACAAGCATATTGATTATATTCATTATAATCCAATGAAACATTATAATATTGCACCAAAAGATTGAGAATATTCATCATTTATGAAATTTGCAAATAACAAATTTTATGATATAAATTGGTGCAATTTTGATGATAAATACAAAATTCCAGAATTAGACTTAGAATAATAAAAAAGTTTTTGTCGGGTTGAAACCCGACCTATTCGCTAATTTGTTGAGCAAGCATGTCAGCAAGCTATATAATAAAATAAATATTTTTTCACTTTTACAATACAAAAGCCATCTTAAAAATATTAATGTTTTAAAATTTTCGCAAGCAGAATTAAATCTACAGGCAAAGTTGGTTTTGGTAAATTCCATTTATATTTATTCAAATTGTTTATTGCGTTTTTTGCAGCTTCTATAATATTTTCTTTTGTAAACTTATCAACAGTTAAATATCTTGGATTCTGTTGCGGCATATATCCATTTTTATCTATTGATAGTGAAAACCAATCCCCCACAGATTCTCCCTTTTTCGTGGCAAAGAAAATTAATGATTTTATTTGCGTTAAAAAACCTCGTTTATAAATAATTTCCAAATCTAAATCTCTGCTTATATCTTCTAATTCCTTTTGAGAATCTTTAATTATACCATTTGTTGCTTTGTTTGCGCTTTTTGAAATCGGTTTCAATGCGCAAAAATTAATATTTGAATTAACTACTTTATTCATCTTTTTAACCTCTACAAATAAAAAAAACGAAAAAATAAAAATTTGCTAATTTTTTTTGAATTTTTCTCAAAATCACTGTTCATTCTTCTAATACAGACTGTTACTTTGCAGAGGTATAGGCGCACTTGTTAGATATGTCTTATATCTAATTATACCTAATTTGACCTATTTACCTTTAGCCACACTTATTGCTAATTTTTTTGGCTGTTTTATTGCTACTGTTGTTTTTGTTTATTTTGCAATAAAAAGCGAATTAAACCCTGCTTTAAAAGTTTTTCTTATCACTGGGTTTTGTGGAGGTTTAAGTACACTTAGTTCATTATCGCTTGAGTTGTTGCATTTTATTCATACAGAAGATTATATAAGAGCAGCAATATATGTACTATCTACTGTTGTAATATGCACGATTTCAGTATTACTTGGTATTTATTTAGTTAAGAGTAATTTTAGCTAAGTTATTATATATTCTTGTTGTATTTGAAGTTAATAATTTTTTTATGTCTCTGGCAACAAAAAGTTTGAACCTTGCAACGTCAACCCCGCCATTTAAATCAAGAGCCTTTTTTTTTGCTTTTGTATAAAATGAATTTATTTCTCAACAATCCTAAATAATTTTTTACCCTCTTGTATTATGTCAAATTTATCTCTTGTAAAAGCATTCGTATCAAATAAAACTTCGTAGTTATTTGCTCTATACCCAGGAAAATTTTTCACATCAAAAATAACTTTTACGCTATTCCTACCCAGTGCAAAACAATTTGCATAATCCGCATTCATTTCAGGGACAACAGAAGTAAAACCTTTGTTATCAAAAATGAATTTAGAAACATCATCTATTGTTTCAAGCTTATTTGTTCTCGTAGGAGATATACCTCTTACAAATCTGCCTGTTATTTTGTTATTCGAAATTGCAAGTTTTAAAGAGTTTAATATCTTTTGCGAATTTTCAGATAAAGCAGAACCCGTTCTTAAAAGATCATTTATATATGGACATTTCGCATATTCTTTATAAGATGTAATTATATCAGATAATAGATTTTTTGTTCTTTGAATATTTGCAGGCTCTAAATGAGTTAACGCATTAGAATATTGAAATGTATCTGTAATATTTGCTGAATGAGCAAGATTAATTATTTCATCAAAATTTGCCTTGCCGATTTTTGAGATAATTGCTCAACGATTTGCAATTGTCCAACCATTTTCTATTAATGCTTTTAGTCTAAAAACATTATACATAGTTTTCCCCTATATATGTATAAAGTTTGTTTCTTCTCAAAAATTACCTTAATGTTACAAAAGTGTTGCAAAGTTAATTTTTTAATTAACGAGCATATTGTATCTATTTCCGGAGTAAGTAAATGACTTAAATATTTTTTTAAAAGTTCGAACTTGTGGACGTCAATCCCGTTATTTACGAAAAGAACCTTTTTAGAGGCTCGTTATTGTTATATTTATGATAAAATAATCATACGAGGTATATATGGTTTTAGAAAATAAACTTGGATTAACGAATTCTGCAGATTTGGCAAGAGAAGAGGAACGTATCAGCAAAATAAAAGCTATAAAATTGTTTGAAACAGGATTTTTGAACGAACTCGAAGCTGGAAAGTTTGAAACACTTTCAAAAATTCACAAGTATCTCTTTGAAGATATTTCCCCTTTTGCAGGCGAAATTCGTGCCGAAAACATTGCAAAAGGTAATTTTCGTTTTGTCCCTGTTATGTATTTAAAAGCATCATTAGAACATATCGATTCTATGCCACAATCAAATTTTGAAGAGATTATCGAAAAATATGTAGAAATGAATGTTGCACATCCATTTAGGGAAGGTAACGGTAGAAGTACAAGGATTTGGCTTGATTTAATTCTAAAAAAAGAAATTGGCAAAGTTGTTGATTGGAGTAAGGTAGATAAAGAAGATTATTTGCTTGCAATGGAAAGAAGCCCTGTTAAATCAGTTGAAATAAAAGAACTTTTAAGAAATGCTTTAACTTCTGATGTAAGCGATAGAGAAATTTATATTAAAGGAATTGATGCAAGCTATCATTACGAAGGTTATAATATATTTAAATCTCAAGATTTAAAATAGTATGAGCCTCGTTGTTCTCGTCATATAATAAAAAAAAAGAGTCCTTTAGGACTCTTTTTTTTATTACTTGTATTTTCGTATAAAAGCTCACCCGCTTATTCGCCCTGTCTTATTTCTGTATATACCGTAGACCAATCATTAGTTTGAGACGGACTCTGTGAATTACTACTTTCATTTCGTGATAAATCATATATTAATGATCCGGAAGAATTTTCTTGGCTATATTCTTTGTAACTATCACTGGACCATTTATCCTCAGAGCAATCTATAGCACATTTTCCCTTCCATAGAGAATAATCAGAATTTTTTCAATAATTTAAGACTATGAATTGGCATAGCGGAACGGCAAAGAATTTGCCGTTGGAAATGTTCTTTTATGTTCTTGATTTCTTATTGTAAACTCCCGCAATGCCTGCGCTATATCTTGACAATCGGGTTATTGTATTATATAATATTAATGTATGCGCGCAGGGTTGAGACGGTCAAATTTTATGAGAAAAGATGCATTCACTCTTACTGAATTGATAATTGCCTTAGCTATTCTTGGGATCTTGAGTTTGGTTCTGCTTCCTATTATTAATTCTCATATTGATAGAGGTATGAATTTAGCTTATCAGGCTGAATATAATAATCTTTCTTCGTCTCTGGATAATTTAGTTGTTGATGAAAATGCGAAAGATATTACTGGTACTATGATGTACAGTGAAACTGATATTGACGATTTTGAAAATTCATCAGGCGCATATATTAAAAAATATATGAAAGTTGCGAAATATTGTGGGAATTCTCCTTCTGATTGTTTTGCATCTAAGTATTATTCATTTAAGAATAATAAAAAAGTTTTGTATGATATCAATTCTATTTCCGGAGCTTGTGCTCTTTTGCGAAATGGAATTAGTATTTGTTTAAAGCCAATTATTGGAGATAGTGATAAAGTTATTGGTTTTATGGATGTTAACGGACGAAAAGGACCGAATATTTACGGACGTGATTTGAGAAATTTTGTTATTACGAAAGAATTTCCGAGAGATGATGTTGATACAAGTTCTTCTGCTGTAAATACTGTCTCTGTCGAAGATATTAGCGAGGATAATGAATGATAAAATTATTTGGAATGCTGGATGAGAAATTAAGGATTAAACTTCACGCATTTACATTGACCGAAGTTTTAATAAGTTTAGCGATTGTAGCTATATTGAGTGTATTACTTATTCCTGTTGTAACAACTCGTGCACAGAATAAAGCTTTGCAGCTTACATTTAACTCTCAAATCAGAGGGATGCTAAATTCGTTTCAAGCTTTGCCTATAAATGAAAATGTTAAAGATATCACAGGAACGATGATGTATGTTGATTCTGCACCTGAAAACGGAGACTGGTCAAGCAGTTCGGGTGCATATCAGAAGAAATATATGAAAGTTGCAAAATTTTGCGGTAATTCTCCTGATGAGTGTTTTGCATCGAAGTATTACAGATATGATAATCATAAGAGAAAAGATTTTGACAAAAGTGTTATTCAAGGTTCGTGCGTTCTTTTGCGTAACGGGGTTTCGCTTTGTTTAAAGCCAATTATTGGAGATGGGAAAGTTATAGAAGGACACATGGATTTAAACGGTTCTAAAGGTCCGAATATTTACGGACGAGATTTACGTTCATTCAAAATAGATCCTGAGAAATTAGAAGCATATACTGAATTATGGACAGGAGAAGTTCTTGTTGTCACTCCGGATGAAGAATTGCTTGATTGTACAGGTACAAAATGGACAGATAATGCAACTTGTTGTACAAGAACGACTGATTCATCTGCGTATATATCCAAAGGTTGTTGTGGTAGTGTTACAGTACATGATGATAAATATATTGCAAATTGTTGTTCTTCTTCTAATTGGCAAGATAGCTGCTGCAGCAGTTCAGACGGGACTGCGTTAAAATCAAGTAATTACACTTTATGGCAGGACAAATGTGCTCCTGATTGTTCTGAAGATAAGTGGTCGAGCAATGCAAATTGTTGTATTAGTTCAACTGCAGATAGTTTATATAAATCTAAATGTTGCGGAGATGATTCTGTGACACACGATACTAAGTGGACAGATTTATGTGAAGAAGATTGTTCGGAAAAGAAATTTTCTGATCAAGATTATTGTTGCCAAAATCCGAAAAATAATGAAGCTTATAAAAAATGGGGATGCTGTGATAGTGCAGCACATAATCAACTTTGGGTAGAAAATGGATGTTGTACATCAGATAATTGGGACGATATTTGCTGTACAGATGCATTGAAAAATTCTAATTATTCTCTATGGAAGGACAAATGCGCTCCTGATTGCTCCGAGGATAAATGGTCCAGTGATAAAAAATGTTGTGCTATTGTTGATTCTGACAGTGATTTATTCAAAAATTCATGCTGTTCTAAGATGGATCATAACGATCGTAACGCTGCTTGGGCGGAGGGTTGCTGTTCTGCTTCTAATTATAATGATTATAATTCTAATAATGAGGATTCTTTTTATCAGGATTGCTGCAGGCTTGTCGCAGATAAATCCGGCGATAATTGGAAAAATCAATGTTGTTTGATGGATGATTTTAAAAATAGTGATGAGCTTGGATGTTGTAATTTTAGAAAAAATAATATAACAAATAATTATGCTAAATCGGAGGAGATTGACGGCTGTTGTGAAAACAAATCGTTCGCTGATGACAACCCGCAATTATGCTGTAAATATGATAATCCTTCGGAAGAGTGTTGTGAGTTCTTTATTAATAATAATGAAGTACTTTCGGTTGATAGCGGGAATATCACGGCTTGTTGTAGTTTAGATAAATATAAAGATGATGAAAGATGTATACCGCAAAGAAATTGTTTTGATATTTCTACTTACAACGATGATAAAGAACTTTGGGCGAACGAATGTTGTGGTAATTTAGCTTGGCAGAATTATGCTAAAGGGAATTATGATTTGTGGCCAAATGAAGATGATTGGCATTGGGCAGAAATTTGTTGTAATAACTCTGGAAGTCTTTATAAAAGTTCTGCGTGTTGTTTTGCAGATGAAGGAGGAGAATCCTGGATAGTAAGTTATGCTGATAATGAAGGCACATCTAAGTGGCTAAATTCTTGTTGCGGTTCTTCTAATACTCCTATTGAGGCTGAAGCTGGAGGAGCTGATGATAGATGTTGTCCTAAATATTGGGATAGAGGTACAGGTCAATATTTATTTGAAGGTGAAGTCCCTATTGATAATAATGGAGATGATCTTTGCAGATCTGAAACAAATAATTATGATAGTTTAAATCATTTCAACTACTATTGTGGAACAACTTCCCGTGATCAATCGTTTTCTTGTGGGTTTGGTTGCAGTAAGACGCTTCAATCAATAGCATTTTATTGCAATTTAGATAATAATAATGTAGATCTTAATAATGAAATAAAAGAGGTTAAACTAACAGCGAAATCAAAATGTAGTTGTATGCATAAAGATAATGGTTTAAACGGGTATGTTGAAGTAGATGTTATAAGAGCTAAATATGAAAAAGGTGAATCATATTCGGATAATGCAAATACTTATCCTGAGAATGATTTTGGGTATACTTATTTAGACCAACGATTCTATTCTACAGGTGCTCCAAACTACGAATTAATCCCAAGTAATTCAAATACAAATGTGTCTATAAATCCTCAAGAATATTGTTTCGGTATACAACAAACTAATTGTTGGGAACCATATGATTTAGAAGCTGAAATAACTTTTACAAATAATGAAATAATAAAATTACCTCTAAAATCAAATAAAGGAGATTTTTCAATTTTTAAAACCGAATCAGGTGAATACGTTGCTATGCAAGGCAATAAATATTTACCTACGGTCGCATGGTCATGCGGATTAGATGGTCATAATTTTAAATGTACTTTTTCCGGTTCAAGGACATTCCGTGGTTCTAATGAAGCAACAATATCTATTGTTCCTCATTTACATTTGTATTGTCGTCCAACCATAACTGGTGATTATGCGGAATATGATTACTTTGGGAATAGAGATTCTGGTAATTGGGCAGCTCCTTATATTGACAATAATTTCCCTTCTGTAATATATAGCAGTGATTCTAAAGAATTGGAATATAATATCGTTAAAGCAATAGTAGAAAATAAATTAAAAGTAGAATATACTCCTAATATAGGTTATAATTGTTATGATACTACCAACGTTGATGATAATGGTTTTACATGCGATGTAAATGTATTTAATTACTATTCCGGAGGTGTTTCAAATGGTGTTGTTTCAGCATCAACACGAACTCATAGTAGTACGGATGAAGAAAACTTTTGTTCCGGTACGCTGCAATACCACGATTCCAATTGGAATCCGGATGATTATGATATAAACGGAAGGAAAAAACCTGAGTAATAAGTAAAAAATAAAATGGGTGCAAGTAATTACACCCATTTTATTTAATCAAAAATTTTTATTTCATATTTTTCAGTTCGCGTCTTGTGAACTTTATACTGTTTAACCACATTGTAATTCTTGTGCTAAGAGAATTACCGCCGTCTTTTTGAATTATTAATCCATTTTTTACTGTAGTGTTTTTCCCTAGTATTTTTTTAAATTCTAAAATATTTCTTGCACCGCCTGAATATTCGTAACTAATAAAAGGAAGAACTATTTTTCCGCTTAGTTCAGGCTCTTTTAAAAATGATTTTATTATAGGAGAAAGTGTGTATAATTCTATTGGAGTACCAACAAATATTAAATCGTAATCTTCAACATTTGGAATATTTTTTATTAAAATAGGTTTTTTTGATCTTTTTTCGGTTTTAAGTCTTTCAATGTATTTTTCTTTATCTTGAGGGTAGGCGACAACAGGCTCAAGTTTAATTATATCCCCGCCAATCTTTGAGTGAAGATTTTGTGCAATTTTGTCCATATTTTCTGTCGAATAATAAACTATTAAATTCTTTTTATTCACAAATCCGTTAGCACCTATTTTTATCGAAGAATCAAAATATTTGTTGTATCCGATAATACAGCAGGTTAATAAAATTAGTGTGCTTATTGTAATTAAAATGATGTGTTTTATTTTCATAAAATTCTCCTTTTAAAATAAACTTTTTTGCTCAGTTAAATTTTTAACATTATAACCAAGATGTTTGTATGTTTGGGGAGAGACTTTTCTCCCGCGCGGAGTTCTTTGAAGTAATCCGCATTGTAATAAATATGGCTCGCATACATCTTCTATCGTCCTTGAATCTTCTCCGATTGCTGCCGCAATAGTTTCTATACCTACAGGTCCGCCATCATATTTTTCAATAATTAATTTTAAAAGATTCCTGTCTGTTGTATCAAGCCCGAATTCATCAATTTCAAGAATATCCAGTGATTTATCTGCAACATCTTTTGTAATTCTTCCGTCATATTTTACTATTGCATAGTCACTGACTCTTTTAACAAGCCTGTTTGCAATACGCGGTGTTCCGCGAGAACGTTTGGCTATTGCGCATGCACCTTCATTATCAATTTCTATTTCCAATATATTTGCCGTTCGTTTAATAACTTGGGACAATTCTTCTTCCGTATAAAATTGCAGTCTGTGAATAATTCCAAATCTGTCACGCAAAGGACCTGAAAGTTCTCCGGCTTTTGTTGTTGCACCGATAAGTGTAAATTTAGGCAATGGTATGCGTAAAGTTTTTACGGTTTGACTTTTACCTGTTGTCATATCAAGATAAAAATCTTCCATTGCAGGGTATAGAATTTCTTCTGCAACTTTATTCAGCCTGTGAATTTCATCAATGAAAAGTATCTGTCCTTCTTCTAATGACATCAAAATTCCAATAATATCTCGCGGACGTTCAAGCGCCGGTGCAGAAGTTATTTTTATAGATACATTCATTTCATTGGCAATTACTCCGGCTAGGGTTGTTTTCCCAAGCCCCGGCGGTCCGTAAAATAATAGATGATCTAATATTTTCGCTCTCTTTTTTGCAGCTTCAATAGTTATTTTTAAGGTGCTTTTTAGTGCAGATTGCCCAATGTATGTATCAAAATTCTTTGGACGAATGTTGTTTTCAAACGTTTTGTCCCCTTCTTCAAAATCAGGTTTAATTATCGGATTTTTTTTGCCCGATTCGATTTTTTGAAAATTATTATCGTCAGATATTATACTCATCAAATTTATTTTAGCACAATAACTTTTTATAAGGCAAATCATACATTTATATTAGTTATATTTGAAAAATAATATGTTATAATTCAAATATGGAATGTCCTAAATGCGGTGCAGAAATAGATAAAAGCGCTTTGGTCTGCCCAAATTGCAAAAAAGTACTGAAAATAATTTGTCCTGTTTGTAAAACAGTTAATAATAAGAATATCTGCAAAAAATGCGGAGAAATTTTGGTAACAAAATGCGCAAATTGCGGAAAAATTAATATGATGAAAAACGGTAAATGCGTAAAATGCGGGTATTCTACTGAGTTAAGTGCACTGCAGGCAGAATCCAATGCTGAAACTTTTGCTGTCGTAAAAATAGAATTTCCTAATAAGGATATAATAAAAACTGCTCTCGGTTCAAATCAGGCTTTTACTAAATTTCAAACAAATTTAGATAATTTAATCAACGGTTATGTAAAAACTCTTGGATTGAGAAGACAAATACTTAAAGACGGAACTTATTTAATCAGATTTAATAAAGTCTATACTTTCAATTCTTCTGCAAACTCAGCTATTACTGCAGTAATTGATCTCGTGAATATGATTACAAAGTTAAATTTAAAATTATTAAACAAAAAAAATATAACTTTAAAAACAAATTTTACCCTAATGAAACGCAATGCTGATCAGAATCCGTATGATATAAATACCGGTTTCGAAGCTAATATGATAAACAGATCAAATGATAAATCAGAAAAAATATTAGATTCATGTCAAATTATTACAGATGAAGATTTTTACGAATTGTATAATAACAATTATAAACTTGAATCTTTGGATACAGTTCTTGTTAATGGCAGTATGAGAAGATTTTTTGAAATAAATATCAAAGATAAAATTAACCTTGAAAATTTTGAAAATGAATTGCAAAAAGAACAAGAAGATGTTTCAGAACTTCCGAATTTTGTGCAGGAAGCCCTCTCTTTGCAAGATAAAGTTAATTCGAACACTATTTCAGAGATGAATTCTGTAGAAGGAGAATATCTATATAATATTGATTTAATAAATTTCGACGAAATAAACTGTGCCTTTTATACAACTGAAAATTTAAAGGTTTTGGATAATGTTGTTGAGGTATTAAAAACTGTTCCGAACGGAATTATCGCGATTAAAGCTCCAAAAATGTATCAGCCGTATACACTAAAGCTTATTTCTGCGGTTGATGAAATTGGTTTATACCAAAATATTATTCCAATTACTTGTTATGATAATATGAAATATTCTCCTTATGCTTTTTTTAGAGAATTTATTTCTACTATTTTTGATTATGCGTCAGCTCAAAAACTTGTCAATACTAATGATTTCGAATTATTTTCAGATTTAGAAAACGGAAGTTTGATTGTTGATTTAATTTCCTTAAAGCAGCGTGAAATGGAAAATATAGAAGAAACCAGAAACAAATTTTTTGAAGTATTTTTGTCTTTGTTTCAATCTATTCCCGATACATTGATTTATATTGAAAATTATGAAAAAATTGATTCTGCTTCAAAATTTGTTTTAAGTCTATTATTTGAACATTTTGATGAATTAAAAATAAGTTATATGATTTCTTATGATAATGAATTTTCATTGCACAAAACTTGCCATTTCTTATTATCAAGACCTTATTATACCGAAATTTCTATTGTCCCTTCTCCTATAGAAAGTATTGTCGCTGAAAATGAAGTTTATTATAAAAATATTATAGAAGATTTTTATTTTAAAAGAATAATTAAATATTGCGCAGGAAGTACATTATTTTTGGATTATTCGTTGCAATATCTCGTAGAGTCCGGAGTTTATAAGTATTCAGAGAATTCAATTGTGATGGTAAATCCAAAAACGATTGTAATACCTTCTGATTTAAATAGCCTTATTAAACGGCGTTTAAATATTATGAAAAATGATCAAGAATCATTAATTTTTCTCACTATGTGTTTAATTCTGGGACAAAGAGTTGATTTTAACTCAGCTAAAATTCTTGGATTTGAAAATTGGAAAGATATTGCAGATAGACTGGCAGAAAAAGGATATTTGTATTTTTATAACGATTGTATTTATTTCCCGAATTATAATCTTTTAAAAGAAAATATATTATCGATTTATGATGATAACGGGATAAAATATATTGCACAAAATATTTTAAATAGAGCATTTCTTGAAAATATTCCTGCTGTTGAAAAAGCCTTTATATATGAAAAATTAGATAATCATCAAAAAGTAATTCAAGAGTGGGAAAGTTTAGCTAATTTGAATCTTTCTTTAGGTGATTTTGCATCATATCTGAATTGTTCAGGGAAATTATTAAGTAGTCTGGATAATTATTCTTCGGATTGGACTTCAAAAGATTTAGAATTATACAAATCTTCAATATATACAAATATATCAAACAATATGTTTGAATATGATCCTGAACAAACGAGAGAGATTGCTGATAGAACACTTGAGGATTTAAAAAATACAAAAAATAACAGTAATTTTGTTGATTTATGTTCTAAAATGATTCAGGGTGCTTTAACTCATGGTTATTATATGTACGCTCTTGAGTTGAATCATAAAGCTCTTTCTTCTTTGCCAAACAGTTCAATAGATCCTGTTAATAAAGCTTTTGATATGAATTTTTTACTATTGTCAATCTCTCATGTTAAAATATTATTTAATATAGGTGCATTTAAAGATTGTATTGACGTTGGTTATAATATTTTAAATGTTTTAGACAATTCAAAAATAAATTCTATAAAATTTAATGAAATTACAAAAGAGGAGTTTATATCTTTATTGATAGAAGCTAGTGCATATATTGCAATTTCGGATGTTGTTACTTTAAGAGAAAATGTCTGTGAATTTTTGGAAATTATAAATAAATTATTTGATTTTATACCTAAAGAATATGAAATATTTATACAATTGCAAAATCTTTTAAAAGGAGAAAATGTAGTACTGGATTCTGTTGTAAAAGGTGAAAATGTATTTTCAAATATATTATACAATATTATAAATGCTTTTGTTACATTTAAAGATAATCCAGAAGCTTTTGCAAAAGAAATTTATAAATCAAAAATAATAGCAAAAGATTCTAGTTTGTATTCTTTTGAATTATTTTCTGACTTATTAATTGCATATTCATATATGAATTTTGGTAATTTTAATAAAGCTTCTAATATACTTCATCCCATTGACAAAACAGCAAAAGACAAAGGGATAAATATAATTGCGTTTATCACCAGATATTTTATGAGTGTATTAAATATTAAGCAAAGAAAATTTGAAATTGCATATGGAATTTTAAATAATTCTGTCATACAAATGGAAAAACTTGGCGGTGTTAGTGATTATTTGATATTTTTAATGAAAATTAATATGTATAAATTGTTATCTGTAACAGAATCGTCTGAAAAGGCTGAAATTTGTTTAAATCAAGCGAAATATATTGCTCAAAAATATGGTTTGAATTTTGATTTGAATATTGACATGAACGAATTTATGAAGGAAGATTAGTAAGTGAAATCAAAATAATTTAGAGTATAACTTTTTTGATTGTGTATCAGAAAGAGAGGGAAAATGAAGATTTTATTTGCGTCAGCAGAAGTTGCACCTTTTTCTAAAGCCGGCGGACTCGCAGATGTTGTAGGTAGCTTGCCAAAAGAACTTGAAAAATATTCAGAAATAGCCATTTTTACTCCGCTTCATGGTTCAATTGATAAAGAAAAATATGGAATAAAAGAACTCCCAGATTCTGAAATGTGGATTACATTTGGTTCTCAGCCTCAAAAATTTAATCTTTATACAACGAAACTTCCTGATACAAATATAAATGTATTTTTCGTAAAAAATGATTGGTATTTTACTCCTTTTAAAGAAGTATATCCAAAATATTTAGATCCTCGTTATGAACATGAAAGATATATTTCATTTTCTCTTGCTGTTATGGAATATGCAAAAGCGTTGAATTTTAAACCTGATATTATTCACGCAAATGACTGGCATACTGCTATGATACCTCTTTATTTGCATTCAAATTACAAATTTGACGAATTTTGGAAAAGTACAAAATGTGTTTTTGAAATTCATAATCTTGCTTATCAAGGGGTTTGGTTTGAAGATGTTATTGATTTTGCAAATATGCGCAAAGATATTGTTTATAACCAATGGGGTTGTGAGCATTATGGTAGAGTAAACTGGATGAAAGGTGCTATTAATTATTCTGATAGAGTTGTTGCTGTCTCTCCGACTTATTCAATGGAAATTTTGGGAGGCGAGTATGGTGAAGGTATGGATTATACTTTGCGCGGTATTAAAAATAAATTGATAGGAATTTTAAATGGTATTGATTATTCGATATTTAATCCAAAAACAGATAAAGGATTAAAAGTAAATTATGATGTTAAAACTCGTGAGCGAAAAGAAGAAAATAAAAAAGCCGTTTGTGAATATTTCGGACTTAAATATGATCCGCAAAGACCTCTTATTGCTTTAATATCTCGTCTTGTCGGACAAAAAGGTATTGATTTAATTCGTGATATGCAGTATGAACTTCAAAATCTTGATGCGGATTTCGTATTTTTAGGAAGCGGTGATAATGCTTATGAAAATCTTTTTATTTGGCTTTCTAATAATACGAAAAATATAAGAACTTATGTCGGATATGATGCAAAACTCGCTAATTTAATATATGCAGGAAGTGACTTTTTCTTAATGCCTTCAAAATTTGAGCCTTGCGGGTTGAGTCAATTAATAGCTATGCGTTATGGATCATTACCTATTGTAAGAGCAACTGGTGGTTTAGAGGATACTGTTACAGGATATCCGTTAGATAATTCAAACGGATTTAAATTTTGGCAGTATAACGGATGGGATATGCTTAATGCGATAAAATGTGCATTATGGGTATATAAAGATAAATATGTATTTGATGCTATGCGTAAATCTGCAATGGAAGCCGATTTTTCTTGGAAAAGAAGTTCACAAGAATATTTAAATATGTATAGACAAATAAGCGTGAAAAAATAGTAAAATAAAAAAGGGGGATTTATGAATAAACCTAATATAGCAATTCTTGGAGCTACCGGTGTTGTAGGCAGAGAAATTACTAAAATAGTTGATGAATTAAAAATTGAATTTAGTTCAATAAAATTTTTATCCAGTGCAAAAAGTGCGGGCTCAAAAATAAATTTTCAAGGGAAGGAATATATTGTTGAAGAAGCAAAACCTGAAAGTTTTGATGGAATAAATATTGTTCTTGCTTCTGCCGGGGCTTCAACTTCCAAACATTTTGCCTCTGAAATTGTTAAACGTGGCGGTGTATTGATAGATAATTCTTCTGCTTTTCGTATGGAAGAAGATGTTCCTCTTGTTATTGCAGGAGTAAATGATGAAGATTTAAAAAAGCATAAAGGTATAATTGCAAATCCAAATTGTTCTACTTCTCAATTGATGCTTGTGTTAAAACCTTTACATGACAAATTTGATATAAAAAGACTCATTGTCTCTACATATCAAGCTGTTTCAGGTGCTGGCTTGAAAGCTATAAATGAACTGACAGATAATACAAATGCTTATCTTAACGGAGAAAATTTTAATCCTCAAGCATTTAAAAAGCCTATTGCATTTAATGTTATTCCTCAGATTGATGTATTCTGTGAAAATGGATATACAAAAGAAGAAATGAAAGTTGTAAATGAAACTAAAAAAATTCTTCATCTTTCTAAAGATTTGCCTATTTCTTGTACCGCAGCTCGTGTTCCTGTATATAATAGTCATTCTGAAGCAGTGGATATAGAGTTTAATAAAAATATCTCTGTTGATGTCGTAAGAAAAATTTTAGAAAGTTCATTTGGTGTTAAAGTAATTGATGATATTGACAATTTTAAATATCCTACGACAAGAGATTCTTCCGGAGTAGATCCTGTTTTCGTAGGGCGTATAAGAAAGAATATTGCATTTGAAAACGGTGTTTCGTTGTGGTGTGTTGCAGATAATTTAAGAATAGGTGCGGCGTTGAATACTGTAAGAATTTGTAAAAAAGTTATTGAAATGCAACTTTACTAATTTATTTATTTCAGATATAATTAAGGGGCTTAGGGATATTTTATGGGTCAGTTGCTTAAAAGAGAAAATATAGCTGAATTTGTTGATAAGCTTCATCAAAGCGGGAAAACGGTTGTTGCTACAAACGGTTGCTTTGATATTTTGCATGTCGGGCATGTAAGATATTTGCAAAAAACGAAATCTTTTGCAAATTATAGTATTGTTCTTTTAAATTCCGACGTGTCCGTAAAATCTATAAAAGGTCCTAATCGTCCTATTAATAATGAAAATGACAGGGCTGAAATTTTATGTGCGTTGTCTTGTGTTGATTATGTAGTAATGTTTGACGAGGATTCTCCTCGAAATTTATTAGATGAAATTAAACCGGATATTTATACAAAAGGCGCAGATTATACTATGGAAACTTTACCGGAAGCTGATATTATGCGTAAAAATAATATTCGAGTTGAATTTATAGATTTTGTCGCAGGGAAATCAACAACAGGAATAATAAACAAAATGGCAAATAAAGGAGAATAACTATGAGATCATTTACAGTAGATGAAATCACACAAATTGTAGGCGGAATGCTTTCAAAATTTGAAAGTCCCGAAATAACACACCTCGCTCCCCCGTTATTGAGCGATGAATATACTCTTGCTCTTGCGCTGGGAGAAGATGAAATAGCTAATCTTTCAAAATCTAAAGCTAAAGCAGCTCTTGTTCCTTTAGGGGTTCAAATTGAAGGATTAACAACTATTGAAGTAGAAAGACCAAGACTTGCAATGATGAAACTTTTAAATCTTTTCTATGTTCCTCCTGTGGTAAATAAAGACATTCATCCTACTGCGGTTGTTGATCCGAGTGCAAAACTTGGTGCTAATGTATGTATAGGACCAAATGTAGTTATCGGTGCTGAAGCTGTTATTGGCGATAATACAAAAATAATAGCAAATTCTTATATAGGCAGTGGTGTAAAAATCGGAACAAATTGTTTCTTTCACCCAGGTGTAAATATTGGGGATAGAGTACAAATCGGAAATGATGTTATTTTAAATCATGGGGTTTCTTTGGGAGCTGACGGTTTCAGTTTTGTAACAGAAAATCCTAACAATATTGAAAATGCTCGTCAAGATGGAAAAATTAAACAAGATAATTCAAATCAGGTTATTTTTAAAATTCCTTCTATTGGTTCGGTAATTATTGGTAATAATGTTGAAATTGGTGCAAATACAACTATTGACCGTGGAACAATTGAAAACACCGTTGTAGGTGATAATACAAAAATTGATGATTTAGTTATGATTGGTCATAATTGTCGTATTGGAAAAGGTTGTTTGATTGTCTCACAAGTTGGTATCGCAGGAAGTTGTGTAATTGGAGACAGAGTAGTAATTGCAGGTCAAGCAGGATTGGCAGATCATATTGAAATTGGTGCGGATACAATTATTACAGCAAAAGCTGGTGTCACAAAATCATTCCCTGAAAAATCTATTATCGTAGGTATTCCTGCTGTACCAAGAAAAGATTTTATCAAACAATTAAAAACAATGAAGGATGCGCAGGAAATATTTGCTAAATTTAGAAAATTTGAACCGTTATTGAAAGAATTTGAAGAAGCTCATCAAGAGGTTAAATAAGGTGGTAACTTTAAAAAGTGAACTTAAAATATCAGGTAACGGTTTGATGAAAAATAAGCATTGCGAGGTTGTTATCAAACCATCGAGCAGTGGTCAAATACGTTATTTTGTAAAAGACAATGAACCTTTTATTGCAAATGTTGATAATGTTCTTGCAACAGATCACTGTGTAGTTTTAGGAAACAAAAAAGCTAAAGCTATGCTAACTGAACATATTACTGCTGCATTGGCTTTTTGTCATATAGATTCAGCCGATATTTATATGTCAGAAGAAGAAGTTCCTATTTTAGACGGGAGTTCAAAGATTTGGGTCGAAGAATTTAAAAAGACTGGCATAGACAAACCGTTTATGTTTAAACCTAAACAATATACCGTTAGTGAACCTGTTTATTACTTAAATGGTAAAACAAGTTTAGTGATTTTACCGGATAAAGAACTTTTTATGTCTTATGCGGTAAATTATGATCATCCGCAAGAAGTTAGACGTTTTGTCAATTATAATCCAAAAAATCAAGATGAAATAATAGAAGCAAGAACTTTCGGTTTTTACAGAGATTTAAAGAAGTTTCAGATGCTTGGATTTGCTCAAGGAGCTGGAAAAGAAAATACTCTTGGTTTTATGGATGATGGCGGTTATTCTGATGAATTGCGTTCTGATAGTGAACCCTTGAAACATAAGATGCTTGATTTGGTTGGAGATTTATATTTAACAGGTATAAATCCATTAGATTTAAGATGCCAAATATTAGCAAAAGAAGCAGGACATGCCGTACATGTAAAGGTTGCTAAAATTTTAAAAGATAAGATTATAGAAATATAAAGGAGAAAAAAAATGACTGAAGAAATTAAAGAAGAAGCGTTTAGTATGGATATATTCCAAATAATGGATATGTTGCCTCACAGATATCCGTTTTTATTGGTAGATAGAATTACAGAGTGTGTTCCGGGTAAATATTGTAAGGGGTACAAAAATTTGACAATGAATGAAGAATTTTTCCAAGGACACTTCCCGAATAATCCAGTAATGCCAGGAGTTTTACAATTGGAAGCAATGGCTCAATGTTCGGCTCCTATTTTGTTAAAATTACCTCAGTTCCAAGGCAAATTAGCTCTTTATGCAGGAGTTGAAAATGCAAGATTTAAAAATATCGTAAGACCTGGTGATAAATTTGAGATGGAAATTGAATTAACAAAATTAAAAGGCCCTATCTGCAAAGCTCACGGAATAGGCAGAGTTGATGGTAAAGTATGCGTAGAGGCGGATATGACTTTTGCTTTGACATAAGGTTAAAAACAGTAATAAAAAAAAAGGGCTTGTCTTAAAAGCCCTTTTTTTTGTATATTTTATGATTATTTTGATTCTAAATCGGAATCGGACCTTATTATAATGATACGGAATCATTTGTAAAGAGATTATCTGAGCATTTAAAGATAGTAACAATTTGTGGAAAAGATAATTTAAAAGATTGCTTGCCATATGAAACAATCCAACAAGATGGAGCAGAGCCATTTAAAGTTGAGGATATTACGAAAGTGGCTTTTACTGGAATAGACAAAAAAAATATTTGGATGTAGCTGGTTTTGTGTTAGCAGACGGAACACCAATGATCTTAACATACATGAATAAGAATAATTGTCTAATAAGTGACCCTGATGCAGTGGAGTATAAAGGACAAAAAAAAGAAGCTCGTTCAACAAATACCAGATGTATCGCAGGCTTTTATGATTTGAATGGAGCTAAAGGACCAAATAAATTTGGAAAAGATATAGTACCCTTTGGCGTAATTGGTTTAGGCTCGTCCTGGAACACCTTGTGGTCTAGTTCAGAGTACACCGCAGACCTCGCGTACTTCCGCGGCTTCTACAGTACGTACACGATCAGGACCAACCATCCCACCCGCAGTGGCTCGTACATCAGGGCGATTTGTGTAAAGAAATTAGTTGCGTTAGAATATATCGTTAATTTATGTAACGAATTCTCTCTGATGTGAAATATATAAAATAATATATACTTTATATATATGTAAACATTAAGTAAACAAAAGGATATTAAGAGAGAATTCCGTTTAAATTAAGAGAGAACAATTTCCTATTCTAAAAAAGATTTTCCCGCTATATGCGGGATTTTTTTTCTGCATAAATTGACAGTAATAAAATATTATGAGATTGTGACGTTCTCACTTTGTTCGTCCTAGCAATGACATAATTTGTCATATCAAGCAACATTCTAAACTAATTCGTCATCATCCTCATCTACAATTGGAAGTGTAAATCCAAAAGTTGAGCCATGTTCAGGCACTGAATTTACAAAAACATGTCCGTGGTGATGTTTTTCGATCGTAGTTTTAACCAAATGAAGTCCTAAGCCTGTTCCTTTGACGCTGTGGGTTTTGTTTTCTACTCTATAAAATCTTTCAAAAACTTTTTTATGATATTCAGGGGGAATTCCTATTCCTTCGTCTCTTACTGTTACTACAATTTGATTTTTTTCAGGCTCTTTATATAGTTTGACATTGATTGATGAATCTTGCGGAGCATATTTTATTGCGTTTGAAAGATAGTTTGTTAATGCTCTTGCGATTGAATCATAATTACAATTTATAAGAGGAATATTATCTTCTTTATCGGTTTTTATTTTTAAATTGTGCTCTTTTAAAAGAGGTTGAACTTCTGAAACACAATAATCCACAAGTTGAGAAATATCATTTTCGGATTTCTCAATTTTTGCGTTTGAATCAAGTCTTGAAAAATCTAAAATGTCATTAACCATATTTTGGAGTCTTACTATTTCGGTATGCAGTGTGCCTATAAATTCTTTTTGTTCATTATAATCAAAATCCTGTCCCATATCATAAAGAGTATCTATGTATGTTCTTAGAACAGTAACAGGGGTTCTCAATTCGTGTGAAACATTTGAAATAAAGTGGGATTTCATTATATCCATTTCTGTTTCTCGAGTAATGTCGATTAAAACAATTATATAACCAATATAGCTGTGATTCCTTGTAAACATTGGCGAAATAATCGCTTTTAGAGTTTTATCATCAAGTGAAATATTAAAAATTACAGGTTTTTTAGATTTTTCTTCTAGGGATAATTTTTTATATTCATCAATTTTTTCGGAGAAACAGAAATTCCCGTCAGAGTCAACGTAATTTTTTATATTCATATCAAGAAGCTGATTATCTTGTAGTTCAAGCATTTCTTTAGCATGTTCGTTAATTAGTGTAACGATATCATTATTATCGCAGACAACAACACCGTTTGCTATGCTCATCAAAACGGCTTCCAATTTATTACGTTCAAGAGTTATTTCTTCAACATTTGCTTCTTCGTATATTCTGAGTCTGGCAGACATATCATTAAATGCCTTAAACAAAGAAAGTACTTCTTCGCTAACTTCTTTAGCTTCAATTTTGTAACCGAATTCTCCGGAAGATATACGTTTTACACCGTTGTGAAGAATTTTCAGTTCTCGAGTTATTAAATATGTATTAATTAGAATTACAAATGCAAAAACCAGCCAAACTATTACAAAAACAAATAATATAGACGCTCTTGTGGTTGAAGAAACTTTGTCAATTATTGCTCCTGAAAGACCTATTGTAACTGAACCAAAATTTTCCATAGGAGAAGAAACTGTAATACTTGAAGTTTCGTTGCTGGAATTCTTAGCTTTGTAAATTATTTTACCTTGATTATCTCTAAATTCAATAAATATAATATCTTTATGAGATTTCAAAATTAAATCTGAATGAGATTTTAAAATTTGAGAAGTATTATCTTTTGATTTTTTTACAAGATCAGAAGTTTCTATGGCTAATGTTTTCGAAATGACTTGTCCGAAATTTTGATATGATGTGTTAAGATTTTTCTGAATATTAAATATTGAAAACAATGCTATTGCCATAATCAATAAAGTGCTAAAAACCAAACCAAAAATAATTAAACGATTTTGTGAAGTAAAATTTTCTTTCATATTGCAATTATATCATAAATGATAAAATTACATATAACAAAAAACGTGAATTGATTTTTTAAAATTTTGGTGTCAATATAAATTTATGCTTTATAACAAAGAAGAACGTAGGCCGCAAATATGGTTTAGCGCAGGACATTTTATAAATGACATTTACACCGGATTTTTGAATCCAATTATGCCATTTATTGCAGAAAGGATAAGTATCTCAATGCCTGTTGCTACAATTATTTTAAGCTGTTCTCATATTTTTTCATCTTTATTTCAACCTATTTTTGGATATTTTGCAGATAATATGCGCAAAAGGGCGCTTATATTTTGGGGGTTAATTTTTACTTCTATATTTATTTCTTTGGCCCCGACTTCAAATAATATTTGGTTAATGATATTGTTTATAGTTTTGGGGAGTTTAGGCTCCAGCCTTTTTCATCCGCAATCTTTAGGATTAATTTCAAAATTTACAACATCCGATTTGTCTCGTAATATAGGAATTTTTATAGCTTGCGGAACAATAGGATTTTCTATGGGGCCTTTATTTTCTTCGGCAATTGCGCAGTATTTAGGCTTATCTAAAATGCCGATTTTATCAATTATCGGTGTATTTTGGGCTTTTATGATGTTTAAAATGGTTCCAAAGTTTTCAAATACAGCTTCAACAAAACCGCATATAAATTTGTTGGAAGCTTTTAAAGATATATTATCTAATAGGAAATTAAATATTTTAAATCTTATAGCACTTTTAAAATCATTAATTCAGACATCTTGTTCAATATTACTTCCATTTTTATGGAAATCAGAAGGTTATACACAGTTTGAAATTGGTTCTTCTCTTTTTGCATTTCTTTTATTTGGAGGAATAGCTTCTTTTTTAAGTCCTAAATTTGAAAAGAAAATAGGTACAGCTAATGTATTTTATATTTCAATGATAACAACATGTCCGTTGATGTTATTATTTATGTTTACTTATAAGACTGCGCCTGTTTTGTCATTTGTGATTTATGCAATAATGGGGTTTGTGACAATGTTTGCTACTCCGGTTACAATGAGTATGGCGCAAAGTGTTCTTCCACAATATAAAAGTATAATAGGTGGTTTTATAAACGGATTTTCATGGGGTATTGTTGCTGTTGCAATGTCAATTATAGGTTATATCGCAGAAGCAACAAGTATTGTTCCGGTGCTTGTTGTGATTTCATTTATACCTGCGCTTTGTTCTTTTACGGTTAAATTCCTTTTTAAAGAAACTACCACTTAACTTTTTCTATAAGTTCAATTTCATATCCGTCAGGATCTTTAATAAAAGCTATCATTGAACCTTTACCTGTTAAATCAAATGGCTCGTATAAATATTCATATCCGTTTGATTTTAAACGTTTTGTAAATTCTTCCAAAGACTTAACCCCGAATGCAAAATGCCCAAATCCACTCCCTATTTCATATCCATCTTTAGGGGTATTGTCATTATATGTTAATTCTATCTGCTGTCCTGATTCTTTGTCAGTTAAAAAATATAACCAACAATCTTCAAGTCTGCGCTTTTCTGATAATTTCATATCAAAAAGTTTTGTGTAAAAATTCAAGCTTTTTTCAACATCTTTAACCCTAATCATTGTGTGCAATAACATTTTAATACTCCTTATTTCCCAGTAGAACCAAAACCGCCTGCTCCGCGTGTAGTTTCAGTCAGCTCGGTTACAATCTCGATTTCTGCCTGTTCGACACGTGCAATAATCATCTGTGCGATTCTTTCCTGTGGTTTTATCGTGTAAGTTTCGTTTGAAATATTTACAATAGGAACACAAACCTCGCCGCGGTAATCTTCATCAATTGTCCCGACACAGTTTATTAGTGTTATCCCATGTTTAATCGAAAGTCCTGAACGCGGTCTTATTTGCGCTTCATAACCGTGTTCAAGCTCTATCTTTATTCCGGTAGGAATTAATTTTCTCTCTAATGGTCTTAATGTTATAGATTCTTCTATTGCAGCACACAAATCCATGCCTGCCGCACCGTCAGTTTTATACTCAGGTAAAACTTTATTATGAGGTAATCTCTCGATTTTTAATAATGTCATAATCAACTCCTTAATGTCGGCTTTGTAAAGCCGACCTGCTCTTTTGAAAAGGAACTCTCCCTTATCAATCCTCAATACCTTTATACAATTCGTTTATATCAACTTTCAAAACTTTCGCAATAAGATACAAATTAATTGCATTTGGAATTTGACGCCCTTTCTCAATTTGCAAAATAGAATTAGAGCTCAAATCCACTAACTCTGCTAGTTGTTCTTGTGATAGCTCTTTTCTGTTTCTTTCTGCTCTTATGTTTAATCCTAATGCTCTAATATTCATATTTTTATTATCATTAGTTGACATGTGATTTTCAATATATTAAGCTTTGGTAAAACTAAAGTTTACATTAGATATAGAAAGGAATAATATGAAAGAGATAAAAGAGTTTTCAGGAAAAATTCAAGAAAATATTGATGAAATAAGATGTCTTACGAATTGTTTTTATAAACTGTTTGAAAATAATGTCATTTCTGAGGATTCTGATTATTATTTACTTTTACCCCTTGCAAAAATAATCTCTCAGAAGAGTAGTGAACTTTTGAGAGATTATGATATTTTTGATGATAAAATTTATAAAAAAGCTTATGTTAAATTGCTTTAATGTCAGTTTCAATTTTGGTTAAAATTTCATCGAGTTTTGTGGTATCTTTCACTCCGCCTTGAGCGAAATTAGGTTTTCCTCCTCCGTTAGCACCTGTCGCGCGTGCAATTTCTCCAACAATTTTACCTGCATTTATTCCTTTTTGAACAAAAGACTCTGAAACTTTTGCCGCAACAGTTCTTTCTCCTGCCAAAACGACAATGTTTTCTTTGCCAAGCTTGTGAGAAAGAAGTTCTATACCTATCTTCATAGCCACAGGAGTGAGGTTGGTAACTTTTGAAATAAATAATTTACCTCCGTTTATATCCTGTGCTCTATCAACAAAGGCTGAGAATTTTGCTCTGGCATTTTCTTCTTGTAATTTTTCAACTTCTTTTTGCAAAGATTTATTATCTTCTTGAATTTTTTCAATTCTGTCTTCTATTTCATCATAATGGGCTTTAAATTTATTAGAAAGCTTGTCAGTTACTTCAACTTTTGCGTTTATATATTTAATTGCAGATTTTGAAACAACAACTTCAATTCTTCTTGTACCTGCTGCAATCGCACCTTCAGAAACTATTTTAACAAGTCTCAAATCTTTCAATTCTCTTGCGTGTGTTCCTGCGCAGAATTCTTTTGAAATAGACTGTCCGTCTTTTTCGATTGAAACAACACGAACAGTGTCTCCGTATTTTTCTCCAAACAGAGCAGTAGCACCTGTCAATTCAGCTTCTTTTATTCCCATAACTTGAGTTTTAATTGAATAACCTTCTCCAATCCAATTGTTCATCAAATCTTCGGTCTTTTTAATTTCTTCAGCAGTCATCGAACGTGAGAAAGTGAAGTCAAATCTCATTCTTTCATTATCGACATAAGAACCAGCTTGTTTAACTTCATCACCAATAATTTTAATCAGTGCAGCTTGAAGTAAGTGAGCTGAAGTATGGTGAACTCTTATTTCTTCGCGTTTATCAATATCAATTTTTGCTTTTACTACAGCTCCAATTTCAACTTCTCCGTTCAAAATTTGACAGCGATGAACATAAAGTTCATTAACTTTGAAAGTTGTTAAAACTTCGGCTTTAAAATTATTATTTTCCAAAATTCCTGAGTCGCCAATTTGACCGCCGCATTCAGCATAAAAAGGTGTTTTGTTAAGGACAATATCAATATACCCATCGCCTTCAATTTGAGCCAAAATTTTAGAATCGTAGCACTCATTTTCACTATAGCCTATGAATTCTGTTGAACCGACTTCTTTTTCAACTTTTGCATACTTCATATCTCCTGTAACTGAAATTTTGGCTGTTGCAGCTTTTGCACGATCTTTTTGTTCTTGCATTGCAATTTTGTATCCTTCTTCGTCGACTTTTAAACCGTTTTCTTCAGCAATTTCTTTTGTCAATTCAAGAGGGAAACCAAATGTATCATAAAGTTTGAACGCGCTTTCTCCATCGATATCTTTTTTTGATTCAATAAATTCTTCAAGAAGTTTGTACCCTCTATCAAGAGTTTTGTTAAATCTTTCTTCTTCGGCTTTAATTGTATCAATAATTTTTTGTTTATTTTTAACAAGTTCAGGATAAGCTTCTCCGTAATTAGCAACAATAACGTCAACTAATTTATATAAGAATGGCAATTCCATTCCCAAGATTTTTCCGTGGCGTAATGCACGACGTAAAATCATTCTCAAAACGTAGTTTCTTCCTTCATTTCCAGGGATTACGCCATCAGAAATCAAGAAAGTTACACATCTTGCGTGGTCAGTGATTATACGAAGTGAGACATCTGTTTTTTCACTTTTTTTATAAGGTATACCGCTCATTTCAGAGACTTTATCCATAATCGGTTTTAAAAGATCTGTTTCGAAAGTTGAAGCAACACCTTGACAAACCATAGTAATACGTTCTAAACCCATTCCTGTATCAACGTTTTTCTTACCTAAAGGTGATTGCTTCCCTTCTTCATCTTGGTATAATTCTGTGAAAACCAAATTCCAAATTTCAACCCATCTGTCGCATTCACAGGTATCAATACCGCAATTTGGGTGTCCGCAAGAGTATTCTTCTCCTAAGTCATAGTGAATTTCAGAACAAGGTCCGCATGAACCTGAAGCTCCGGGAGGTCCCCAAAAATTATCCTTTTTTCCTTTCCGTTTAATGCGTTCAGCAGGAACTCCAGCTTCGCGCCAAATTTCGTAAGCTTCGTCATCTGTTTCAAAAATAGTAATCCAAAGCCTGTTTTTATCCAATTTTAAAACTTCTGTCACAAAATACCATGCCCAAGGAATAATTTCTTTTTTATAATAATCTCCAAAAGAGAAGTTTCCTAACATTTCAAAAAAAGTATGGTGGCGTGGAGTTCTTCCTACGTTTTCGATATCTGAATCTTTACCGCCTGCGCGAGCGCATTTTTGGCATGAAGTTGCTCTTGCCGGATTGTATGGGCAATCTTGTATCCCTAAAAATATAGGTAAAAATTGTAGCATTCCTGCTGTTGTTAATAAAACAGTAGGATTATCAGGTACAAGACTTGAGCTTTCTACCACTGTGTGTTGATGTTTATCTTTAAAATAATTTAAATACAATTTTCTGATTTCGTTTCCGGTTAGCATAATTTTATTATCCTTAATGTTCTGTACTAAATAAATTATACAATAAATAAAAACAATAAACTAACAACAATGTGATTTTATAAAATATGGGGTTGCGTGAAAAATTTTTCGTGTTAATATAATATTCGTAGGCGTCTGTAGCTCAGCTGGATAGAGCATCTGCCTTCTAAGCAGAGGGTCGAGCGTTCGAATCGCTCCAGGCGTAGATTAAAGAGGATTGAATTTTTCAATCCTCTTTATTTATTACATAAATAAAGCAGGGTAGGTTAAATCATACCCTGTTTTATTTGATTTTTATATTGAAGTCAAAATTGTGTCCTATTGGCTAATTGTTTAAAGTAATGTATCGTGTACGGTTATTTAATAGATATTAATGGAATTGAATATATTCAATGTATTAAATAAAAATTTGGCGGTATTGTTTTAAGGTTCATTATGAAGAATATTGAATCAAATAAAAAAATATTATTTACTGTTTGGTATGCGGATGGATTACATGGTGCAGTAATTCATATAAAAGAAATTGCCCAATACCTTATTACGAAAGGCTGGGATGTTTATTGTGTTTGTGTAATTATATCTGAGGATATAAAAAATTATTTTTATTCAAATGGTATAAAAATATCTACTGCAGATTGCTGTGATTACAATTTGGAATATGATGTGATTTGGAATATTCATTTCCCTTTATTCCCATTTCTTCTAAAAAATAATATAAAATATAAAAAAGTAATTTTTAATTCACTAAGCCCTTTTTTAGAAATAGAATCCCCTCCGTTTTTTTATGAATCTTATCCTATTTTATTGGCGGTTTCTGAAGAAACTAAAGATAAAATGGTAAATTATTATAACATTCCTGATAAAAAGTTCAAAATTTTAAAAAATATCGTACCTTTGAGTTATTTCAACGTAAAAAAAACTTGTAGAAAAAATATTAAAAAAGTTGTAATTGTTTCAAATCATGTTCCTAAAGAATTATTAGATAGTATTAATATATTTAGAGAAAAAGGCATAGAATGCGATGTAATTGGGAAAGGATATAATTATATTCCGATTTGTCCACGAATTTTATTACAATATGATGTTATTATTACAATAGGTAAAACAGTTCAATATTCTTTAGCTTTAGGTATCCCTTGCTATAATTATGATTATTTCGGCGGGTCAGGTTATATTACCGAAAATAATTTGAAAGTTGAAGAATATTATAATTTTTCAGGCCGTAGCTTTCGAAATAAAAAAACTCCTGAAGAAATTGTATCTGAAATAATTGCAGACTATAGCAGTTCAATCAAAAATTCCGAAAAAATAAAAATAATTGCAAAAAATGAATATTGTATATCTTCTCAAATTGATCCGATAATTGATTATATTATGTCTGTCCCAAATACTGAAATTGATTTAAAAAAACATTCAATAATTATAGATCAGTACTATTTCTTAGTTCTTTCTGTACTTAATTATTCTGCTAAGCCTGAGCATATAATTTTAAATAATGATTATGCAAAAAATAAAAAAATATCTTTTATAAAGAAAATATTTTCGGTAGAAAATGAGTATGGCTGGAATTTTAAACACAAAGTTGTTCGTTTGTTAGGATTAAAAATTAAGTTTAGAGTGATATAAAAAACTCGATTGCAAAAAAGTATATTTTTTATTTATAGCAAATTAATATTTTAGATGTTTTATTATTATGTGATATAGTGTAAATGTTATGTATCAAGTAATATCTAATGAAAAAATTAATAGTATAAAACTAGAGAATGCTCGTAAAATTATTCTTGATTTGCAGAGCCAAATGCAATATTATATATCAAAGGGGCATGGCCCTTTTTTAGCTGCAATTTACGATGAGCATTTTAATTTGATTGCAAAAGCTCCTAATTCTGTATTGCGCGAAAATTGTTCTAATAATCATGCGGAAATGAATACGATAAAATTGGCTGAAGAAAAATTAGGGACTAATGATCTTGCACCTTATAATTTGAGTATATATGTAACTGCAGAACCATGTATAATGTGCCTGGGTGCAATAATGTGGTCAGGTATTCGTTCTGTTTATTATGGCGTACCAAGTTCCACTGTCGAAAAAATAACAGGATTTGATGAAGGATTTAAACCTAATTGGCTGGAAGAATTTAAAAAACGAGGAATTACAGTATACGGAAACATAGAACCTATAGAGGGTGAAAAACAACTCGCTTTATATGTTGAAAATGGTAATAAAGTTTATAAACCATCAAGATAAAATTTTTTATCTCGGTCTTTTTATAAAGATACTCTGTTTCCCATTTAAAAAACATGTTTACAGTATTTTAATTACTGAATATAATTTGGTTCCTAAATATTAAATTTTTTAATTTGGTTTTCTATTAATTCTTTATCTTCAAAATAGTTTATTTTCATTGCTTGTTTCATTTGGATAAGGGTTTTAGAAGCTTTTTCTCTGGCAACAATGGAACCCTTTTCTAATATTTTATATACCGCAGGAATATCTTTTTCAAATTCTTTTCGGCGTTCCCTTATAGGTCTTAAAACATCTTGTAAAACGTTATTTAAGAATTTTTTAACTTTGACATCTCCCAAGCCTCCGCGCATATAATGAGCTTTTAATTCTTCAAGATTTTTATATTCCGGCAGATATTTTTCAAAATGTTGGGCAGTTGAAAAAGCATCTAAGTATGTAAATACCGGATTTCCTTCCACATGTCCCGGATCTTCTACTCTTAAGTGAGTAGGATCTGTAAACATTGTCATAACTTTTTTCTTAATATTTTCTTCCGTATCAGATAAATAAATGCAATTACCTAAAGATTTACTCATTTTTGCTTTTCCGTCAGTCCCTGGTAATCTCAAGCAGGCTTGATTATCCGGAAGTAGAATGTTTGGTTCTACAAGGGTTTCTCCGTATACGTGGTTAAATCTGTGAACAATTTCTCTTGTTTGTTCAATCATAGGTGCTTGATCTTCACCTACAGGTACTGTTGTCGCTTGAAAAGCCGTTATATCTGCTGCTTGGCTAATGGGATAAGTAAAAAATCCAACAGGAATTCGTTCTTCGAAATTTCTCATTTGAATTTCGGTTTTTACTGTCGGATTGCGTTTTAATCTTGCTACTGTAACTAAATTCATATAATAGAAACTCATTTCACAAAGCTCAGGGATTTGTGATTGAATAAATAATACTGATTTTTCAGGGTCAAGTCCGCAAGCCAGATAATCAAGAGCTACTTCTACGATATTTTGACGAATTTTTTCAGGATTATCCATATTATCTGTAAGTGCTTGAGCATCAGCAATCATAATATAAATTTCATCATATTCTCCAGAATTTTGAAGTTCTACTCTGCGCTTTAAAGATCCGACATAGTGCCCTACATGTAAACACCCTGTTGGTCTATCTCCCGTTAATATTATTTTTTTCATTATTAAACCTCTTATATATGTTTATGCTACATCAAAGTTAATAATAATGCAAAAAATAGTTACATTAAATAATGTTAAATTTATCTTTCTAAATTGATTTTTAAATGTATAATATTAAAAAAAAGGTAATGCGTATGAAAAAACTATTTGCTATTTTATTTTCTTTTTTGTTTGTGAGTGTAAATTCTTGTTTTGCATTCAGCGAATTGTATTATTTAAAAAATACCCAAACTGGTATAATTCAACCACTTGTTAATTCAAATATGTCAAGTTATGGTTACACTATAAAAAATCAAAGTCCTATTTATGGGATCTCGCAAAAAAATAATTCTGATTATGCAGTAATAATTCTTCAGCAAAGTGGTCAAAATATGTTTTATTATTATCAATCCAATAATAATAAAAAATTGAATAAAGCAATATTAAAAGCAGTAAATAATAAAGGGATAACTTATGAAAGATCTTATAATACTAATATTATAAGCATTTATGATAATTTAGCTCAAAAAGCTTTTTCTCAACAACAGACAAATTATGTTTTTGATGAGTATAATTCTCAAAATTACCAAACATCTCAAACGAATAAATCTCAAGTTGATAATTCAGTATCCTTTAAAGGATATGTTGCCCAGATTGCAAAAGGTACTGTGTTGCCTATATATTTACAAAACTCTATAAATACCGCGACAACAGTAGTTGGAGATAGAGTTATCGGAGTAATTACTTCAGATATTCAATATAATGGCCATGTAGTATTCCCTCAAGGAAGTATAGTGTATGGGACATTAAAAACGGCTCGTCATGCGAGTTACGGTTCCAGAAACGGTAGAGTTGTTATTGATTTTAATCAAATTGTTACTCCGGAAAATAAAACATATAATATATCAACAGAAGAAATTGATTTTACTGTTACAAATGACGGTAAAGTTTCATCTGTTGTAAAAAAAGCTGCAACAGGTGCTGTTGTCGGAGCTTTGGCAGGCCTTTTATATGGTGCATTTTCAAAGGATATAGGATCTGCTGTCGCAATAGGTGCAGGAGTGGGTGCAGGTGCAGGACTTGCAACAGGTGCTGCAGAAAAAGGTATTGATGCAGAAATTCCATCGTTTACCGAAATGGAATTAACTTTAACAAAACCTGTAAGTGTCAATGTAAGCTATTAAAAAACGGGAAAATAATGAATAAACAACTTATAACTATAGGATTTATAATTTTGTCAATTACTGTTATTGGGAAATCTATTTTTTCTCTTGCAAGTCGAATAAAAGTTGATGATTTTCGTAAATCGGCAATAGTTTTTGTTCTTGATACTTCCGATAAAAATGTAAAGCTTGAGGAAGAAACTGATTATTTGCGTTCTTTGTGTGCTATTTTGGATCCGGAAGATGCGATTAAAATTATAAAAGTTGAGGAAAAATCATATATAATTTTTGAAGGTTCTCCGGCAGATGCTTCCGGTATCAGAAAAGCCATAAGTGAATATACAAAAGAACGAAGTAATGAGAATGCTTATGGTGAAGGTATAAAAAAAGCTTTTGATTACGCTCTTACAATGAAGAAGGAAGGTTTTATTCCATCAATCGTTGTTCTTGGTACAATGGAAGAAACAGGAGATGTAAGTAAACAAATTAATTGGGATACTCTTCCCAAAAACATAAAAAATGTTCAAAATTATGTTCCTGAAATATCAATGATGTTTGCATATGCAGAACCTGAAAAACTTGATATAGTAAAGACAAAATTAAATCCTGTATTAGGTGAAAAAAAACTTATTATAGCAAATAGTATAGGCGCTGAAAAAGCAAGTAGAAGATTATTACAAGCGATAGGCAGATAAAGATGACAATTACAATCAGTTCAAAAAACAGTGAAAAAATATTTCAAAATAAACAGATCATCAGTATTAGTTCAAAACAAGAAAGTGATTTTTATTTCAATGCAGGTTTTGAATTTATCTTAACACTTCAGTATGATGCGAGTTCAAATACATGCGTTTTATTAAATCCTTATAATAATAAATCTTTTTTATTTAAAGGAGTTCCTATAGGACCGAGAATTTCAGTTGATAAAGTTTGTAAAATAATGATTGACGGTTCTGATGAATTTATTACGATTAAAATTTCAGATAAAGAGCAAAATACAGCAACTAACACAGATAATTCAATAGATAGGAAAAAAAATGATATCGAAAAAAGACGAGTAGCAATTATACAAGAAGTTTCATCAACAATAAACGAATTAAAACATAAAATTTCTATGAATTCAAAAGGAGGTATTCTACTTCATATCGGGTTAATATTAGCTTCAATTATTTGTGCATTTGGGGTTTCAAATTATTTAACTGGATTAAAAATTTCTCAAAGTTCAGGCGTGCTTCAAATGCCTGTAAATATAAAATTAATAATGGTTTATTCTGTTATAATATATGCAATCGGCTTAATGATGAAACAGGGTGCGTATTTGTATTTGCAGAACAAAATCGGAGAGAGAACTCCAACTTCCGGGGTCGAAGAAAAATTCGCGATTATACTTTCTTCCTTTTTCTATGTTGCAGTGTATTTTATAAATGTTCTTTATTATATTACAATGTCTGTTTTTGCAGTGTTAATGCCGATTTTCTTTGTTGGAACTGCAATTGTATTGGCTCTTGGATGCGGGCAGTTGAAAAGTTCAAATAAAGAAGCCAGAAAAGAGCTTGATAAATATGAATATAGACCTGATTTTGAACTGGTGATAAAAGATTACAGGACTTGGATTGATAAATATTTAAATAGTTTAAGTGAAAGTAAAATTAATAAAGTAAAAGACAAATTATTTAATTTGCAGATAAAATCTGCCGGAGAAATTATTATTGGAATTATTACAGCTCCTTTTTTGGCATATGGTGTATCTAACACTTTGGCTTCTTGTTTCCCTGAGGCAGCAGGATGGATAAGAATTTCCGGTTTAAGATTTAGTCCGATATTTTTGGTTTTAGCTACTTTTTTAATTATTTTCGCATTTTTCTCTTTTGTAAATGGTTTTAATGCAAATAAAAAAATTCATGCATCCAATGTTTTAAAACAAGATGGATTTAGTAATTATCTTCATCATGGAACAGAAATTTTTGGACTTGAAGGAGTAAAAAAAATTGATTCGGAAATGAGAAGATCTTTTATAATTGCTATTTGTATAATTTTTATTGAATTTTCAATGAATGTATCATATTTTATTCAGGAAATAGGAGAGGATTTAAATGGAATGCTTTTAAGTGCTGTTGCAGCTCTTGTCCCGACAGCTCTATTGATTGCAGAAACATTTATGTTAAGTCAAACAAGATTTGAAACTTATGCTTGTGAGGATTTATTGTCAAAATTAGATTAGAACAATGAGTTATAAATCAATTTTTCAAATATTACTGATATTAGTAATCATAGGAACAATTTATATATGCATTAAAAAACCGCAAATGCATGAAAATGCTTTTGTTTACAATTCTGAATATAAAGTCGCATTAAATAATCAACAAACAGCTAAAAAACAAGATATTCAGGCTACTATGAATGTAACAAATTCAAATGTTAAAATCAAAGATAATGATAATATTCAAATTCAAAATATTCAAACAGTACAACAACAAGTAAAAACACAACCTGTAAATATTGCTTCCGTTTCTGTAAAATCTCAATCAAAATCTGTAAAAACCCAATCCGTACCAATGAAAATTCAGAAAATTAAAACAGTGGAGCAAAAAATATCTTCTGCTCAAAATCCGAAAATTAATATTCAACAAATATTGTCGAATAATCAGAAGTTGTCAAATCAATCTAATAATATAACAACTCCTTCCAATGCGCCTGAGCCTGAAAAAATTAAATTTAATAATACAAAAATTCAAACAATACCTCAACAGGTAAAAACACAGCCTGCTATTGTTACTCCTGTTAAAACACAACCTCAAACAACACATGCTGTTAAAACTCAGACAACAAATGTTCAGCCAAAACATTTAACAGCAAAAGAAGAAGAAATTGCTTGGAATATCTGGCATTCAAATTTAACAAATCAGGTTATGCGTGATGTTAATTTGCCAAAAGTTCCAAATGGAACGGTGTTTAGGTTTAAATTTACTGTTGATAAATATGGAAAGATAACAAATCTTCAAACTTGGTCTGATAATTCAAAGTATACACCATATGCAATTCAATATATTGCTCCTGTTATTAGAAGTTATCAAGGACGTTCGATTTTAAATTTTCCTGTTGGATCGGCAAGGGTTACAAATGTCGCGCAAAGTGCGTGGAGAATATCTAATACTACACGTTATAGTACTCCTAATGATTTTGATGATGTGGAGAAGATTAAGAGGTAAATATGTTTAAATGCAAAGAATGCGGAGCAGAATATAATATAAAACCTGATTATTGCGAATGTGGTAATGATATTTTTGAATTAATTGACGACGAAATAGAAGATATTAAAGAAATAGAAGAAAATGAAATTTTAGAAATTCCGAAAATAGATTTTATATCTCCAATAATATTTGCTGTTTGCATTATTTTATCTGTCGTTGTTTTATTTTTTGTCGGGAATCCTAAAAAAGCGGATAAGATACCTCAAGATGTAACTGTTGAAGAAATAACAGATATCCCAGACATTGATACTTTTTGGGATAATACACCTAAAAAATTACAAAAAATTACCGTTAAAGAAGAACCAAAAACTGAGCCTATGAAAATTTTGCAAGAAATTACAGAAAAAATTATTCCTCAGCCTGTTCAGAAAACGACTGCATTAAAACCTATTGCGGTAAAGGTACAGACAAAATCTCGGCCTTCAAAAACTGTGCAGGTTCAAACAAAAACTTCTGCTAAAACTACTGTTACACGAAAAACTCAACCTATTGGTCAAAAAACTGTCGATAATAATATTTCAAATTTGACTAAAAGAGTTCAAAAAAATGCTCAAAACAGTTTAAATAAGCAGACTCAAGCGTCAACATCTCAGTTAAAACTTGTTCAGCAGCAAACTCAACCTGCTCAAAATGTTGTAACAGCTCAAAAACAACCCGCTCAAGTTCAAACTCCTCAAACAACATTTCAACAGGTTGCTAAGCCTCAAGTTCAAAAAGCAACAGTACAGGAATTTGCGAATTATAAAATATCGTTGCGTAACACGATAGGACGAAAAATAGATTTTACGAAAGTTGTAGGAGATGGTTCGTGTTCGTTGTCTTTTAAGGTAAATTCAAACGGCAAGCTTACAAATCGTACTTTTACACAACAATCTTCAAACATTACATTAAATGATGTTGTATATTCAGCGATGCTTGCAACTCCTAATTTTAATTCGCCTCCATCAGGGTACAGTGATCAAACTTACCGTTTAACGGTGAAATTTTATAACGGGAATTTTGATATTACACTGCATTAATCATCAACGAATTCGTAGTGTTGTTCTTGATTTTGCGGGGTTGAATTAACTTCAGTTGGAAGAGATTGAATAGATTGATTTATTGTTGTGGAGAAATCGTATAAATTATCAATGTTGTAAAAATGTCCTCCGGTAGTTGAAGCTAAACAGGTTAAAGCCCTTGAATGTGAAGAAACGAGAACTACATCTATATGTACGTCAGAACGCTTTTGCATTAAGCGTCTCGCGAATTCACAAGGGTCTCCTCCACAGTTTTCTCCTCCGTCAGTAATTAAAACAATTTTTTTAGGGGCTGTTTGATCAAATGGGGCAAAATCCTGATAAACAGTTCTATCAAGTGCGTATACAAGCGGAGTTGCTCCGCCGATACTAACAGAATTCATGCCGTTAATAAGATTATATGCATTTGCAGATGCAATAGGAGACACCTGCATTGTAGCAGAACAAACTCCTGTTGTTGATCCAAGTGGATTCTCTTTTGTTATAACTTTTATTTTATTTCCTTTTTTTATAATTTGCTTAACATCGCCTACTGTTGCGCCTACGGGACTTTGAGGGTTATGTCCATAGTTATCGTGCCCAAAAACTCTAAATCCTAATTTTGTAGATGATGGAATTTGAGAAACAATAGCAGTCATACTTCTTTTTGCGACTCCTATCCAATTAGACATGCTACCTGAAAAATCCATAACTATTTCAATAGTTCCAACAGTTTCAGCATTGACAATATTATTATCAACGTAGTTTTGGGCATTAAAATTATTGTAATAATTTTGGTTAACGGCATTGGCAGGAGATGATACAACTTGTCCTGAAGTTTTAATGACTCCGGATCTTGTTACTTGATATTTTGCACCAAAAGCACAACAAGTAGTAAAAATAGAAATAATTGTTAATGTAAATAAATATTTTTTCATAGTAGAATTATAACATAAAAAAGGCGATTATTTATAATCGCCTATTAACCAGATTTACACTATGTAAGTGTTCAGAAAGGAAGTTTTTATATGTTTTTATTCTCCTAGATTTAAGTGTGAGAATTGAACAATTTTATTTTTACCGCGTTTTTTTGCATTGTATAGTGCGTGTTCTGCGTATCTTATTATTGTATTTGCATCTTCTTCAGCATCAGGGATACAAGGGAATGTTGAAATACCTCCGGAGATTGTAATAGGATGGCGTTCTTCTTCTCCTGCAGGTATGAACTCCATTCTTTCAACTTCTTTTCTAAATCTTTCAGCAAATAAAAATGCATTTTCTTCAGATGTATTAGGAAGCACTACTACGTATTCTTCATCTCCGTAGCGAGTTAAGATATCTTCTTTTCTAATAACTTGTCTTAATTTATCAGCAATAGATTTCAATAAAACATCTCCCCATTCATAACCGTAAATATCGTTTACAGCTTTGAAAAAGTCTAAATCAAATAACAATAACGAAAGTGGAGTTGCATAACGCTTTGCTCTTGAAATTTCCTGTTCCATACGTTCAAGCAGATACTTTCTGTTATGCAAACCTGTTAATTCATCGGTAGTTGATAAAGTTTTTAATTTATCACGCAATTCTTTAATTTTGAGCATATTTTTTGCACGAACAATTAACTCTTGTTTGTCAACAGGTGTTTTTATATAATCAAATGCAACCGATCTGACAGTTGAACCTTTAAAAGTTTCTCCAATGAATAAAATAGGGTATTTAAACTTCGTAACCGCTAAAATATCTTTGATATTAGGAACATCTTCTATAATAATTACACTTGGATTTAAAGCCTCATAATCTGCGAGCTTGTCCCCCTTTTCAATTCTGATATCAGCATCTTCAATAGAAGAAAGTATTTCTGTAAATTCAGAATTATTTTTGTTTGAATATATAACTATATTTTTCATATACATCCTCTCTCCTATACAAATTAACATATTGTTCAAATTCAAGCAAAATTGTAAAGTTTTTTAATATTAAGAATTGTAAATAAAATATATAAATTATTAAAGATTACATTAAGATAGTCCGACTAAGAGTATGGTTACGAAAATTATAAAGAAAGGATTGTAAACCAAAATGGGAATGGCAGCATCACAAGGCAGACTTTTATGTATGACCGCTAGGTTGTCCAACAATGAGTTTGAACAGCAATCTGTTGCCTACTCTAAACAAAAGCTTGCGGATGACTCAATGGATGCAAACGATAGATATTTAGAGGCTATGAAGTCAACCCATTACCAAATTTTGACAGGTTACAATGGTGCGAATGCAACGTATGAAGATGTTACTTATAACCAGTTAACAGGTTTAAATACTGTTGCAACGGGTAAACAATATATTGTAAAAGATAAAAATAATAAAATTTTGGTTTCGCAAAAAATTGCCAATGCATTCGAAAGTGCTAAAGGTGACTATAATAAATTTTTAGAAAATGTCGGAGGATATACTCAGATTAATAAAAAATCTTCAGAAATTACTTCTGATGATATTCATGATGCTTGGGATAAATATTTGCAGGCTGTTGGTCAGAGTATAAATGACGAGGATGAAAGCATTCATGAATTGAATTTTGCTTATAAGAAAGAAACAGTAAATAATGACGGATCACAAGAAATTGTTGATTATGCGGTATATAGTGCGGTTTTGAGTACAGATGGTAATTATGATAATCCTGTTAAATATACCGGAATAATCTCCTATGACGGAACAACCCAAGAGCATCGCGATTTATATGATAATGCTATGGCCCTGTTAGTTAAAAAAGCTGATACGGAAGACACTCTTTCTTACGATGCAGGTTATGTAAGTTATTACCGGAATATTTACGCTCAAATGACACAATTTGGGTATACAACTTATTCTAAAATGAAAGACGAAAAGCTAATATCAACTCGAGAACAAAATGAAAATAAAGTATTTCAAGATGACAATTGGCTTTTAACTCAGTTGAAGCGAGGAGTTGTTACGATTTCTTATTTTTCTGCAGTTGAAAAAGATTTTATTAAAACAACTCTTGAGGATGATGAGTCCATTGTTGAAAAAGAAGATACTTCAGCGATTGCTTTGGCTGAACAAGAATATAAAAATGAAATGGATAGAATTGAAAAGCAAGACAAAAGATTTGATATGACCTTAAATAAGTTAGAATCTGAACATACAGCTCTTCAAACTGAATATGAATCAGTATCAAAAGTGATTTCTAAAAACGTTGAAAAATCATTTAATATATTTAATGCATAATAAAATTTTGATTTCCCCTATATTATATATTTTCGTAATTTTCCCTTGCCACTTTAAAAAAGTGGTATTTTTTTATTAATAAAACTTTACAAAAGAGCAATTTTTTTTGTTAAAAATTTTTTATATTGATGTAGGTTATATTTATAAGTAAAGGTTAGGGTTAGTTATGGTTAGTATTAGTCCATTAATTGGTTTTTTAGGTCGCTCTTATGCTTATACTAAAAGAGGTGTAAATCTTGTACCTGAATTGTTATGTGGAACTGGTTCTGAAGTTTTATCACAGGGTATTAAAAATGCAAAAGGATCACCTTTGATAAGACTAAATTCCGGATTTTCGGAATTAGAAAAACATGTTCTGCAGCAAAAAGGTGGTTTTTTGCAGAGGACTTGGAACAATATATCATCATTGAAGAATATTTTTAAGGATGCCGGAGTGGCAAAAGAAGCATTTTTAAAAAAGGCTTCTTCTCCTGAACATGCAAAGGCATTAGAACGCTTATTAAAGATGAAAGGAACGACTTTAGAAGGTTTAGCTTCAAAAGTTTACAGAGGAAATGTTTTAAAAAGTCTAGGAAAAAGAATTCCTCTAATCGGTTCTGCTCTATTGTTATTGACTGAACTTCCTAATATTTGGTCTGCGACTAAAGATAAAGGATTATTTGCAGGCGCAAAAGAAGCTGTAAAATCTGTTTCAAGATTGTCTGGAGCGATGGTAGGGTCAGCAATTGGTCAAGCGTTAATACCTGTTCCATTCTTGGGAGGTATCATTGGATGGTGTGCAGGTGAATGGTTGACTAGTAAAATTGTGGGGAAATCATATTCTGAAAAGAAATATGAACAACAAGAATTAGCAAAACAATCAGATCAGATTAGAGATATTCAAGAACAATCACTTGCGGATGCTCAAAAATATGTCCAATCAGCTCAAAATAGTGGACAAGTACAAACTCCTTATCCATTACAACCCGCTTTATATCCTCAATTGAACAATATGACAAGTAATCCTTATATAGCATATCAAATGCAGACAAGTTCCACTCCTTACCAGAATGATATGTTTATGCAAAAAATGCCGTTTAACAGAGTCGTATAATAACAATATTTCCTATATACAAACAGGCGGAATTTCTTATAAAAGAAATTCCGCCTTTACAATTGTTTACAAAAAGGCAATATATGAATATATATATACTTAATAAATATATAGGGGATAAACAAGAGGAAAATTATGGGAATTTTTAAAGTTGGTTTAAATGTTGTAAAATTTGCAGCGAAGAATATTTTTAGAACAAGTGAAAATGTTTCAGCCGCAAGAAGTGCTGTTAAAGGAAGTATTTTTAAGCCTTCAGTTGCGAAAGCACGAGCTAAAGCAGGTTGGCAGGCTTTGAAACAAGATTATAAATCAAGTTCTAGCGTTGGAATAATAGATGGCATAAAAAATTCAGTAAAAAGTATTACAAAGACTTTTAAGGATGAAGTTAGCGCCGGATTAAAATCTGTTTCTAAAAATAGCGGTAAAATTGCTAAGTTTTTGGGCGGGACAAAAGGTATTTTAAAAGGTACATTTAAATGTATGAAGAAATTACCTATTATTGGTTCCGTAATAATGTTAGGAGAAGAAGCTCCTAAGGTTTATCAAGCATTTAAAGAAGACGGATTTTTTGCCGGAGTTGGTCAAATTGCACGTTCTTCTGCACAATTAGTCGCAGGTGCAGGTTTAGCAGCTATTGGAACAGCTATTGGAGGACCTGTTGGAGGTTTCGCAGGATGGATTATTGGTGATATGATTGCATCTGCTATTGTTGGAGAATCAAAGTACAAGGGTGCTTCAGAAAGAATTTTAGAAGGTGTATTTGCTTCTGAGGAATCTGAACAGCAAAAACAATCAACAATGCAATCAGAGTCAGAAGTAGTTCAATCTCAAGGTGGTGAAGTCCTGCAAGGACAAGCTCAATCGCAACAACAAACAGATGAAACTCAAAAGGAAGCTTTGTCTCAAGTCCAAACTGTTCAATCTCCTACTCTAGAGGCAATTGAGCTTGATGAGGTCCAAAACAGTGGGGAATCTGTTAATATAGGAAAAAATTTATCTTCGCAATCTACAAGTTCAGATTTAGTATCTAATAATTCTGCATCCAATCCATTTTCATATGGAACAGAGAACATCCCAACATTTAATCCTTTTATGATGACAAATAACATGTTTAACAATCCGTCAATGTTAAGTAATCCATTTATGTCAGGAATGAACTTTTGTTTAACAAATCCATATATGAATATGGGTATGTTTGGAATTGGTTCCAGCTTCGGTCTGAATGGCAATATCTTTGGACAAGGTTTTCAAAATCCGAGATTTCAATATATAGGGTGTTAAAATAATACTTATTATTTAAAACAACAAGAGCCGATAATATATCGGCTCTTGTTGTTTCATACTTTATTTATACTGAACAAACATTGTAGTCGCGTTCAGATACTGTTGCTGTATTTTCCAACATTTGTGTTAAAAATTTTTCAATTACACTCTCAATACCTTTGACTTCTTTTTTTAATTTAAAAAAGTCTTCTGTCTTTGATTCTTTAAGTGCATTTTCAAAAATCTCATCATTGTACATAAATTATTAACTCCTCATTAACTTTCAACAATTATGTATACGGAATATTTTTTCAAAACTTTAATATTTTAAAATTTTTGTTACAAAATTTCATCTTTAGTAGAAACTTGTGTTCTTCTAAAGTAAAATAACTTTATGCAGGGGAAAAATATGATAAGGGATTTAGGATTGACAAATTACGATTATTATTCAAGCAGACGCGATATGGAAATAGTTTCCCAAATAGTTGAAGCTTTAAATAAAATACTCGAGGAAGATAAAAAAGCACAGCAACCTTTGTTTTTAAAAATATCCGATACATTGATTATGGACATCGCACGAAAAGTTGTTCAGGAAAAGAAAAAAAACTTTCTCATAGGTATAACAGGAGAAAGTGCTTCAGGTAAAACTGTTTTTGTTGATAATACAATTAAGGCTTGTGTAAAAGATAAAACAGAAGGTATTTACACTGTTATTCGTTGTGATGATTATTACAAAGATACATCAAAAGAGCTTCAAGAAGCGGGCAGTTATGAAGCATTATTTAAAACAGGTTTTAGTTTTGATACTCCGGATGTTATAAATCTTGATTTAATGCGTGAGCATCTTGTTGCCTTAAAACAAGGAAAGACTATTAAATCGCCAAGTTATAATTTTGTAACTTGCGAGTCAAATCTTGATGGGGAAGAGAAAAAACCTGCAAAAGTAATTTTAACCGAAGGTCTGTATGTGTTGAATGAAGAAGTTCGGGATATTATTGATGTAAAAGTTTATGTATTCACTCCATTGGAGGTTATAAAAGAACGTTGGTATAAGCGTGCGAAAGAGCGCGGGAAAGAAGGTGCTGCTGCTGATTTGCAATTTGCTGATGTTAATAAAACTGCTCAGAAGTATATAAGACCTACTTATCAAATATCGGATGCTATTATAAATGGCTTAGTCAGCCAAGAGTATATACAGGAAATTACAGATAAAATATTTAAAGCATTAAAAAATATTGAATATTAGAAAAAGCCCCGGTTTGAAATTTCAAATCGGGACTTTTTTTAGTAAGAGGTTAAAATGCTCTTGTGCAATTTGTGCAGTGAGGCGTTTCCATAATAGGTTCAGCCGGTATTATCACCGGTGCTGCACATCCGCATGGCTGACCAGTTCTAATTTTGTAACCATGCAGTTTTTCACATTTTGTCAATTTAGGTTTTACGCATCTTTCAACTTTACATCCGCATTCTGAGTTCCCTCCAAAACCTCTGCCAAAGTTTGTGAAAGGATTTAAACTCCCTAGTCCATCGTAAGTCCAGGCAAATGCACCCTGAGGAATTGCTAAAAATGTGAATAAGGTTAAAAATGATAATAGCTTTTTCATAGTACCTCCTATTCTTTCCTTATCGGACATTATAAATTTTAAAAGTTATACAAACTTTTTTCATTAGACAAATAGTTGGTTTTGCTAGCTTAATAAGGCTAGTATAATAGCGCTATTATTCTAAATCTATTAAAATTTTGGAAGAAGAACTCATTAAATTAAATGCCCACTTCCCAATAATAATACCTCCTAATATTCCAATAAATGGGTCTAAAAATACGAGTCCCAAAAATTTTCCGCAAAATAATGCAATAATTGCAAGCACAGAAGTAAATGCATCTGCAACTATATGCATATATGCCGCCATAAAATTTAAATTTTTATCTTTATGTTTATGTTCTTCGCATTCCAAACAACATTTATTAAAATGTATTTCTTCTCCTCCCATTATAAAAATGCATAAAATATTTACAATTAAACCTATTGCGGCAACAAATATTGCTTCATTAAATGAAATAGATAAAGGATTAAAAAATCTTGAAATAGATTCCCAAATCAATCCTAAAGAAGTTAGACCAAGTAATATTGAACTTGTATATCCTCCTAAAGCATTCAATTTTGTAGATTTGTCTTGATGTTTCTGAATAATTATGCAAATTACAAGAGTAACTATAAAAGCCAAAGCATGTGTACCCATGTGAATACCATCTGCTAATAATCCCATAGAATGAGATGTAATTCCATAAAAAATCTCTGCAACCATCATTAACAATGTAATTAGAATAACTATTTCAGTTCTATTTTTTACTGTTTTATTGTCCATTATCCAGCCCTCAGGCAATATGCTAGCCTTAATTATATCTTTTTTCAACCCCTTTATAAAAAAAAATTACAATTTATAATATACTTATAAAGGAGGTATTTGTGAGAGAGGAATTACTTTCAATAATAGAAAAGAATAGTAAAATAAGTATAAAAGAGCTTTCTGTATTACTTGGCAGAGAAGAATTGGATGTTGCAAATGAAATAGCAAAACTTGAAAATGAAGGAGTTATTTGTGCTTATCAAACATTAATAGATTGGGAAAAAACTTCAATAGAAAAAGTTACAGGCTTAATAGAGGTAAAAGTTGCTCCGCAAAGGGAACAAGGGTTTGATAAAATTGCTAAACGTATATACAATTATTCTGAAGTAAAATCTGTATATTTGATTTCAGGCGGTTTTGATTTAATGGTAACTTTAGAAGAAAAAACCTTTAAAGATATTGCAATTTTTGTTACTCAGAAACTTGCCACATTAGAAGGTGTTCTCAGCACTTCCACACATTTTATTTTGAAAAAATACAAAGATCATGGTGCAATTCTTGACAAAGAAGAGGAAGATATAAGAGAGGTTATTACTCCATGAGAGATTTTTTGTCAGACAAAGTTAAGGCAATTCAGCCTTCCGGAATAAGAAAATTTTTTGATATAGTGACCGAAATGAAGGATGCTATATCTTTGGGAGTTGGAGAACCTGATTTTGAAACCCCATGGCATATTCGTGAAGAAGGAATTTATGCATTTGAAAAAGGAAGGACTTTTTATACTTCAAATTCCGGTTTGAAAACATTAAGAGAAGAGATATCAAAGTATATTCAGCGTACTCAAGGCGTAATATATAATCCAAATAATGAAATATTGATTACTGTTGGAGGTTCGGAAGCTATTGATATAGGTTTAAGGGCTATATTAAATAATGGAGATGAAGTTATTATTCCGCAGCCTTCTTATGTCTCTTATGCTCCATGTTCATATCTTGCCGGAGGTAAAAATGTTATTATTAATTTAAAAGTTGAAAATAATTTTAAACTTACTCCTCAAGAGCTTGAAAACGCTATTACACCTAAAACAAAAGTTTTAATCCTCCCTTATCCGAATAACCCAACAGGTGCGATTATGGAAAAAGAGGATTTAGTAAAAATATCTAAAATCATTATTAAAAATGACATTTTTGTAATTTCTGATGAAATTTATTCTGAATTAACCTATAAAGATAAGCACATTTCTATATCTAGTATTGAGGGTATGAAAGAGCGTACTCTTTTAATAAATGGATTCTCAAAATCTTATGCCATGACAGGTTGGCGTTTAGGTTATGCCTGTGCACCAAAAGAACTAATCAAGCAAATGACAAAAATTCATCAGTATGCGATAATGTGCGCGCCAACAATTAGTCAATATTCAGCGGTTGAGGCTCTTAAAAACGGAGATGAAGATGTAAAAAAAATGCGTGAGTCTTATAATCAGCGCAGGAGATTTCTAATAAATGCTTTCAAAGAAATGAATCTTGAATGTTTTGAACCATTTGGAGCATTTTATGTTTTCCCTTGTATTAAAGAGTTTGGAATGACTTCAGAAGAATTCGCTTTAAAATTTCTTGAAGAAGAAAAGGTTGCTGTTGTTCCGGGGACTGCTTTTGGTGATAGTGGCGAAGGATATTTGAGAATATCGTATGCATATTCTCTTGAAAAATTAAAAGTTGCAATTGAAAAATTAAATAATTTTATTTCAAAATTAAGAGTCTAGGTTGTTTTGATTCAGAACTTCTTGTAAAGTCTTTGCGGATTTTTGGAGTTTAAAAATTTCGTCATTATTTAATTGAATGGGTACATGTGTTTCGACTCCGTTTTTACCAACAATTGCAGGCATAGAAAGAGAAATTCCTTCAATGCCGTATTGACCGTGCATCATAGAAGATATGGGTAATATTGATTTTTCGTCTCGGACTATTGCTTCGCAAATTCTTTTTACCGACATAGCAATTCCGTAGTATGTCGCACGTTTTTTAGAAATAATTTCATAAGCACTATTTTTTACATCTTCAGCAATTTTTTTCATTGCTTCGTCGTGATCATTACAAAAACCGCGCATTTCGCAGAATTTATGAAGTGGAATTCCTGAAACATTTGCACTTGACCATCCTGCTATTTCAGAATCTCCATGTTCCCCTATAATGAAAGCATGTACACTGCGAGAATCGACATTAAGATGATTTCCAAGTTCATATTTTAATCTTGCCGTGTCAAGAACAGTGCCTGATCCCAAAACTTTATTTTCAGGTAACCCGGATAATTTTATGGCAACGGTTGTAAGAATATCAACAGGATTTGAAACAATAAGTAATATACCGTTAAAATCTCGTTTTTTTATTTCCGGTATTATAGATTGAAAAATTGAAATATTTTTCTTAACTAAATCAAGTCTGGTTTCCCCCTCTTTTTGGTTTGCTCCGGCTGTTATAATAACTAATGATGCATCTTTTATATCGTCATAAGTCCCTGCATAAATTTTCATTGGTTTTGCAAATGGAACTCCGTGATTTATATCAAGAGCTTCACCTGCTGCTTTTGAATTATCCGAATCTATTAAAACAATTTCAGAAAATAATCCACTTTGCATAAGACTAAATGCGGATGCAGAGCCTACAAAACCGCATCCTATAATAACAACTTTGCGAGTGTCAGGGCAATTTATACAATTTTCGTTCATTAAATATCCTTCTTTTTTATTTTATACTTTTTTTATTTAATTATAAATACACTTATATTATTAAAGAAAGTTAATTTATATAGTTTTAATAATGCTGATTGTTTCTTGAATTTTTTCATTATTTAATTCAGGTTCTTTAATTATATTTTTAAGATCAGAAAGTTTAAAATTATTCTTGTAGTTATATGTTCCTATAAAAAAGGAATTGTTTTTTAGATAGTATCCTGTTTTATATTGTCCAATACCGACTTTTTTTAGGTTAAAATAACTTCTTAATGTAAGTTGATTGTCTTTTTCAGGATAAAATATAAAGTCATAACCTTGTTTTTCATATTGTTTTTCAATACTTTCAAAATTTAAATCAGTAACATTTTTTCTTAAATCATCAGTAATTGAATTCATGATTTTATACTGCATTTTGCTATATTTTGCATCGAACTTAAATATTGCACCAAATTTGGGCTGATTATTTCTATAATTAACTGATTGTACTTGCATTCTAAGACCTTAAAATAAATGTTTGTATTGATGAAAATTTATAACAAAATAATAATTTTTTCAATACTTTCTTAAGGTGTTGAAAAAAATAATTACTCTTCACAGTAGGTTTGTTGTTTTTGTTGTATAAACAGTTGAATCTATATGTAAAATTATTAGAATTCAAAAATATCTCCTACGCAGACTTACTCAATGTCATTTAACTTGGAAAGAATTATTCTCGAATGTAAATTACAACAATAACAAGGCGTGATTAATTTCATCTTTTCTTCTTAAAAAAATATGCAAATAGGGATTCCTATACCCGAGCAAAAGCTATGAAAACAAAAGCAATGTCGAGGAAGGGACTCGAACCCTCAAGGAATTACCCACATGAACCTGAATCATGCGCGTCTACCAATTTCGCCACCCCGACAAATAAAATATTTTATAAAATTTTTAAGTAAAATTTATAAAAAAGTTTGGGCCCGGAGGGATTCGAACCCACGACCAAAGGATTATGAGTCCTCTGCGCTACCGCTGCGCCACAGGCCCGTGACGACTTTTAAGTTTATTTAGTTTTTAATCATCCGGCTAGCGTTAGCTTGCGCTACCTACCTCTCCTCGGAAGATACTTAATCTTCCTCGTCGGCAGAGTGCCACACTCACCGTGACGACTTTTAAGTTTATTTAGTTTTTAATCATCCGGCTAGCATTAGCTTGCGCTACCTACCTCTCCTCGGAAGATACTCAATCTTCCTCGTCGGCAGAGTGCCACACTCACCGTGACGACTTTTAATTATTTAGTTTTTAATCATCCGGCTTGCGTTAGCTTGCGCTACATACCTCTCCTCGGAAGATACTCAATTTTCCTCGTCGGCAGAGTCCCACACTCACCGTGACGACTTTGACATTCATTAATGTATCATTAATATTATTAAAAATCAAGGCTCACTAAATATTTTTATAATATCTTCTTTTGTAATATGTGGATTTATTTCTTTTATGGTTGTTATTTCTGAAGTATTTATAGGCTCTTTAAATATTTTCTCTAATAATTTAGCATCATAATTGTACAAAATTGAACCATGCTGTAAAATATATCCATGTTTTCTGTATTGTGCTGAACCTATAAGTTTTTTGCCCTTATAGCACAAATCTGCTCCTGTTGATACAAGCATGCAGTATTCAAATCCTGTTTTTATTTGTTTTTTAGTTCCAAAATCAAGTTCTATACCTAGAATTTTGAATTTATCTATTAATATTTGGCAAATTTCTTTGTATGATGAAATTATATGCTCACCGTTTTTTAAATAATTTATAGGGCAAATATAACTGTAAGTGATTTCGTCTGCATGCAAAAGTGCCCTGCCGCCGGTAAGACGTTTCACGATATCAATATGTTGCTGTTGTAAAAAATCTTTATCAAGGAATTCATCATTCTGATTTCGCCCTAAAGATATGCATGCAGGTTCCCAGCCGTATAATCTGAATACAGGATAATTAAGTTGCTTATTTATTGAATTTTCCAGTAAATCAGAATCTGTTTTCATATTCACAAACCCTGTATTTACTTTAAAAGGTATAAATTCTTTCATTGCTAATTTTCAAAAATTGATTTGTTATTGTGATAATAAGGAGCCTTAATTTCATCTAACGGTAATAAATCAACCTCTCCTCCTGGATGTTTTGTTTTAGGCAAAGCTTCATGAGGGTTTGGAGTAGAATAGTTTATATCAACTTTTTGCTCATTATTTTTTGTTTTTGATTTCTTGGTTTTCTTATCTGATTTTTTAGAAGTTTGTTCTTCTTTTGTTGTTTGCTGTTCGTTGTGAATAAAAATTAAACCTTTTGTTGAGTATTTGTCTTTTTTTGTCTTTTCTTTTTTAGTAACTGAATTATTATTCACAACTTCAACTTCTTTTTCAACAGCTTCTTCTTTATATGTGCTTTTTTCATCTTCTAATGGCATAATATCAGGAAGCTTATTTAAATTCGAATCATAGTAATCATTTGCAGAACGCATATATGGTAAATTTTCACTTAAACTGTTTGTATAATTTTCTACACTTTGAATAGTATCGTTATAAGCTTGAACTTCTTCATCTGATTTGTTTCGATCATATTCACGCTGAGCAAGTTCGTTTTCAAATTGTGTAAAAGTTTCATTCCCAACAAATTGTTCAAGAGCTGCGCGTTTAGAGAAAAATTCTGATTTTGCAGTCCTTTGCTTGTCTAGGGCTGTTCTAAAATATGCATCGCTAACAACAATAAGTTCTCTTGAGGCATTATTTTTTTGAGCCGTTTGAAAGCGTTTTTGTCTGTCTTTTACAAGTTGTGTTGTTAATTCTAATTGTTTTTTTGCTGTCATATAATCATAATAAAGATTTACTGCATTTTGTTGTAAATCTTCAACTTTGCGGATTAAAATAATCATATCCGCATCAGTTACTTTTGTATATTTGTAATTAAGAGCCTTTGTATCTTGAGACATTATGCTCAAAAGGTTGCCTCCAATTAATGATGTTCCTGCAAGTAATGGATTCCCTACTCCTGCGCCGACAAGAGTTGACATGCTTGCTACTGTCTGTAACATTTTCTTTACTGCACTTTTATCCGGTTTGTCAGCATCAGGATTTGCAAGTTTATATAATGCAAAATTTATTGTATCACTTTGCATTGCTGCTCCCTGCCACAATAAAGATAAATCAGATACCATATCGTTTTCTTCAAAATCTAATTCTTGAGCGATTTCTCTTGAAAGATTTTTTATACTCAAATCCGAATAAGAAACATCTGTACTATCTCCGTCAGCCATATCATTAATTCTTATTCTATCATCATTTTCTGCGGTTTTATCTTCTATTGCTTGAATATATTGATTTTCAGGTATCTCTGATATTCCTACACGATAAGCAGGGGCTTTAGGAGCTGTCAAATCCGACAATTCAATATTTTGTGCGTCAGCTTGAATACATCCTGCCGCAAATAAAACTACAGACAATAGTAATAATTTATTTTTTAACATAATTTCCCCCCACAAGTGCGGTATCATAATCATATTGATATAAATTTAATTTATCAACAACTTTTTTCCCTGCTAATCGTTGAAGTTCTAAGTGATATTTCTTTGAAAGCTGAAGATATTTTTCTTCTTCAATTTGCATATCCTGGTACAAAGAAGATGAAACAGTAATTTCCAAAAAATCTTCTTCATCCATTGCTTTTGCATAATTTTTATTATAAAGAAGTTCCCTTGAACGAATATCTTTTAGCTGAGAAAGGCTTCCTTTATAATTATAATAAGCGTTGATAATTTTATCCTGTAAACTTTCAATAAGCCCTGCGAGTTCAATCAATTCCGTATCCGTTAACGGGATCTCTTGCGGAATATTTTTCCTGTTCAAAAGATTTTGTGCAATTCGTCCTGCGGCATAAGTCCCTGATTGAATCATATAATCAGCTCCTATTAAAGTAGGAGCAAGTGATGCACCGGAAATAATTGCAGATAAAGTTTTTGCCATTAAAGAAGAGTGAATTCTTCTCTGGCTTTCTGGAGTTGCAAGTTTTTTTAGCGCAAATCCAATAACCTGATTGTTCGCAACAGTACCCTTCCAAAGATTATCAATATCTTCCATGTCTTTTTCACGCTGAAGTTTTATTATCTGATCGAGGATTTCTTCATCGCTTATTACAAGTGATTCAGTGTTTTTATAATCAACTTTAGGCAACTGAATTTCTTGTTTTTCAACTCCGCGCAAATGAATTTCTTCTTCTGCAAAAACAGGCATTGATATATTTAAAATTACTGCTATCCCTAACAAAATTAAAGACTTTTTCATATTAAAAATATAGCACAATTAAAATAATAAATCCAATGATTGATTAATGTTTAAATCATATGGTTGTTCATCCCATTTTGAAAAAAATCTATTATAACAGTATAAAAGAAGGGTAAAAGAGTTGAGTAAAAATTATTTTAACAAATCGCAATATATGTCTGTACCTTTGTCTGTTAATAAAAAGCAACAAGATTTGAAGGCTAAAGCTGATATATTGAGGTCTGAAAAATCTTTTAAACAGGCTATAACCATATATCTCAATTCTGTTTTAATAGATAGAAGCAATCCTGAAACATATTTTGGGCTTGGTATTTGTTATAAGAATTTGGGGAAAATTAAAAAAGCAATAGAGTATTTTGAAAAATCTGCGCTATTAGACAAAAATAATTTTGAAACTTTTTTTGAACTTGGAATGTGTCATTTAAAAAATGAATCACCTTGTTGTGCGATAAAGTGTTTTATTCAGGCAATTCAAATAGATCCTGAAAATCCTGAAGCAATTTATCAACTAGGTCAAGCACATGAGCAAGCTCAAGAACAAGATATGGCGTTGATGATTTATCAAAAACTTATTGAAAATACTCCAAACTATATAGATGCATATGTTGGGAAATCATCTCTATTAATAAAGATGGAATTATACAGGCAGGCAGTTGCTTTAAATAAGGAAATAATAAAAATTAATCCTAATTTCGGAGATGCATATTTTAATATCGGTTTTTGCCTAGACAAATTAGGGAAACAGCGGGAAGCAAAGCGTTTTTATCATAAATATTTGGAACGTTGCCCTCAAAATGAGAATGCTAACTATGTAATGAAAAGAGTTGGATGTCTTCGAAAAATTTCTTCGTCATGTGCAAATTTATCCATTGTTTAATTATTTGCTCTTGAAAAAAGTTGAATAATAGTTTATAATGGAAATATTAATACGAGGAATTATTGTAAAGCTGAAAGGGATTAAAGATGCGGAAAGTCAATTATAGCGCATGTTTTACAGGAGGGAGACGTTTTTTAGCTAATCTCCTTCAATCAAAAAGTATAATTACTAAAGAAGAAAATTATGTAAAAGAAGTGAGATCGCAACGTCCTAATTTTGTTCGTTCTCCTGGCGATATGACTTGTCATTACGAGTGCGAAGCACGTGGTAATCTTACAGTTGTGCAATTAAAAAATCTATGTCAGAGCGAAAAACGTGCAGCTTTTACTTTAGTAGAGACGTTAATTGCTCTTGTCATAATTGGAATAATAGCTGCAATGACATTACCTTCATTATTTAGTTCTTTAACAGATAAAATAAGAGGGCATCAATTATCTGTATTTACAAGAAAAATAGCCAAAGGTACAGATTTATTAAATATCGAAAATGGTATAGGTCCTTATTATACCAGCACTCGTGATTTTATTGAACGCGGTTTGTCTAAGCATTTAAAAATAATAACTATTTGTGATGCGGGCGAAGATATGAAAAACTGTTTTACATATGACAAAATATATTCAGGTGACAGTTATGCCGATGTGCAAAAAATAAAATACGGAGAGAATTTTGGCTTAAATAAAGATGATTATCCTGATGTTGCAGGAATTGTATTGGGTGACGGAACACCAATGATATTATCTTGGAATGTAAATTGTCCGGTTAGTGACCCTGATGTAGTTGCTACAGACGGCAATTTAAGTCAGGATGGCAACAAAACTTATTCTTGCATAAGCGGATTTGTTGATTTGAATGGGAATAAAGGTCCTAACAGAGTAAGCACGTTTGATAATGAGAACGGTGTAAAATTGGGTGATGTTGTAGCGTTTGGGAAAGCTTCAAAACTCGGAGATACTTGTTTGTACAGGATATCTTCAGGGAGTCATAAAGGAAAATGCTTAATGAAACCACAGAATGAATATCGAATGGTTTCTTATAATGAGTGCATGAAAATAAAAGGCAGTATAGGTATATCAGGCTGTCATCCTAGTGGCTCTTATTATGTTGGTGCAGCACTGGCATGTGGAGGCAGGACTAATTTGCCTAGTAAAGAAGATTTAAAAGAAATTGCTTTAATGTTATATCCTGAATACGCGGCTCAAATTAACGCTGATCGAGGTGTACAAACACCATGGCCATGGCCTAGTGCTAGAGTAGAACGTGTGAAAAATTTCGCTAGACTCCTCGGATTGCCAGAACGCACTTTCGCATTGTATTGTTCATCTCCGGAAACATCAAGTTGGGCTTATTATCTCAACAGTGAAAATGTTACTGGATTTTCTAATGTCAATTATATGCCTTATAATAATTATGCTGCTCCAATATGCATAGAATAAAATAAAAATATAAAAAGCTCCTTATTTGAAGGAGCTTTTTAAATATATATTATTTGTATGATTGAAATTTTCTTTAAATGGTTGTATAATGGCATAGTTATATAATTAATAAATAAGGATTTTAAGAATATGAAGCTTCACATGCAGATTTTAATTGCTCTAGGTCTCGGTATTAAACGCAACTGGCATATCTTTTTCGGAATTATAGCAGGTGTGTTTTTGGGAATATTTTTATATGCTCATCCAAATATACTTGTAAGTAATATTTTAACATTTGTAGGTCAAATGTTTATAAGATTAATTCAAATGGTTGTTATTCCTCTTGTCGTTTCAGCAATAATAATTGGAATTACTAGTGTTGGGGATAATAAACAGCTTGGTAAATTCGGTACTAAAATGATATTGTACTACGGAATTCTTACAACTATTGCAGTAACAATTGGTACAACTCTTGCACTTTTAATAAAACCAGGTACAGGTGCAGCTCACTATATAAGTGAAAATGTTGCTTCCGGAGTTCAAGCTTCTGTTCAAACTGCTATGTCTCAACAGCAGGGTAATATTTTAAATCTGTTTTTAGGTTTCATTCCGAATAATCCTGTTGAAGCTTTTGCTTCCGGGAATATGGTTCCTATAATAATTTTTGTTGTTTTATTTGCTCTTGCTTTAGCAAAAGTCGGTGATGTAAACAGACCTATTGTTTCATTTTTTGAATCAGTTTTTGCTGCAACTATGAAGATTACTGATTGGATAATGCTTTTTGCAGCTCCGGGTGTTTTTGCTTTAACCGCAAGTGCTATTGCAAGCTTTGGTATAGATATATTTGAGCCGATTACAAAATATTTATTAGTTTTGCTCGCAGGTTTTGCGATACAGATGTTTATGGTGTATCCTGTATTTTTGAGATGTTTTTCAAAAGTTTCTGCACCAATGTTATTTTCTGCGATTGCCGAGGCTACAATGGTTGCATTCGGGACTGCGAGTTCCGCGGCTACTTTGCCTTTAACTATTGCTTGCTGTGAAAAAAGAGGTATTTCTCACAAAATTTCAAGTTTTGTATTACCTTTGGGTGCTACATTAAATTTTGATGGAACAGCTCTTTTACAAACAGTTGCTGTAATATTTTTAGCACAGGCTTATGGAGTTGTTTTAGATCCGTTCTTGGTTATACAAATAGCTATATTAGCTATTGTTGCTTCAAGTACTTGTGCAGGAATTCCTGGAGGAGGTTTAATTACTATTGCGTTAATACTTAACGGAATGGGATTAAGTCCTGAACAGCTTGTTGCAGGTTTTGCATTCTTGTTTACTATCGAAAGAATTACAGATATGTTGCGAACAACACTAAATGTGACTTCTGATGCTGTTGTTGCTGCAACTATTGCTGATAATGAAAATGAAATAAATTATGACTTGTTAAATAATCCGCAGGCCTATGAAGAAATTGCGTAACTCGGATTTGATAGCATCAACTTTATTAGGTAAAAGAATAGAGGGATTTACATCTTATAATCCGTCTATTCTTGTTGCTGTTCCTCGTGAAGAAAATAGAATAAAATATTCTATAAATTCAGATTTACCTTTTGATGGTTATGATGTTTGGCATTGTTATGAGTTTTCTTCTATGAGTGAGAATGGTTTACCTGTAACAAAAGTCCTGAAGTTGAAATATCCTTGTACAAGTAAATTTATTATTGAATCAAAGTCTTTAAAACTTTACTTAAATTCATTCAATCTTTCTCGTTTTGGGAAAAATACAAAAGAGTGTCTTGAAATTTGCAGACAAACTATTCAAAAAGATTTGAGTGAAAAGCTTCAAACTGTTGTCGAAGTTGATTTCCCTAAAAATGATAAAGTTGAAATTTTTAATAACTTCAAAAATATAATTGAATTAATTGATGAAAATACTTTGAAAATAGAAAAATTCAACGAAGCACCTGAAGTTTTATTAGCTTCTAATGAAAGTAAAATTACACAACATTATTTAAAATTTGAATCTTTGCGTTCTAATTGCAGAATTACTCACCAGCCTGATTTTGGAGATGTTTTTATTTATTACAAATCGCAAAAGGTTATAAATTTACAATCTTTGATAAAATATTTAGTGTCGTTCAGGAGTGAAAATCATTTTCATGAAGAATGTGTAGAGATGATTTATAAAAGATTATCTGATATATTGGATGTAAACGATAAATTGTTTGTATGTGCAATGTACACACGTAGAGGCGGAATTGATATTACTCCAGTTAGATATTCAAAAGATTTAACTCTCTCTGAAATTGATAGTTTATATGATTTAAAGGTTTTTGCAAGAAACGGTATAAAACAGTGAATAACAGAGAATTTGGTAATAAAGGCGAAGATTTGGCCTGTGAATATTTAATTAAAAACGGTTATAAAATATTAGAACGTAACAAACATTTTTCCAAGTTTTGTGAAGTAGATATTATTGCGAGTGATAAAAATACTGTTGTTTTTGTAGAGGTAAAAACAAGAAAAAATAGTGATTTTGGTTCTCCTTTAGAAGCAATTACCAAAAGTAAATATAACAATATAAAAACAGGCGTATTATCTTATATTGAAGAAAACAAGATAAAAAAATATCGAATAGATGCTATAGGAATTACTTTTTCTCCCGAATTAAAAATAGAACATTTAAAAAATATTTAGTATTTTTATGCTACAATACTCTTATTAAGGAGTATTTATAATGCTGAGAGGACCTTTTTTAGACAGAAGCTGGATGGGACAAAATCCTGATTATAATTCATCAAACATAGTAATGTTAGGTTTGCCGTTTGATGGAACTGTTTCTTATCGTTCTGGATCAAGATTCGCACCTGAGCAGATAAGACTTGCGAGCTGGGGTTTAGAAGAATATTCCCCTGTATTTAAAAAAGAGCTTGCGCAAGTTAATTTTCATGATGCAGGTGATTTGGAATTCCCGCTTGGCAATACGTATAAATCTTTAGAACAAATAAGAGAAAATGTTGAAGATATATACAAAGACGGTAAAAGGGTTTTAGGTATAGGAGGAGAACATCTTGTTACTTTGCCTGAAATTCAAGCTGTTTCAAAATATGTAAGTAATCTTGCGGTTATTCATTTTGATGCTCACACAGATTTAAGAGAAGAATATTTGGGTGAAGAAATGTCACATAGTGCCGTGATTCGTCACATATCAAAAATTATCGGACCTGAAAATATTAAGCAAATAGGTATTCGTTCAGGAATGAAAGAAGAATGGAATTTCATGGATAAACACAATACTCTTTGTCATAATTATTCGGATCTTAATGTTTTAAAAGGTAAAAATGTGTTTATAACAGTTGATTTAGATTGTTTGGATACTTCAATTATGCCCGGAACAGGGACACCTGAGGCTGGCGGAATGAGTTTTAATGAGCTTATAAGCTGGTTTAGGTATTTGAAAGATTTTAATATCATTGGTGCAGATGTTGTAGAATTAGCTCCTGATTATGATACAAGCGGAGTTTCAACTGCTGTAGCAACAAAAGTTATAAGAGAACTTTTAATGGTGATGTAAATGGAAATTATAGAGCGGATAGATTATTTAAAAAATGAAATAAATAAATCAAATTATGAGTATTACGTAAATGAAAATCCATATTTGACAGATTTTGAGTATGATAAATTATTTTCTGAATTAAAAGAGCTTGAGGAAAAATATCCAATGTTCAAGTCTGCTGATAGCCCTACACAACGCGTTGGTTCTATTAGTGAAAAGTTTTTCCCACATAAACACAAATACCGTCTTTATAGTTTAGACAATTCATATAATGCCGAAGATTTAGAAAAATGGTATGAAAGAGTCTGCAAAGAATATAATAAAGAGCTTGAACTTGTTTGCGAATTAAAAATTGATGGACTCGCAATTGCTTTGACATATGAGAATGGTATTTTTGTAAGAGGAGTTACTCGTGGTGACGGGATTACAGGAGAGGATATTACACAAAATCTCAAAACTGTCAAAACAATACCTTTAAAACTTTTCGAACCGAAAAATCTTGAGGTTCGTGGTGAAATTTATATGCCAAAATCATCTTTTGAAAAACTTAACGCACATGCTATTGAAGCTGGAGAAAAAGTTTTTGCGAATCCTCGTAATGCTGCATCAGGGTCATTAAGGCAGTTAGACAGTACCATTACTGCGAAGCGAGATTTATCAATGTTTACTTATACAGGAATTTTTGAAGATGATGCTGATAAGGAAATTAAAACTCACTATGATGCTATGCAAAAGCTTAAAAAACTTGGTTTTAAAGTTAATCAAAATGTAAAATTGGTAAAAAATATTAAAGAAGTTATTGAATATTTAAAAGAATGGGAGAGCAAGCGTTTTGAACTTGATTATGCAACAGATGGAGTTGTCATAAAAGTAAATGATTTTGCAATACAGCGTGATTTAGGGTATACGGCTCGAGCACCAAAGTGGGCAACAGCATTTAAGTTTCCTCCGGAAGAAGTCGCAACAAAACTTCTTGATATAGAATTAAATACGGGGAAAACCGGTATTGTTACTCCTGTCGCGGTACTTGAACCTGTTCAGCTCGCAGGAAGTACTGTTTCAAGAGCAAGTTTGCATAATTTTGATGAAATAAAAAGACTTGATGTAAGAATTGGAGATAAGGTTCTTATTATGAAAGCTGCAGAAATAATACCTAAAGTAATTAAAGTTGTTGAATCTCCAAGTCATTCAATTTTGCCTAAATATGAAACTCCAAAAATTTGTCCGGCATGCGGAAGTGATTTGGTTGAAAAAAACGGCCAAGTCGGTTTGTATTGTACTAATCCTGATTGTGAAAGCTTAATGTGTGCAAAAATTGAATTTTGGGCTTCAAAAGAGGCTATGGATATTGATAAAGTAGGTCCTGCGGTTATTGAAAAACTGTATGAAAAAGGAATGATTTCAAATCCTGTGGATTTGTATAAATTGCTTCCGCAGGATTTCATGATGCTTGATAACATTCAAGAAAAATCGGCTTCAAATATGTATATGTCGATTCAGGAAAGTAAAACAAGACCTTTAAACAGACTTGTGACAGCTCTTGGAATTCGTCATGTTGGAAAAGAAACAGCAGATATTCTCACAGGTATTTATACCTCTATAGAAGATTTAAAAAATGCAGATGTTGAAAGTTTATCTAAAATTGAGGGTATTGGCATTATTATTGCTCAATCTATTTATGAATTTTTCCGTTCCGAAAGAAACATAAAACTTTTAAATGAACTATTGGAAGTTGGAATTAATCCCGTATCAAAAGTAAAACAAAAGTCAAACAAATTAGAAGGAAAAATATTTGTTTTAACAGGAACTTTGCCAACAATGAGCAGAGATGAAGCTTCTTCTATAATAAAATCTCATGGCGGTAAAACATCTTCATCTGTAAGTAAAAAGACAGACTATGTTTTAGCAGGAGAAAATGCAGGTTCAAAATTGGACAAAGCTCAGAATTTAGGTGTTATAATATTGACAGAAAATGATTTTCTTGAAATGATTAAGTAAAAGGATGTATGTAGTATGAAAGTTATTCAAATTAATGGAATAAGAGGTATTTTAACAGCGCTTTTTATAGGTGTATGTTTGTTTGCAGGATTTGTTATTTTCCCGGGAAATGTTTTGATGACCCTTTGGAATAATTATTTGCACGAACTTGCAGGTTTCCCTGTATTGAATTTGTTTCAGGGAATATTGCTTTGGGGAATTGTATTTGTATCTTATTCAATATTAACTAAGGGCGGTTTTGCAGTTTCTTTTAAAAGTAGTTCAATGGGGCTTTCAGATAAAGAATTAAGCAATATTCTAAAGCATGCGAAATATTATTCTCAGATAAAAAAAGAGTCATTGATGCGTACTGATAAATTTGAAAAATCAGCACCATCTATTCTTTCTCAACCTGAAAATAATGAAGATAAAGAAAAAATCGATATTAAGTAAGGGGTGTTCTATGAAAAAGATTTTAATTACAACATTGTTGCTTTCATCAATAATTGTTTTACCTGCAGGAGCAGGAGATGGTTGCAATTGCCAGTCACAAAGAGGTACACTTTCAGTTTCTTATTCAACTGAAAAAGAAGTTTCTCCTGATACAGCAGAGTTTTCAATTGCTATAAAAACTTCTGATAAAAAATCTATGCAGGATGCTTCCGATAAAAATAAAGAAATTTCAACTAAAGTGTATAATTATCTTAAATCAAATATTAACAACGCAAATGGAGATTATATAAAAACTTCTAATTATTCTGCAGCTCCTGTTTATATTTATAATAACGGGAAAAGAAATTTCGATAAATACGAAGTATCAAATAATATAATTGTTCATACAAAATCTCTTGATAATGTTTCGTCATTGATAGATAAATCTATTCAATTAGGTGCGACTGATGTTAATAGCTTGAATTTTACTCTATCAAACAAAGATGCAAAATGCTTGGATTTGCTGTCTCAGTCAGCAAAACAAGTCAGATCAAGAGCAAATACAGTTGCAGAATCAGCAGGAACAGTAGTTACAGGAGTAAAAGAATTGAGAACATCCTGTTCTTTAAACCAACGAGCTACAAGATATGGTTATACAAATATGAAATTAATGCGTGCGGTTGGTGCTTCTGCTGATTCTACAATGGAAGAAGCAGCTCCTGCAAATATTGAAGCCGGTAATATTACTATTTATGCAAATGTTGATGCAACTTATTATGTAAAATAAAGAGTATTATGTATAAAAAAAAGAGGCTCTTATAAGAGCCTCTTTTTTTTATTTTGAATATCCGTTCTTTCTTTTTCCACCATTTAACCAAGGTGCTGCTTCTAAATCATCAACATTGTATTTTAAAATATATTCGTTCCCTGAATTTTTTTTGTAAACAGCAGAATTTTTTTCTGCATATTGTACTCTGCGTCCTTGAGGAGTGTCAGGTTGATTATAATAAGGTTTGTTAAAATTTACCTTATCAGACTTTGCGTTGTCAGCACTTGCAACAAGTGGTGCGACCATAAATAATGCTAAAATAATTGCTAACTTTTTCATTTTATTTCTCCTAAGCTTTTAATACTAATATTCTAACATAGAAACTGTTTTTCCGCAATCTTTTAATTTTTCTCGTCCGTGTAAATCTTTGAGCTCAATTAAGAAAGCAGTTCCAACAAGATTTCCTCCTATTTTTTTTACTAAATTACATGCAGCAAATGCTGTTCCGCCAGTAGCAAGTAAATCATCTACAACAAGTACATTTGCTCCTTTTTCTATTGCATCAGCATGTATTTCAATTGTATCAGTTCCATATTCTAGTCCGTAGCTTTCTGAAACAGTTTTTGCAGGAAGTTTATTAGGTTTTCTTATCGGGATGAATCCGCATCCAAGCTTATAAGCCATAGGCATTCCAAAAATGAAACCTCTGCTCTCGATTCCTGCTATATAATCAATTTTTGAATCGCTAAATTGATCACATAACCAGTCAATCATAAATCTTATGGTGTCACCGTTTTTGATTCCTGTTGTAATATCGCGAAATATTATTCCTTCTTTTGGGAAATTAGGAACGTTCCTAATTTGAGTTTTAACGTCTTCTATTGATAATGTTTTCGTCATTATAAATTCTCCTATTTCTTTAGTAATTTTTTTAATTCATCTTTAGCTTGTTTAATTTTTTCTTTTGCGCGTTGAATTGCATGTTCATGCATAATAAGCCCATGTGCTGTTTTCCCCCAATTCATATCTTTTTTCATAAATAAAATTTTGAACGCTATAAACAAAACTAGCGGGAACCAAATTATCAAAAGATATGTTGCAGTAAGAATAGATTGTATTAATGCATCTGTTCTTGTGAAATTGTCATATTTTCTTAATGCATACCTGCATGCAATCATGAATCCAAGTCCTATAATAGCCCCCATGATTACAGATGATAATAGAATATACGCAGGAGCATCTTTAATAATAATTTTTGCCAGTAGAATTGCGATTTCAATAAAAAACCATGCAGGCATTATAAATTCTGAAATATATGCAATCATATCAAGTCTTACTCTCATAGACATTTTTTTAGAAGTTAAGATATCCCAAAAATATTCTAAATATCTGCGAATAGTCCCCTCAAGCCATCTTCTTCTTTGCCTGTATAGAGGGAAAAGATACATAATACCTTCTTCATAAACAACTGTATCTTTACAAAAACGGACATCCCATCCTTTAATATGAAGCCTTGTTGACATATCAAGGTCATCAGTTATTGTAAAATTATTCCATCCTCCAATATCATCCAAAGCTGTCCTTTTTATCAATTCTCCATTCCCGCGAAGTTCAACAGCTCCTTTAACAGCATCACGTGTGACTTGGAAATATGTATCCATTGTCATTTCATTGTTTTGGCATTTTGTTAAAATATTAACATCTTTATTGCGGACTATCTTGCGTGCCTGAACAGCTCCAACATCCTTTGGCTCAAGTTCGTAAACAAGCTTTGTTAAAAAATCGGATTCCATTGTTGCATCTGCATCAAAAACTAAAATAGCTTCTCCTTTAGCAATTATGAGTGCATCATTTAAAACTGCGGATTTACCGGGAAAAGCTCCGTGTTTACGTATTAGCGATTTAACTTTATTAGGATACTGTTTTTCTAAATTTTTAATGACGTATGCTGTATTATCCGTACTTCTATCATCAATCACAATAACTTCAAAATTAGGATAATCAAGATTCAAAATAGTTTCTATTGTGTTTGTAATTACTGACTCTTCATTGTGAGCAGGAACCATAATACTTACAAAAGGTTTATAATTTTCGTTATGCTGAACAGGTTTTCCGAGAGCTTTTCTTGCTTTGAATTTTGTTGCAATATTGGCAAATAAAGAATATAAGCCCATTAGTATAACAAGTATTCCTAAACCCCAGCTTGTGTAATTTTGGAAAATATATATAAAAACGGTCAATCCGCTTATTATTATTAATAATAAAAAACGTTCTTTCATAATTTTAGTCCCATAAATATAATATCAAAAAAAATAATTTTTTAAAACTATAATCTTTAATAAAAAAAATGGGGCATTAAGTGCCCCAATTGGAATTAAGAATAGCTGGAAGTATGAAAAAGATTTTTTATTTACAGTAATATTTAAAATAATAAGCGTACAATATACAATTGCTCAACTGTCTATATTTTTGTATTTCTTTTATAAAATTTTTTTTATTGTATTATTTTAGTATGGATGTTCAGGAAGTAAAAAACATTTGGCAAAAAGTTAAGGATGAGCTTGAAGTAAGTGTTCCTTCTCATATTTTTAATCTTTGGATAAGACCATTAGAAGCTGTGGATTTTGAAAATAATACTTTGGTTATACTTTCTCCGCAACAGCTTTCGGTTGATATCTTAAAAAAAGATTGGAATAAAAATATAAAATCTGCGGTAAAATCTGTTCTTGGAGAGAATTGCTCTTTTTCTTTGAATTACGATGCTGATTTATCTGATAAATATATTAAAAACCGTAAAAAAGAGCTTGCAAAAGTTGTTGCAGGTCAGACTGAAAATGATCGTAAAAATGAAGATAAAAAACAATCTTTGGCTCAAATGCAGTCTGATGCAAATTTGAATTTGAATTTAAAGTTTGATAATTTCGTAGTGGGTGATAATTCTAAATTTGCTTACAATGCAGCTTTTTCGGTTGCAAATAATCCTTCTAAAAAATTCAATCCGTTATTTATATATGGGGCTTCAGGATTAGGGAAAACTCATCTTTTACAGGCAATAGGTCATTATATTTTGTTTAATACAAAATTAAAAGTTAGATATGTAAGAACTGAAGATTATCACAATGAATGGATAAAATGTTTTCAATTAAATGAACAAAACGGCAAATCAAAAATTAATCGAAACAATTCTATGTTTAGAAAATTTCACCAAAAATTTCAAAATGTAGATGTCCTTTTAATTGATGACATTCAATTTTTAGAATCAAGAGAAAAAATTGCGGTAGACTTCTTCTCTACTTTTGAAGCTTTATATACTAATAATAAACAAATTGTAATAGCATCTGACAGACAACCTCGTGATATTCCTAAGCTTGATGAAAGATTAAGGACACGTTTTGAAATGGGACTTGTAGTCGATATTGTTCCTCCTGATTATGAAACAAGGTTTGAAATAGTAAAAGCTTATTCAAAAGAACTTGAAGTAAAAGCAGAAGACGATGTTTTTGCTTATATAGCAGAGAATTTTCCGAACAATGTTCGTGAATTAAAAGGTGCATTTAACAAAGTCAGTGCTTATGCTGAATTTTTGAATATGGAAATAAATTTAGAAACTGCACAAAAAGCTTTGAAGGGTGATATTCGAAAAAAAGAGATTACTCCGGCTCTAATTGCTCAAAATGTCGCAAAATATTATGACATTACAGTCAAGGATTTAAAGGGAACTGCACGCCAGCAAAGAATTGCGCAAGCCAGACATATTGCAATATATTTAACACGTGAAATGCTTGAAATTAGTTATGAATCAATTGGTGAGTTTTATTCGAAAAAACATACAACTGTAATGTATTCTTATGATATGATTTCTGAAAAACTTAGAACAGATGATGCATTAAAATTAACAATTAAAGATATTAAGGAAATGATAAAATAACATTATGTATGATTATATTAGAGGAAAATTTACATATAAAACATCAGATTCAAAAGGCTTCTATGTAACAGTGGAAACTTGTGGAGTAGGATATTTGTTTGAAATAACAGAAAGAGATTTTGAAGCTTTACCTGAAGAAAGTAAAGATTTAACAATTTATTCTGTATTGCTTCACAGAGAAGATAAAATGTCACTATGTGGTTTTTTAAAGCGTGAAGAACGTGATGTATTCAATGTTTTGACATCTGTGTCAGGAGTAGGCTCAAAAATGGCATTAACCTTATTAAATTCTTTTAATTTGGCAGATCTTATTGGTTTTGTTATTGACGGTAATTATAAAGAGCTTACAAAAGCTAAAGGTGTAGGTCCAAAGCTCGCACAAAAAATAATTTTGGAGTTAAAAGACAAATTAAATTCATACAAAGGACAATCAAGTGCTAACAAATCTTCGGTTTCAGCATTCACTCAAGAGTATGAAGATGCCCGCGGAGTTCTTATTTCTCTTGGTTATGCAAATGAAGAAGTTAATTCTGCATTGATAAGAACTATGGATGCTCTGCCTTCAAAGTCTTCTGCGGAAGAAATTTTAAAGAAATCATTACAATTATTAAGTATTTAACTCATAGGAACCAAAACCATTAAAATAAAAGCGGAAATTAAAAGTGCTGGACCGAAAGGCATTGGATTCCCTTCGCCTTCTTTTATCCCTCGAAATAATTCACTACACAATAGTAATCCCAGTAATATCAATACTGTAGTACAAATAATAAGAGCAGAAGTATTTTCAAGCCATCCCAAATTTTGTGCAAACCAATATCCTGTAGTATAAATCACAAACGCAAAAATTCCGCCTAATGTATACCAATTTTTTTGGTTAAATAATCTTTTTATGTAGATCGGCAATATGTAAAATGCCGGTATAATTGTACTTAAAACAAACATCCCAAGCATTATATAAAAAATTGATAAATAATTCCCAAAACTTGTACTATTTGATAATAAAGCGCCTAAATAAGCACCTATTCCTCCAGCAATATAAGCATCTCCTTCTCCGAAGGTTTCAACTTTTAAAGCAAAACTTGTTAATCTTCTGATTCCTTCCATTATGGCAAATCCGAGAATTAAAGCTTCTAATGAATATAGAATTACATGCCAGTCTCTGCTAATGCATGCGCAGACAGTTCCAAATAAAATTCCTGTGCAAATCAGACTGTATGTGTGTTTGTCAGCTACTTTCATCTCTATAAAATCTGTCCCTGCAATTATTATAAATAGGCAAGAAGCGATTAAAGAAAACACATAACAAATAAATTGTGAAATTGAAATTGCCGTAAACTCATAAATCCCAAACAAAGGATCAAATGGGATGCAAAATTTTATAAACAATCCTGAAAAAATACATCCTGTCATAAATTCAACAATAGGATATTGAATGCTTATATGTTCTTTGCAATAAGCGCATTTCCCTTTTAAAAATATATACGATAAAAGAGGTATGTTATGGTACCACTTTAAAGAATTTTGACATCTAGGGCACTTTGATCCGGGAAATACAATGGATTCGCCACTCACAGTTCTTAAAATAACAACATTTAAAAAACTTCCTATAACCAACCCTATAATAAATATAAATCCGATTATAATCATTATTGTACTCATTTCCCCTCCAATGTATTAAGATCATTCTCTATTATTGTATACATTTTATTTAAAGCTCTTTTAATAATCCTCGTAACCTGCATTGCAGATACATTTATATCTTTAGCGATATCTTTTTTAGTTAATCCTTCTATATAATATTTAAAAATAACTTTTTTTTCATTCTCCTCAAGTTTGTTTAGGGCGAATTCAATAACTTTTTTATTTTCATATGTTTTTTCATAAGAATTTTCATCATCTGTTTTGATTCTATCTATCAGAGTTTCAAATCCATCTGTAGCAAAAACATTCTGATCTAACGAAACAATATTTTTTAATGCCTCAGCATCTATAATTTCCTGAACTTTAGCTTGAGCTAATCCGACATATGAAGAAATTTCTTCAACGGAAGGATTATGAGTTCCATTATTGCTCAAAATGTCCGAGGCTTCTTTTACTTTTGCAATATTCGCAGAGGTTTCCCTTGGCGGTTTTACAATATTAGCTTTATCTCTTAAATAATGAAGAATTTTCCCTTTAATATATTTACTTGCATAGGTTTTAAAACTCCCGCGTTCTGTTATAACGTAAGTATCTATTGCTTTCAGCATCCCAACAGCTCCGACTTGAATTAAATCATCACGTGAAACTGTTTTTGGCAAAGGGTAAATACCAGAAACGATTTTTTTTACAAGTTTTAGGGCATTTTCTACCAAATTAAGATAAAGGACATGCTTTTTTTTTAAATCCTTTTCATTACGATAGCTCAAAACTAATTCTTCAAGTTTTTCTAAATCCGTTTTCACCCTAAAACTCTTTCTTATTATAATATTATCATAAATAATTTTCTTTTCATATACTTTAAATTTCTTTAATATACATTTATATTGATTATTTTCATGTTATTATTTTCTTACAATAATATTTTAAGGAGTATAGTAATGATTACTGTTAAAGATGTGGAGCATGTCGCTAAATTAGCTCGTTTAGAATTAACTGATGAAGAAAAAGTTTTATATACAAAACAACTTGGGGATGTTTTGAAATATGTTGATCAAATGAATGAAGTTGATACTTCAGATGTAAAGCCCATGACTCAGGTTATTGATTTTTCAAATGTAATGAGAGAAGATATTCCGGTTCAAGAAATTTCAAAAGAAGCATTGATGTCCAATGCCCCTGATGAAGAGGACGGATTTTTTAAGGTGCCGAAGATTAATTAAGTCGATAAGACTTAAAGTCTTTATGTTTTTTAGTGGTTTATAAAAATTAACTTATTAAGTTAAAGTAAAATAAATTATGTAAACTTAATGTCTTGGAATAGGAGTTTAATAATGACAAAATACATATTTGTAACAGGTGGAGTTGTAAGTTCTTTAGGTAAAGGTATTGTAGCTGCATCTTTGGGAAGATTATTAAGATCAAGAGGTTTTTCTGTAATAAATCAAAAATTTGATCCATATATAAATGTTGACCCTGGGACAATGAGTCCTTTTCAGCATGGGGAAGTATTTGTTACAGATGATGGTGCAGAAACAGATTTAGACTTAGGGCATTATGAAAGATTTACTGATACAAATTTAGGCAAATATAATAATGTAACTTCAGGTAGTGTTTATCAAAAAGTTATAGAAAAAGAACGCAGAGGTGATTATTTAGGTGCAACTGTTCAGGTCATTCCTCATATTACAAATGAAATTAAATCAAGAATTGTCGGAGCGACAAAGCAATTTAATCCTGATTTCCATATTATAGAAATCGGTGGTACTATTGGTGATATTGAATCTTTACCATTTATTGAGGCAATAAGACAATATAAAGCTGAAATAGGATATGGTAACTCTATTTCTATTCACTGTACTTTGCTTCCTTATTTGCCGACTTCAGGAGAATTGAAAACTAAACCTTCTCAACACAGCGTTAATGTATTAAGAAGTTACGGTATTCAACCGGAAATTTTGGTTTGCAGAACTCAAAAACCTATTCCAAAAACAGAAAGAGAGAAATTAGCGCTATTTTGTTCTCTTTCAAAGGATGCGGTTATTGAATGTCGTGATATGAAAACAATTTACGAAGTTCCTTTGGCTTTGGAAGAACAAGGAATGTGCTCTGTTGTATTAAAAATGCTTGGAATTAAAGATAAAAAACCAAATCTTTCATCTTGGGAAAAACTTGTTGATAAAATTAAACATCCTGACAAATCAATAAGAGTAGGGATTGCAGGAAAGTATACAAAACTTTCAGATGCTTATATTTCCGTAGTGGAATCTTTAAAACATGCAGGTTATGCTGATGGAGCTTCTGTTGAAATAAAATGGATAAATTCTGAAGAATGCGTTGATTATTCAAAATGTAAAGAGCAGTTAAAAGATGTCGATGCTGTTGTAGTCCCTGGAGGGTTTGGAGTCAGAGGAATTGAAGGTAAACTTAATGTAATTAAATATGCGAGAGAAAATAATCTTCCGTTTTTAGGTTTGTGCTTAGGTTTACAGTGCACGGTAATCGAATATGCGAGAAATGTTTTAGGATTAAAGGGCGCAAATTCAAAAGAATTTGACGAAAATCCTCAAGACCCTGTTATTGATTTAATGCTTGAACAAAAGAATGTAAAAGGTTATGGCGGAACCATGCGATTGGGGGCTTATGATTGCCATTTAAAAAAAGGGACAAAAGCTTACAAAGCTTACGGCAAAGATGTAATTTCAGAGCGTCACAGACATAGATATGAAGTCAATACAGAATATCACGAAGATTTAAGTAAAGCAGGACTTGTATTCTCAGGAATGTCACCTGATGGTATGCTTGCTGAAATTGTTGAGTTACCAAAACTGGATTGGTTTGTTGCATGCCAGTTCCATCCTGAATTTAAATCAAGACCTGATAAACCACATCCGTTATTTAAGGGATTAGTTGATGCTGCAATAAAACAAATGGGTAAAAAGTAATTTATTATATCTGTTGCTAATTTGCAGTAACCTTTGAAATTTATAATAAAAAAGTAAGACGGTTTACAGAAAGTACACTCCCTACGGCACAGCGTGCCACCTTCCCATAAAAAGGGCAGAAGACAGGGAAAAAGAATAAGGAATGAATAATGAGCGAAAACAATGAACTAAAACGATTTACTACGATTAATTTTTTGAATTTGGCGTTAGGTTTTTTAGGGTTACAGTTTGCGTGGCAAATGAGAATTATTCTTTCTGCTCCTGTAACAGAAGGTCTTGGCGCTACACCATGGTTGTATGGTTTAATTTGGCTTGCTGGACCGTTTACAGGTATGGTTGTACAACCTTTAATTGGTGCGCTTTCTGATAAAACTAAATCTAAATTTGGACGACGCAGACCATACCTTTTTGCAGGAGCTATAATTGCGTCAATAGCATTGTGGTTATTTCCTAACTCCGGCAATATTGCGAATTTATTTGGAACAAATGTTCCGGCATGGACTGGACTTTTAATTGCAGCAGTTTTCATATGGATAATTGATGCGTGTATAAATATTGCTCAAGGTCCTTATAGGGCTATAATACCTGATGTTGTACCAAAAGAACAACATTCTCTTGCTAATTCATGGATCAGTCTTTCTATTGGACTGGGTTCAGTTGTTGCAGCTGCAACTGCACCATTTTTAAAATGGGCATTTAACTATCAAATGTCTATACCTGCTCAATTTATTATGGCTGGTATTGCGTTTACTCTTGCAATGACGTGGACTTGTTTGACAATAAAAGAAAAATCTACAGATAGTGTAGAAACAATTTCCGATAATACTACGGCAAAAAGTTCTTTTTGGCAATCGATGAAGGAGTTTTTTGCTCTTTCTCCAGAGGTTTCAAAGATTTGTGTTATGCAATTTTTTACTTGGATAGGTATGATGTGTATGATGATTTTCTTTACAAATTTTGCCATTCATACAGTCTTTGGGGTCCCTGATTTAACAAAATTGAGTGTAGAATTACAACAAAGGTTTTTATCTACTCAAACTGCTGCAACAAATTATTCTTCAATTTGTTTTGCTATATTTAACTTAATTTGTTTTTTAGTTGCTGTCCCTATAGGAATTTTGGCAGGGAAATTTGGTAATAAAAAAGTTCATATTTTATCTTTATTGTCAATGGTTTGTGCTTATTTAATAATGGGTATTTTCAAAACAAACTCTGTTATAGTAGGAGCAGGTATGGCATTGTCAGGTATTGGCTGGGCAAGTGTTTGTGCATTACCTTTTGCAATGCTTTCTCAGTATATAAAGTCTGGTACAGAAGGTTCGGTTATGGGTTTATTTAATATATTTATTGCGGGACCGCAAGTTTTGGTTTGTACTCTTGTCGCATGGATAATTGATAAATCTGTCATTCAAAACGGCGAATTTTTGAATTACCATTATGAATATACTTTCTTTATCGGTGCGTTGTGTTTATTGATTTCAGCCGGAATAACAAACCTTGTAAAAGAAAAAGTATAATTTTAAAATCCGGTATTTATACCGGATTTATTTATCCTTTTTCATTGAGGAATCTCTATAATGTTTTCTGATTTGTTCTTGCAAATCATTAGAAATTTTTATATTTTGAAGAGAAATATTATATTTTTTTAAGTCTCCAATATTTGAAGCTTCTTTTAATAAATCTCTTTGCGGCTGTATTTGTATTCTGTCTTTTACGACTTCAAATTCGGATTTAGCTTGTTTATCAATAATTTTAGCAATAACTTCATCCAAATCGGAGCCTGCCGTGTGGTATGTTGAAGCTATCTCATTAACGGTTTTCCCTTGTGGAAAAGTATATAACCAATTAACAGAAAGCCTGTCTCCAGTACCTACATGGACAATACCTTTTTGATGAGGAGTGTACATAATATCATTTTTAAATGGACTGTGCCCCAGTCCTATTGCGTGTCCAATTTCATGCAAAATCGTATGATAAATTTCATTATCGTCATTATAATCTGCATGAACGAGTCCCTCTGTTAATCCTATAACAACTTCTGCGCTATAAAGACGGTTATTCCTGTCATATTGGAATATACAGTGCCCGAGGGCCTGCCTTTGAACTCTTTTCCAATCAATATTAACTTGAGAACTTAACAAATTGTCAACAATTACAAAAGAAACTTTTCCGTTCGAAACCTTGTGCCATTCATCAAGAGCTTTTTTTACATACCCCCTAAATTTCAAGTCCTGTCCTTGTTTTGAGTAAAATTTCATAGGAGCAATATATACCTTTAGAGGCATCATATTCCAACGCATTAGACGTCCGCCCTTAACAGACTCTTGTAAATATGTTTTCTTCTGCATATATTTATTGTATAATAAAACGTGGAAAAGTACCAGTCTAAGGAGATAAAATTATGGGTATGAATTTAATGAACATGATGAAGAATATTCAAAATATTCAAAAACGTGCTGGAGAAATGCAAGCAGAACTTGCAAATCTTGAAATCCAAGGAGAAAGTGCCGGAGGCGCAGTTAAAGTTGTTTGCAACGGTCAAGGTAAATTTCAATCAATTAAAATTTCTCCGGATGCGATAAATCCTGAAAATCCTGCATCTGTTGATTCTGAAACAATAGAGATGCTTGAAGATGTTATTACATCTGCAATTAAAAATGCAGAAGAAAAAGCATCTAAAGAAATGGAAACAAGAATGACAAAACTAACAGGCGGAATTAAAATTCCCGGATTGAGCTTTGGGAAATAATGATTTATCCAAAATCAATAGCAGTTTTAATTGAGCAGTTTCAGAAGTTCCCTTCTGTTGGTCCTAAATCTGCTCAACGTATGGCATTTCATCTTTTAAGGATGCCAAAGGATGAAGTTGAAAAATTTGCTGTGACAATAATTGAAGCAAAAGAAAATACAAAAACTTGTGAAATTTGTTTTAATTTGTCCTCTTCTAGCCCGTGTGAAATATGTTCATCTACTAATCGTGACCATTCTACAATTTGTGTTGTGTCTGAATCTAAAGATTTAATCGCAATTGAAAAAACAAATGAATATAGAGGTCTTTATCATGTTTTGCAAGGGCTTATTTCTCCTATGGATGGAATAGGAGCTGATGATATAAGGATTAAGGAATTATTAGGCAGATTAACAAATGAAGAGGTTAAAGAAGTTATTTTAGCATTAAGTCCTTCTGTCGAAGGAGAAGCGACAAGTTTGTATTTGACTAAGTTAATTAAGCCATTTGGGATAAAAGTTTCAAGAATTGCATTCGGACTGCCTGTTGGCGCGGATTTGGAGTACGCTGACGAAATTACCATAGCCAAAGCAATAGAAGGCAGGCATGAAATATAAATTAATCTTTTTGTTTAATTGATTTTATATAAGAAAAAATGTAAAATTGTTTTATGAATTTATTAGAAATAAAAGATTTATTTGTAGATTATACTACAAAAAAAAGTTTTACAGGTCGAGAACAGACGGTGCATGCTGTCAATGGATTGTCTTTATCTGTTAATAATGGGGAAATCTTATCTATTGCAGGAGAATCGGGATGTGGAAAATCTACATTAGCAAAGGCCATAATGGGTCTTATCCCTGTAAAATCGGGTTCAATTATTTTAAATGGGGCAGATTTAAAAAATCCTGCGCAGTATTATAAAAAAATTCAAATGATTTTTCAAAATCCTTATTCCAGCTTAAATCCAAAAATGAGAATAAAACAGATTTTGTCTGAACCTCTTGAAATAAATACTAATTATTCAAAACAAGAAATATATAAGATAATTGTTGAAAAAATAGAAAGTGTAGGACTTGATAGCAGTATATTGAATTTGTATCCTCATGAATTTTCCGGAGGTCAGAGACAAAGAATCGCAATTGCACGTTCACTTGTTCTAAATCCTCAAATTATTGTCGCAGATGAACCTGTTAGTGCTTTGGATGTCAGTATTCAGGCTCAAATTATTAATCTTATAAAATCTTTGAAAGATAATTTCAATCTTACTTTTTTATTTATATCACATGATTTAAGTGTAATAAAATATATATCAGATAGAATTGCTGTTATGTATCTTGGAGAAATTATTGAAATAGGAAAAACAGAAGAAATATTTAATAATCCAAAACACCCTTATACAAAGGCTCTTCTGAGTGCTGTTCCAGAATTAAATTCGATAGAGAAAAGAGAAATTGTTAAATTGGAAGGAGAATTGCCTTCTGCCGAAAATTTGCCGGAGGGATGCAAATTTCATACTCGTTGTCCTTATATGATGCACAAATGTGATAAAGAAAATCCGGGGACTTCAGAATTTTCTGAAACGCACAAATGTAGGTGTTTTTTATATCCATGATATAATTGTTGTATGGAAAAACAGATTGTAACTACCAATAAAAAAGCTTTTCACGACTATAATATTTTTGAAAAATATGTAGCCGGTGTAGTTTTGACAGGTACTGAGATTAAATCAATTCGTCAAAATGCAATCAATCTAAAAGATAGTTTTTGTCGTATCGATGAAAATGAAGTTTATATGTATAACTGCCATATTTCTCCATACGATAAAGGAAATCGTAATAACCATGAAGAAAAACGCGTAAGAAAGTTGCTTTTAACTAAAAAAGAAATATTAAAAATTTCAAATAGAATAAAAAAAGATGGTTATACTCTAATTCCTTTAGAGGTCTTTATTTCAAAGGGATTTGCGAAAATTGAAATAGGACTTGCAAAAGGCAAAAAGCTGTATGATAAGCGAGATGATATTATTAAAAAAGATCTAAGACGAGAAATAGACAGGGCTTCAAAAAATAAATTTTAAAAAAAACCTGATTTCAATGAAATCAGGGATAAATTTGTAGGGGAAAAATTAAATTGGAATTATAATAAATAAGTTTTATGCAATGTGTAAAAGTTGTTTGTTATATGTAGCTATAAAATTCATTTGATTCAAAAGTAAATCTGAACGATCTACAAAAGGTTCTTGAGACGCAACTGTTGTAGTCACTTGGTTTTGATATATGTTTTGCAAATTTTGATCAATTTTTTTCAAATTTTTAAGTGCCATAATTTTTGCCTCTCTTCTTATAAATCTCTCTTGTGTATATATAAAGTATATAACATTGCGAAAATTTCAAATAAAAAATAAAATGTTACAAAACTTAATATAGCCTATAAAAAAGCAAATAAGCTATAAAAAATGTTTTTATATATAAGTAGGGAAAATAGGGAAAATCATGAGTTCACAACAACCAATTAATCCATTGATACAGAATCCAAATGTTAAAATGCAAAATGGTTTCGGAATGAATGTAACATCCGGTGAAGGTGTTAATCCTTCTATGGCTGCTCAAATGGTTGATGGTCAAGCTTTAACGAATGCAGCTGCAGATGCTGCTACAGATAACTTCGTTGGCAGACATATTAAAGCATATGATGAAGTTGATCAAAATGAAAAATTAATGCTAACTGTACCCGTTGCAGTTGCAATAAATACTGCGATGGATAAGTATTTAAAACTTTATGATGGTGAATATTCAAAATCTTTGGCGGGTAAAATCGGCAATTTCGGTGACAAGGTAAGTGATTTAATTACTGAAAATCCTATTGGAAGGTTCTTTTCAAAAGTTAAAAATAATGTAAAACCATTTGCGAAAAAGCATATTTATGATAAATCTGCAATGCTTCGTGCATTTGTGGAGACTCCTACAAGTCCTGAGTTTAAAATGGCAAAATCTCAGATGAATATGGGGAAAGATTTTGCTTTATCATCATATATTAATGCTTGTGAAAACTTTATAAAACCCTTAAAAAGTGTTAAAGATTTTGATTCTTTAGGTGCTTCAAAGGCAGATATAGAAAGAATAGAAGATTTAATAAAAAATGCCTCATCAGAAGTCGAAAAGAAAAATATTTTTTATAGAGAGCAATATAAATTATTGAGACCAAATGCTACAGCACAAGAAATAAATAACTTTTTGGCTTCTCCAAAAATCGATGAAGCAATGAAAGAAATAAAGTTAAAATCTCTTAATTTTGCAAATAATGCTGAATTTGAATTATATAGTAAAAATTCGAATAAATATTTTAATGAAATAATGCAAAAGTTGGAAAAAACAAACCCAAAATTAGTTTCAAAGATTTGGTTGTCTGATGCCAATGTATTGACAAAAATAAGTGGTTTCTTCGCAGGAAGAAAAATATCTTTCCAACAAGTCAGAAATATTTTATTGTCGTCTTTGGGTAGTCAAAATACAATGCACAGGACTTCTTTAGGACGTGGGTTAAATAAAGCTGTAAATCTAACAATGGAAGCTCTCACTGGTCGTATGTATCAAGGTAAGCTTTCAACCTTAATGCAGGGATATTTTGTTGCAGAAGCTTTATTGGCCGCAAGCAAACAAGATTCTGTAGGTGATAAAGTTCGTTCATTTGCAGAAAGAATGGTAGATTTTGTCGGGTTTATGCTATTTATTGGCCCATGTATTAAATTGATGCATAGAATCGGTGGTTTAAAAAATTGGGGTATGACTCCGGATAAAGTAAAAATTTATGAACAAGCAGTAAAAGAATTTAATGAAAAAGTTGCTAGAGGCGATTATATAGGTAATAAAAAAGCTTATAATTTTGGTCTAAAACGATTAAAAGTGTTAGGAAGACCGAAAACTCGTAATCCTTTTGTTTGGCTTGGCAGAAAAGTTGGAGACTTTGTAACTACAGGTTTAAAAGATACAATAAGACCGTATTCCAGATTCAAACATGGCGAATTTAATATGTTTGAAGGCGGAATAAAACAAATTTTTAAAAATATCCCTAGAAGAATTTGGGATGCTATTTGTAATCCTAAATACTGGTTCAAGCGTATGGCAGGTTGGCCGATTAGGTTTATGATTCCTATGATGATGCTTAGTATTCCAAATAAATATTTAACAAAATTATGCCATGCAGTTTTAGGTAAACCTAAATATTCTCTTGAAGATGAAGATAAATATAAACAACAAGAAGAATTGGATAAGCAGGCTCAAGAATTAATAAAACAACAGCAGTCATTGCAAAATCAAAATAATGGAGAAACTAATCTAATAAAACAGTTCAAAAATTCCCAAAAAACAGATTCCGATAATAATAAATCTGTTGTAAATGATGCTAAGTTAAGTAATTCAATTGATAATAAAAATAGTGAAAATTCAACAGTAACAAATACACAAACAGTAACTCAAAATCAGGATAATAATAAAACATATGAACCTGTAAGAACTTATGTCCCTTCATCTGTTGGTATGGTCCCTCAAAGTAATGAAGATTCATCTCAAGCTGATAAAGCTATGGAACATGCTTCAGAGGCAGAAAAAGAAATTTTAAGAATTTTGAAAGGATAAAAAAAAAAAGAGATTCTACAAAAGAATCTCTTTTTTTTATTTAATCTAAGTTAAAAACTACTTAGCAACGCTAGCGTCATCAAGTAAGATAACTTGGATTTCTTCACCTTCGTGAGCAACATAGTTCAAACCAGGAGTAACTAAACCTGTGATTAAACCAACACCTGCACCAACAGGAGTACCGATAGCAACACCAGTACCTACTTTATCAGGATTTGGAATGAATGAGAATCCAACACCTGCACCTGTACCAACAGCTGCACCACCAACAGTGTACAATGCAACTTTACCTGCAGTCATCCAAGGACCTTCTTTTAATGCATAATCTTTGTAGAAAGGTTTAGCATTCATATCAACAGTTTTTCCGTTAGGAGTAACTACTTTGTTGATTTGAGTGTAAACTCTAGCGTTTTTATTGAACCATTGAGGATCTTGTACATTCAATACTGTTCCGTAGAAAGTAGAACCAGCAGGGAATATAACAGTTCCTTCTTCAGTTACGATATCTTTTGGGTTTGTGAATGTAACACAATCACCTGCAGAAGCTAATTTAGATTTGAATAAATCAGTGTATTCAATTTCTAAAACGTTACCTTCTTTAACGATGTTTCTCAAGTTTGTAATTGTAACTTCGTTGCAAGGAGCTTTTTTAGTAACATTTAAGTGTTCAGTACCTAAAACTGTTTCATTAACATTTTTGTATTGAGATTTAACTAAATCTAATTTTTTGCTTAATCTGTATAATAATACAGCAGCTTCAGCTCTTGTTAAGTCTTCAGTTGGTCTTAATTCATTTTCATTTGGATGATTTACATAAATACCATATGATAATGTTTTAGCGTAAACATTTTTAGCCCAATTAGGAACTTTTTTAGCATCTGAGAATTTAGAAATTATATTATTGTTTACAGTACCATCAATAGTGATGTGGCTGATAACAGATTGAGCTTCATCTCTCAAAATAGAACCGTTTGGTCTGAAAGTTCCATCAGGATAACCATATACTAAACCAATTTGTTGAGATCTAACGATTGCATCGTGATCAGCTCCTGATTTTGCAACATCTGAGAATTTAACATCAGATGTGATTTTTGCATTATCATTTCCTAAAACTTTTAATAAAGCAGCAACAAAATCAACTCTTGAAATTTTGTTTTCAGGGTTGAAGTTACCGTTGTTCAAAAACATAACTGAATCGCCAACAACACTAGCGATTTCTGTTTGTGCCCAGTAATTCGCATCAACATCATTGATACCTGCATAAGCTAATACAGGAGATGTAGTGATTGAAAGAATTCCTGCGACTAATAAACCAGCTAATAATTTTTTCATCTTTAAATTCCTCTTTCTTTTCTACTACTAGTTAGGTAAACCAACTTCGTACATATTATAATACAATAGTTTTTAAATGTAAATAGTCATGAAAAATTTAATTTAAGTTATTGATAGAATTTGTTTTTTCCTTTATAATTTTTGTGTGTGACAATATCATGCGAAATTAAAGGCAAGGATTTATGGATATATTTTCGATATTTACTTTATGTGGGGGATTGGCATTTTTCTTATACGGAATGTTGGTAATGTCATCCGGGTTAGAACGTATTGCCGGCGGGAAGATGGAAAAGCTGTTTGAAAAGCTTACTTCTAATCCTTTTAAAGGTCTATTGCTAGGCATTGGAATGACAGTTGCAGTTCAAAGTTCTTCTGCTGTTACTGTCATGCTTGTCGGGTTTGTAAACTCAGGCATTATGAAGCTTTCTCAAACTATTGCAATAATTATTGGTTCTAATGTTGGGACAACCGTAACATCTTGGTTTTTAAGCTTATCAGGTATTCAGAGTACAAATTTCTTTTTAAAAATGTTGAAACCTGAATCATTCTCTCCTATTTTAGCGTTAATCGGAGTTATAATGCTTTTGAGTTCAAACAGTAATTTTTCAAGAAGAAAGCCTGTTGGAACTTTTTTAATAGGATTTTCAATTTTGATGTTTGGAATGGGTTTGATGTCGTCATCAATGGCTCCGTTGGCTAATGACCCTAAATTTACTCATATATTGACGTTATTCCAAAATCCATTTTTAGGTTTGATTGTTGGTCTGGTTATTACTATGATTATACAAAGTTCTGCCGCGTCAGTTGGTATGCTTCAGGCTTTATCATTGACAGGAAGTATTTCTTATATGATTGCCGGACCAATTATTGCGGGACAGCATATAGGAACTTGTATTACCGCGGTATTATCCAGTATTGGTGTTAATACAAATGCTAAAAGAGTGGCAGTTGTACATGTCGCATTTAATGTTATTGGTGCGATTATTTTTCTTGCGGTATTTGAACTATGGCTTCATTTTATAGGATATCCTCTTAATGAAAGTGCAAATCCGTTTGGTATTGCTGTTGTTCATACTGTATTTAGTATATTAGCTGCGGTTTGTTTATTCCCATTAAGAGGCTTGCTTGAAAAAATTTCTTACGTAGTTGTTAAAGATAGTGAGGATGATAAAGAGGTTATTTTGGATGAAAGATTGCTTCTTACCCCATCAATAGCGATTGCTCAGTGTTATAGAACAACTGCAGATATGGCAAAATTGACAAGAGAAATTCTGGTTATGTCTGTTAGAATGCTTAAACAATACAACCCAAAAGTATCCGAAATTATTACAAAACATGAAGTTAAAATTGATAAATATCAAGATGTATTGGAATCTTTTTTACAAAAACTTTCTGGTAAACAATTAACTGATGAAGATAGCAATAAGATTTCTCAGCTGATTTTATCAATATCTGATTTTGAAAAAATTGCGGATCATTCAATGCATATACTTAAAATAGCAGATCAAATGCACAGGAAGGAATGGGTGTTGGCTCAAGATACTGTCGAAGAACTTAAAAAGGTCGTAAATGCTGTAAAAGAAGTCTTTGATATTACAGTCCAAGCATTTGTTTATAATGATATAAGTATGGCTTATGAAATTGAACCTTTTGAGCAAGTTGTAGATGATATTGCTTATGTAGCAAAGAAAAATCATATAAAACGTGTTAAACAGGAAAAAGTTCATATAAGAAGAAATTTTGCGTATGCAGAAGTTCTAAATGATTTGGAAAGAATTTCAGATCATTGTTCAAATATTTCTACGAATATGATTCAATCTTTGAATATTTCTATTCCGAGACATGAATTAAAAAATAAACTTAAGGAAGAAGATGTAACTGAATTTTCAGCTCAACTTGAGAACTTTAAAAAACATTATTCTTTAGAATTGATTTCAAAGTAGGTTAAAATGGCAGATAAGAATTTTTATACATTAGAAAAAACATACCCTATTACAATGGCAGATCATGATTTGGAATATCGTCTCAAACCTGCATCTTTGCTTAATTTGTTGCAGGATATGGGAGCCAGAAATATTTTAGATACTCCGTTTGGAAATAGAGAATTGAATGCTCAAAATTTAGGATGGTTTCTTGTCAGATATAGAATAGAATTTGATAAATATCCTCAAAATTTGACGGAAATTAAACTATACACCGAAAACAGAGGTACTCAAAAGCAAAGCGCATATCGTGATTTTGAAGCTTATACAGTTGATGGAACAAGATTGTTAAGAGCTTCTTCTTATTGGCTGATGGTTGATTTGAATGATAAATCATTAATAAACATAGAGGAAAAATTTCCTGATATTAAAAAATATGAAAAACGTGATAACGATTTAACACTGCGCCGTTTAAAGCCTTTAAAAGAGTGGGATAAAGAAAAAACATTCCATGTTCGTTATAATGATTTGGATATGAACGGTCATGTGAATAATATAGTTTATATTTCGTGGGCAGTTGAGGCTTTAGATTTTGATTTTTTAAAAAATAAAACTCCGAAAAATATGGATATATATTTTAAGCATGATGTCAAGTATGGAGAGGATGTTGTCTCTTATGTAAAAACAGATGGTAATATCACTGAGCATACTATAAGGAATGTTAGTACTTCTGAAGAGCTTTGCCTTATAAAAATTGAATGGAATTAAATAAAAAAAATTATATATACCTACTTGTTTTTTTTTTATTTTTTTATATAATAATTCTTGTTGAGAGTATACAGATCCTAGAAATCTGTTTGGAAGGTTAAGTCTCTCAAAAGAAAGAGAAAACGAACTCCACATAATGAGTGAAGAATTTAATTACAAATACGTAAAAGAGCATGCAAGTGCAGGTAGCTGGCGCAGAGGTTACGAGTACCATTTAAAAGATATGGTATTTGATGATTATCCTGAAAAAAATTTTTATATGGGAAAAGTAAAAGGTAACTTTCAGGATCATTATAATACAGATCTTATTTTTAAAAAAAATAAGGTAGAGGCTCGTTGCAACTGTCCTTTAAAAGAAGAGTGGTGCAAACATGCTGTTGCTGTTGCTTTGAAAGCTATTGATTCTCATGCTTATGAAGATTGGCTTTCTACAAAATTTGGATTTGAGTTCGAATTTCCGGATGAAAATACTGAGCTAACTCAAGAACCTCAGGGAAGTTACATTTTTCATTTCAATGCAAAAAGAAAGGCTAATTTCTTTTCGGTATTGGTACGTTCAAGGGATAAAGGGAAAGTAATTCGCCAAATTGAGCCTATAATGCTAAGTGTTCTTGAAATGCAAAAGAATGATAAAAATTTTGAACTTAATAATTCTCAAAAAGTTGAATTGTTGATATTCCGCGAACTTTTAAAAGTAGCACGTCAAGATAAAAAAGCCGGATGGTATGATGTTCCGATAGCAAAATTTGGAGATATATTCTCCTTACTTGCAAAGGCAGATGAAGTTCTTGACGAACGTACAAAGGAACGTTTAAAATTTTCTGATGAAGAATGGAAACTTGTTTTAAATGTCAATACTTCTCAAACTCCTGGTACGTTGTTACTATCTTTAGAGTGGAAGCGTCCTGATAAAGATGATGTTTATCCGTTTGAGGAAGTAAGATATTTTTCCCGTCATTTAAAATGGGGAAGGTATAAAAACGTAATATTTCCGACAAATGTGGCAGTTCAATCTGTTCCGCAAAATATTACGAAAGCATCGTTTACTGATTTAAAGGACGCAGAGTGCGGTAAATTTATTTATGAAGATTTACCAAAACTTCGTGAGCTTATGGACGTAAACATTGATGATAAAATTTCTAAATTAATGCTTGAGCAGCGCCCGCCAATCAATGTCGTAACTCTTGGAATAGATTATGACCAGAGTTTAAAAGCAGAATTGAATTTTGAATATGATGGAGTACGGGTTCCTTATTCAAAAACTGCAAGCGAAAAACTTCCTTATATAACGGTTAAAAAGCCAGATGAGGATGTTATTTACTGGGTAAAACGTAATATTAAGCATGAAAATGAAGCATATGCTATGCTTTTAGCTTGTAAATTTGTTCCTATGCAGACTAATAATTTGGCCTTGGAAAAAGAAACTGCGATAGATTTTTACAATTATTATATGAAGCAGGCCGGTGAAGGATGGAAATTTGAAGAAAAAGATGATATGTCATTTTTTAAAATTATTGAAAATCCATTTAAACTTTGTGCAAAAATCGATTTCTCTGATGAACAACCTGATAGTTTTGATGTAAATATATTTGGTCAAGTAGGAGATGAAATTATTGATTTTAATGAGATTTATGATACAGCTCTGAAAGATGAAAAATATTCTCGCATAAGAAGCAACGGTTTTGTTGAATACCCTGTTCAAAGTATTTACGCAATGATGAGAACATTTAATTCTTTTGATGTTTATAGAACTGAGGATAATACTTTTACTGTTAAAACTTTCCGTGCAGGATTGATTAATGAGCTTAAAAATCTTGGTTTAGAACTTATTTTAAGTGACAGATTCAAAGAATTTTGGGAACAGATGTCAACTTTTTCAACTTCTGAAAATCTTGAACTCCCTAAAGGTATAAGAGCAGATTTCCGTGAATATCAGTTAAAAGGTTTCGGCTGGTTATGGTTTATGTATAAATACGGTCTTAACGGGATTTTGGCTGATGATATGGGGCTTGGTAAAACTTTGCAAGCTTTGACGGCTATTCAAAAGGCAAAAGAAGAGGATGGATCTTGTCCTACTCTTGTTATTGCTCCGACTACGGTTGTATTTAATTGGGAAAGTGAAATTCAAAAATTTGCTCCTGAGTTAACTTGTTTGAAACTTCAAGGGGGAGAAAGAAAACAATTCTTTAAGAAAATCCCTGAATATGATGTTGTTATTACCAGTTATGCTCTTGTAAGACGCGATATTGAAAAATTGAAAGATATAAATTTCAGATATGTGATACTTGATGAATCTCAAAATATCAAAAACGCAATTTCTCAAACTGCTCAGGCGGTAAAACAGTTGAATGCGACGCATAAACTTGCTCTTTCGGGTACACCGATTGAAAACAAATTGGAAGAATTGTGGTCTGTATTTGACTTTTTAATGCCGGGATTTTTGTTTTCAATGGCTGATTTTAATTCTCATTACGTAAATCCGATTATGGAACGTCATGATAAAATTGTTGAAAAGCGTTTAAAATTGCAAATTTATCCGTTTATTTTGCGCAGAATGAAACGTGATGTTGCGAAAGATCTTCCTGATAAGGTAGAAAATGTTGCATATTGTGAATTGACAGATGAACAAAGAGATTTCTATCTTCAAGTTCTTGATTCTACTAAAGAAGAATTGTTTAAATCTATTGAACAAAACGGACTTGAGAAAAGTAGAATGTCTATTTTCTCTGCTCTGCTGCGTATGCGCCAAATTTGCTGCCATCCAAGACTTTATGATAAAGATAATGTCAAAAATATTATTTCGTCAGGTAAATTTGAAAAACTTAAAGTTATGCTTGAAGAGATTGTATCTGAGGGACATAGGGTCTTGTTATTCAGTCAGTTTGTTAATATGCTTGATATTATTAAAGATTGGCTTGACAGAGCAGGTATTAAATATGAATACCTTACAGGTAAAACAAAAGACCGTAAAGAAGCAGTTGACAGATTTAATAACGATTCGACGATTCCTATATTCTTAATTAGTTTGAAAGCCGGAGGTACAGGATTGAACTTAACCGGTGCTGATTATGTAATTCATTATGACCCTTGGTGGAATCCGGCTGTTGAAGATCAGGCAACTGACAGAGCTTATCGTATTGGACAGACTAAAAAAGTTTTTGTATACAGACTTATTACAAAAAATACAGTAGAGGAAAAAATTCAAAAACTTAAAGGAGTTAAGCGTGATCTTGTCGATAGTGTAATTTCTGTTGACAGAAATATTACGAAATCTCTTACTATGGATGATATTAGAGAAATATTCTCAGTGGATTAGTTTTTTATTTAGTATTAGGTAATATTATTTTCGCTTCGACATTTTTCACCCCTTGAATGCTTTTATCAAAACCTTTTAATAATTCTGCGGAAGTATTTGCATTATAAAATTTTCCGCTTGTAACAAGAGCTGTGCATTGTAGTTGTTCTATATCATCTGAATCTTTTAAATTAAATGCGATAACATCTATTTGTACATCTCGTCTGATTTTTATAAGTTCCATGACGAATTTACACGGACTCTCATCGCAATTTTCTCCTCCATCTGTCATGAGAATAATATGTTTTTTCCCGCTAAAACCCATAAAATCGTATTTAATAGCTTGTTTGAGTGAAAAAGTAATCGGAGTCATTCCTCTGGGTTTGAATCTTTGTAGTGCAGAGTTTACACCACCTGCATTGTTGGCTGAAATAGGAGAAGCCAGTGTTGATGCTCTGCAAGCTTCAATAGGTGTAAATCCCATTCTTTGGCCGTATACTCTTAAACCGATTTTTGTATCTGGTGAAATTTTTGGTAAAATTTCGCTCATCGTTCTTAACATAAGTTTATATTTGGTAGAATTTTCTAAAGATTCATTCATACTGTTAGATAAGTCAAGGATAAATAAGATTTGTTCTCCTTCTTCCGTTGAATAATTGTAATTTCTTGGGTTATAAACTCCGTATTTATAACCAAAAGATGAATTACAGAAAATAAGCAGGGTTATAATTATTAGTATATTTTTTTTCATATGTTTATTATTCATTATTTTTTTGAAAATATAGATTACCTGCTTTTATTATTCTTTGCTTGATATATTATATTAATATGAATAGTAAAGAAATTATAAAAATTGCACAGAATGAATTACATGAACAATTTGATCTTATTGATGAAATAAGAGATTATAATCAAGAAAAAGTTTTAGATGCTTTTTATGAAAATAAAGTTGCTCCCGAACATTTTTATACTGTTTCAGGTTATGGTCATGATGATTTGGGCAGAGAAGTTTTAGATAGGGTTTATGCACAAGTTTTTAAGGCAGAAAAAGCTCTTGTAAGAATACATTTTGCATCCGGAACGCACACTTTAGCTTGTGTGCTTTTTGGCAATTTGAAGTATGGGGACAAACTTTTGTCAGTTGCCGGTGCTCCATATGATACAATGCAGGAAGTTATAGGTACAATGGGAGATGAAGAAACAAAACGAGCTTCTTTAATAGGAAATGGTGTTTTGTACGAAGAAGTCCCATTAATAAATAATTCAGAAGTCGATTTTGATGGTATAGAAAAAGCTGTAGACAATTCAACAACAATGGTTTTAATACAGCGTTCAAAAGGTTATTCAACAAGAAAATCTTTAACAATTGATGATATTGAAAAAATTTGTAAAATAGTTAAATCTAAAAATCAAAATACAATTTGTTTTGTAGACAATTGCTATGGTGAATTTGTAGATAAAAAAGAGCCTTTAGAGGTAGGAGCGGATATAATAGGCGGGTCTTTGATAAAAAATCCGGGAGGAGGTATTGTTGAAGCCGGAGGTTACATAGCAGGTAAAGCTGTTTACGTAGAACGTTCAGCTTCAAGACTTACAGCTCCGGGAATCGGATCCGAAGGTGGGGCTATGTTTAATCAGCATAGATTAATTTTTCAAGGACTGTTTATGGCTCCTTCTGTTGTTGCCGATGCTGTTAAAGGTGCTGTATTAGCGAGTAAAATTTTTGACAAAATCGGTTATGATTCGTATCCTAAATTTAATGAAAAAAGAACTGATATTATACAAAATATAACATTTGGAAAACCGGAATTACTGGAACAGTTTTGTAGAACTATACAATCTCTTTCTCCTGTAAATGCATATGTAACTCCTATTCCTGAATATATACCAGGCTACGAGGATAAGGTTATAATGGCAGGCGGTACATTTATAGAAGGTTCTACTATTGAATTATCTGCAGATGGACCAATGCGTGCTCCTTATGTAGCTTATATGCAAGGGGGTATTACTTATGCGCATGTCAAAATTGCATTGAAAAAGTTCTTAGATAAAGTTTTTTAAACAAAAAAATTAAATAAATTTTTAAATTATTAACTTTTGTAAAGACTAATTTATAATTAGCAAAATTCTTTAATAGAGCTTAATTTGTTGTAAAATTAAATAATGTAGTATCAACATTTATATAAGGAGATTACTATGGTTTGTGATGGCTTCAATGCCGGGAACATTTCAAATGCAAATGTTCCTGTTGCAGAAACGCGAACTGCAGTTTCTTTGTCTTTTCAAAATATAGATGATGAAAAGCACATGGGAACTAAAGATAGCGACAATTATTATTTAGATGTTGGTGATATTGTGCAAAAAAATAAAGTAAATAAAAATGATAGTTTAATAGCGAAATCTTCGTATATGACTTTAGATAACAAATCTTTAAACAGCAGGAGTGCTCCATTGTTGACTTGTGATACTTTGATTGCTGATAGACAATCTATATCTTAATATAAAGATTTGAATTCTGAAAGATTTGGTTTAATGGATGCAAAATCTTCTGGAGAATTGGGTAATGGTCTTGTAAAATTTGATGCTGACTCGATTGAAAAATTACAAGATATCAAACCTTTTGATAATAATAAAAATATGACATTACCAGAACTGTTTGAAGTTAATCATAATAAGGATGGACCAGTAACTTTTAATTTAAAGGCTTTTAAAAATCCGGTAAAAATACATAAATCTTTAGATAAACAAAAATATTTAAAAACAAAAGATGGTTAAGTAATAAATAAAAAATATGAATAAATAATACTAAAAAAAAGAGGCGTGTATTGTCTCTTTTTTTATTTGTTTTAACACTACACTTTTTTTTAATTGTGTGTTACAATGTCAAAGCACATCCTGTGCGTATGAAAAATTAAGTGTAAAAAAAATAAAAGAAGTGAGGTTAAAATGTCATTACCTAATGTTGCTTATTTCTCAATGGAAATGGCTATTGATCAGTCTCTAAGTACATACTCAGGAGGCTTGGGATTTTTGGCAGGTTCACACATGTTATCTGCCGGTTATTTACAAATGCCTATGGTAGGTGTCACAATTTTGTGGTCTTATGGTTACTATGATCAGCGAATTAATCATCAAGGGGATGTTGAAGTTGCTTATATCAGAAAATATTACGATTATTTAAAAGATATAGGAGTTGAAACAACCGTTGATATTTTTGGTGAAAGAGTCAGAGTGAAGGCTTTAAAAGTAGACCCTGAACTTTTTGGAACTTGCCCTGTTTATTTATTGACTACCGATATTGACGGTAATAGTGATTGGGCAAGGAGTATTTCTCACAGATTGTATGACGGAAATGAAAAAATCAGAATAGCCCAAGAAATTGTTCTTGGTATCGCTGGTGTTAGAATTTTACAACAAGTTGGGTATGATTTTGATGTTATTCATATGAATGAAGGTCATGCTCTTCCTGCAGCATTTGAACTATTGAGACAATATGACGGAGATTTAAATGAAGTAAAACGTCGTACGGTATTTACTACTCATACCCCTGTTGCAGCTGGTAATGAAGTTCATTGGGTAGACACTTTATTAGAAGGTGGATTTTTTGCCGGTGCATCAAGAGAAACAGCTATAAACTTGGGCGGTGAAAATTTCTCACTAACAGTCGCAGCATTAAGAATGTCAAGGATTGCTAATGCGGTGTCTCAGCTTCATGGTCTTGTTGCTAATAAAATGTGGGAATGGGTTGAAGGCAGATGCCCTATAAGAGCTATTACAAATGCTGTAAATCTCCAGTATTGGCAGGATCCGAGAGTTAAAAATGCAGAGAATGATTTGCAAAAATTGCTTGATGTTAAGCGTGAAATGAAATCAGAATTATTTAAATATGTCGCTAATGTTGCTGGTAAAAGATTTGATCCTGATGTATTAACTATAACTTGGGCAAGAAGATTTGCGGATTACAAACGTGCCTGGTTAATTCTTATGGATAAAGACAGAATTGGTAAATTGCTCGAAGAAAATAAAGTTCAAATTATTTTTGCCGGTAAGTTTCATCCAGATGATGTTATGGGTAGAGAGATGTTTAATAAATTACTTCACAGATCTCATTCATTAAAGAATGTTGTCGTTCTTCCTGGATATGAATTGCAGTTATCAGGCATGCTGAAACGTGGTTCTGATGTATGGTTAAATACTCCACTGAGACCTTTTGAGGCTTCAGGTACATCCGGTATGTCTGCAAATGCTAACGGTGCTGTTCACCTTTCTATATTTGACGGTTGGACAGTAGAAGGCACGTTTAACGGAATAAACGGCTATTCTATTGAATATCCTGAGATAAATGATGAAATGTCTTGGGAAGAAAGACATTGGAAAGACCATAAGTGCTTGATGAGTATAATCGAAGATCAAATAATTCCTACTTATTACGACAACAAAATGGAATGGGCAAGAATAATGCGTCAAGCAATTAGGACATCCGAAGCTTATTTCAATTCTGATCGTATGGTAATTGAATATTACAATAGATTGTATAAGCCAATTGCTCATGACGGAGAATGTTCAGGTGGAGAAAGCCACGAAATTCAAGTGAAAGAAGCTCCTACATTTGATGCTTGGACTTTTGCAAATATTAAGTAAAATATTATAAATTACTGAAAAAGAACCCGGATACATATTGTTTCCGGGTTCTTTATATAATGTTACAATATATTACAGAATAAAAAATAAACACTTGCAATTAAAAATTGACATGTTACGATAAGAAGGTTCAGATAACTAGATCTTAACAAATTTATTAAAACCAGAAACTTAGAATTTTATCTAAAAACGTACAGTTTTATTAAAGATTAAGGTAAGTGGAAAAGGATGCATTGCTCGAATGAGTGGTAGCATTGAGAACGCCGAAGAAGTAGCTCCATTACAGAGTGTAGTCAAATAGTGATTGCGATTGTTTGGGGTCTTGAGAATAGAACTTTGACAATAGAATAGCGACGGGTTTATTATGAATGTAATAAACTTGAGAAAGAAATGACAAACTTGTTAATTCTAGAAAAAATGATACAACGGACAGAATTCTAACTAAATAGCTAGAGTTTGAAAAAATGAGTCAACTCTGTCGCGAGACAGA
>JAGAXG010000044.1 GCA_017941035.1 bacterium | reverse complement strand
ATTTTATTACAAGTAACTAGGTAATATAATTACTGTAAATTATCAATATAGTGGTTTAATCTGTATACATTATGTATAAAAAACTACTATGCAACAATATTAGAAAACTTAGAGAAAAAGTTAATCTCACACAAGATGAATTTTCTGAAAAAATTGGTATTTCTACAGAAGCACTTAGGAATATTGAACACCTAAAGTCCAGTCCAAGAACTACTACAATTGACAATATTTGTAAAGCATTTCATATTTCACCGCTAGTATTGTTACTCGATAATGAAAATAAAGAAGATTTAAATAATTTAATAATACAAAAACTTAAAATTTGCGACAAAAATGATAAGAAGCTAATAAATGGTTTCATTGACGTATTATTAACCAACAAAGAATAACTTAATAATATTTCAGTTTATTGGATTTTTAAAAAAGTTATTGTTTTATCGCTATACTGCTTTTGTTTCAAAACGGTAAATTCCGGCAAAATTTTGATATTATTAACATGCTCGATTATTATAATCCCGTCAGATAAAGGTTTTATGACTTCCAAACTATTTTCATAAATACCGGAAAAATATGGCGGATCTATATAAATCACGTCAAATTTTTCATTTATTTTCGGACAAACCTTTAAACTGTCGCCATAAATAAGTTTCAAATCGTGTACTTTTTCATAGCGCGAAAAATTTGATTTTATAATATTAAAAGCTTTTCTATTTTTTTCAATGGCTTTTACTTTTTCAAATCCTCTTGAAATAGCTTCAAGCCCCATAATTCCTGAGCCAGCGTACATATCAAGAAAAGATTTTCCATGAAAATCTATCATCGCACCCAAAGTATTAAAAACACTCATACGTACTTTTGAAAGCGTCGGACGGGTGATATTTTCATCAGGTGCTATTATTTTCTGCCTGTTATAAATTCCGCCTGTTATGTTCATAGTAGAGATTTTAGCATAAAAAAAAGCCCCATAAATTATAAATTTTTATGGGACTTTTTATATATTCTACTCAGTTGATTATTTAACTGAGCTTAATGACTTTGGGCCTGCATTTACGATTTCTGAAGGCATATTTGGATATTTGCTTGCAAAATTATCAGCAAACATTTGAGCTAATTTATTAGCTGCTTCATCGTAAGCTGCTTTATCAGACCACATTCCTCTAGCATCTAACATTTCATCCGGAACGTTAGGGCAAGATGTAGGATAATCTACATTGAATACATCATGATGTTTGAATTCAACATTATCAAATGATCCGTTCAATGCAGCAGTAACCATAGCTCTTGTATAAGCTAATTTCATTCTCTTAGCACCTGAAGATGCAGAACCGCCTGCCCATCCTGTATTTACTAAGTAAACTTTAGTACCGTATTGGTCTAATTTGTCGCCCAACATTTTAGCGTAAACAGAAGCATCCATTGGCATGAATGGTTCACCGAATAATGTTGAGAATGTAGGAACCGGTTCTGTAATTCCTCTTTCTGTACCTGCTAATTTAGAAGTAAAACCTGTTACAAAGTGATACATAGCAGCGTTTTTGTCTAATCTTGAGATTGGAGGTAATACACCGAATGCATCAGCTGTTAAGAATACAACAACTTTAGGAATACCACCCATTGAAGGGATAGCAGCGTTGTTGATATAGTTAACAGGGTAACCAACACGAGTATTTTCTGTTAATGAACCATCTGCAAAATCTAATTCTCTTGTTTCTTCGTTCATAATTACGTTTTCAACTAAAGAACCAAATTTAATTGCATTATAAATATCAGGTTCATTTTCTTCTGTAAGATTTATACATTTTGCATAGCATCCGCCTTCAAAGTTGAATACACCATCAGGTGACCAACCATGTTCATCATCACCGATTAATTTACGGCTAGGATCAGCTGATAATGTTGTTTTACCTGTTCCTGAAAGGCCAAAGAATACTGCTGTTTCATGAGTTTCAGGGTCCATATTAGCTGAGCAGTGCATTGGAAGAACATTTTTCTTAGTCATTACATAGTTCATTGTAGCGAAAACTGATTTTTTAATTTCACCTGAGTATTGAGAACCGGCAATGATAATCATATGAGCTTCATAGTCAATTGCGATGCATGCTTCTGAATTTGTACCATCAACTTCAGGATTGCATTTGAAGCCAGGAGCACAAATAATTGTATAATCAACTTCACCATAAGATGCTAATTCTTCCGCAGTTGGACGAATTAATAACTGATGAATAAACATGTTTTGAGATGCTAATTCATTGATAACTCTGAATTTTTGAGTATATTTTTTATCTGCACCTGCAAAACCATCAAAAATAAATACTTCTTTACCGTTCAAGTATTCAATCATTTTAGATTTAATAGAATTGAATGCTTCCCTTGAAATAGGTCTGTTTACTTTACCCCATGCAATATCATCATGAATTGACGGAGTATCAACAATAAACTTGTCCTTAGGTGAACGACCTGTATATTTACCTGTAGTAACAACAAGCGCACCATTGTTTGCTAAAGTACCTTCTCCACGTCTTAAAGCTGCTTCTGTTAACTGAGCAGGAGTCCAGTTTCTGTGAACAGCTGATGGAGATGTAATTCCTAATTTTTCAATACCATAAGTTTCCATACTAATTTTTCTCCTATGATTTAGTACATTAATACATAATAATTGTAATATAAACACTTTTGAAATGCAACAAAATTTACACAGTAGACCTTTACAATAATTTAGTGTAGTATGTTAGAAAAGTCAAATTTAGAGAGGAATTTATGGGACTAAGTAAATTTCAAATTATTACAATTGTATTTTTATTTATGTTTGTATTTGTAATAGGAGCAATTTATTCAAATACCAAAGATGCAGCTGAAAGCAAAATGCGCCAAAATAACAATATTAATCATTATGAAGCAAAAAATACAATCAGAAATGAAGAAACCGTAATTAGAGAAGATAATTCACAAATTCAAAATTTGTCAGAACAAATTAATTATTTAAATCAAAAAATACAAGATTTAGAAAACAACAATTACGGTGAGAATAATAAAAATTGCAGAATTTATGGAATAATGGACGGAACTGTAGATATTCAGATGACACCTGCACAAGCTATTCAAGAATCACGTGAAACAGGAAAAGATGTTGTAGTTCTTTGTAAATTTTAAACACCTATCATCAACATGTATCCATGCAGGTTCTTTAACATTTGTTACATCTGAAACAAATTTATCCAAATTATTTTCAATTAACCATTTTGAAACCATTAGTCTGTTTCTTGTTGTAAAAATTTTTACAATAAATTCTTCAGATAAAGTTTGTAAAAAATCTTTTGCTCCTATTCTTACATAAGGCAATTCTACAGGACTGTAATCTCCTGTGTAGTTATTCAACACTCCATCTAAATCTAATAGTATAGTCTTTTTCATATATAACACCATATTTTATAATTTTTTCCAATTATTATTGAACTTATAGTACTAAATAAGCGTATCATTCTATACAAATAATAAGCGTACAACTCTATATTGTCAATATGAATACTAAAATACTGAGTAATTTGGGAAATAAACTTAAAATATTAAGGAAACAAAAAGGTTTAACCCAAGAACAATTGGCAGAAAAAGTTAATGTACATCCTACTTATATCGGGAAAATAGAAAGCGGGAAAAATAATATATCTGTTCTTTTATTATTTAAAATTTCAAGAGCTTTAGATGTAAAACTTCTTGATATCTTTGATTTTGACAAATAAAAGACCGATTGAGAATACAATCGGTCTTATTAAAACAATTTTTTTTAATTTTTCTGTTATGCAATTTCGATAGCGCCAACAGGGCATGCATCAGCAGCTTCTTTAACGCTGTCTGCGTTATCAGCTACAGCAGCCTCATTAACAACTGCTTTGTCTTCAATTGAAAATACTGCATCACAAATTGATTCGCAAGCGCCGCATGCTATACAAGCATCACTAATAGTAACTGTCATTTTTTTTCTCCTTATTTTTACAACTCGTGAAATTTCTTTCACCTGACTATTATACAACAAAAAATTAAAAATTTCCACTAACAGAATTCATATTATTCAAACCATTCTTTTATATATTTAACTATATTATCAAATCCTAATAATTCTCCGGCATTCCCGCAATTTTTGTAATTTTTTGCATAAACAAGTACAGGGACTTTTTCTCTTGTATGGTCTGTTCCTTCTACACAAGGATCGCATCCATGATCTGCAGTGATTATTAACAAATCATTGTCACTCATTGCTTCAACTATAGGCTTCACATAAGTATCAATTTCCTCGATAGCCATGCCGTAACCTTTAGCATCATTTCTATGTCCATAGAGCATGTCAGTATCAACAAGGTTAGTAAATATTAGTGAAATATTATTGTAGGTCTCACCTTTTTTATAGGCAATTTCTTCAAGCGGAAGTTCTTTTTTAACAGCTTTCAAAGTCAGTTCGAGACCTTCTTTATTTGAACCTGTATGAATTGCATGAGTTATACCTGATTTTGAAAAAATATCTTCAATTTTACCAATTGCAATGACCTTTGAACCACTATCTTTTAATTCATTTAAATATGTATGTTTAGGAACCATTGAAAAATCACGTCTGTCTTTAGAAATTCTTGTTGGCTTACCATCAAAAACTTTATAAGGACGAGCTATTACCCTTGCGACATTATATCCACCTTCATCTAAAAGTTTGCGAGCTATTTCACACCATTTGTATAAAGTTTCCAAAGATATTAAGTCCGTATCAAGCGCGATTTGAAAAACACTATCTGCAGAAGTGTAAACTATCGGAAATTTAGTTTTATGATGCTCATCATTCAATTCTTCAATAATTTTTGTTCCACTTGCAGGAATATTAGCAAGTATTCCTCCACAATTTGTTTCTTTTATAAATTTGTCAATTAATTCTTTTGGGAAACCTTGAGGATATGTTGCGAAAGGTTTGGGAGAAACGAGTCCTGCAATTTCCCAGTGACCTGTTGTAGTATCTTTACCCTTAGATTTTTCAACCAATGTCGCACATAAAGCCGTTGGGTTTTCAACTTTGTTTATACCTTTAAAGTCTCCGAGATTTCCTAATCCCATTTTTTGCATATTTGGGACATTCAAACCATTATTAAATTCACTAACATGATACAGTGTATTGCATTCCGGAATGTCGCCAAAATCTTTACAATCAGGCATTGCACCAATACCCATCGAATCAATGACCATTATTATTGCTCTTTTTTCTGCCATTTAAAACCCCCTTTTGCAAATAATATTATAACACAAAAAAGCGAGGGGGATACCTCGCTTTTTAGATTATTTGAACAAAAAATTCTAAGCTTTTTGAACTTTTCCTGCTTTTATGCATGATGTACATACTCTAATTCTTTTTACCGCACCATTTACAATAGCTTTAACTGATTGTAAATTTGGTTCTTGAGTATGAACATTTTGTTTATTTGAGAAAGATCTGTCTGCAGATTTTCTCGGTGCTTTTCCGCATATTTCACAACATTTTGCCATAATTTTATTTCCTTTTCTAGCTAGTTTTATTACCAATGTAAACCTATAATAACCCAAAAATACTTTTTTGCAAGACACATGTTAAAAATGATTACAGACAAATTATTTCATGTTATAATGACTTTATGGAAAATAAAATTAAAATCGGATTAATTGGTCTTGGAACTGTAGGAACAGGAGTTTATAAAACTCTCAAAGATTTTGACAACGTTGAAATTATAAAAATTGCAGTAAAAAACAAAAACAAAAAACGAAATATCGAAAATTTAGACGAAAGTATTATTACAGATGACCCTTACGAGGTTGTAAACAATCCGGAAATACAAATTGTTGCAGAACTTATAGGTGGTGTAGAGCCTGCGTTTGATTTAATCAAAACCGCAATAAAAAACGGAAAACATATTGTTACTGCGAATAAAGAACTTCTTGCAAAACATGGAGAAGAACTTTTTAATTTTGCAGAAGAACATAACAAAGTTATCCTTTACGAAGCAGCAATAGCAGGCGGAATTCCTTTGATAATGCCCATAAAAACGATTCTTGCAGGTAATAAAATTACAAAAATTAAAGCTATTTTAAATGGAACAACTAACTATATTTTAACAAAAATGGATATTCAAGGGGCATCTTATTCAGATGTTTTGACAGAAGCTCAAGCTTTAGGCTATGCAGAAACTGATCCAACAGGAGATGTTGAAGGATTTGACGCTGCATACAAGATTACAACTCTTGCAACTATAGCATTCAACCGTCGTGTAAAATTTGAAAATGTTTATCGTGAGGGAATTACAAAGATACGTCCTGAAGATATGAAAGCTGCAAATGAAATGGGCTACAAAATTAAACTTATAGCTTCAGCTGAACTAAAAGACAAAAATAAGGCTGACGTTAGAGTTCATCCTATGCTTGTACCGCAATCTAAAACACTTGCTCACATTGACTATGTAACAAATGCAGTAACTCTAACCGGTCATCCTGTCGGTGAGGTAACACTTTCAGGACCCGGAGCCGGAGAATTCCCAACAGCGAGTTCTGTTGTCGGGGATATTCTTGCTATAGTTTCCGAGCTTGATAAAAATGATTATATACTTCCAATGATGAGATGTAATCATAATCAAAATGCAGAACCTATAAATATTTCTCAAACCGAAAATAAATATTATTTATCTATTAATACAAAAAATAGCATGGGTGTAATCGGAAGAATAGGAAAAGCTTGCGAAGATAATAATATAAGCCTTGCGAGTATTGTTCAAAAAGAAATTGCTCAGGGAGATTGTGCTGAGATTACTGTAATTACAGAACTTTGCCGTGAAAGCGATATGCAAAGTGTCATTGAGATTTTAAATAATGACAATGCAATTTTAAGCGTTAACAGCTTGATAAGAGTACAAGTATAAAAATAGGGGGAGAATTTCCCCCTATTTTTAATTTAATCGCCAGTTTTTTGAAATATATTTCGCATCAACATTCGTCTTTTGAGACATTTTATCTAACTTCTCAAATTCTGCTTCAAACGCATTTTTAGCTTCTTTTTTTGAACAATTATGCGTTTCCTGATAATTTTTAATCCAAGCTTTTCTGTCTTTTTTTGTAAGTTCTTCTTTATGACTTATAGATTCCATTAAACCGGAGGCTAATCCGGCCAAAAAACCTTTTGGCGTTTGAGTTTTGTTTTGATTAGATTCAAATCCAGCACCTCTTAAAGCATTGCCTATGTCATAATTTTCCGTTCTTTCTTGCTGTTGTTTTACAGACTCATTTCCTTTTGGAAGTCCAAAATTACTTCCATTTACACCGTAAATACTCATTTTTTAATACTCCTTTCTTAATAATCGTTTGGATATTCAGTAGTTACACTTTTTACTTGTTTATTTCCATCCATATCATATTCATACTGGTATTTTACAATTGATCCGTCATCATGTTTTACGCTAAGATATCCCTTTAGAGGATTTCCCGCTGGATCATAAATAACTGTTTGTTTTGTTTTTCCATCTTTTGAAGAATATTGAACAGAAGTAGAACCCTCTAAACCTGTAGCAAAAGCTCCTTCAAAACCACAAATTCGAATAGTTTCTCCTTCGTTATTTTGATAAGTTACACCGCCATTTTTATCATAATAAGATTGTTTATATCCCATTTTATTTAAGACTACTTTGTTAGGGATTCTATCATCTAATTTAGCATTCTGAATGTCTTGTTCAAATGTTTTTTGAGATGATGTTTTTGGGAATTTTAATGCAGGTACTCCATTACTTTTTGGATCATAATCACCACTTAGCTTATACTTATTAATGTGTTGAGAATGTCCAATCTCATTAATATTCATATTTAATACTCCTTTCTTAATTCATCACACTCGTACAAAATATTCATTATCAACTATTATTTACATGTTAATAAACGGTATTTATATTCCGAAATTTACTCTGCAAGCATAAATTGTTACAAATATTAACAGTTAATAGCAATTTAAAAATCACTATTAGCTATTAGAAATTTATTGAAACTAAATTTATAATAGTTAATATGAGTAAAAATACGGGAGTTGAAAAAAGATTTGGAGCAAAACTCGCATACATTAGAAAGTCTAAAAAGCTTTCTCAAATGAGACTTGCCGAAATCGTTGATATGAATTTTAACTACATTGGACAAATTGAACGGGGAGAAGCAAACGTTACAATAAAAACTATGATACTTCTAGCTGATGCTCTTGATGTTGAATTAAAAAATTTATTTGATTTTTCTTTTTAGGTAATTACTTTTTAATTGATAATGTAACATTTTATTAAAATATTATAAGATATTAGGCAAAAAAACAGCTTTAGAAACTTTAATCATGCTATCGTAAATAGTGAAAGTTTTTAAATATATGTCAATAAAAATACCTCAAGCGCAAATAAGCAAGACTTTTTCAAGCGCTAATATAAAAAAACAATTTCAGCCCCGCAATATTGTCTCTGCAATGGCAAGTGACGGTTTTTTACCTGTTATAGCATTAGAAGCCTTTGTTGAAGGCGGAAGAACTTATCAAGCATATAAAAGAGGCGGATTTGATGAAGCAAGAGAAAGAATAACTGAAGAATTTTCTGGTGCAGTATTTTGGCTTGGAGGTGTTACAGGTTTAAATTGGTTATTTGAAAAAATAGGCAAAAAAATGCTTAATCTCCCGTTGCCTGAAAAAACAATTGATATTGCGAGCGATAATGTACGTAAACCTTTAGAAAATTATTTGACAGATACTAAAGTCTCAAGTAATTTGATGGCTAAATTTAAATTTGTAAAAGTTATTTCCAGTGTTGTAATTGCAAATGCCTTTATAGGTCTTGTACTACCAAAAATAAATCAGGCAATTACACGTTCATACCACAAAAACGATAACAACAAACAACAAAATTCTCAGAATCAAAACTTCTTTAAAAATCCTTTAATAGAAACTTTTGGCAACAAAAATAATAAAGAAGTATCATTTGGCGGGTTAAATTTACTTGCAATTGCAAATAATTTTGAAAATAACAGAAATTATAAGTTATTATCAGTTGATGCCGGTACCGCTTCAGGACGAGCATACTCTGCAAGAAACAATGATGAAAGAGTAGAAATTTTATTTAGAGATTTATCTTCAGTATTTTTCTATATGTTCAACATGCCGTTTATGAACTCGCAATTAAATAAACTTGAACATGGTAAAACTTCAAGACTTGACCCTGCATCTGCGAAATTCGCAACAGAGTATATGCAAAACTTTTTAGATTCTAAAGAAACTAAAAAAGCTACTCTTGAAGAATTCGAAAGAGAATTTTTAGGCAAAAATGAAAAATTGCCTGAAACACTAAAAAATAAATTCAAAGATGGAATAATTAATCTTGATGAATTTAAATCTGAATTAAAGAAAATTGTATCGCAAGAAAAACTTGCTGAAGTAGAAGAACTTGCTCAAAAAATGTCCGAACTTCAACCGCAAATTAAAGGGCAGTCAATTTTGACAGAAGCTCAAGCTCAAGATATATTAAACGGCGGTCATATTAATAATCCGGAATTTTTGAAAGAATTTTACAAAAACAAATTCGGCAATAAATTTATGGATAAATATAAATATATTGCACAAGGAGACTTAGATGCTCTTAAATCAGATTTAATGACTTATGTTGATTCAATAATCAAGAAAGCTAAATCTTCAAACGTGGAAGAAATTACTAAAGAAACATTAAAAAAAGCATCAAGACACAACTTTAAAATGAACGCAATTAACTGGGGATCAGGATTTGTTGTATCTGCATTATTCTTATCAACAATAATTCCGAAACTTCAATACTTAATAACAAAAATTCGTACAGGCAAAGACGGATTTCCTGGAACAGCTCAATATAGAGAAGGCTAAAATTTTAAATAATTAGTCCAAATATATGACAAATAAAAATGATTTCTACTCTATAATACAGAAATGGAAGAAATTAAACTTCAAAAGAAATATAGTATTTTCATAGATGATCTTGTCGCACAAATTGCGCCTATGCTTCCTAAAGATGTAAATAAATTACAAGAAGATTATCTTATAAATAACATTAAACATTCTGCTGTTTTACTTGCGAAATCGATGCAAACAGATGTTGTTTTCAGAAAATTAAATTTTGAAAGACAACTTGTCTATATTCAAATTATGGCAGAATGGTCATTTCACAAGGAAATTGATCTATTTCGTTCAGGGATTCCTGCAAAATACTGGAAAGTTGTGATGCAAAAAATATGGTATACTATGTGGGAAGTAATGTATGCTTGTATTCAAAACGATGCTCCTGATAATGTTGTTTTAGATATTGTTGAACGCTATGTAAACAGAACATATTCAGATGCAGTTGAAGAACTTAAAGATACAAATCTTATTGACGAAGAAACGGAAGAAAAAGCAAAAGGGCAATCAAATATAGCCGTTATGGCAGAAGAATATAAAAGAAAACGACAAAGAGAAAAAATTCAAAGAATTATAAAATACATGATTATAATTGTTGTCGTTGGAATGGCAGTATCATATTTGATTTTAAGATTTCAAACATACGGAATTATAGCAATAATGATATGTTTAGTACTTTATAATATTCTTCCTGTCAGGAAAAATTAAAGTATTTTTACGTATATAAATAGACTATTCACTTGATCAAAGCAAGATAACTTATTTAGAATGTTTAATTATTTCACGCAAACCGCCCTGATGTTCGAGAGGTAGCTGATGGTGATGCCCCTGCGCGTGAACGAACTGTCGAAGCCGCGGCTGTACGCGTCGTATGCGCTGTGCCCTGAACTAGACCACAAGCCGAGCCAAGACGAGCCTAAACCTGCAAATGTTGTACCTAGTTTGGAGGTGTTTAATGTGCCATCATATCTGGCTGTATCTCCTATTTGGCTTGGGGCATCATAGAGATAGGTTGCTATCGTTGCTAAATCCGTTAATGTTGCTAAGTGCCCGCCGGAATCCTTACACATAACCATTGCGCCTGCCCAATAATCACCTTTAGTTATACAACTATTGTTCGTACAACAATATTTTATATTGTATTTTGTTTTGTAGTCAGATTTTACCTCCCAAGTCCCATTATTATTTATACAATAATCATCTCTATATAATGGTGTTAGGAATTCAGGTTTAGTTATCTTTAAATCCGCAAAAGATATCCACTCAAGATTTGCACCGTTAAATCCGATTACATCTTTACCGAATTTGTTAGGTCCTTTTGTCCCGTTTAAATCTACTATCCCTTTTATACAACTCGTTGTTTCTGATCGAGCATTCTCTTTTACTCCGTTATATTTTACTGCATCAGGATCACTCACAGGACAATTCTTATTCCAACTAAATATCATTGGTGTTCCGTCACCCAAAACTATTCCCGCTGTATCTACATAATCATCAGTGTTTACATGCAAATCCCCGCCGTCTTTTATGTTTGATACTTCCACATCTTCTTCATCTGTTTTAATTCTACTGTATGGCAAGCAGTCTGTTAAATGATCTTTATCACAAATTGTCACTATCTTTAAATGTTTTGATAGTGCCTGCGCAAATTCATAACTAGGATTTGCTCCGTTATAATATGGGCCGATGCCGTATTCTATATTTAATAAATCTGTTCCTTTGGATAGTTTGCGCTCAAAAACTGCTATTTTGTTTTTGGTTACTTTATCGCTGATTGTCGTT
>JAGAXG010000043.1 GCA_017941035.1 bacterium | reverse complement strand
ATTGTTAAAAATAGATACAACACACTATGGAAACAAGAAATAACATAATGCCATACAAGGCAGTTCATCCAGGCGAGATTTTAAAGGAGGAATTGGAAGCAAGGGGTATCAAGCAAAAGGATTTTGCACAATCAATAGGAATGATACCAAGCAATTTAAACGCTATAATCAACGGCAAACGGAATATAACCGAGCGTATAGCGGAAAGGATAGCAGAGCAATTACAAGGGATTTCATCTGGCTTTTGGGTAAGAGTGCAAAAAGGTTATAATGAAACCGTCAAACAAGCGGTAAAGAGCGAGGAAAAACAGACGGTAAGCGTAAAACCTCAACAACAAGAAGAAAGTACCGATATTGCAATATTAAGGCACTTTTCAATAATAGAAAGCGAGATATTGCAATTAAGACGGCTACTAATTACAAAATAAAAGATTGAATACTAATATAATAAACAAATAGAGAAATGGCAGATTTTTATAGAATCCAATATTCAAAGCCTTTAAACTCAGACAATACCTATTTTGGCTACAAAGATATTGATGCCCGTAGAGAAAAAGGAACGCCAACAGATAAGAGTATTATTGACTTTTTAGCAAGTAATAGAGTTAATAAATATATTTGCAGTTCAACACTAAATTTTGAAAGTGGAGTTATTATGGCAAATATAGATTTTATGATTAATGAAATGCAGAAAACTCCAAAACCTACAAAAGACGCTTTAGTAAATATTGCCAGCAGGGGAATGAACGATAAAAAATATATGACAGTGTTAGTGTGTGGGCTATTTATAGTAAAGATACTTAAGGATTATCATTATTTAAAAGAGACTATTGTATTTGAACAAGTAAAGCGATATATGGACGGTTATACATATTTATCTTTAAAAAAGGATGAATATAGGGAAAGTTTATTATCCGATGTCTTTAATACACAAACACCAGAAGAAAAACACGAAAGCGAAGAGTTGCAAAAAGTAAAAGAAAGGGTGGAAAAAGTAGAAGATAATATAAAAATACACAATGAATATTTTGCAGGGGAAAAGACACTCAAGCAGACAGATAAAGAAACTAAAAACTTATATAAAGAAGACGATAATAACGATAAAACAGAAGCACAAATTTTATTAACAAATAATGAATTTATGCAGGTTATGGTAACAGCAGAAAAAAATAATTATGTACAATCTGAGGGGTGGCGTTTTGAATGGAAAGATACCAAAAGGAATTTAGCCCATTTTGTTAGATGTGCAAATAAAAAATTTAATTTATATGCAAAAGGGACAGACGGGGGTAACAATCCAAGAATAAATTGGCAACCGTTTGAGAAATTATTTAAACAAAAAAGACAGTCCCTAAAACAAGTATTCAAGGATATAAAAGAAGACGATACACCCGAGGAAATAACAAATTTATTTAACTAATAAACAATTATTTATTGTTTTAAAGAAATACACGTGGGGTTACACGTGTATTTCTTTTTTGTGCCTGTATATCTAATTTTGCAACTGAAAACGATTAAGAAAAATTTTTATTAATTTTAAATACTTTTAAAACTATGGAAAAAGGAATTTTCATAACAGGGATTACCCGAGAGGAATTTTTTACAGCGTTACAAGGTTGTAAAATTGCAAGTGATGAGGTTAAACCTCAACCCGATGAAATGATAACAAGACAGGAAGCGTGCAAACGTCTAAATGTTTGTTTGAGTACAATTGATAATTGGATTAAGTCGGGTTTATTACCTTATTCAAAGGTAGGGCGTAGAGTGTTATTGCAACGTGCCGATGTAGTAGAGTTGATAACTAAAAACAAAGTGAAGAAATGAATAAAATCAACGTACAGCCTACAATAGAGGCACAAATAAGGTATTATGCCGTTATGGAGTTTGTAAAAGGCAATAAACCGATAAAAACGCCAAAATATGAAATAACACAATGGGCAGGGGATTATCCTCCTATGGAGCAATTAAAGGGAAAAAATGGGCGTATTTCATTTTACCTAATGGAGAAAAGAAGTAAAAAAGAAAATGCCCCCGAGTATTATTTACAGGCAAAAGGCAGTTTTAATTTTACAGGTTTAAAAGATTACTTTATAGACAATAAACCGAGTAAATATGCCTATGGTTACCCGTTAGCAGTGCAAACATACTCAAAAGAAAGGCGTATTAATCCATTTTATGAGTATAGAACTGACGGATTTTTATTCATATTTCATTTTGAGAATAATACCTCAACGCCCGAGAAAATAGAACTACTTGTATTAAAAGGAGCAAAAACCTTTATTGAATGGCATAATAAAGCACTTATGCAAGGCGGTTATAATGATATATTGGAAGATTTAAGACAGCAAGCCAAAAATAACCAAGTTCTATTATAACAAGTGGAATTTAATCAAAGAAACTTTGAATTTTTATGTTTGACAAAGTTACATTGTTTCAGTTTGCCGATGAGGTCAAAAAAGATAATGAGAATATCATTAATCAATTTGACAATGCAGAGGAAAAAGTCAATTTGCAAACAGGGGAAACCTCAATATCTGGCAATATTGGGACAATGAAACTTTGTCTATCTATTAGAGGATTAAAAATAAGGGGAAGTTTGCCAAAATATCTATATGGAAATAATATTTATAAT
>JAGAXG010000003.1 GCA_017941035.1 bacterium | reverse complement strand
CTTTTAAGAATTTATGTCGAAACTGATGTTCAAGAAAAAATAGAAAATGTCAAGTCTCTTTTAAATTAACCCTCTTGCGAAAATTTAAAACATAGTTTATTCCGTTAATTCCACTGTATTCTTATTATAAACTATGTTTTAAATTTTCGCAAGAGGGTTAATTTAAAAGAGACTTGACATTTTCTATTTTTTCTTGAACATCAGTTTCGACATAAATTCTTAAAAGAGGTTCAGTACCGGAAGGTCTAACCAAAATCCATGTTCTATTATCTTCAAGATAAAGTTTTACACCATCTTTTTCATCTTTTTTAATTACACTCATGCCCGCAATTTTATTCATTAGAGAAAATTTTTCAATTGTAGGTTTAACTTCATCAAAATTATCCAACTTCTTATCAATTCTTGTGTTAATAAATTCACATCCAACAAAATCTTTTAAATCTTTTTGCAACTGAGCTAAAGATTTGCCAAAATATGCCATAGCTTCTAATATTAGTAAATTCGCCAAGATTCCGTCTTTTTCCGGAATATGACCTTGAATACTTAACCCGCCGGATTCCTCTCCTGCTATAATTGGATTGTATTTTCTCATTGCTTCGCCAACATGCTTAAATCCTACAGGCGTTTCTATAAGTTTAACACCTAACTTATCCGAAACGATATCAAGCATCAAACTCCCTGCAACCGTTTTTACAAAACTACCTGCAAAGCCCTTATTATTTTTAAGGTGCATTAATAAAATTGCTAAAATTTCGTTAGGAGTGACATATTCGCCATTTTCATTTATTACACCAAATCTATCTGCATCACCATCGTTTGCAAAAGCTACATAACCTTTGTGATTTTTTATATAATCAATTGATTCTTGCATATATTGAGGTTTTGGTTCGGGCATTCCTCCTCCAAAATTTGGGTCATGATACATATGAATAGAATCAAACTTTATATCATGTTTCGAAAGTAATTTGTCAAAATATCCTATACTTGAAGAGTAAAGTCCATCAAATAATATGCGAATATTTGCTTTTCTTATTTTTTCAAAATCTATTATTTCTTCAATTCTTGCAATATAGTTATTTAAAAAATCAGTTTCTATAATTTTCCCTTGAACATAAGTTGAAATTTTACATCCTAAATTAGAAACAATCTCATCAGTAATTTCTTTTGTTGCAGGACCTGCATAATCAGGAATAAATTTTATTCCTAAATATTCAGGCGGATTATGTGATGCTGTAAACATAACCGCACAAGCGTTTAAAAGTTTTGCATTATAAGCTAAAACAGGAGTTGGTATAACTTTATCACTATACAGAACATTAAACCCAATATCTTTTAAAATTTGTGCAAACTGCATTGAAAAAACATCAGCCATATTTCTTGGGTCATAACCAATGATTATCTTCTTATATATCCCATAATTGTCAAAAACATATTTACCAACAGCACGCGCCACAAGCGCAACATTTTCTTCGTTGAAATCTTTACCGACAACAGCTCTCCAGCCATCTGTTCCAAATTTTATGTTACTCATAGATTTATCCTTTTTTTCTGATATAATAATAAGTGATATTGGGAGCAATGTAAATGGATAATTTTGAAACAATAAGAAATATTGCATATTTAGAACCGGAAAACTCTTTTTCAGAAATGGCCACAGATGAATTCTGCGCAATTCACAAACTTGAATGCTTCAAAACTCCATTAAAAACAATTAAACAAATTGTAGATTATGTATCACAAAATTCTGATACTCTCGGAGTCCTTCCTATTGAAAACACGTTAGACGGAACAATAAGAGAAACTTTTGATTGTTTAATGAGGTGTGAAAATCCAAATATTCGAATTATAGGTGAGCTTATTTTACCAATTGAGTATTGCCTTTTATCAAAAACAACGGAATTATACAGTATAACAGGTCTTATTGCTACTCCAAGACTTATTTCAAAGTGTCAGGATTTCATTAATAACGAACTGCCTTTTAATTATAATTTAATAGAATCAGCTTCTATGCTTGATTCCGCACATGAATTAAGCAATCACAACTTGACATATGCCTCTATAGGGAACAGAAAAATTGCTGAAAGTTGTATGCTTAATATTTTAAAAAGCAATGTACACGATGATAAAAACAATAAAACTCGCTATGTTTTAATTGGAGATATGGAAACAACTCCAACAGGAAAAGACAAAACTACAATAGTTTTTTGTACAAACAATACCCCTGGTGCATTGTTAAAAATACTGAATATATTTCTTGAAAATAATATTAATATGAATTATATTTCATCACAACCTTCAAAAACAAATCCTAATCAGTATATTTTTATAGTAAATTTTGATGGACATATTCAAAATACTCAAATGTTAAAAGCAATTGAAAAAATTAAACCTAAAACCTCATTTTTTAGATATATTGGTTCATACAAAATCGGACAGGAAGTTGCACTTTAATCATTTAATACCATATTGTTTTCTTAAATTTTTTAAAACTCCTTTGTGCCGCTGATTATCAAGAATTTCATTTATAATTTTTATAAGTTCTTTAGATTCTGCACCTTTCCTAAACGCAATAGCGTACGGTTCTTTTGTATACCTTTTGGGCAAAAGTTTCACTCCGCTATCTTTTAATGAAAAACCAAGAAGAATACTATCATCTGAGACAATCGCATCCGCTTTTCCGGCTTTTAAAGCCTTATAAGCGTCTTTGTAATTTTTATAACCTACAATCAAAGCACTAGGGACCGCACTGCGTAAGCTTCTTTCACTTGTTGAACCGAAAACTATAATAACTTTTTTATTGTTTAGATCTCGCAATCCTTTAATTTTACTACCGGAACGAACTAAAATTGATTGTCCTGCATTATGGTAAGAATTAGAAAAATCTAAAATTTGTTCCCTTGCAGTTGTTATAGACATTGTAGCAATAATGAAATCAATGTCTTCTGAAAAAAGCTTCATCATTCTATCTGAAGACGTAACAGGGACAAATTTTACTCTACTTTTATCTTTGAAAATTTCTCCTGCAATTATTTTTGCTAAATCCACATCAAATCCGGCATAGTTACCCTTTGAATCTTTATAACCAAACGGAAAAGAATCTGTTTTTACACCAACATTAATATACCCGCGTTTTATAATTTCATCAAAAGTATTAACTTGTCGTTCAGTTTTTTTAGTGCACGCCGTACAAAAAATTATTATTAAAACAAGTAAAGTAATTATCTTTTTTATCATCATTTACCTCTTTTTTGTTTAATAATACGATTATTTAAAAATTTAGTCAATTTTGAAATTTAAGTTATAATATTAATATGAAACCAATAGTTTTAACAGGTATGTCCGGATGCGGGAAATCAACAATAGGGAAATTCCTTTCTCAAAGATTAGCCGTTGAATTTATTGATATCGATGAAGAAATTGAAAAAAAAGAAAGCAAATCAGTTTCTGAAATTTTTGATTTATTTGGAGAAAAATATTTTAGAGATATTGAAAAAAATATAATATTTGAAAAATCAAAAAACGGTATAATATCTCTCGGAGGGGGAGCTTTTGAGGACTCTGAAACAAGAGAATTTTTATTGAAAAATTCTTTGGTAATTTATCTGGAAACTTCCCCTGAAATTATTTTTAAAAGATTGAAAAATACATCAAACAGACCTCTTTTGAAAAACATAAGTATTAAAAAAATAGACTTAATTATAAAAAAACGTGAAAAAAATTACAAACTTGCCCCTATTAAAATTCTGACCGATAATAAAAAAATAGAATCTGTTGTTGAGGAAATAATAAAATGTGCAGGCTTGAAGTAAAAATCAATGAGACAGAAAAAACTTATCCGATTTATATCACAAATAAGGATATAGAAAATCTGAAAAACTCCATAATTTCTGAAATTGAAAACAAAAATTATATTGTCGTTATTAACAAAAAAGTTTTCAAACTGTATGGGGAATTATTAAACTTTCCCAATGAAAATATTTTTATACTTCCTGACGGAGAAAAAGAAAAGAATTTTAAAAATTATACAAAAATTTTAGATTTTGCGTTTAAAAAAAATTTAAAACGAGATGACGCAATTATTGCAATCGGTGGAGGAGTAGTCGGAGATTTAGCGGGATTTTGTGCCTCAACCTACATGCGCGGAATAAATTATATTCAAGTACCCACAACATTATTAGCTGATACTGACAGTTCTGTCGGAGGGAAAACGGCAATAAATACAAAATTTGGGAAAAATTTAATTGGTGCATTTTATCAGCCAAAAGCAGTTTTTATAAATGTGAATTTTCTCAAAACACTTGACATGCGTCAATTCAAAAGCGGGTTGGGAGAAGTTTTAAAATACGGATTTATTGAAAAAAGTACCGGAGAAGATTTGGAACTAATGAATTTCCTTAATCAGAATTATCCAAAAATACTTTCCAGAGATATTTTTACACTAAGTGAACTCATTGAAACATGTATAAAATTAAAAATATCAGTAGTTAATCAAGATGAAAAAGAAAAAGGCTTGCGAAGAATATTAAATTTTGGACACACTTACGGTCATGCGATAGAAAAACTTTCAAATTATAAATATACGCACGGAGAATGTGTAATTGAGGGAATTTATAAAGCTCTTGATATAGCATTTAAACTAGGGAAAATAGATAAAGAATATAAATTTTTGGGAGAAGATTTAATAAAAAAATTTAATTTCACTCGTTTACCAAATTTTGATAAAAATAAAATTATTAATACTATCACTATTGACAAGAAATCAGATCAAAATGGAGTGAATTATATACTCCCAATTGAATATAGCTCTGTTGAATCTTTTAAATTTTCAATTGAAGAATTGAAAAAACTTATCTAATGTAAAATTTTTGAAATTTGTCTTGAAAATTGGTATTATAAATCTATGAAATACAAAGATTTGCCCAGAAGTCCTATTGAAACAACTATAAAAATGATAGGATGCCGGTGGAAAATACTGATAATAAAAGAACTTTTAACAGGCACAAAAAGATTTAATGAGTTAAAAAAAGGTGTGACAGGAATTACTCAAAAAGTTTTGAGCGCGAAATTGAAAGAAATGGAAAACGATAATCTTTTATATCGTTATGTTTACGACCAAAAACCACCAAAAGTAGAATATACTTTAACAGATGTTGGTTACAGTCTGCGTGCAGTTATAAACTCTATGACCGAATGGGGTAAAGATTATAAAAAATATACAAAATTATTAGAAAAATTCGGGGAATAAATTATTGTGTCAATTCACCATTTAAATACCAAGTCTTACATCCAACAATTTTGGCTTGAACGAATTCTCCTGTAATATCTTTATCATAAGGGATATGAACAATTTTATTATTACGCGTACGCCCCGTAATAATGTTTTGCCCTTTGTGGTTTTCAAAGGATTCAATTAAAACTTCCAAAGTTCTTCCAACAAACTTTTTATTTGATGCGAGACAACATTTTCTGTTTTGCTCATTTAATCTTGCAAGACGTTCAAACTTAATTTCTTCGTCTATAAATTTATCAATCCATTTACCTGCGACAGTTTTTTCTCTTGGAGAATATGCCGCGGTATTTGAATAATCCAAACCTAATTCTTCCATAGCAGTTAGAGTTTCAACGAATTGCTCATCAGTTTCCCCAGGGAAACCGGCAATAAAATCACTTGTAATAGTGACATCAGGAACCATTTTACGGATTTTTTGAGCGATTTTGAAATAAGTCTCTCTGTCATAACGCCTGTTCATAGCTTTCAAAACAGGAGTACTGCCAGATTGCATAGGAATATGAAAATACTCACAAACTTTATCAAGTTTTACAACTGTTTCTATCAAATCATCCGTAATATCAGTAGGATAAGAAGTCACAAAACGAATACGAAATTTACCTTCTATAGCGTTAACTTCTTCTAATAAATCTGCAAGTCTATATTCTCTGTCTTTAAAATCTTTTCCATAACTGTCTACATTTTGTCCCAATAAAGTAATTTCTTTAAATCCTGAATTTAGAGCATCATGAACCTCTTTCAAAATTGTTTCAGGTAAACGCGAACGTTCACGCCCTCTTGTATAAGGGACTATACAATAAGTACAAAAATTATTACATCCTTCTGTTATTGGAATCCAAGCATTGACTGATTTTACACGATCTATTTCAAATTTTACAGCCTCTTTATCTTCAGTTTGATGTGTTTCTTCACATTCACAAACTTTTTCGCCCTTATTAATTTTTTCTATTATTGCAGGAAGAGAATAAATTTTATGAGTGCCTAAAACAAAATCTACATAATGAGCACGCTTAAATATTTGTTCTGCTTTTTGTTGAGCGACACATCCGCAGAACCCTATTTTTAAGTCAGGACGGGATTTTTTCCATTTTCCCCAAGTCCCAATTAAACTAAAAGCCTTATCCTCACTAAGCTGACGTATTGAACAGGTATTAATCATCAGTAAATCCGCTTCTTTAGGCTCTTTAGTTTCATGATAACCGAAATTTGAAAGCATCCCTAGCATTCTTTCTGTATCGGACTTATTCATTTGACAGCCCATTGTCTCTATATAAACCTTTTTCATAAAAATTTTCCCTTGTACTAAATGCCGGCACTTTAATGCCGACCAGCATGATAATACTATCATAAACAAAATTATTATAAACTATGTCTTGCAGTAAGTATTGTTTTTTCATGTTTTCCTTCATTAGAAATCAGTTCATCTATTTCTTTTTTCAAAAAATTTAAACCTATACGAATATTAGCTTTTTCATCAATTTCGCCCTCAAAATAATTTTCATATGCATCAAAAATAAATCAATAATATGTATCATTATCTTCCGGCTTATCTGACCAAATTACCATAACTTCAGGCTGGTTATAAAAAGGATTAAACCAGTGAGTTTCGTCTGAAAAATCTATAATTGCATCATAGTATTTTATACGATCAGCAATTTTTTTTGTATAATACAACAAATCCATAATTTTCCTAACTATCATAACGTTTCTATTATTTACTATATTTATTTGTTAAATATCCCCGTAAAGTAGCAATTGCTTTTTAAAAAATTTATAAATAATATTTAGGTCAAGTAGATATAATTATTAAAATTTCTATTGCACTTAAATTTGTGTTATATATAATAATAATATGGGAAAAAAGTGGAAAATTATTACTTTGACAGGAATTTTGGCGCTACTGAGCGGAACTTATTTTTGCGGAATTCCTGCTATTGTTAATCTCCCAGCACGACAAAATATTATTGAACAAAAGATATTTGAAAATACAGGGATAAAAGTCAATTTAGGGAATTCAAAACTTTCTATGGGAACATTTCCTTCTGTATGGATTAAAAGTGATAATATTTCCATAATAAATAAAGATAATTCAAAAGCTCTTTCCATTGAAAATCCTGAAGTAAAATTGAAACTTTTCCCATTAATATTCAAAAAAATAGAAATAGCAGAAGTTTCAGCTTCAAATGAAATAGCAAATTTTGTGTTGACAAAAGACAAAAAACTTTTACTGGGAGATTATCCGCTTCAACTAAAAGAAAAGGATAATTTTAAATTAGAACAGATTAATCTGGATTTAGGTAACTATAGTATAAATCTTGATGATAAATTAAATAATCAGCAGATTAAACTTAACGGTAAGTATTTTCACCACGTGAAATTTTTAAATGACGAAAATCTAAGCGTTGAAACAAACGGAAGCTTCAAAGTAGACGGCATTTCTACAAATTATTTTGCTGATATTGACTTGCATTTACCGCTAAATAAATTAACCAATAACAAAATTAAATTAAATGCCAGTATTCAAGACTTTGATTTATCATCAATATCAGAATATGTAAACATTTTATCTAAAGGTTATTTTAAAGATTTGCATGGTAAATTAAACTTTGCATCTATAACAAAAAATGGAGTAATTTATTCAAATTTATCAACTAAAAATCTTGAGTTGATAGGACAAGACAAACCAACATCAATAGTATTCCCTGACAAATTAAATGCCAAAATAAATTTTCAGTCGATTTATAACGGTGTTAAGTTTAAAAAAGTTTCTGTAAACGGAAATAATTTGCACATAAATGCAGACGGTTATATAAAAAAATCTAATAAAAAAATTCCCGCCATGGATTTAAATATTGAAATTAAACCATCAAGAGGGGAGCAATTAGTAAGACTTATTCCCGGGTTTGAAAATCTGTGTCAGGATATAGATTTTTATAAATTAAAATCATATCCTATATATGGAGCCGGAGAAGGTAAGCTTCATTTTGTCGGAAAAGGTGATAGACCTGAAGTATTTGGCCACGTAAATCTTAATGATGTTTATTTAATTAAACGAATACCTAACACCTCAAAAGGCGGAGATGTGAATATGGATTTCACAGGTAAAGTTATGAAACTTGATGTTGAAGTCCCAACAGGTAATAAAGGAGAAAATGTATCAGTAAAAGGTTTTGTTAAAATTGATGGTTCAAAATATTCGGAATTAAAAATAAAAAGCAAGGGTGATGTAATGATGGAGTATGCCCAAGAAGTTATTAATCCTTTGCATGAAATTTTTAAATTTAAAATGGGGCCTGTTCCTATAATGAAATTAAGAGGTTTTGGTTACGTAGATGTTTTTTCTGCTGGTAAAAAAATTGATCCTCATTTGTTCGGAACTTTTAAATTTAAAAATGCTACAGCATCTTTTAATCAAATTCATAATCTTGAATTAAATAATGCATCCGGTATTATTAATTTTAATAACACAGAAATTCCTTTTAAAACTTTAAGCGGTACAATTAATGGTAAACCTACAAAAATATATGGGGATTGCGATGTTAAAGGGAATTTGAATGTATTTGCACAAACAGAAGGACAAGAAATTCCTAAAATTTTAAAAGTTATAAATACTTCAGAAAATTTGGCTGAAGTTCAAAAAGTTATTAAACCTTTTACTAAAGCAAACGGTGTTGCAGATCTGTTTTTAAATATTTACGGAAAAGCTAATGATGTTATAAATGTAGAATTTAATAAAGATATATTTGCTAAAGGAAAAATAATTTTCCATAATTCCACAACTGTTTTGCAGGATACTTTTTTACCTTTAACTAATATTAATGGGACTGTAAATTTTGATAAAAAAAATGCAGATTATGATGTAACTGGTTTTGCAAGGCATTCAAAAATTCATGTCAACGGGACTGCAAAAGATAAATCCATTAATTTAATTGCGAAATCAGATAAATTCAGATTGAGAGATATTTTTGATTTAGCTCAGCCAAAAATGAATATGCCTTATAAAAATGAAATTGGAGAATTATACGCATCATTTACAGGGGGCTACAAAGGTAATGTTGAAAGCGGGAAACTTGATTATAACAAAATAACAGCAAATGGAAATCTTTTATCAAATGAAAATTCTAACAACCCGATAAAAATTTTTAAAGGCAATTTTAATATTCAAAACAGTATTTTACACGGAAATAATATTAAAGGACTTTTTAATGAAAATCCTTTTACATTGTCATTTATAGGTTCGAATATATACAAAAACATGGAAATCTCTGATGCTTCATTTAACATTGATAATTTTAACCTCGGATCATTAAATGCAGTAAAAAAACAAATTGAACTTTCACCTGAATTAAAGGCTAAACTTGATAGCATAATTGATATTAAAGGGATTGTAGACATTAACGGTCAAATAAAAAACGGAAAGCTTTACACGGATACAAATTTAGAAAATATAAGCTTTATTTACAAACCGGCTGATGCACTAATACGAATTTTAAATGGGAAAGCCAACATTAGATCAAACACCTTATATCTAGGGAATGTAAATACAAGTTTCAGCTCAATGCCATTATTTATAAATGGTAAAATATCTGATTTTGAAAAAAATCCTAATATCGATTTGTATATAACAGGAAAACCTACTCAAATGTTTTTGGACAGAGTAATAAACAACAAATCTGTTTATCCGGTTAAAATTAAAGGAGATGTTAATTTTGTTTCAAAAATAAAGGGAACATTAGATAAATTATATAGCAATACATCATTAAATATAGGAGAAAATTCTTCTATTTACTATATGGGAGCAACCCTTGCCGGAGCGCCTTCAGGTTCAATTGGTAACGAAGGTATTGCAACAAATCCCGTATCAATAAATATGAATACTACTTTATATCCAAAGCAAAACAAAATAAGTATAGATTCTCTAAAATATACTCAAGGGATCACTTCTCAAAATAAAAAAGTTTCATTACAAGACCAACTTACCGTTTCCGGCGATATTAAAATATTAAAAGATAATATACTTTCTTTTAACAATTTAAAAATTAAAACTTTTGAACCAACTGATGCCAGAATATTCAACATAATACTTAAAAAACCTACAATAAAACAAGGTTTATTTACGGCCAATTTAGATATAAATGGAACTTCTATATCTCCAAAAATTTTGGGAGATTTAAAAATCACAAGCGTAGATATTCCTTTATTAGATGCAACTATTCGTGATATTGCTCTTGACTTTGACAAATATTTTATCAATTTAAAATCACGCGGAATAGTATTAACTAACGATATTAATCTTGATGCTAAAATCGTTAATAAGATAGAAACTCCTTTAATCATTGAAGATTTGAATATATTAATGGATACTCTTGATTTGAATATCATTGCTGGAAAATTTAATGAATTTGATACAGAAAAATTAAAAAATACTCAAAGTTCAAATTCAACCATGAATATTACACCTGAACAAATTTTAATAAAAAAAGCTGATATAAATGCTGACAAAGTAATTATTAAAAAAGCTGAAGCCTCAAATTTCAATGCAAATGCTCACCTTGGAGAAGATCATATTTTGAAAGTCGATAATTATTCTTTCAATTTAGCTAATGGACTAATTAACGGAATTATAACTTATAATCTCACAGATATGGGATTGTACGGCGAAATGAATATAAAAGATGCTGATGCTCAAATTATCAGCGAAAACTTCTTTGATATGGCAGATCACATTTTTGGTAAAATTACCGGAGATTTGAAAGTCGCATGCGTAGGGAAAAATAGTCTGCAATGTATTAATAGTTTATCAGGAGAAGGTCATTTTAATGTAATTGACGGAAGTATGCCAAAACTTGGATCATTAGAATATCTTTTAAAAGCAGCAAATTTAATTACAGGTGGTATTACAGGAGTTTCGATTAACGGCATAATTGATTTAATCACACCTCTAAAAACCGGTGAATTTGAAAGTATTAAAGGTGATATTAAAATTAAAAACGGTATAGCTAATGACATAGAAGTATTTTCAAGCGGGAAAGAGCTTAATATGTACATGAAAGGGAACTATAATTTGATGAATCTTGTCGCTGATATGGAAATTTACGGAAGTTTATCAAAAGATTTTTCTACATTACTGGGAAAATTGTGTAATTTATCACTTAACAGACTTTTAAATACAATTCCTGGGATAAGCATAAATCAGATAACTCCAGATACAACAAGTAATATTCATAAAATACCAAACTTTGATCCTTCAAATGTTTTACGTGTATTTAAGGCTGAAATTTACGGGGATATCAACGGAAGCAATTATGTTAAAAGCTTCCGCTGGATTAAACACTAATCACTTCACGTAAACTATCTTGGGACAAGAGTTGCAGTAACTACATAATCATCAGGAGACAATTTTATAAACTATATTTTTACTTTTGCAAGAGCAAGTTTATCTAAAAATCCATTCACACAAATATATTTTTATATTTTTGTAACATTATGTAAATAATATATATTTTTTATATAAATTTAAGCAATTTTTTCTGTAACAATTTGTTTATATCTATGTAACGAGGTATAATAAAATCGATGGTTAAAGAAACAGACAAGAATTTCGAAGTAATCGAGAATACAAGAGCGAGAGAAAATCAAGTTTCTCAAAAATCTGTTTTGGCCATGCAAACAAACCCTATCGTACGAAAGTTGCTGGACTTCAGCTCGTCTGACAAAACCCGCAAATTTTCAGTGCGTGATTTGTTTCAACGATAGACTTGATGAGCCGGATTTTGTATCGCGGTAAGAAGTCATTATATTGTACTTCGTTACACTTTTTTGTTTGGTAGTAGTATGTATGAAATAAAAAAACAAATTTATCTTGATTTTACAAAAAATCAAAAATCAGCGTTATGTAATTATTTACGCGCGCTTGTTAAGAAAATGTGCGAACATTCCATAGATGAAATTTGGGAATATTTTGTTGAAGATGAAAAATATTATTTAGAATTAAATTGTTCAAGATTTGAATTTTTATCTGAAAGTCTTGATCAAGATTGGTTCAAATCTGACACTTTGAAATACTTAAATGAATGCAAAAAATATTATGATTATAAGGAAAAGCAACGACCTATAATTGAAGCAAACAAAGCTTTTGAAAAGAAAAAACGAGAATTTTTAAAAGAAATTAAAATGTCTAAAGAAGCTCCAACAAAAAAACAACTTTATTATTATGAAAAGCTTTGCAAAAAATACGGGATTGAAAAACGTGAGCTGCTATCAAAACTTGATGCAAGAAATGAAATTGATAAAATAATAAATGAACACGAAAATAAAAATAATATAATTTGGGGTGGAAATGATAATACCTGATATAGTAAAAATTTTAACAAACTCCGGAATACCTTTTAATGAGGCAAATACTGAAGTTAAACTTTTAATTGAACATTTTGCGGGATATGGCATTGCTGATATTATAATGGGCAAAAAATTAGATGCACAAAAATTAAAAATTGTAGAAGAAAAAGCGAAATTACGTGCTTCAACACATCAACCTATTCAATATATTATTGGGAATGCTGATTTTATGGGGGAAAAATTTATAGTAAATTCATCAGTTCTAATCCCGCGCGATGAAACAGAAATACTTGTCCGCAAAGCGGTTGAAATTATTCATAGCGAAGGTTTAGAAAATATTTTGGATATGTGCACCGGTTCCGGTTGTATAGCATGTATGATTGCAAAGCTTTCTAACGCAACTATAATTGGTGCTGACATTTCGTTTGAGGCCTTAGAAACAGCGTACAAAAATGTGGAAAAAATGGGACTTTTTAACCGTGTGCTTCTCAGAAAGTCCGATATTTTTTCTATGATAAGAGAGGAAGAAAAATTTGATATGATAGTTTCAAATCCTCCATATATCCCGCCGAAGATGAAAAAAAACATTCAAAAAGAGGTTACATTTGAACCGGAAATTGCCCTTTATACAAAAGATGAATACGGTTTAGAATTTTACAAAAAAATTATAAATGGTGCAAAAAAGCACTTAAATCAAGGCGGATATTTGCTTTTTGAACTCGGAATAGGTGAAAGTATAAATGTTGCAAAAATTATGAAAGAAAGTAATTTTTCTCAAATTAAAATTATAAAAGATTTGGCAAATATTGATAGGGTAATATTTGGTAAACTATGCTAATGATGCCATATTTCTGTTAACTTTTGCTACATGATTTTTTGTTTCCTTAATATTTGGAACAGTATTATGAACTCGCCCCGGCCCTGCATTATATGCTGCCACAGCCAAATCTGTATTACCATTATATCTGTTTAATAAATATTTTAAGAATTTAGTACCTGCAAAAATATTTTGTTCAATATCATAAGGATTTGAAGCTCCGTAAGATTTTGCGGTTGCAGGCATTAACTGCATTAAGCCGGCAGCCCCGCATCGTGAAGTCGCATTTGGATCAAAGCCTGATTCTGCAAACATTAAAGATATTACAAGCTTTGGATCAACATTGTATTGTTTACATGCTCTATTTACGCAGTCTAAAATTTTTGCTTTTCTTTGAGCGGGAACCCTGCTCATAAGTTTTGAATTTGATATTTTTGGAAGAGCATTTGTTTTATAATTTGACTTGTCCTCAACTTTTGGTTTATTTACCTTTATTTCATCTTTTTTCTCACTACCATCTGCTGCAATTTGTTGTTCTGCAGCAAAATTTAATTCAGTTTTTTTAGGTTTATCAAATCCTTCGGATTGCGTTATCGTTGTAGAAGAACTAATTGAAGGCATAAAAGGAGTAATAGGCATCGTAATCGGCATAGGCATTGTCATTGGCATATACATCATAGGATAATTCATTCCAAAGCCAAAACCATTTGAAAAAACAGATCCTGTATAAAAAGGCATAAAAGGAGATGATAAACCGGCAAAACCACTTGCCATACCTAAAAAGAAATTCAAACGAGGATTGTAACTCATAAATGGGTTACAACATCCGTTATAATTTACATTATAAGAAAATGAAAACATAGTCTCTTGATATACCTCATATATATAAAATATTTCTTAAGTAAAAAATTGCATAATTTTTCGAAATTTGTAAACAAATATTAATAGTTTACTTAAAGAGAATAATTAGATAAAATATGTTTATTATAATATTGTTATAAGAGGATTTAAGTAAATGTATAATGAAACAAAAACACACGAAATTACAGTCGACGTAGTGATTTTAACCTTAAAAAATAACGCTTTGCAAGTTTTACTTGTAAAACGTGAGAATGAACCTTTTAAGGATAAATGGGCAATCCCAGGAGGATATGTAAGATTATCTGAAAATCTTGATGAAGCGGCTTTACGTGTATTGAAAGAAAAAACAGCAGTCGATAATATTTATTTGGAACAACTCTATACATTCGGAGATCCTCTAAGACACCCGAATGCTCGTGTTATTACATGCGCTTATTTTGCACTGGTACGTTCTGAAGATATAAAAATTTCTTCAAGCAAAAATTTAGGTTGGCACAAAGTTGAAGATTTACCTCCTTTAGCATTTGACCATAAAGAAATTATTCAATATTCATTAAAAAGAACGCGTGAAAGACTGGAAATTTGTCCTGTTGCATATCAATTACTAAGAGAGAAATTTACTCTTACTGAAATGCAGAAAGCTTACGAACTTATTATGCAGAGAAAACTTGATAAACGCAATTTTAGAAAAAAAGCATTAGCAACAAACGGTCTGATTGAATTAGAAGAATACACAAAATCATCCTCTAAAAGACCTGCTAGATTATATACATTTGAAAAAATTGAGCTAAACTCTAAACGTGCTCATTTTATTAAAAAAGGAGAAAAATAATAATGGCGAATACATTATGGATTATATCTACTATTTCAGCATTTTTGCTTATCGTATTAATTTTAATGCACTCTCCAAAAGGTGACGGTATAGGTGGAATTGGTGGGACTTCTCATATTTTTGCGTCACAAAAAAGCGCAGAAAAAGGTTTGAATAAAATTACTGCAATAGTATGTGCAATATTTATTATCTGTTCATTCTTAATTGGATTTGGCATTGTAAAATAATTTTATGAAAGACGAAATTTTTTCTCGAAATGAGCTATATTGGGGAGAAGAAGCTCAGAAGCTTCTTTCTGATAAAAGTGTTGCTGTTTTCGGTCTCGGCGGAGTTGGTGGCTTTTGCGCAGAAGCTTTAGCAAGAGCTGGAGTCGGGAAATTAACTATTGTTGATTTTGATAAAGTTTCCACGTCAAATATAAACCGTCAAATAATTGCTCTTCATTCTACTATTGGACAACAAAAAACAGTATTATTTGAAAAGAGATTAAAAGATATCAATCCAAATATAAATTTGACTGTTATTAATGATTTTTACACGGATTGGCAGACCAATATCAATAATAAAATAGATTACGTTGCAGACGCAATAGACACAATGCGATCAAAAATCAATCTTTTAACCTATTGTTATAAAAACAATATTCCTGTCATAAGTTCAATGGGTGCAGGGAACCGAATTGATCCGACAAAACTTTACATCGCAGATTTAAAAGATATCGAAAATCGTAATGCTCCGTTTGTTTCAAACATTATTTATCAACTTAAAAAACGAGAAATTACAAAGGGGATAACTTTTGTTTGCAGCCGTGAAACACCTTTCTCGCAAGAAAAAATAACCGAACGCGAAGAAATTACAACATCAAAAGGCACACAAATCGAGTTTAATAAAATTATTCCGTCTTCAACTCCTTTTGTTGCATCATGTTCTGGAATTTTTATGGCATCATATATAGTACATAAACTTATAGGAATTAAAAAATGAATATACTAATTACAGGAGCTTCAAAAGGTATCGGACGAGCTATTGCTCAAGAATTAAAAAAGTTAGGGAATATTTATGTGACAGCTAGAAATGAAAAAGCATTACAAGAACTGAGACCTGCGGACTATTTTTTGTGTGACTTATCTAATGAATACGAATTATCAAAACTGGGAGATTTTATTGCTGATAAAAAAATTGATGTTCTTGTAAATAATGCAGGAGAATATATTTATTCGGATATAGATAAAACAACTATAAACAAATTAAATCACATTATTGCAGTTAATTTAAAAGCACCTATTTATTTAATGAACAAAGCCATACCTTATATGAAAGGGAAAAAATGGGGAAGAATAATCAATATAGGTTCAATTTCCGGAGTTATGGGAGAAGCACATGCATCACTTTATTCTGCAACAAAAGCAGGATTAATAGGGCTTTCAAAAGCCTCTGGACTAGAACTGGCAGAATATGGAATCACAGTTAATACAATTAATCCAGGATGGGTAGATACTGAACTGGGCAAATGCTCCATTAATGAAAGCGAATTTAGCGAAAAAGAAATTTTAGAATGTATCCCTCAAAGAAGATTTGTTGAACCTAAAGAAGTTGCCGGACTTGTAAAATATTTGATAAGTGAAGAAGCAAAAGGAATAACAGGTCAATCAATAAATCTGTGCGCAGGTTTGAGTGTAGGGATATAGATTGTTACAAAGATTTCACGATTTATTTGAAAAAATTTATTTTTATGTGATAATTTTTACAGTAGGTCGGCAGTGCTATGCCGACATTAAATATAAATAGCAAAAAAGTAGTACACATTATTAATAAAGAAAAGAAGGAAAAGAAAATGGGAAGACCAGCTCCACTAGAGAAAATTAGAAACATTGGTATTGCTGCCCACATCGATGCCGGTAAAACAACTACTACAGAACGTATATTGTTTTACACAGGTAAAACTCACAAATTAGGTGAAGTACACGATGGTGCTGCAGTAACTGACTTTATGGAACAAGAAAGAGAAAGAGGTATTACAATCCAATCAGCTGCTGTTACTGCTGAATGGAAAGGACACCAAATCAACATCATTGATACACCGGGACACGTTGACTTTACAATCGAAGTTGAACGTTCATTACGTGTATTAGACGGTGTTGTTGCTGTATTTTGTGCAGTAGGCGGTGTTCAATCACAATCTGAAACAGTTTGGAGACAAGCTAACAGATACGAAGTTCCTCGTATGGTATTCGTTAATAAAATGGATAGAACAGGTGCAGATTTTTACCGTGTTGCAGACCAAATTAAAACACGTTTAGGAGCTAACGCTGTTCCTATTCAATTACCTATCGGTGCTGAAGATAAATTTACAGGTTTAGTTGATTTGATGACTATGAAAGCCGAAATTTATACTAACGATTTAGGTACAGATATTAAAGAAGAAGAAATCCCTGCAGATTTAGCAGAAAAAGCTAAAGAATACCACGATGCTATGGTAGAAGCTATCTGCTCTGAAGATGATGCTTTGATGGAAAAATTCTTTGAAGATCCTGATTCAATTACAATTGAAGAATTGAAAGCAGGTTTGAGAAAAGCAGTTTGCAACAACAAGATTGTTCCTGTTACTTGCGGTACAGCATTTAAAAACAAAGGTGTTCAATTATTATTAAATAACGTAGTTGATTATATGCCTTCTCCTGTAGATGTAAAAGCTATTGAAGGTGAATTAGAAGACGGAACAAAAACAGTTCGTCATTCATCAGATGAGGAACCTTTCTCAGCTTTGTCATTCAAAGTTATGACTGACCCATTCGTTGGTCGTTTAACATTTTTGCGTGTATACTCAGGTAAGATTACTTCAGGTTCTTATGTTTTGAACTCTACTACAGGTAAAAAAGAACGTATTTCACGTTTAGTACGTATGTATGCAGATCAAAGACTTGAAGAAAACGAAGTATACGCAGGAGACATTTGTGCAGCTGTTGGTTTAAAAGAAACTACAACAGGGGATACATTGTGTGATGAAAAAGATCCTATTATTTTGGAAAGAATGACTTTCCCTGAACCGGTTATTTCAGTTGCTATTGAACCAAAAACTAAAGCTGACCAAGATAAAATGGGTATTGCACTTCAAAAACTTGCTGAAGAAGATCCATCATTTAGAGTTAAATCTGATGAAGAAACAGGTCAAACAATTATTTCAGGTATGGGCGAACTTCACTTAGATATTATCGTTGACCGTATGATGAGAGAATTCAAAGTTGAAGCTAACATCGGTAAACCTCAAGTTGCATATAGAGAAACAATTAGAGGAACAGCTGATCAAGATTCTAAATTTATCCGTCAATCAGGTGGTAAAGGTCAATACGGACATTGTAAAGTTAGAATTATGCCAGCCGAAGAAAATGCAGGATTCGTATTTGAAAACAAAATTGTCGGTGGTGCAATTCCTAAAGAATATATTGAACCTGCGAGAAAAGGTATGGAAGAAGCATTGGAAGGCGGTATCTTAGCCGGATATCCAATGATCGACGTTAAAGTTGAACTTTACGATGGATCATACCACGAAGTCGACTCTTCAGAAATGGCATTCAAAATTGCCGGATCAATGGCTATTAAAGACGGATGTAAGAAAGCTCAACCTTGTATCTTAGAACCTATGATGAAAGTTGAAATCGAAATACCTGATGAGTTTACAGGTACAATTATCGGTGATATCTCTCGTCGTAGAGGAAGAATTGAAGGTCAAGAACCTCAAGGCAACACCGGTAACGTAATTGTTCGTGCTGTTGTACCTTTGGCAAATATGTTCGGTTACGCAACAGATTTGAGATCTAATACTCAAGGACGCGGAACTTTCTCAATGGAATTCTTGAAATACGAACAAGTTCCAAGAAACGTTGAAGAAGAAATTATTGCTAAAGCAGGAGCAAATAGAAATTAGAAAATAGCAAAAATATAACTATAAAAAAAGCGGAGTCTGCAAACTCCGCTTTTTTTTGAATCATCTATTTAATTTTTATTTACCGCTTGCACCTCCGTATGTAAATTCGCTCTTTATATTTTGTTGCAACAATTTTTGCCAAGATGCTTCATAATTTGTTATTTCATTTAATTGTGTTTCAAACTGCTCTTTTTGGGCTTCAAGCTCAGATTCCCAAGCTGTTAAACTGGCCATTTCAAATTCATGATCATTTTGTAATTCTAATAATTGTTGGCTATATTCATCCGTCCCGTAGCAATTAAAATATAATTCCTGTAACTGAGCGTTATACTCCTGTTGCTTTGTAGCAGAGTCTCTTGTTGCTGATAACTGCGACATCTGTATATTCGATAATTGCAAACCTATACGGCTTTTTTGTGATGTAAAAAACAATAATTTTTCTTGTAAATTAGCAACTGACATAGCTCTTACCTCTCTAATTTTTTATCTCTCTTATCTTAATAAAGTATTTTTTAAATGTGCAATTTCAAAACTTATATTTTTTGTAACATTTATTAACAATTAAATGACTTTGATAAAAAAATGATTAGAAATAATATATGCAATGGAGTAATATTTTAGGATTCAACAAAAAATGTAATCATGATAAAGTTCCAATAGAACAGGATTTTTATTACTGTCCTGATTGCGGACAGCTAATAGAAAATCAATGGTATTTAGTACGTTGTTCTTCTTGCGGGCTAAAAATTCCTGCCACAATTAAGCACGGAGAAATAATTCCTATTGAAAACTTTTGTCACAATTGTGGCGGTAATAGTTACACTGTTGAAAGACTTAACAAAATTGATTGTATTAACATAAACTATGCAGTACTTATTAAAGCAGTTGCTAATAATGAAATTAATGAATACTCTCAAAGTTGGATAGAAACTATCCAAACAGCCAATATGTTACCAAAATTGCTGAAATAATACCTATAAAATCAGCAATTAAACCAACAGCAACGGCATAACGATATTTTGAAATATTTATAGCACCGAAATAAACTGCCAACACATAAAAAGTTGTTTCACTACTCCCCACCATAATCGCGGAAAGTTTTGTTGCATAATCATCAGGTCCCAGATTGCTAGCAATATCAGAAAAAACACCTAATGCCGCCGAACCTGATAAAGATCTTACTATCATTAAAGGCAGAGTATCAACCGGAATCTTGAAATAATTTAAAACAGGAGAAATCCAAGATGCCAGCATTTCAATAGCTCCACTGGCTCTAAGCATTGAAATTGCGACAATAATCGCTACTAAATATGGGATAATATTAACTGCAATTTTAAAACCGTCTTTTGCACCATAAGTAAACTCTTCATATATAGGAATTTTTTTTATAATTCCTACCGTTAAAATTATAAAAATTAATAAAGGTAAAATCCACAAAGATAAAACATTTAGGAGGTTAGTCATTTATTATTCCTCCATAACTTTTGAAATATTTTAGAAAATACTATTGCACTCAAAAATGCTATCAAAGTTACAATCAAAGTAGGCATGATTATTTCTGTTGGATTTTTATATCCAATACTCACTAAAACAGCTAAAACAGTAGTTGGAATTAGTTGAAATCCAGCAGTATTCATTCCTAAAAATAAACACATAGAATTTGATGCAGTATCTTTCTTATCATTAACTTTTTGCATTTCTTCCATAGCCTTTATTCCAAAAGGGGTTGCTGCATTACCAAGCCCAAAAGCATTCGCACTAAAATTCATTGCGACATCGCCTATTGCTGGAGAATCTTGCGGAAGTTCATTAAATAATCTTCTTGTAACAGGCTTTATTGTTCTGGAAATCCAATCAATAATTCCTGATTTTTGAGCGATTTGCATAATTCCAAGCCAAAAGGCCATTATACCTATAAGTGAAAACGCAATTTTTACAGAAAGTTCAGCTCCTGACATCACAGAATCAACTACATCCTGAAGCTTTCCATTTACTGCTCCAACTATTATAGATATAACTATTAAAAAATAAAAAATATAATTCATTACTAAAATATTATAATATAAAATATTAATTAACGAATAAATCAATTAGAGGAGGAAGAAATAAAAGTACTCCTATCAGTATTGCAATAATTGTAACCATCATTACAGAACCTGCAGCTATGTCTTTTGCCATACCTACAATTTTTGAATATCTGTTATGATACATTGCATCAAGAGCAAATTCTATTGCTGAATTTATCATTTCAGAAGTAATTACAGAAGAAATTGTCAGTAAAACTATACAAAATTTTACTGTTGAGAAATGAAAACCTATTGACAATAATATAGCAAGTATACCTGCCCCTATATGAATTCTTATATTGCGTTCACTTTTGATAGAAAGACGCATACCTTTTCTTGCATTCTTAAAAGTATTTTTAAAACCCTGTCTTTTAAATTTTGTCATAATGTATATTTACGCTTTCTAATGCTTTTTTTTGGTGTTCTACAACAAATTCAAATTCTTCTTGATTTTGGTGATCAAATCCTAATAAATGAAGTATACCATGACTTATAAAAAAAAGTAATTCTTCTTCTTTTGGAATACTTTTTTCATTTGCTCCTTCAATCATTTTTTCTAAAGATATTATAATTTCACCAAGATTAATTTCATTATCTAAAATAAATCTTTCACCTTCTTCACTATCAGCAAATACCGCAAAAGTTATAATATCTGCAGGATAATCTTTTCCCCTATAATCTCTGTTTATTTGATGTGTTTTTTTACTTTCACAAAGAAGTATATCAAACGAAATAGTATCATATTCATAATCTTTTAAGCAAGAATACTCTAAAATTTCAGGACAACTCATATAAATATTAAAAAACTTTTTTGCATTTTCTACTACATAATTTATATCAACATCCCATTTATTATATATATTTTCACATTCAATATTAAGATTAGCCATTTTCATCCTTATCAGATTCAGCTCCTAGAATATTTGGTTTTGAAGTTTCAAGCTCTTTGATTTTATTTACCAAATCAGCATCAAGAGCATTTGACGGAAGAGAAATTTTATTTTTATTCAACTCTGCTTCAATATTTTCCTGATATTTTACTCTATTATGCTGCATTCCGCGTAAAATTCTACTAAATGTTGACGCAATAATTTTTAAATCCTTTAAAGTTAAAGGACTATCTTCAAGCTGACCGTCATTTAACCTTTCTATTATAATTTTGTCAATAATTTTTTCTATTTCTTCGGAACTAGCCCCCTTCATTGCACGAACAGCAGATTCTACAGCATCAGCAATCATAAGAATAGCTGTTTCTTTTCTATTCGGTTTAGGTCCTGTATAACGGAATTGTTCTTCTTTTACATTTTCTGCTCCTTCTTCAGATACTGCTTGATTATAAAAATATTTTGCAATACCCTCTCCGTGGTGTTGAAGTATAAAATCATTAATAATACTTGGCAATCCATATTCTTTTGCAAGCTCAACACCATCTTTAGGATGTGTAGTAATAATCATTTTACTAAGACGAGGATTTAAACTGTTATGAGGATTTTCTATACTAAAATAAGACTGATTTTCAACAAAGAAAAGCGGGCGTTTAAGCTTGCCAATATCATGATAAAATGCACCAACACGTGCTAATATTGGATTTGCACCAATAGCTTCTGCAGCGGCTTCACAAAGTGTCGAAACCATTAAACTGTGATGATAAGTACCTGGAGCTTCAAACTGAAGTCTTTTTAATAAAGGTTGATTATGGTCACCAAGTTCCACAAGCCCGTATGGAGTAACTATATGAAACGAACTTTCCAGCAAAGGAGACAAACCTAATGCTATTATTGAACTTGCAAGTGCATTTACAAAAACTAAAATACAATCCCCAATGATTAAGTAATTACTTACATCAATTAAACATTTATCAATAAGATAAAGACTCATCATAATTACTATACCTGCAACTCCGAGATAAAATCCTACTCTTATTAAATCAAATCGTCTTGTATATTTAATTCTTGACATTGTTATCATCCCAATTAAAGATAACAATGCAAAAACAATTACAAAATGAGTATTATACTGCATTCCCATAGTCATCATAATTAAAATCAAAGATGAAAGTATGAATGCAATTCTTGGATTTAAGAAAACAGAAGCAATTATAATAACTGCAGGGATAGGAATTATATAAGGAGAAAATCCCGTAGGAAGAACGACCCCGATAATACATGCTATAAGAGCCAATACTGCAGATAAAGACAAATATCTTGCTTCCATAAAACTTTTTTCGAAGAATTTTAAATAAGATAAATATACTAAGCATACTAAAAACACAAGGATATATATAGACAAAATCCCTTGAGCATTGAGTTCATATAGATTATAACCTGCCTCACGCAAAGCATCACGTTTTAATCTTGTAACCGGTTCACCTTCAAAAAGAATTTTTTCTCCTTTTTGAAAAATTACTTTATATGGTTTTACAGCCTCTTGAGCATTAATTTTTGCATTTTCTGTTGCTTGCTCATCAACAACAAGATTAGGAACAATTACCTGTTCTAACAATGCAGTAATAACAGAAACTTGGCGTTTTGAAACATTACTGACCAAATTTTCTTGAATTAATTTTTTTACATTTCCTTTTTGATAATCACTTTCTGTAATCCCTGAATGCAAAATATTCACAAGTGATAAAGATGCTTTATCAAAAGCTTCTCTTAAACTTGCATCATCTACTTCTAATAAAAAGTTTATAATAAAATCTTTTTTAACATTATCGGAAAGGTCTAAAAGTACATTCAAATCTCCTTTTTTCTCATCTAAACTGGAATTTTTTCTTCTTATTTGTGAGATTGAATTTTGGATAGTTTCAAGATTTGTTTTAATAAAATCGTCTTCAGCAGGAACTAAAATAGGTTCAACTTTTTGAGCTATTTCTTTTTTGTGCTGTTCGGTACGTTTAACATCTTCTACTGTAATTGTTTTTTGGGCAATAATATCCTTTTGACTTATCCCGTTTTCAATTATAGATTGAAAGAAAAAGTTTTGAGACGCGATAATTGAAGTAATTAAAAGCGTAAAACATAAAAGAGAAAAGAATTTTACAACTTTTGAAGAAGTAAAATGCTCTTTAAACGAGTTAAAATATTCACTTTTGAACATATATAAAATCCTATATTTCTATCTGTTGATATGTATAATTTTAACCAATAGCCAAAATTTTTCAAGTATTTTAGCGAATTATACAACATTAGATTTAGATAGAAAGATAGAGAATAATTATTCTAAAAGCTCTTTAGGGACTGGTCTAGAACCAAGTGTCAATCTCCCGTTAGGTCCAGGATAAAATACTCCTTGATCAGACTTATAAGCATGCTGACCATTTTTCAATGTAATAGTTTCAACATTTGTCCATTCTTGTGTGTAATTATTTATAGAAGCAATGACATTAACAAATTTTTTATCGTTCTGCCAATTTCGCATATTATTTCTATAATCTTCTAAGTCATTTTTTAGACTTCTGTATTGCAAACTTAAACTACTATATTCTTTTTGTTCTTCACTAGATAAGTTAAAAATGTTTAAATCCGCACGTTTATTTCTATCTATACCAGCTTTGTTTTCAAGTTCAGCCATTCGCTTATCCATATCATCAAACTTCTTTGAATAGGCTTGATATGAAGAATCATTATCAAGATATTCTTTCAATTGCTGATCATTTAAAGATTTGCTTTTTGTCTGAGAAGAAATCGTAGGAGAAGAAGGAGGAGTATGAATAATTGTTGTCTCTGCCTGTTCTGGCTTCACTACTGCACTTCCAACATCTGCTTGTCTGTTCAAAACTCCATGTTCTTTTGGATTTACGGTCTCTGGTTGTTGTTGCACAGAAGTATCAGCTTTAGCTTGTTGAGATTTATCCTGCTGCGCTTCCAATAAATTTATTTTTTTGTCTACTATACTTTTACTATGATCTTTTCCTCGAGAACCCAATTCTTCCGATATCATCTTTAATTTATTTAAATCATTTGAATTCTCTGCAAATTGCTTCAATTGCTTTTTGCTCATATTACTTATTTGATTCTTGAAAATATCATTTTGTAATTTTTGACTATCTTCTTCACTTAGTTGTAAAGTTTCTTTTGGTACTTCAGGTTTTGATACATCTGTTAATGATCCATTATTAGATTGACCTTGTGCAAGTTGATCTTGAAGTTCGCTTAACGCTTCTTGATTTGTTTCTCCTGTTACATGTATTTTTGACATATCTATTGATTTGCCCTCTTTTAAAAAGTACAAATCCATATCCCCTTTATTTTTTGCTTTTATTGTTCCGGAGATGTCACTATTACTCAATAATTGAGATTTTACTTCCTGAATTTGCTCCGTTGTAGGATTTGTTATCCCCTTGGCTAGCAATATATTTGCGACAGTATCACTTATTTTGTCATAGCGCTTTATTACAAATGTACTATCTTTATTTATTTGGCCACTTTCAACTTTTGATTTAAAAGCTTGAATATTCTGTTGTTGTATTTCATACATTCTTGCTTGACCAATACCTGCCATATTGAACTCCTTAGATTTCTTTCCTATATTTATTGTCGGATTTTATTTTATATTACTTTAATTAAAATCTTTTTCAAAAAGCCCCCTCCCCCGGAAATTAGCTCTGTGAATGCATTTTAACATTTGTAACTTTTTATTAAAATAAAATGTTTGAAATTAGAAACAGGCATAATTTTTATAATAATCATGCCTGTTAATTTTTAATTTTTATTATGGAATTTACGCAGACAAAGTAAATATTTCGTAAATTTCTTCGTCAGTAAGTTCAGTAATAATTTTTTCACCTTCATAAACTGCCATATCGGCAAGTTCTTTTTTAGATTTAAGCATTTCATCAATTTTTTCTTCGAAAGTACCCAATGTTATCATTCTGTGAACCATAACATTTTTATCTTGACCAATACGATAAGTTCTGTCTGTTGCTTGATCTTCAACGGCAGGATTCCACCACAAATCATAATGAATAACATTTGTTGCACTTGTCAAATTCAAACCTGTGCCACCGGCTTTCAAAGACAATATCATGACTTTTGCATTCTCATCGTTTTGGAATTTGTCAATCAATTCTTCTCTTTGCGGAACAGTTAAACTGCCATGGAAGAATAAAGGCTCAGTATTGCATTCTTGAGATATGACCTTGCAAAGAATATCTCCCATTTCTTTATACTGAGTAAAGATAAGCGTTTTTTCACCTCTGTCAAGAATATTCTGAACGAGGTCAAGACATTTTTCCATTTTACCTGATAATTCTCTGCCCATTTCCCCTGATTTTAAGAATTGATAAGGATGATTGCAAATTTGTTTAAGAGCTGTGATAAGTTTGAATATATTCCCTCGTCTGTTTACACCTGTAAATCCACTTATCTTTTCCATCATTTCATTAAGAGTTTTCTCATAAAGAACTTTCTGAACTTTTGATAAGTAACAGTATTCATTAAGAACCATTTTTTCAGGAAGATCAGAAATTACATGTTTATCTGTTTTCAAACGTCTTAAAACAAACGGTGAAATAGACATCTTTAATTTGTTTGCTCTTGAATTTTCTTTAAATCTTTCAATTGGTATTGCATAACTCTTTTGAAACTCTCTTAAAGAGCCTAAATATCCTTTATTGATGAAATCAAAAATACTCCATAATTCAGTTAATCTGTTTTCAACAGGAGTACCTGTCATAGCAATTTTAACTTCTGATTTTAGCATCTTAATTGCAAGAGTTTGAGCTGTATCAGGGTTTTTAATATTCTGTGCTTCGTCAACAATTATTACTCCCCACTGATGTTTTTTCAATTCTTCAACATCAATTCTCATAATTGCATAAGTCGTTAAAATAACATCATGGTTTATATCAAGAATTCTATCTGTTCCATGGTAAATAACTGCATCCAAATTCGGAGCAAACATCTGTAACTCCTTCATCCAATTACCCATAAGAGTAGTAGGACAAATTACAAGTACAGGTTTTTTAAGTTTATTTTCTTCTTTCATTTTAAGAAGCAAACTTATAACCTGAATAGTTTTTCCCAAACCCATATCATCAGCCATACAAGCACCAAAGCCTTTTGAGATATTTGTCCATAACCACTTTAAACCAACTTCTTGATATGGTCTTAAAGTCCCTTTTAAATTTTCAGGAAGTTTAATGTCCACAGGTTTTGTAAAATCTGCAAGAACTCTTGCAAATGCAGAATCATAATCAAAATCATATTGATCAAATTGTTTAGACAACGAAGCATGAATTAATTCCATTCTTGACATTGATTTAAGATTTGTTTTTGCTATCTGCTCAAAGATTTTTTTGCTTTCTTCCTGATCTATCAAAACATATTTATTTTTATATTTAATTAAACCATTATGTGTTTCAATAAGTTTTTGGAATTCTTCTATAGAAATTTTATCTTCACCAATAGCAATTTCGTATGTAAATTCCAAAATATCATCAAGAGAAAGCTTTGTATTACCGGAATTGCTATTAATCAAATCTGCCAAATCTTGAGAACGAGCATCTTTAACTTTTGCATTGATTGAGGCCCTTGGAATTACTATATTTGATAATTCAGGAGGTAACACAACCTCAATTTGGGCTTTTTGAAGATAATAAGCAGTCTTTGTAATAATTTGATAAACTTCATTCAAGTTTAAGTCCAAATATAATTTATCTTCATCTTCAAACAAATCTTCCAGTTCCGGCATATAACGAAGTGCATAATTAAGCTGCTTTTCAACAATTCTTGAAATATCATTGGCTTTCGCACCGAAAACTTCATCATCTGTATAAAGTTTATCAATCAAAACATCCTCATTTGTTTTACGATTTTTAATATGAACTTTCAAACGGAAAATTTCATCTTCCTGTTTGTATATTTTAAAGAACGGGATAACATCATATTTCCCGAGATATAATTCATCAAACCAGTTTGTAAAACTTTCAGCTATATTTTTGTTTTTTAAAATATTTTTTCTTTCTAAATCTTTTAAAAGATAAGTTCCGGATTCAACATCTTTAAAACGAAACATTTTAATATTCAAAAATTTATAAATTACATAATTTAAATACTGATAAATAAATTCGTAAATAAAATTTTTAGGTCTTTGCCCTTTAATAAATAAATCTTCAGGCATACATTCTTCAAATTGATTAACAATTCTTGCCATTTGAGTGCTATTTATTACCGGTTCATAAATAATTCTAAACATTGAACCATTTATTTTAACTGTCGGAATAAAATAAAGTTTTTCAATCAACTTCATAACAAAATATGTTAACTTGTTCAGATATATAAATGTAGGAGTCAAAGCTTCGTGATCTACAACATTTCCAAACCCGCCAAAATAATCCATGACCAAATCCCAATCAAGGAAAAAACCTCTTATATTTTCCAAATAATCCGGACGTACACGGAACAATGAACCTTTTGATTTCAAATAATATTCAAAATTATTTGTAGGAGTAACAAAAAAGGAATACTTGCCGTTGTTGTTTATCAGATGAAAATTAGTATTTCTTGTAGGAGAATTCGGGCTCAAGAAAATACCTGCGAATTCATCTTCAACGATTTGATAAATCATGCTCAAAGTATAGCGAAAATCCTTATTTTTGAACCCGTCAGGATTTTCTGACAGATTGAAAAACAATTCATCAACATTATTCTTTTTAAATGAAAAATCAATCTGTAAATCTTCTATGTTATTGGTCATTATTGTTCCTTTTTCAAATTCCAAAGTTACTAAGATAGTATGATTATAATGCTCTGAATATATCAATTATAAATCTTTGCGCTTTATCCCCTTAGAACCTTTTTATTAGCGTATTTCCTGTCATTTCTTTTGGTTGTTCAATACCTAACAATTGTAAAATCGTAGGCGCAACATCACATAACGCACCGGTATCACGTAGTTCAACCTCTTTTGGCGCATTAATCAAAATAAACGGAACAGGGTTTGTTGTATGTGCAGTATGCGGTTTACCTGTTTGTTCGTTAAGCATAGTTTCAGAATTCCCGTGATCAGCAGTCAAAAGCATTATTACGTCATTTTTCTTACATTCATCAGCAATACGCCCTACACATTCATCTACAACATGACATGCTTTTGTCGCGGCTTCAACTACTCCTGTATGTCCTACCATATCAGGGTTTGCAAAGTTTACAAGAATAAATTGATATTTTGTATCATTTATTGCTTTCAAAACATTTTCACAAACTTCCGGTGCACTCATCTCCGGTTGAAGATCATAAGTTGCAACTTTTGGTGACGGAACAAGAACGCGTGTTTCATGAGGTTGAGGTTCATCAATACCCCCGTTAAAGAAAAATGTAACATGTGCATATTTTTCTGTTTCAGCCGTTCTAAATTGATTTATTCCGTTTGCTTCCAAGACATCGCCCAAAATATTTACAAGTTTTTCTTTCGGAAACGCAACAGGGAAATTAAAACTTGCATCATAACTTGTCATTGTTGTATAAAAAATATTTTTTAAGACTTTCTTTCTTTCGAATCCGTCAAAATCAGCAAAATTGATTGCCTTTGTAATTTCTCTTGCTCTATCCGGACGGAAATTAAAGAATATAACCCCATCGTTGTCATGAATTCTTGATTCTTCACCCCCGACAACAATTGGGAGGACAAATTCGTCTGTAATTCCTTCTTCATAAGATTTCTTAACTCCTTCTATTGCTGAATTTGCTCTATTACCTTCTCCAAAAAGCAAAGCGTTATAACCTTTTTCTACTCTTTCCCAACGATTATCACGATCCATTATATAATAACGTCCGATAACAGTTGCAACCGGAGGAAGATTATATTTTTTAAGCTCATCTTCAACAATTTGCAAATATTCACAAGCACTTGACGGAGGGGTATCACGACCATCTAAAAATGCGTGTACATAGAATTTTGTTAAACCATTTTGCGATGCGAATTTTATCAGCGCTAAAACATGCTCAAGAGAAGAATGAACTCCCCCTGTTGAAACAAGCCCGTAGATATGTAGTGCCGAATTGTTCTTTTTAACATGTTCTACAGTTTTTAAAAATTTATCATTCTGAAAAAATGAACCGTCTTTAATAGCATTGTTAATTCTTGATAAATCTTGATAAACAACACGTCCTGCCCCTAAATTTAAATGCCCGACTTCAGAATTTCCCATCTGACCTGCAGGAAGACCCACATTTTCACCATCTGCTTTTATCTGAATAAACTTTTCTTCTTTTTCAAGACGCGGAACATTGACAGGATTAGCCAATTTTGTCGCATCAAACTTTTCTGAACCTGATGAAATACCCCATCCGTCCATTATACATAACAAAACTCTTTTATCCATAATTTCCCTTCTTTCTGCTAAATACTATGGTACATTTTATCAAGGACACATTTGAATATCAAGAGGGAAATAAAAAAGGTTCTCTATGATAGAGAACCTTTTTTAGTAATTATTTTTTCTTTACACAGATTGCGTAGCCGTTTCCGTTTTGTGAAGATCCTCCAAGTACTTTATTTGTATACTCATCAATACCTTGATTGCTCAAGAATTTTCCCATAAATCTATCATTTCTAAACGCAATACTACCAACAGGATAACTTGAATTACAAGCATGCCCCCCGCCATATATAGCATAGGTATTACCATCCATACTATCAAATTGAGCTTTACTTGGTAAACCTAAATCCTCTGCCAATGCAGTTCCTCTATATTGACCATTATAAAGTATCTTACTTGCAATAGTATTAGCTTGGGATTGAGTAGTAAGAGTTCCACCCATTGCATCACATTGAACAAATGCTCCTGCCCAATAATTTTTTTTGTTATTTGTCGAACTCAATCCCCAGTTCCAACAACCTCCTGTCGCCTGCATTAATTTATACGCTTTGCTCGTAGGATCAGAATAAAAAGAGGAGACTTCAATTGGTGTCGGTATAAAAGCAGGACTAACCTCTAAATTCCCAATCTTTATCCAACCTAAGCTCGCTCCGTTAAAACTTATTACATCTTTCCCAAATTTGTTAGGTCCTTTCGCTCCATTGATATCATAAATTCCGGATATACAATTTGTATTTAATGATTTTACTTTCTTATTAGATACAGAATATTCTACAGAATCAGGGTCACTCACAGGACAATTTTTATTCCAAGAAAATATCATAGGCGTACCGTCGCCTAAAACTATTCCGGCAGTATCCACATAATTTGTGCTGTCCAGACCAAGTTTACTTCCCGTTTTTAAATCAGATACATTTGAAAGATTTATATCCGTTTGTATTTGTTCATAAGGCAAACAATTTCTTAAATTATCTTTATCACAAATCGTCACTATCTTTAAATGTTTTGATAGTGCCTGTGCAAATTCATAACTCGGATTTGCTCCTTTGTAATATGGTCCAATGCCATATTCTATATTCAATAAATCAGCTCCTTTAGATAATTTTCGCTCAAAGACCGCTATCTTTTTCTCTTTTACTGTATCTGATATTTTTGTCATCAATGCCGGTATTGTCATCGCTGCTACTATACCGATTATGACAAGAGCAATTAATGTTTCAGCTAAGGTAAATGCTTTCGTCTTTTTACTAAGGAGATTAACTAAAAGCCCCCTCCGAAATTGGCTCTGTGACTACGTTTTGGCATAATTCTATCTCCTTTCAATTTGAATTATTCCCTCGTATTTATATTGTTATTATAAACTATGTTTTATGGTTTTACAAGGGTATATTTTTATGTAAAGTTTTTTCTTAACTTAGAGTAAAGTTTTTGGCATTTTATGGGGTTTGTGATACACTAATATTATAAGATTAGGGGAGACGTATGGAAAATACCACAAATAATAAGGGCTTAGAAGCATTAGCACAAGCTGATGAAAACAGAGCTAAAGAAGAATTAAAAAAAGAAATTGATGCAGAATTTGTTGATCCTGACGAAGGTAAACATGAAGAATTTGAAACTCATACTTCAGAAGATTACGGGGCAAGCAACATCCGTGTTTTAGAAGGCTTAGAAGCTGTTCGTGTAAGACCTGGAATGTACATTGGTTCAACATCTCAAAGAGGTTTACATCATTGTATTTATGAAATCGTTGACAACTCAATTGACGAATCATTGGCTGGGTTTTGCACCGATATATATGTAACAATAAATCCTGACAACAGCGTAACAGTTGAAGATAATGGCCGTGGTATTCCTGTTGATATAAAAGAAGGCACCGGAAAATCAGCATTGGAAATTGTCCATACAGTTTTACACGCAGGCGGAAAATTTGGCGATGGGGGATACAAAGTATCCGGCGGATTACACGGAGTAGGAGCTTCTGTTGTAAATGCGTTATCTGAAAAATATATAGTAGAAGTTTCAAGACAAGGATTTGTGTGGAGACAAGAATATATGAGAGGGGAACCTCTTGCTCCTGTTGAAAAAGGGAAAGAAACAGAAAAAACAGGAACAAAAACAACATTCTGGCCTGACCCTGAAATATTTACAGAAACAACAGAAATTGATGCCGAAGTTATAGGAACTCGTTTAAGAGAAATGGCATTCTTAAATAAAGGCTTAAAAATTATATTCAAACATCCTGGAATGGATGAAGCAGAAGTTTTTCACTATGAAGGCGGTATAGGAAGTTATGTTGCATTTTTAAACAAAAACAAAACCGTTATGCATGAAAAACCAATTTATATGGATAAAGTTCTTGGGGATATTCAGGTTGAAGTTGCAATGCAATACACAGATTCTTATACAGAAAACATTTTGTCTTTCGCTAACAACATCAACACTCACTTTGGCGGAACTCACTTGACAGGCTTTAGAAATGCTATTACCCGTGTATTAAATGATTATGCACGTAAAAATAATATTTTAAAAGATTCTGACCAAAATCTTTCAGGTGATGACGTCAGAGAAGGTTTGACTGCAATTGTTTCAGTAAAAATTCCTAATCCTGAATTTGAAGGACAAACTAAAGAAAAATTGGGCTCTCAAGAGGCTTTGGGTGCTGTTCAAGATACTGTAAGAGATAAATTGCAAGAATGGCTTGAATTTAATCCAAAAATGGCTAAAGCTATCTTAGAAAAGACCTTGCAAGCACAGCGTGCACGTGAAGCCGCTCGTAAAGCCAGAGAGCTAACAAGACGTAAAACAGTTTTAGAAAATTCGACCTTGCCCGGAAAACTTGCAGATTGTTCAAACAGAGATCCTTCTCAGTGTGAAATTTTCATTGTTGAGGGTGATTCTGCAGGAGGATCAGCTAAACAGGGAAGAAATAGAATGTTCCAAGCGATCTTACCGTTAAGAGGTAAAATCTTAAACGTTGAAAAAGCACGTCTTGACAGAATTTATGGCAACAATGAAATTCAATCAATGGTTCAGGCTTTCGGTATAAAAATTAGTCGTAACCAAGATGAAGTTGAAATTGATAAATTAAGATATCATAAAATCATTATTATGACCGATGCGGACGTTGATGGCGCTCATATTAGAACATTAATGCTAACATTCTTCTTCCGCTATGCTCGAGAACTTATTGAAAAAGGATATGTTTATATTGCTCAACCGCCTTTGTTTAAAGTTACTCAAGGGAAAACATCTGAATACTTATTCAATGAACACGTTCTTGATAAAATGCTTAAAGAACGAGGAATTAAGAATTTAAGCCTTTCAGATAAAAATAAGAAAAATGTAAAATCAGGTGACGAATTACTTCAATTAATCAAAAATATGACAGAATTTTACAGATCATATAACAATCCTATTCTAAACTTGTTCCCTGCAGTATTTTTACGCGGTCTTGTTCGTTCTGAAATTAAAATTGAAGATTTCGATTCACAAGATATGATGAACAAGCATTGTGATTATTTAAATCATTATTTACAAGATCACGCACAAAATTACGGAATTACTGAAGCTGAAAATTATAAAGTCGAAGTTAAGTACAATCCTGAAAATGCGAAATATTCTTTTATTTTGCACTTGAATGACGAAGAACATGTTGTATTAAACCCTAATATTATAAAAAGTTCTGAATACAAGAAATTAAAGAATTCTTATCCTTTAATTCGTGATTTCTTAATTGAAGAGTCAGGCGGATTACTATTAGAAACCGACACTGAAAAGATTGAAATTAATTCATTTGACAAATTGCAAAAAACAATTGATGATAGAGGTCAAAAAGGATTACAAATTCAGCGATTCAAAGGTTTAGGAGAAATGATGCCTCAACAATTATGGGAAACAACAATGGATCCTGCAACAAGAACATTATTGAAAGTTAATATTGAAGATGCAATGCTTTGCGATCAATTATTTGATGTCTTGATGGGAGACAGAGTTGAGCCGAGACGAGACTTTATTCAATCTAACGCCGTCTATGCTACAAATATTGATACATAAAAATCGGGTTTAAAAACCCGATTTTTTTTAATCAATTGTTAAAATTCTATCCAAACAAGCTTTCGCACTATACTGCCATTCACGGAATGTTATACGTTTCACTTTAAATCCTGAACGTTCTAATATAGATTGTTTTTTCATATTAGACATATTTGTTTTTTTGTTATCTTCAACACCATCAATTTCAACAATAAATTTGTCATCTACAATCAAATCAGCACTCAAACCTGCAACATCAGCACCTGCTATAACTTTGTGATCTAAATTGCGAATTGCCTCTGCTACTTCACGTTCAAACTTGTTTTTGTAAATATTTTCATCTATCTGATTGTCTAAAATTGCCTGTTTACGTTCTAAATATTCTTTAATATAAGAAACATAATTTCTAAAATGTCCTTCTGACATAGTTTCAATATCGTGTGAAATAAAATTGATACATTTATTTTTTGCACGCGTGATTGCGACATTGAACAAATTTGGTTTTTGAATAAAAGTAATACTTTGTGGGTGAGAATTATTTGCAAATCCCCAAGAAATAAGCATTATATCTCTTTCATCACCTTGAAATGTATGAGCAGTACCGATTTCAATTTGGTGTTTTCTAATCATATAATCGGAAAGGACCTTGGGAACGGAAATTTTTAACTGTTCAACTTGAGCTCTAAATGGAGATATTATACCAATTGATGTTGGATTATCAGGGTTTTTACGTTCATCTTCAATAATTATTTCGTGTAAGACTTTAACCAGTTCTTCAACTTCAGGTAAATTTCTTGTTGCATCAGAATCAACTTTTCCATCAGCGACCTTAATTAGATCTAAAACCTTATCATCAGAAGAATCTTTTCTCATAATCCTTATTCTTCCCGAATAAAATTCGCGATTCGAAAAATCAATCACCGGAGGGAGGCTTCTAAAATGTTCATCCAACATAACAGAATTCATAGAATAATAATCTGCCAAATCAAACATTGAATTTGTTCTAAATCTCCACATCAATTGGTATTTATCAGGAATACCGTATTGACTTAAAAACGATTGCTCTTTCGCTTTTTCAAGGAATGATAAATGAGGTAATTGCTTATCATCCCCAACTATAACAGATTTTTTTGCTCGGTACATAATAGGGAAACAGCTTGCTATATCACATTGAGAAGCTTCATCAATAATAGCAACATCAAACATCCCAGGCTTTAAAGGAAGAGAATCTGAGACAGCATATGTTGTGACACACCAGCATGGAAAAGCTTCCAAAAGAGGTTTAAAATCTTCTTCTTCAAGAATTTTTGATTGAAGTTTTTTACGGCGCTCTACAAGCGACATCGCGTGAACTTTTATTCTGCGTTTTTTCTTATCATCACGTAAAAGCGCTTTTAAAGCTTCACGGCGAGTACTTTTTAGTATATTAACAGCAAGTGTTTTTTGTTTCTTTTTAAGTTGGCGAATTTGCTCCATCATAACATGTAAATTGCCTATTTTTTGAATATCAGCTTCAATTTTACGCAAATTCCATTTTTGAGTTATAAAATCAAGCTCTACCTTAAGTCTATCTAAAGTTTCAGGTTCAACATCAAAAGACTTCAAATCGAGAATTTTCTTTAGCTGTCTTAAGGATGACATATTCGCAAAACCTGCAAAAAATCCTGATTTTTCCATATTATTCGATAAAGATTTAATAACATCGTTTATATTATCAATTTCGGATTTTTTTAAAGGTCTTTTTATATATTGCATTTCACCAACAGTCAATGCATTTTCTTTAATTTCGTCGCGCAAATCATGCCATGCACGTTCAAGTTTTATAATTTTTTCACATTTTTGTTCCGTTTCTCGTAAAATATCAAGATGCTGTTTCATATCTTTGGAACTTGTGAAAATATAATCCTCAACATCATCATCCAAATCAACTTTACCGGAAATCAAATCTTGTAATTTTAAACTCAATTGCTTCTGATAATTTGCTCTACCAGCTCTTAATGCCAAATACGGCGCACCAAGCTCATTCAACCTGTCAGCAACGACATCAACAGCCTTATCCATACGAGATGCAACAAGAACCGTTTTACCATTTGCAATCAAATGTGCAACTAGGTTAACAATAGTTTGTGATTTGCCTGTTCCAGGGGGTCCTTGAACTGCTATAAATTTGTTATTCTCAATATTTTTAATCACCTTTTCTTGAGAATCACTCAATGATAAAGGAGTAATCGGATAAAATTGTTCTTCACTATTTTGCTTAACACTTCGCTCAACTGCCTGATTATACTCATCATTAATAACAGATAAAGTTGTTTCGCGATATACACCGCTCGGTTTTTCAGCAATCTGAAGAAGTTCATGCAACACACCTGCAGTTACAGCAGGTCGTTTTGTCAAAATAATTGCGCTTTGATAAGTTACACAGAGCTTTTTCAAATCCCCTTCGTATTTTTGTTTTTGCTGTTGAATATCATCCTCAATAATTTCGTCCAAATTATCCCCATTAATTTCCATATCAGAATAATTTGGAGTTTCATCTCTTGACACATTGTCTTCGTCAGCATCTTCGGAATCATCAAGTGCAATTTCAATATCAGGGATTAAAGATTTTAAAGTTGTAAGAAAAATATCCATTTTTTCTTTAGTAATTGGCAAATCCGGAACAACATCTAAAATTCCTTCTAAAAATGAGTCTACTTCGTCATCATCGTCGCTTTTTTTCATCAACGAAGCCAAAGCACCTGTATTTAGTGATAAAATATCTTCCTGACGAATACAATTTATGTTTACTCCGTTTCTTTCGAGTTTGCAAGGAACATACAAAAGAGGAGTCAAAAACTCATTACGGCGTTTTGACTTACCATTTCTGCCTACAAGAAACATATATCCATAAATTAAATATTTATCTCTGGAATTGTTTTCACTTTGAATCATTAATTCGGTTAAATTCGGATTTGCTCCATCAAGTTTTAAGTACTCCAATCCTTCCGTCAAAAGAGTTTCTTTTTCTTTTAGAAAAATCCATTTATTATCCTTATCTCCTTTAAGATTGCGAAAAGTTGAACTTTTTACTTCTTCTCTAACGCAATCGTGAAGATATTGACTAATTTTTTTTATAAAACTGTTATTGAATGCTGAATTTAGTGCTTTTGTTGCTTCTTGTAACATATTTTCCCTCTTATTCCATTTTATATGATTTTACGCTAAAATCAACTTATGGACATCATCGGTTTAAAGGATAAAAACTTATATTTCATTGGCGGAATTGTTCGTGATGAACTTTTAAAACGAGAAAGTATTGATATTGACTTGACATATAACGGTAATGCCGTTGAATTTGCCCATTCAATTAAAAATGCTGAAATTTTACAAATTAACGAACCTTTTGGAACAGTTAAAATTAAATTGAACAATAAAGAAATTGATATTGCATCAACACGTTCTGAAATTTATCCTAAAAAAGGTCATTTACCTATTATTAAAAAAATTGCCTGCTCTTTAAAAGAAGATGTTATGCGCAGGGATTTTACAATAAATGCTTTAGCAAAATCTACTCTTACAGGTGAAATTATTGATTACACAGGAGGACTTGAAGATTTAAAGAATAAAAAAATCCGTGTTCTTCACAATAATAGCTTTATTGATGATCCTACAAGAATTTTAAGGGCTTTAAAATTTTCTGTTCGTTTTGGATTTGAACTTGATGAACATACAAAAAAACTTCAAAATGAGTATTTAAAAAATATAAACTATGATATATCGTACAAAAGACTTCAAAAAGAGCTAAAAGAAACACTTACTTCCTGGAAAGCATTTGAAAGATTTGTAAATGAAGGTATTTATAAACTTGTTTCTCCAATTGATTTTAAGCTACCAAAATTTCCTATAAAAAATAGTAAAAATTGGATTGTATATTTAGGATTATTACCTGATATTTCAAATATTCCACTTACAAAAAAAGAGAAGAAAATTGTTGAAGAATATAATAATTTGAAAAATATAAAATTGGATTCGGATTTTGAAATATACAAATCTCTTTCAAATATATCTAAAGAAAGCATCATAATGTATTCAACAATCAATCCGAAAATTGTAGAAAGATTTAACCAAATTAAAGAAATAAAAATTTCACTAAACGGAGAAGATTTACAGAATTTTGGGATAAAACCGTCAGAGAAATATCAACAATGCTTTGATTTTATTTTAAAAAGGAAACTCAAAAACCCTTCACTAAGTAAAAGTGAAGAAATTTCTATTGCCAAAGAGTTTTTTGAAATTTAATCACTTTCAGCAATAACAGTTGCGATTAATTCACCATAACTATCAACACAACCATTAGTTTCTTCAACAATATAGCGTAAGCCTTCTTTTCCCTCTATGGCCTTTTCCGCACAATCCATAGCATCATCGTATTCTTTAAACTCACCGATTAAATTTTTTGATAATTCTGATTTATCTTTTGCTGTGTATACTTGAAACATAATATTTAATACCCATAAACTTGTTGTAATTTTGCTCTAATAGATCTGAAAAACGGTAATCCCATAGGCTCTGAATTTATTTTAACATCAACAGAAATACTATCAGGATCTTCCTTAATATATTCAGAAATTTCATCAGATTGCACTTCAGGTTCTTGCTGTTTAATATATTCAGATAATTTACGCTTCATTATTTCAACTTCAACACTATTATCTCTAGCCATGTTCTTAAAAACATTTGAACTAAATCTAACAGTTCTATTGTGTCGTTCAAACTTTTGAGCACGAACCATTGCATTGTCAATTGTATCATTTAACATAAACAACAATCTCCCCTTTTTCTTTTATTATAAGATTTTAGAAGTTTTTGACATACTCCATTTGTAGGAGATTTTATTAAGGAATGTAAAGCATTTTAAATTTATTAGGCAATTTTGAAATAAAAAAAAACTTTATATGGGTACGGGGAAAATATTTAGTTATAAACGAAAGGGGAATTTGAGAATGGGTTCACAAAGAATTGGTGCGTCTAAATTTCATACAGGAAGACGCCCTGTAGAAAAACAAAAAACTTTAGCTGATGTAAAAAAAGAAAATGCAAAAAAAGCTTCTATGAGCAAACAAACACCTGAAATTGGAAATGAATTAAACGGAAAAAGTAACACTTACAGAGAATATCTAAATGAAAAAATCACATCAAAAGAACAAAAAGCTCCGCAATATGGTGGTAAAACAGTAAAAAAAGGCGGTAAATTTGTTTCTCAAACAGCAGAAGAAACAGAAAGACTTGCCAAAATGCCTAAAGCAAGCACATTTAGTAAAGCGGGAAAAACTCTTAAAAGAGTGGGGAAAATCGGATTAATAATTGGGGGTATTTTAGTTGCGACTGAAGTAATTTATAAAGCTGCTCAGAAATTTTTTGCCGATAATGACAAAGAAGCAACAAACGTCGGGACAAAGAAACAAACTAAACAACAAAAAACTAAAACAGACACAAAAAAAGATGCCGAAAAAGCTAAAGACACAAGTAATAAAGACTCAGGAAAAGTAAAAGAAACTAAAAAAACAGATAAAAATAATTCAGGGAAAACAGTTATTCCTGTGGCAGTAAAAGATACTACCACTCAAGATTCGGCAAAAGTAGCTGTTCCGGCTGAGAAAAAAGACACTACCGCTCAAGATTCAGCAAAAGTAGCTGTTCCGGCTGAGAAAAAAGACACTACCGCTCAAGATTCAGCAAAGGTAGCTGTCCCAGCTGAGAAAAAAGACACTACCGCTCAAGATTCAGCAAAAGTAGCTGTTCCGGCTGAGAAAAAAGACACTACCGCTCAAGATTCAGCAAAAGTAGCTGTTCCGGCTGAGAAAAAAGACACTACCGCTCAAGATTCAGCAAAAGTAGCTGTCCCGGCTGAGAAAAAAGACACTACCGCTAAAGATTCAGCAAAAGTAGCTGTCCCAGCAGAGAAAAAAGTTGATAGTAAAAAAGCAGATAAAGCCGAAGCTAAACCAAAATTTGAAGTTAATGAATCAGGCGAATACACTGTAAAAACTGGTGATAATATCTGGAATATTGCCAAAGCTCAAATCGCAAGCGAAAATAATGGTGCTAAACCAACAAACGCACAAATTGCAAAACGTACTAAAGAAATTTTAGAATTAAACAATCTAAAATATGAAAAAAACAATCGCACAGTAATAATTCATACAAATCAAAAATTAAAATTAACAGCATAAGTGAAGTTTGATTAAACATAAAATAAAAGGCTTACTAAACAGTAAGCCTTTTTTCAATTTTTAAATACTTGACAAAGTGTTAGGTTTACCTTACAATAATAATAAAGGAGAGATCATTGAAAACAAAAAATAAAAACTTATCCTCAGGATTGGAAGATTACTTAGAAGTAATATATTTGGCTCATCTGAATAATAAACAGCTAAAGGGAGCTGAACTTGCCCGTCAAATGAATATTTCACGAGCTTCAGTATCTGAGGCACTTTCAAAACTTGTTTCAAAAAAATTAATAAATTACAATAGTTATGAAGCTATTTCTATTACTAAAGAAGGAATAAAGCAAGCATCCGAGATATACAACAAGCACCATACTTTGGAAAACTTTTTTGAAACAGTTTTAGGAATTGAAAAAAATGAAGCAAGCGAAAATGCTTGCAAAATAGAACACATAATTTCTAAAAATGTTCTTGAAAAAATTCACGAATTTACTGATTTCTGGATTAATAACAAAAATAAACTATAATATTTTTTTACAACCTTTGTGTTAGGTACAGCTAGCACTTGAATAATACCTTATTTTACAACCCACAACTGTACATTAAAAAAGAGAAAGGAAACTTTCTCTTTTCATTTTATAAATAACATTTTCTTTCTTCGCCTTCAACTCCCGCATAAAGTTCTACAAATTTTTTAGCAGGTGAGGCATTTATTTTTTCCAATAAAACTTCTTCTATTTGAAAAAATCCCACTTCTGAAGTCATTTCTATATCAATTTTTATTGGAAGTCTTTGACCATGATGTATTCCTATCCATTTTATTGCATTTGCAGAATATTTATGAATATCCCCAACTTTCGGGGCAGTATTTATTGCAAGAGGAATTCTTGCTCTGCCTTTTGTCATATCGCATCCGTCAGCAATGAGTAAAACTCCGGCTTCTATTGAATGGACCTTATGCGATGACATGTGACCGACAATAGCCTCTGTAGCCATAGTTTTTATAATTACTCTTTTACGCAAATCATTAGGAAACATATAAATTAATGCTCTGTCTATAATAGGTTGCGCTAAAAGAGCAGATAACTCTTCATGATTTTGACGACCTATTGCCATACCCATATCATGCATAAAACCGGCAAGAATCACGGCACACATACTATCTTCAAATGTCCCGACTTCTTCATCTTCTAATGATGTTTTAATCCCAAAATCATGAAGAATATCTAACATTTTTATAGCATTTTTAACTACTTGGCGCATATGCACCGGGCCATGGTCATTAAAACCTAGACGACGAATAGATACATTATTTGCATAATCTTGAATTGCTTGCAATTCTTCATCTGCAAATAAATAATTTACTAATTTTAAACAGGTTGGATTATTTTTTAATCTGTTTAAAATTTTTGTTTCCGTTGTTACTTCTTTTGCTGATTTCATATTAATATTATAAACTATATTTATTAAAAAGTTAAGTGTTATATTAAAAATTTTTATAGTAAAATGCTAATGTGTACACAACAAGAAAGGATAAGCATGTTGACTAAAAGTTCAAGTTTAACAACACAATTCTATGGAATTGATTTTAGTAAGTATTCATCAAAAGTTTCTGAATTTGTAAAAGAATTTTCTTCACGAGCAAATAATAAGGGACAATTTCTAAATTGGGTAAATTTACCTTCAGAACAATTAAAAAGAATAGATGAAATTTATTCATTAGTTTCAAGTTTAAAATCTGCAACAGGAGCAAAAACTTTGAGTATTCTTGGTATTGGAGGATCAAAGCATACTGTTGAACACATGCTTTCAATCAATGGATTAAATATCAATAGAAGTGATATTGAATTTTATTCTGATATAGATTCTTCAAGTTTTGAAAGATTTTTGTACAGATTAGGTAATGATGTAACATCTTCAAATTATTTAGTTGCATCAAAATCAGGTTCGACATTTGAAACCAAAGATGGAATGCTTAGGATTTGGGATTTGTTAATTAAAGCATACAAATCTCAAGGCAAGTCAGAAGAAGAAGCGAAAGCATTATCAAATAAACACTTTATTGCAGTAACAGACTGCAATGCGGAAAAATCAGAACTTCGCAGAACGTCAAATGAAAACGGTTGGTTAGGAGATTTGTATATTCACGATGATGTAGGCGGAAGATTTTCTGCATTTGACGATCACGCTTTATTTACTCTTGCTTACGCAGGAATGAAAAAAGAAGATATGATTACAATGTTAAATTCAGCTCAAAATGTTTCTTCTGAAGCTTTAACAACAGATTTAGAAGTAAATGATGCATTAAAAGAAGGTATATTTTGGGCAGAAGCTAAATCAAACGGCATTGATGCTTCAGTGCATCAATATATGGGAGCCATTTTTGAAAACACAGTATATTGGCATGCTCAAATGCAAAATGAATCTGTTAAAGATACATTGAAACAAGTTGCAAAAGTTCCTGATGCAATGCATCACTCCGCAGAAGCACATTTTAATCCTGCAAATAAACTTGTATTTGCATTGACAGTTCCTGTTGACAAAGGTGTTTGCCGCGAAAATTCAGAAAGCTACATAGATGCTTTAACAAAATCTTATTCAGTTACAGGTTCATTATTTGTTGAAAGAATAGAAACCAATGGTATGGGTTTAAGTGCGGAAGCAGCAGGAAGATTAACTCAATTAAGAGCATTCGCTACTGTTTATCAAGAAATTGTTTCAAGAATTATGAATGCTCAAAGCTTCCCTGAAGTTTTAGATTCAGTACTTCAACCGCACGTTGAATTCTATAAAAAGAATTTAAAGGGTGGAGTTGTTGTTCCTGGAAGAATATCATAGTTAATACATATTTACTATAAAAAGGCAGTTAATAAACTGCCTTTTTTATTGTAAAATATTTCTATGGCTGGTAATTTTGATTTTTTAAAAAATATAGATAAAAATTTGTATGAAATTATAAATGATGCAGAAAGACTTTATCGTGCAGAATTCTTTGAACAATGCACAGGGCAAACAAGGCGTTTTGGTGAAAAAATTTGCCGTAATGTTTTAGGGAAAAATCGTTCAAATGAAGTTACTTTTGACGAAATGCTCGCGACTTTAAAGGACAAAGGACAAGGTTGGGCTCAAGAGAAAGAATTTATTGATGATTTATATTTTTTGAAAAAACAAGGGAACAACTCTGTTCACGCAGATGAAGTTAAACAAGATGGAATGAAAGCACTTGAATGCTTACAAAGAGCATTCGAAATAGGAATAAGCTACGCAGTTTATTATAAAAAAGCGAACGAAAAAATTTTAAAGCTCAGATATGATACTGAATTAATGATTACAGGGAATAAATCAAAAAAATCACTTTCTGAAAGTTATTTGGAAGCTAAAGAGAAAGCCGAAAAAAACATTAAAAAATCCGCCAAAAATAAAAAGTCAAAAATGCAAGTTACATCTATGAAATCAGTTCCACAAAAATCGGGGGTTCCGATATTTTGGATAATCGTAGGAATTTCTTTAATAATTACCATTGGAATAATCTTATTTATATCTTTTTAAACTAAATTCGGATTCCGTTTTTATCAAATTCATACAAATCCGATTTTTTAATAGATAAATCCAATGTTTTCCCTATGTTAAATTCGGATGATAAGACAGCTGAACATCTTCGATCACCAATATTAAAATATGCTATTTTTTCACTTCCAAGCATTTCAGAAATATCTACATTTACAGTTAATTTAATATCGCCATCAGATTTTATCATTTTTTCAGGACGAATACCATATAAAATATTTTCATCTAAACCTAAATCACTTCCTTGTATAAAATTCATCTGTGGAGACCCTATAAAACCTGCTACAAAAGTATTTTTCGGATTATTATAAATTTCATCAGGACTATCTACCTGCTGAATATCACCGTTATTTAAAACAACAATTCTATCTCCCATAGTCAAAGCTTCTGTTTGATCGTGAGTAACATAAATAAATGTAGTTTGCAATTTTTCATGAAGTTTTTTTATTTCTGAACGCATTTGGACTCGTAATTTTGCATCTAAATTTGATAAAGGTTCATCCATTAAAAATACCTTTGGATTACGAACAATTGCACGCCCCAAAGCAACTCTCTGCCTTTGACCTCCTGATAATTGTTTCGGTTTGCGGTCTAAATATTCAGTTAAATTCAAAATTTCTGAGGCTTCTTTAACTTTTCTTTCAATTTCTGCTTTTGAAACTTTTCGCATTTTTAGTCCAAAAGCTATATTCTCTCTGACAGTCATATGCGGATACAATGCGTAACTTTGAAATACAAAAGCAATATCTCTGTCTTTTGGAGGTATATTATTTACTTTTTTATCCCCAATATAAATTTCACCGCTTGTAATATCTTCTAATCCGGCAATCATTCTTAAAAGTGTAGATTTGCCACAACCTGAAGCACCAACAAGAACTATAAATTCCTTGTCTTTTATTTCAAGATTAACATTATTAATTACTACTTTATTGTTATCATAAGCTTTTTTTATATTTTTTAAAATTACTTTACTCATTTTCATCCTTTTCAACCGGAATAATAATATTAAAAAGTGTTCCTTGCATTACTTCGGAGGAGATATCAAAATATCCCTCTGACCTCTTGATCAAAATACTTGCAGAGCCAAGTTTCAAAGCTCTGGTAAAATATTTTTTGCCTTTTTCAATCCAAAAATAAGGATTACATAAATATTTTTTATTTTCTTGTTCAATTCCTTCTCCGGTATCCTGTATTGATATCTGCAAATAAGGGACATGTTCTTTTAAACCATATCCAAAAGAAACTGCTTCGTCAGGAGCACTCAGACGAATAGTTATACCACCGGATTTTGTCATTGACAATGAAACTTCAATTATATTTTTTAAATATTTTTTTAAAGCCTTTATATCGGTATAAATAGTACGTTTTTCCCACAAATCAGCATCAAAAACTAATTCCAAATTCTTTTCTCTAAATTGTAATTCAAATCCTTTTAGAATATTTTTAAGCACTAAAACAACATCAAATCTTTGCATTTCAGGTTCATATAACAAAGATTCCGCATAAGTAAATTCTATAAATTTATCCAAATAATCATATAAATCCTGTGCATTTGAACGTATTATGCCTAAATATTTCCGTTGTTTTTCAGTAATATTTTCATCTTCTAATAGAGATTTTGAGAACCCTAATATTGAATTTATCGGAGATTTAATTTCATCTTCAATTTTAACAATCATTGCATTTTTTTCACCGTTAAATTGTTCTATTTTTTTCTCTTTCAAACTTTCATTTGTAAGTTTGGTTATATCTCTTATTGCTAAACAATAACCACTTCGGCGTTTTGAAGCATTTATTTCAACAAAATATTCTTTACCATCAACTCTAACACTTGCCAAAACAGGTTTCTTTAATTTTACTGAATCTTTTGCACAATTCATTCCATTTTCAATAAAATCACTTAATTTTACAAGATTTATTCCACTATGCAAATTAAAACATTCACATGCCTTATTGTTTGCATCAGTAATATAGCCTTCCCCATCAACAAAAATAACTGAATCCGGGAAATCTTTAACAACTTTCGATGCACCAATAAAACGTTCAAATCTTTTAAAAAGTTTATCCAAGTTCATAATTTGCATCACTTCCTATTATATTATATAATTCATAATAACATGAAAAATATTTGTGTAAATTTTTGTAATTTTTTTTAAACAAAAGTAGCAAAAAAAAATATTTACGGGTTTATAAAGAACGGACACGTAAAATACATGAAAAAACCGAAAGCAGGTAAAATATGAGAGAAATTGACAACAATTTAAACAACGTAAACTTTAAAAACTTACAACCAGCACCTACTGTTGAAGAACAGGCAGCTCCGGTTGCAGAACCGATTTCCGAAGAAAAGAAAGAAATTAATGATTTGAAAAACATGCCTGCTGCATCATTAGGAAAATCCCAAATTGCGACAGCTGATACTATTGAAAATGATATTAAATTCATGGAAAAACATCCTGAATTAGTTCAAACATTAAATGATGCTATTGATAAATATGCCTCAGAACATTCTGAAGAAGATACCCTTAAATTTATGGAACAAATACAACAAGAGTTTGCAAAAAAATAATAAATAAAATACACATAAAAAAAAGCGATGCATAAGCATCGCTTTTTTTTAATCATTTGCACTGGTTAAAAAATTAACCAATCCTTGCAAACCCAATTTATAACTATCTATTTTAAACCCGCAAATCTGACCGACACAAACATCCGCAAACATAGACTCATGACGAAATTCTTCACGACGATATATATTGGAAATATGTATCTCTACAGTCGGTATTTTTACCGCTAAAAGAGCATCACGAATGGCAACACTCGTATGAGTATATGCTCCGGCATTAATTATTATTCCATCAAAATTACCTAGAGCATATTGTATTTTTTCAACTATTTCGCCTTCAAAATTGCTCTGGAAAATTTCTAAATTTACACCTAATTCAAAAGAATATTCATGCAATTCCATTTCAATATCCTTATATGACTTTGAACCGTATTGTTCAGGTTCTCTGACCCCAAGCATATTCAAATTAGGACCATTTATTACTAAAATATTTAAATCTTTAACCATGCTCGCATTATATCATAAAAAATAATAAATGTAAACTTTTGTTACGATTTTTATTTAGTAATGTTACAAATTTGACATGTTGTTGTAACATGCATGTACAAACTATCCCAAAATCTCCTCCCAAGATTATTGTTCAAGTCACAAAAGATTGTGGCTTTTTTATTGTCTAAAACACATACAAAAAGCTTCTGCAAAAAAAACTGCAGAAGCTAAATCTAGCGCAATTTCGGGATTGCGAATTAATTATTACTTAAAACCAAACGTAATGTAGCAAGGTTTTCGATTGATAACATTACATGGTGGTTTTGCTGTTCCTTAGAAATATTGAAAATACGTACCATACGTTGAATTTCAGCTAAATCTTTATATGTATCAATTCTATATACATTATTTTCCGGATCGGAAACTACAGACATTAATGTATTCAATTCTTGTTCTTTCATAATTTTTTGAAATCCTCTTTTCCTATATACATTTATATAAAGTATTTTTTTTTAGAGGAATTGCTTTTTTAAAATAAAAAAGTTAACATAACTTAACTTAATAATGAAAGAACAAAAAATAACTATAGACTTATAAGTTTGAATGGATTATAAGAATAAACATTTAAATTTACGTCAAATTCTAAATTTACACATTTTTTGTAAATAAAATCTGAAAAACAATTCTCTTCAGCCTTACAAAGCCCCATTGGATTGTTTTCAATAATACCAATATCATTCTCTATTGATAATATTTCATCATCAGAACTTTCGTACATATAAATCCCTTTATCCCGCTCAAATATATTATAATACATGTTTTACACTTTTTTAAGCTAAAAAATTATTAATAAAAAAGTAGTGATTTATAAAAATTATATAATAAATTAATTATTCTTAGGTATTAAACCCTCGATATTATTAGGTACAACTATATAATTATGCCTCCATATGTAAAGTATTGTAAAGCAAGATTTAAAAAATATAGCAATTTTATATACTCAAAAAACTTTATATACATGTAAACACGAGGATGCTTTTAAAATGAGGATTAAACTCAGACTTTAAGCACACACTTCACACTTCACTATTACGAGGAATGATACAAAGTTTACATTCCAAAGGGTCTTATTATAAGACTCTTTTTTTTATGTTTTGACAAAGCTTGCTAAGATATTTCTTTTATAAACTGAACATCATATCCAAGAATCTAATAAAAAATTTTCCAAAAAAGAACTTTTTATCTTAAACTATCTAGTCATAGAAACAGCTATAAATATAAAAGCCGAAGTTAAAAATTACTTCTACCTAAAATAGTATTATTTTTTTATGGTCAAGAAAATTTCTGCTAATTTACCTCCACGACGATTTTTAAAACGTATTTCTCTCACTGTTGATTCTTGAGGTTTAAAATCATCTTTCTGGTAATTATAAATAAATTTCATAAATTCTTTGCTATACATAAACACACCAAATTTTTACTTCACACATATATAATAAAACAATAAATTATAAAATATTGCCCAATTTTCACAAAATGTTACAAAGTTAGTAATTTAAAAAATTATCCGGTTGAATAAGTCAAATTTCTAATGTGTAAAAAACACTTAAAAGTACATAATTAGGTGTTTGTTTTTTAAATATGGTTTTTGTTGGTTAAAGCAAAAACCGGTACATAACAAGGAGGTAAAAATGTCAATTAAAAAACTAACTTTGGCAGCTGCGATTGCTGTAGGAATGGCAACGGGTTCCTTGAATACTGCGATGGCAGCCTGCCCTTGTACTCAAAATGAGGCATTGCCGGTAGTTACAGGTCCATCAGATTGTGCAAAACCACAATGTCAAAAACAAAGAAAGTCATCTTGCGGCTGTAAAAAGAAACGAGCTTGTCCAACACGTACAAAATGTAATGATGAGATCAGCTGTGATAAACCTGCAGTTCCATCGAACGCATTATGCCCTCAGGCAGGAAAACCTGACAGAGGCCAGATGAAACAGGTTTACGGTTATCCACAAGCTGTTTACGGTACAAACAATTATGTGGGAGAGCCGGCTAATTCAATTTTCTCAACAGATACTGCTATGACACCTTGTCCTGCATCAATGATGTCATCAGCAATAAGTGGTGCAACTATTTCAACACAAGGTTTAACAACCGGTGCTGCTGCAGGTGTAAACGGACAAATGCCATGTTTGAATGAACTTCCACAGTGTAATAACGGAAGTTTCGTAAATCGTGATGGTGTAAAAGCTTGTCCGATTGATTTTCAATCAGCAAATTCTATTAATGCTGTTAAAAAATCTTTAGTTCCTTATACTATTAAAGAAAACATCACCGGAGCAGCAGCTCCTGCATTCAACGGCGGATGTATGTTCCCTGATGTTCCAAACGGATACTGGGCAGCATGCGGAATTGATAAATTAGCTATTAATGATGTTGTTGTCGGATATCCAGACGGAATGTTCAAACCAAACAGAAACATTTCTCGAGCAGAATTTGCAACAATGTTAGTTAAAGGTTTTAATATGAATGCTCACGGGGCAACTACAACTCAATTCTCAGATGTAGCACAAAGCAACTGGGCTAACGCAGCAATAGCAAAAGCTGTTAATGAAGATCTTTTGAGAGGTTATCCAAACCATACATTCAAGCCTAATTCAAATGTAACACGTGTAGAAGCATTAACTTCAATTGCAAAAGGGATGAATTGCAACATTGATAGTGCAAAAGCAGACCAAATTCTTAGTCAATACGCGGATGGAAACAAAGTTCCCGGATGGGCAAGAATACCTGTTGCAAAATCATTAGAAAGCGGAGCTTTAAAAGATTCTCCAAATCCTAATATGATTATGCCAAACAAAGATGCAACAAGAGCTGAAATTGCTTCAATGCTTCAAACTGCACGCGTTGCTCTAGGTTACGATACAAATCCTACAACAGCAAATGCAGCATGCCCTGTTTGCCCAATTGAAAAAAAAGCTTTAATTGAACAAGAAGAAATCGTTAAAATTCCTACATTAAAATTATCAATGATAGACCAATTAACAGCAAAATCTTCTCACGTAGGTCAATACTTTAGAGCAAACACACTTGAAGATGTAACCATCAATGGTGTTACTTATCCTTGCGGATCAACCGTAACAGGTCAGGTTGTAGAAGTAATAAGACCTTCAGGATGTAATAAAGGTGCATTAAAACTTGCATTTACAAGCATCTCACACAACAAATGCAAAGCAAAATTACCAAAACAGATTTTGCAGGCAGAAGTAAATCGTCAAAAAAATGTAAACCCAGTAGCAAGACTTGTTGAAATGCCGTTTACTTGGGCAGGTTCATTAATCGGTGTAGTAGGTAGAACCGCAGGTGGTATATTGACTAACGTTGGTAACGCAGCAGAAAACGTATCAAATAACGCAGGTTACATGTTAGGACACGCATTCCAAGGTCAATTTGGTGCAGCAGCCAGAAACTTAGGGGATGGTATTTACGAAACAGTTAAAGCTCCAATTGACGTAACAAGAACAGCAGTTTCAGGTACAATGGGCTTATTCCAAACTACCGGTGACGAATTTGCATATCTTGTTGATCCAAGAGGTTACAAAATCTCAGCGGTTAACCCTAGAGAACATATTACAATCGCCTTTGGCTGTAACGAATAGAGTATTTTTACCTTTCGCAAAAAAAACGGGCTTGGTTTATCCCAAACCCGTTTTTTGCTTATTTAATTTATAAAATTTTATTTTTCAACGCATAGTGCATAGCACTCGTCATTTTGACCTCTTGCACTTTGAGAACCCATACTAGACATTAGCTTCATCAATTTATTTTTATAATTTAAAGGGAATGAAAGATGACTACCATCATCTTTTTTATATGCAGTCCAAACACAACCGTCACTTGGCAATAAATCAGGATTTTCTTTATTAAATTTTACAAAATTACCCGCAGGCAAAGCTTCATCCTCTCCAGTTTTCCAAGGTAATGATAATCCTAAATCTTGACAAGCTTTATTCGCAGCTGCCCATTTACTAGCGCCGGTTTGCTCATCGCAATAATCTTTATTTGCGTTATCAGAACAATCAATTGAAGAAGTCCAAACAGCTCCATCATTTAATAATTTATATTTTCCATAAGCCGTAGATGTTAAGCATCCATCACATTTATCTCCCTGTAAAGAAGCACCGCCAAAACTTCTTATATCATGGTATATCAATTTATTCTCAATAGTTTCAATACCTTTATTAGGTCCACGAGGGCCGTTCACATCCATTACAAATGCAACAGAACCCATAGTATTATTACCCCATACATATTCTTTGTATCTTCCCCACCCTGCAGGAAGTTTTATTTTATTTTGAGTTGTTGTATCTGTGTCACTAACTATCCCTGCATCAGGATTGTAATTTAAAATGATAGGAACACCCGTTGCTAAAACAAGGCCCACATTATCCGTTTTTGTATTCAATCCCAATTGCTCTCCTGTTTTGATATCAGCAACATTAACCTCATCCCCGCTGCCTGTCAATACTTTTTCAACAGGCCAGCAGTTTGTCAAATGATTCTTATCACATCGAGTTACAATTTTTAAATGTTTTGCCAATTCATCCACAAATTGATCTGTTGTTTGGTAGGTAGTAAGCAGTTCACCATCTACACGCATTAGATCCATAGATTGTGCTATTTTTTGAACAGTATTTGCTGCTCGTTCGGAATTTGAACGTTCACCAAGATTTTGCATCAATGAAGGCAAGGTCATTGCGGCAATTATACCAATTATTGCCAAAGATATTAAAGTTTCAGCTAAGGTAAATGCTGTTTTCTTTTTGTCAAGGAGATTAGCTAAAAAGCCCCCCCCCCCCGAAATTGGCTCTGCGACTGCATTTTAGCATTGTTATATCTCCTTTCAATTTAAATTATACCATAACATTTATATTCTTATTATAAACTATCTCTTGATTTTTGCAATATATGTAAAAAAAGACCTTTCCTTAAGGAAAGGTCTTTTAATTATGTCAAATATCTTAAAAAGATATAAATACTTGAAAGTACGAGTGAAATAAACGTTACCAAAGCGCCGTATTTCATAAATCTAAAAAATGAAATCTTATGACCATGAGAAGCAGAAGTTTCACTAACTAAAACATTTGCTGCCGCACCAATAATCGTGAAATTTCCACCTAAACATGCACCAAGTGACAATGCCCACCACAACGCATGAGTATGACCTGTTATAGCATTTGGATTTGCGGGATTTATTAATTCCGAAATCAACGGCGCCATTGTTGCTGTATAAGGGATATTATCTATAATTCCGGATAAAATTCCTGAAGCCCAAAGTATAATCATTGAAGCCATTTCAAGACTTCCGTGAGTCAATTTAATTAATCCGTCTGCCAAAAATTTTATACCGCCATTCGCTTCAAAACCGCCGATTATAATAAACAATCCGACAAAAAAGAAAATAGTTAACCACTCTACATCACGATATATCTCTTTCGGTTTTTCAAACAATAATAAGAACGATGCTCCTGCAACTGCAAATACATAAGCAGGGATATGAGTAATATCATGAGTTACAAAACCTAATATTACAAGGCCGATAGTCACAACAGATCTTATCATCAATTTTTTATCAGTAATAGTTTGTGAATTATCAATTTTTGCTATGTGTTCCATTTTTTCAGGAGTTGCCTTCAAACCCTTTCTGAATAAAAATACTAAAATACTTATAGCAACTAAGAAAATAATCACAACAATCGGAGTTAACTCGGCAACAAAATCCATAAAACTTAATCCTGCACGTGTTCCAATAATAATATTTGGCGGATCTCCTATTAAAGTAGCTGTTCCTCCGATATTCGAAGCCATAACCTCAGTTATTAAAAACGGCACAGGGTCAGTCTCAAATTCTTTTGCAATAACAAAAGTAATCGGCATCATCAAAACAACAGTCGTTACATTATCCAAAAACGCAGATGCTATAGCCGTAAACGCAGCAAGAGCAAATAATACAGTTTTTGGATGCCCCTTTGTAAGGTGCAATAATTCTAAAGCGAGCCATTTAAAAACACCACTTCTGCTTGAAATGTGGACAATAATCATCATTCCGATAAGCAAGAAAATAACCTGAAAATCAACGTGTTCAAAAACACCTTTAATGTATACTCCGGTTTGTGAATCAATATGACCTTCAAACGGAATTAAACCCAAAAGCATAGTCAAAGAAGCCCCAAAAAGAGCTACTACTGATTTTTGGATCTTTTCACTTGCGATGAAAACATAAGCAATTACAAGAATTAACCCAGAAATCAACATCGCGTTCGATTGAATAAAATCTAACATCCTTCTTTCTCTCCATATATGTAAATGTACGGATTTATTATATCACAAATATTTACAACTGGTGTTTAACAATTGCATAAATATCATTAAAAATTATTAAAACCATAAATATAATTAATAATAAGAAAAAGAATGTACTAACTTTATCTATTGTTTCTTGTTTAACCGGTTTACCTCTTAAAAGTTCTATCATCAAGAACATAAAATGTCCGCCGTCTAATGCAGGTATCGGTAAAAAGTTCACTAAAGCCAAATCCATTGAAATAAGAGCAGTTAATAGTAATCCTGAAAATATTCCGCTGTTTTGAATTACATCTCCTCCAATTTTAGCAATAACAACAATACCGTGCATATCTTTTGCAGGAATTTTACCTGTGAATAATTGCCATAGACCATAAACTAACATATAAGTCTGTTCCCAAAGATATGAACAGCTCCCTTTTATAATACTTTTTGGATTTTTAGTCGGAACAAGTTTTTCTCTTGCATCCATCATTATCCCAATTAACCCTTTTTCGTTAGGATAAAGTGGCTTTAATTCAATTTCTTTTCCATCTCTCAAAACAACAATATTTAAAGATTTTAAACTATCAGAAAGGGCATAAGCCAAATCATTTAATGTCAAATTCCCATCAGAAGTAACAGATGTTTTTCCTTGAATTACTTTTCTCAACTTTATTTGTTCAGAATTTAAATTTTCTTCATTATTTTTAAAAATTGAATATCCTTTTAATTCTTCATCGGCAATTTTTAATTGCGGTTCATTTACAATTTCAGGAAGTTTTACAACTAAACCAGAAGATATTTTTTGTTCGGCAGAATATTCAGGATTCAATTTTTGCAAATTTGAGAGATTTTCTTTAACAAAATCAGAATTAACTTTCCCGTCAAATCTTGCACTATTCTTAGAGTATAACGAAAGTGCATAAGTCGAATTTATATCAGAACCGTTAACTTTTAAAATTTTATCACCTTTTTGAAGCCCGCTATCTAAAACAGATTGATTTGCTTCTTGCGCAATTTTATTTACATAAACATCGTAACTCCCAGAAGGCAATTTCCCCCAAACAGAAGCTGTCATAATTACAATAAGAATCGCAGCTATAATATTCATAATCACTCCTGCAGAAATGACAATCATTCTCTGCCATACAGGACGATTTGCAAACCTGTCTTTAGAATCCATTGGGAGATTAGAATCTTTATTATCATCAGGAAATGCTACATACCCGCCTAATAAACAAGCATGAACCAAAACCTCAACTTCTCCGACTTTTTTACTCCATAATGTCGGACCTATAGGAAGACCAAAACCAAATTTGTCAACTTTAATACCTAATGCACGAGCTGCAAAAAAATGACCTGCTTCATGCACAAGAATTAAAAAACTTAATAACAAAATCATTATGACTATAGACATTATTAAACCCTCACCCTATCCTTCTCTATACAGAAGAAGAAATATTATTATTTAAACTGTTGTGAAAATCTGACATCATTGTTAAAAAATAAACGAATATCATCAATTGCATATTTTAGCATAGCAAGCCTTTCAACACCCATCCCAAATGCGAATCCAGAATATACATCAGGATCAATTCCAACGCCTCTTAAAACATTTGGATCAACCATACCTGCGCCAAGAATTTCAAGCCATCCTGTTCCTGAACATGTTCTGCAACCTTTGCCTTGACACATTATACACTGAACATCAATTTCAGCAGAAGGTTCTGTAAACGGGAAAAAACTACTTCTAAATCTTGTCGGACGACTTTCCCCAAAATAAATTCTGATAAATTCATTCAAAACACCTTTCAAATCACCAAAAGTTATACCTTTATCAACATAAAGACCTTCTATTTGATGGAAAAAATTATTTTTTCTTGAATTTATATTTTCATTACGATAAACACGTCCAGGAGCTACCATTCTTATAGGAGGCTTCTTAGCTTCCATTGCATGAATTTGTGCGCCGGAAGTTTGACTTCTCAGAACAACATTCGGTGCAATATTTGTAAAAAATGTATCCTGAACATCACGTGCCGGATGATCTTTCGGAACGTTCAGCATATCAAAATTGTAATATTCTGTTTCTACTTCAGGTGCAAATTCATCCGGAACAACCGAAAATCCTAAACTTTTAAATATTGAACAAATTTCATTAGTTGTAGAAGTTAAAAGATGAGTATGACCTCTTGGTATAAATTGTCCTGGTAAAGTCACATCTATACGTTCTTTTGCCAATTTTTCATTTAATTCTTTTTCATAAAATAATTTAAATTTTTCAGAGATTGATAACTCCAGTTTTTGAGTAATTTCATTCGCCAAAGCTCCAACAATTTTCTTATCTTCAATTGATAAATCTTTCAAGCCTTTTTTTATTTCATTAAATTCACCTTTACGACTAAGATATTTTGCCTTAACTTCTTCCAAGTCTTTTACGCTATTTGAATTTTCAATTTCAGCTGAAGCGCTGGAATAAATTTTTTCTAATTGTTCTTTCATTTTTAACCTCTTATAATTTCATTAAATTTTTTTTCAAATTTTATTGATGTTTTAGCTCCATGCCCGGGATATACAATCGTTTCTTCAGGAAGCCTAAACAAAACATCTTTTACACTATGAGAAAGCTTTTCAAAATCTCCGCCTTTAAAATCTGTTCTTCCAACACTTCCATGAAATATTGTATCTCCGCTAAATAATTCATTATTATTTGTCAAATAACACATTCCACCTTCAGTGTGACCTGCTGTAGAAATCGCTTTAATCTTAACATCACCAAGTTCAAACACATCACCATCTTTTACATTTTTTTTAACACTTGTAATTTTAGGAATTCTAACTCCACCAAGCATATAAGTCATTTCAGGAGCATATTCTATTTGTTCAATATCATCTTGCGATACATAAATATCACATCCAAAAGTTTCAAAAAAGCTATTACAACCTAAAATATGATCGAAATGGCCATGAGTAAGCAATATATATTTTAAATTAATTCCTAGTCGTTTAATTTCGTCTGCATAATCATCCGAGCAATCAATTAAAATAGCATTATTTGTATTTTCATCAATTAATAAATAATTATTTGCATCAATAGGTCCTTTAACAAAAGTTTTTAATATCATTACTCAATACCTCTTACGAGTTTAAAAATTTTGTTACATATTGAGAACAATTCTTCTGCATCTTTTAAAGCTATCATATTAGCTCCGTCGCAAAGCGCCTTGTCCGGTTCAGGATGAACTTCAAAAAACAAAACATCAGCTCCTGACGCCACTGCAGATTTTGCCAAAGTCGGAACAAATTTTCTCTCTCCTCCTGAAGAAGTCCCGTTTGCGCCTGGTAATTGAACACTATGAGTGGCATCAAATACAACAGGATAACCAAATTCCTTCATTATAGGTATTGCACGAAAATCTACAACTAAATTGTTATAACCAAAACTTGTGCCTCTATCTGTTACCATTATATTTGTATTACCTGAATCTTCGACCTTTTTTATTAAAGATTTCATCTGGCTCGGAGCAAGAAACTGCCCCTTTTTTATATTAACAATTTTACCTGCCTTGCCGGCTTCTACAAGCAAATCTGTTTGACGGCATAAAAATGCAGGTATTTGAATTATATCAGCAATTTCTGATACAGGCTTCGCCTGCTGTGGAGTATGAATATCTGTTACAATAGGTAAATCGTATTTCTCTTTTACTTGAGATAACATTTGAAGTCCTTTTTTCATTCCAGGACCGCGAAAAGATGTTATAGAAGAACGATTAGCCTTATCAAAGGATGATTTAAATACAAAATTTATATCTAATTTTTCAGCAATTTCTTTTAAACCATCAGCTGTTTCATTCAGGATATCTTGACTTTCAATAGCACAAGGGCCAGCTAAAATAGTCAATTTATCTCCACCAATTTCAAAATCTCTTAATTTAATTTTCTTAATACTCATATCGTGATTGTATAAGAAATAAAGATAATAAGCAAGTAAACCTGAGTGTATTATTTTACATAAAGAATATTACGAGTATAAAAGAATTTGTTAAAAATTATATATTACCAGTTGAACTGTTACGATCATCTTCCAGTTGATGAATGTCAATATTTTGATCATCTTCGACGTAATTATTAATGTTTGAAACATTTGTATCTATTTCTACATTAACTTCTGCATCAACCATTTCTATATCGTTTTTGTCAAATTCTTTTGTTTTACCATCTTCCATTTTGACAGAAACTTTTCCACACATAAAATGCAGAGAGCACACTTTCCCTAAACCTTCTGTAGTCATAACAGAAGATCCGATAGGAGGCATGCCTTTTGCAGCATCAATATAATTCGAATATTCATAATTCAAACAGCACAACAAACGACCGCAAGTTCCGGAAATTTTCCCAGGAGCGATAGGCATACCCTGATCTTTTGCCAATTTTATATTTATATTAGGGAATTTTTTAAGGCAACTTCCACAGCAGAAAGGTTTCCCACAAATACCGCATCCATCAAGTATTGAGGTTTCATCTCTTACCCCAATATGCCTCAAATCAATTCTTACTTTTGGGAAAGTTTGAGTCAAATCCTTCAAAAGCGACCTAAAATCGACTCTTTCAGGAGCTGTGTAATAGAAAGTAATTTTTCGTCTGTCAAAAGTTATTCTGCACTGAACAAGATTCATAACCAACTTGTGCTGTTTAACAAGTGCCTGACATTTAAAAAATGACGTAACTTCGTCTTTTTTAATATCATCCAATGTTTGTAAATCACGTTGGGTCATAACTTTTAATAAAGGAAGCGGTTGAGGCTTATTTTTAGAATTTTCCCAAATTTTTTCAATTTCAGAATTTACTATAAAAACTTTAAGAGCTTCTTCTCCTTTTTCAGTTCTGACAACAACCATTTGACCATCCTGCAATTTCACATTTTGCGAAACTTCTATCGGATAAAATGTATTTTTTAAATATCTTACTGCATATTTCATTTATACGTATCTTTCTTCTTCTTTTAATTCTCTGTTCATTAATTTTGACAGTAATTCTTTGGGAGTAATATCAGTATATACTGCTTCATATATAGCATTTGAAACAGGTACATCTATATTCAATTTTTTAGCAAGTTCACATATCGCTTTTGAAGTTTTAACACCTTCAGCTACTGAACCCAACTCAGAAAGAATATCACTGATTTTTTTGCCTCTTGCTAACATAGATCCAACTGTATAATTTCTTGACATAGGAGATGAACAAGTTGCAATCAAATCCCCCATACCGGATAATCCATATAACGTAGAAGGATTTGCGCCTAATTGAAGACTCACTCTTATGATTTCAGCCATACCTCGTGTTAAAAGAGCACCTGAACAATTGTCACCTAAACCCATTTCGTGAGCAAAACCTGAAGCTATTGCAATAACATTTTTTAAACTACCTCCAAGTTCAACTCCTATAACATCGGTATTTGTATAAAGTCTAAATCTGTCTGTAACATTCATTGCTTTTTGAACAATTTGAGCCGTTTCGATATCTTCACAAGCAACACAAGCCGCAGTAGGTTTACCCTGCAAAACTTCCTTAGCAAGTGTAGGACCTGAAAGAATAACGAGTTTTTGTTCAGGCAGTACATCTTTGATAACTTCAGACATTCTCATTAAAGAAGGAAGTTCTATACCCTTTGATGCATTTACTAAAATTTGTTCGGATTTAATTCCTGCTTTTTTAAGATTTTCGCAAACATCTCGAGTTCCGGAAGTCGCAATGACAGAAAGTATAATATCTGCATCATTTATTGCATGTGATAAATCGGAAGTAACTTCAATTTTTTTATCTAGTTGAACCTCTAATGGTTTTGAAGTGTGTTTATTATTTATTAAATCGTCACTTAAATCTTGCGCTCTACCCCATACAGTTATATTATCAAAATTATTTGTTAAAAGCCATGCAAGTGTTAACCCCCAGCACCCTGCTCCTAAAACTGTTAATTTCATCTACTATCCTCCTATTGCGCTTTGTTCATTTAGAAGTTTACGTAAAACTCCTCCGTATTTTTTCAACTCTAATCGCGCCAAATTTGCATCAATACTCATCTTATTCATTATTATAGCAGTTTTTATTTCCCAATTACATTTTAAAAGAGCACTTAAGGCTTCGCTATTTGAAACACCTGCAATCTGAGAAACAATTCTTATAGCTCTATCCTTGAGTTTTTCATTGACAGCTTTTAAATCTATCATAAAATTCTCGTAAGTTTTACCAATTTTAATCATAGAACCTGTTGAAAGCATATTTAATACCATTTTTTGTGCCGTACCGGCTTTCAATCTGCTTGAACCTGCTATTACTTCAGGTCCCACTTCTGTACAAATAACATGACCTGCTTCTTGGGCTATCCTGCCCATGGAATTACAAGTAATAGCTATTGTTGCACAATCTACTTTATCAGCTTGTTCTAAAACCCCAAGTAAATATTTTGGATTTCCACTTGCCGAAATTACAACACATACATCTTTATTAGTAAGAATTTCCGCATCTTCTTTCCCTGCTTCAAAATTATCTTCTGCCCCTTCAACAGCATTTAAAAGAGCCTCTTTACCACCTGCAATTCTTCCCTGCACCATTAAAGGATCAACACTAAAAGTAGGAGGACACTCTGAAGCATCTAAAATTCCAAGCCTGCCTGATGTTCCTGCTCCAAAGTAGAATAATCTTCCACCCTTTAAAAAAGCTTTTGCAATCATATCTATTGCATAAGCAATATCCGGCGCAACATCACCAACTACTTTTGCAACAATTTGGTCTTCTTCGTTCATTTTACGTACCATATCAATTGTTGACAATAAATCAATATCTTTTGTGTTTTCATTTCTGTACTCGGTGATAACTTCGCTCATATTCATACTCCTTTATACAAAAAACTATATCTCTTTTATTAAATTAGCCATTTCAATTGCTGTTCTTGCGGCATCAGAACCTTTGTTTCCTGATTTTGTTCCTGCTCTTTCAATTGCTTGTTCTATATTGTCAGTTGTCAAAACACCGAAAGCAACAGGGACTCCTGTATTTAAACTAACTTGAGCTACACCTTTTGCAACTTCATTAGAAACATAATCAAAATGAGGAGTTGCACCCTTAATAACAGCCCCAAGAGTAATTACTGCATTATATTTATTTGAAGATGCAACTTTTTGTGCTATAACAGGAATTTCAAATGCTCCAGGAACCCTTACAACATCAATGTTTTCATCCTTTACACCGTGGCGCTTTAATTCGTCAACAGCACCGGATAATAATTTCGCTCCGATAAAATCGTTGAATCTGGCAAGAATAATACAAAATTTATCACTATCAGACGCAACTAACTGTCCTTCAATAGTTTTCATAATACTTTCTCCTAATCTTTAAGCACATAATACTACATAAAAGGTTATTTTACAAGGCTAAAAGCTTTTTTATGTTAAGAAAATTTTTAATATTTACAAAAAATCACTTTACACAAACTGCCATATATTTCGAACTGCCGCGACTGCTTGCTGAGCTATATGTATAAGAATTGTAGAATACACGTATATACGCACTGCTTACACTAGATAAGCTGAAAGACCACAAATCACTCCAGGACGAGCCTAAACCGGCAAAAGTAGTGCCTAGTCTTGAAGTGTTTAATCTTTGCGCACCATCATTAAAACCATAAGTTGCGCTCTCACCTATTCTGCTTGGTGCATCATAGAGATAGGCTGCTATCGTGGCTAAGTCTGTTGCTGTTGCAAGATGTCCACCAGAATCTTTACAAGTTGTAACAGCCCCTGCCCAATAATCACCTTGAGAGTCACAAGAACCTGTACAACAATAACTTATGTTATATTTCGCTTGAATATCAGATTTTACTGTCCAAGTACCGTTATTATTTACACAATAATCAGCTATTTTTATTGGAACTGGTTTAAAAACTGTCCCTATTTTTAAACCTTCAACTTCGATCCATAAATTAGCACCGTTAATTCCCCTGTATTCTTATTATAAACTATGTTTTGAATTTCCGAAAGAGTGGATTTAAGTTTTTATGCCAAAACTCCGCTGAAAATCTTATAATAAATATACAATGCCACAAATATCAATAATATTCCGCTTATTTTCATAATCCACTCTGAAATTTGATAAAATTTTTCGCTCGAATTTTTTAATTTTGATGTTACAAATCCTGCAATAATAAAAATTATTCCCTGACCTAAAGAGAATAAAAACAGCATAATTACAGCATTCACTAAATTCGCTGAGATAGATGCAAATGCCATTATACTTGCCAAAATAGGTGTAGAACAAGGAGTTCCGATTATCGCAAATACAGCGCCCAATAATATTGGATATAAAAATTCATTGTTAAAATTATTCTTAGGAATTTCTTTAATTAAAACCGGAAGCTGAATATCGAGTAATCCCAAAATATTTAATCCCATAATTAAAATAATTGACGCAACAATCAACGCAAAATAAGGATTTCCTATAAAAATTTTCCCTGTTAAAGCACAAATTACTCCAATTACTGAAAAAACAATGCTTGCACCAAGAACAAAGAAAATCATTTGTACCAAAGTTTTTGAAGGTTTTTCTTCTGAATACCCGCCAACATAACCCACAATCAATGGAAGCATAGATAAAGAACATGGCGATATTGAAGAAATTAACCCGCCTAAAAACGATAATCCAAAAAGAAGGTAAATACTTGATTGATTTGAAAAAAGACTAAGCAATTCTTCCATTATTTCAAACCTTTAATACATTTTTCATATTCTTCTTTTGCAATTGCGCCTTCAATTATTTTTGCTGTTGTTCCGTCAGAATTTATCATAACTACAGTAGGAACAAGCTTTATGTTATATTTTTTAATAAGTTTATTATTCATATCTTTACCACTATCAACAATAATTGAAACATATTCAATATCTCCTTGATATTTCGGCATAATTTCACCAAAAATTTTTTCGACTTCTTTACACTCAAGACACATCGTTGATGAAAATTTCAAAATCTGCGGTTTTCCGCTCTGTGCTATCGCAGAATCTTTATTAAACGTTAAAACGCAAAAAGCAAGTACCGGTATAACTATAATTGCTATAATTGTCCAAATTGTTTTTTTACTCATTTTTTTACCTCTTTTATTTATTATATCACATTAATTATGTGAGAAAACAAATTTTGCAATTAGTTAATCATCCTTGCCCGATTGGACAAGGATGATAATTTTTTATTCTTTTTTATGTTTTAAAAACAACAAACTATTTCTCATTTTCTTTTTCTGAAGGAAGTTCTTCAACAATTAGTTCAGTAATTTCTTCTCCCTCAACGTTTTCATCTAAAACTTTTGCAGTTGTTTCTTCTATAATAACAGTTTCCTCTGTTTCTGTTTCTGTTTCAGCTTCTTCTTCGTCAACTTCGTCTGCATCCATTTCATCAGTTTCAGATATTTCATCTTTTTCAGAAACTTTTTTAGCTTCGTCCTCTTTTTTAAGGACTTCTTGAATTTCTTCTTCGTCTTTTGCCCTGACAACAGGAATAGAGAGCATTAAAGCCATTTGCTCACCCTCTTGTTCAAAATTCAATTCCAAAGCTTCTTTATCAAGTTCAACATATTTGGAAAGAACTTCTATAAGTTCTGTTCTCATTCTGTGCATAATCTCCGGAGTTAAATTTGTTCTGTCTTGCATAAGAACAAGGCGAAGTCTATTTACAGCCGTATCCTTTGAATCTTCTTCTTTCGTGGCATTCTGTCCAAAAAGGCCTAAGATTTTATTATAAATTTCTGTAAAAATATTATCACTCATCTTAGTTCTCCTCCCCTTTTTTCAAAAGTTTTGCAAAGAACTTTTTAATTTTAGGCATCAATTTTGTTTCTTGCTCAAAGTCAATTAACGGAACATCATTACCCATAATACGTTCTGCAACATTTTTGTACGCACGCCCTGCAAGTGATTTTTCATCATTTACTATAGGTTCGCCTTTGTTTGTTGATGTAATAATTCCGGCATCTTCAGGAATAATACCAATAAGAGACGTAGAAAGAATTTCAGTTACATCATCAACACTCATCATATCTTTTGAATCAACCATATTTGGTCGGTATCTATTTAACAGTAATTTATATGATTTGATTTCTTCTTTTGCATCCAAAAGCCCAATAATCCTATCAGCATCACGTACTGCAGACATCTCAGGTGTTGTTACAACAATAGCTTCTGATGCACCGGCAACAGCGTTTTGGAAGCCTTGCTCAATTCCCGCAGGACAATCTACAAGCACAAAATCAAATTTTTCTTTTAGTTGATTACAAATATCTTTCAATTGTTCTTCTGTTACAGCTGTTTTATCTCTTGTTTGAGCTGCGGCCAGCAAGCAAAGATTTGGATTTTTCTTATCTTTTACAAGTGCCTGTTTTAATTTACAGCGTTCTTCTACAACATCAACAATGGTATAAACAATTCTGTTTTCCAAACCAAGCAAAAGATCAAGATTTCTAAGACCCAAATCTGTATCAATCATAACGACTTTTTTGCCGGCTCTTGCAAGAGCTGTACCAATGTTGGCGTTAGTAGTAGTTTTTCCTACTCCGCCTTTACCAGATGTTATTACTATTACTCTACCGGTCATTTATATCTCCTTAACTTTCTTCGTGTATTTTTCTTATAACTATACTTCCGTTATGTGCAAACGCTTCCTCCGGAGTATATTCACTTGTTTTCTGAATATACGGCATATTAACCGTATCAGGACGTCTTGCAAAAATCTCTCCTATCCTGATTTGAACAGGATTTAATTTTAGAGCTCTTATTCTCGCATAATTATTTCCTTCTGATCCTGCATGGGCAATACCGCCTAATATTCCCCAAACAGTAATATCACCTTGCGCAATAATTTCTGCGCCCGGATTTACATCTCCAATAATTATAATATTACCAGCAGACTTAATACTTTGTCCTGAACGAACTGTTCTTCTTATGTACAAAGTCGGAAGATTCTCAGCTTCTGCTTTCAATTCTTTTACATCGTCACTATCCTCATCTTTATGTCCGAATACAACATCTTCTTCTTGTTTGACAACTGTTATTTTATCTGAAGGCAATTCATTTTTTATTTCTACTTGATTACTCTCAGAATTTCCAAAAATATGATCAAGTGCTTTTGTAACTTCAGGAGTAACTTCTTCTTTTGGCTCAAATTTCGGCGCTTCTATTTCATTTGTAAACTCAGAAACTTTAATATCGAGTTTTTGTGCAGATTCAAGAGTAACTGAAGAACTTGTACTTATACATTCAATTTGAGACTCTAAAAGCTCTACAAGTGCTTTTATGCTTGTTAATTCATTTTCCCCTAAATCAACAGAACCAAGTTTTAAGTAAATATGTTTCCCTCCTGCTTCAGGCATATCGAGAACTCGTGAAAGTTCATAAATTATTTCAGAAGTTTTTGAAGCATGGGCTAAATCTACAATAAAACCATTTTCTACGTATCCCTTTTCCATGATTTCCTTTCTTAAAATCCTTACTTACAAAAGGGTACATGAAAAAATACAATTCTTCAAGAAATTGTTTATTTTTATTAAACTGCGGTTAATTCGCTTAAAACACTTGTTGATTTAAGTTTTTTGGGAGATTTTAATTCTATATACTCCTTTAAAACATCAAATGTAACTGTACAAACTTTTTCATTAGCTTTAATTTCATATTCTCCAATATAATCAAATTCATTTAATGCCATTTCTCTAAAAAAATTTCTCAATTTGTACGGCATTTGTTTCTTTTTATAAGGAATAAATTTTGAGCATTGTTCACATACAACTCCACCGAGTTCCGAAACAAAAAACATAGTAGTATCTTCAACTTTTTCATGACAGTGAAGACAATTATCAAATTCTAGTGAAAAACCTGATATTTTCATAATTTTTAACTGAAATTTGATAACAATAAGCAATATTTCAATTTTTGATTTGGCATTTGATACTGCATTTAAAGATTTGTACAAAATATCATAAATTTCATTTGAACTCGGATCTTCTTCAAGTCCAAAATTGTTCACAACCTCTGTTATATACATTGAATAAAAAATTTTGTCTAAATCAGTTCTTGTACGGCTAAAAGTATTTAAAACTTCTGCTTGACAGATTGTATTAAGATTTTTACCCTTGTGAAGCATAACAGTGTTTGCTACAAGCATATCCATCCTTGCACCTAATTTACTTTTTGTTTTTTTTACTCCCTTTGCTACACCCTTTATCAATCCTTTGTCTTTTGAATACATGACAATAATTTTATCTGATTCACTTAAATTATAGGATTTTAGATTGATAGCATCAGTTACGAAACTATTTTGCATATTTTACTGATTATTGTTTACCCCGGTACCGTGATAAACTCCCCTAATTAATTGTTCCAATTCCGACTTGTTATCCGAATAAGCCAAAGCCATTTCTTTTGTAATTTTATCATCTTTATACAATCTGTACAAAGACATATTCATAGTAGTCATATTATTAAATGATCCGTTTCTTACTAAATCATAAACTTTATCAAGTTCATCCTTTTCAATAAAATCTTGTACTGTAGGTGTAACAACAAGGATTTCCGGAGCAGGATACCTTGAAGTTTCATCCTTGGAAGGGATAAGTTTTTGAGCAATCGTACCTTTTAAAGTTGATGCCACTTGACTTCTAATAAAGTTTCTTTCAGCGGGTTCAAAAAGATTTATAACTCTTGTTACTGTTTGTACAGCATCATTTGTATGAATGGTTGAAACTACTAAGTGACCAGTCTCTGCTGCATTTAAAGCCGCTTCTATTGTATCTCTGTCACGAATTTCACCAATAAATATAACATCAGGATCTTGTCGTAATGCATATTTTATACCATCTGAAAATGATGGAGTGTCTATTAACAACTGCCTTTGAGAAACAATTGACTTTTTATTCGTATATATAAATTCAACGGGATCTTCAACAGTAATTATATGTTTTGAAAAAGTAGCATTTATATAATCTATCAAAGATGCTATAGTTGTTGATTTACCTGAACCGGTAGGTCCTGTTACCAAAATAAGACCATTATTGAATCTTGCAAATTCTTCCAAGGTATTTGGCAATCCCAATTCTTTAAAATTCTTAATATGGTAAGGAATTGCACGAAATACCATTGCATTTTTCCCTAACTGATGACTCATATTTACACGAAAACGTGAAACTCCTTCTATTTCATAGGAAAAATCAATATCAAAAAATCTTGAAATTCTATCCTTTAAATGAGAAGGAGCGACCGTCCTTATAACAAACTCCATATCTTCATTTGTTAAAGGAGGTACATTAATTCTCATAATTTGTCCTGAAACCCTTATTGAAGGGCGTTCTCCTTCACATAAATGTATATCAGATGCTCCAACTGATACTGATTGTTTCAAAAAATCTTCAATATAAAAACCATTTGCCATTAATTTAATTCCTTTTTATAAACTATAACATTATTTTTTCTTTTGGACAATATGTTAATTCATGATATCATTTTCCCGTTGGAATTATGATTAACAAAGAATTTTTAAACGATATTTTGCAGAATAGAAATGTTTTAATGTGCCTGACTTCAATCATATTTATGACTGGAGTTTTAGCTTTTTTTAGTTCTTATGAAATTTTATTTGCAATTATATTTACGGCATTTTTGTTCATAACATTAATTTTTAAGCTATTTAATGTTAAGAAAGTTATAATTTTCGGATTAATATTTTACGGAGCATTTTTCTTAACTTCATTTAAAGTAAAAACTTCAGATCAACTTATTACATTCGCACCTATAAATTCATCATTTACAGGAAGAATTGTAAGCGTTCCAAATTCCGCAGAGGCAGATAAAGTCAGATTTTTTATGGAAGTTGAAAATATCGGAAAGCATAAAACTAAAGGGAAAGCTCTTGTTACCATTACAGGTAACAATTTAGATAAACTTAATGTTGGTCAAAAAATTATTATTGAGAAAGGGAGTTTAAGGAAACCCTTTTATTCCACAAATCCATCTCAATTTGACTACAGCGCTTATTTGAGAAATTTTAACATATTTACTGTAATTTACTCTAACGATGGAAATTTCAAAATTCTAAAAGATAAATCTTCAATTAAATGGAAATTTTTAAGCAAGCTAAATAATACAAGAAAAGAAATTATAAAAGTTCATTCTCAATATTTAAAAAGTCCAAATCTTGAAATTCTGGGTGGTATTGTTTTTGGACAAGATGCTGTTGCTCCAACAAATGAAATTAAAAAATCATTTATAAATTCAGGATTATTACATATACTTGCAGCTTCTGGAATGAATGTTGCGTTTATTTATACTTTCTGGTTTTTTATTCTAAGGTTTTTGGGAATCCCTTTTAAAGCAAGAGTTTTATCAGGAATACTTGTAATTATTGCATATACACTTATGACAGGTCTTGGGCCATCCGTTATTCGTGCATCAATTATGTTAATTTTTGTATTGGTAGGAAAACTCATAGACCGTGACACGCATAGTATCTCATTATTGTCACTTGTTGCTGTTCTTATGCTTATCTATAATCCCGCATATATAAATGATGTTAGTTTTCAATTATCTTTTTTAGTAACTTTTGGGCTTATTACAACTGCCCAAACTATTAATGAAAAAATTGAAAATGTTCCAAATTGGTTTAAAATTCCAATTTTAATCCCATTAACCGCTCAAATTTGGATTGCACCTATTCAAATGTTCTACTTTAATACCATAAGTCTTTATTCAATATTTGCCAATATTTCAGCGGGAACTTTATTATCCGTTATAAGTTTTTTCGGTTTTGTAAGCTCGGTTCTAGCAATAATAAAACCTATCGCTAATTTCGTATGTCTTATTTTCGATTTCTTTGTCAATTATCTTCTAAATATTCTTGTTTTAATTTCGAATTTCTTTGGAAATCTTCCTTTCTGCATCCTCGAAACTTCACATCCAAATATTATTCAACTCATTTTATACTATACAATGCTTATCATAGGGACCTATTTAATAAAATATAACAAATTGAAGCAAGCATTCTGCACAATTGTAGGAATTTCAATAATTTTAATTTGCACCACTCTGCATCCTGTACCAAAAGATCTTGAAATAACTGCATTTGACGTAGGAAATGCCGATTGTTTTATGATAAAAACTCCCCTAAATAAATATTTCTTTATAGATACGGGCAAATCGACATACAAAAGCGAGAATTCTCAAGCTAAAATTATTATGCTTAAATACTTAAAAGATCGTGGGATTAAAAATATTGAAGGAATTATTGTGACACATTTCGACAATGACCACTCAGGCGGGGCCTCTGATTTTATTAAAAACACAAATGTTAAAACCCTATATCTTAATACAAAAGATACTCAAACACAGACTGCACGTAATATTTTTAAAACCGCAAGGGAAATAAATCAAAATATCAAAATTACTGAAAATAACGAAACAATTTACCAAGAAAATGAATTGAAGATTATAACATATAAAACTAATATCAATGGGAAAAATTCAAGCAACGATTCTTCTACCATTACATTGTTAAAATACAAAAATTTTGAAACACTTTTTATGGCAGATGCAGGAATAACTTCATTTGAGCTTATAAAAAAATATTTACCACATAATATTGAGGTTTTGAAAGTCGGTCACCACGGAGGTCCTCAAGTTGTCGATGACAATATGATTAAATATTTGAATAACACAATTTCCATTATTTCAACAGGAATAAACTATTTTGGGCATCCTAATAAAGGAACTCTTGATATTTTAAGAAAAACAAATATCCTACGGACAGATTTTCTAAATTCGATAAAAATAACTACAGACGGAAAAGAATATCAAGTTTATTCTTTTAATCCGCACAATAAAAAGTACAGATTTCTAGAAAAATATGATGCAAAATAGGCTCTAACAATAAACACCTGCGTCTACACTTTTTCATTGACAAACTCGTGTCGCTGTTTCTGCTTCATCTCTCGCTTCGCTCGTGGCTCTGCTATCAAATACGCCCTCGCAGTAAACGCCAACGATTATGCTTGCAACACCGCCACAGACGTGTCGCTGTTTCTGCTTCATCTCTCGCTTCGCTCGTGGCTCTGCTCGGGCGTAAAAAAAAAGCTTCTTTAATAAGAAGCTTCCTTGGAATTTTTTACAATTCCTCGTGTAAAAGGTTAGTAGGTAGAAAGTAGAAGGTAGTAATATATACTTTGTATATATTATTTAAGTATTCTTGGTTTTAAAAATTGCAGACATGTAATCATGTTGTTACAATTGTTTACAACCAATATATTCCATGTATAATTTCTATAAGAGGTATTATTGATGAAAATTGCAATTTATCCGGGAAGTTTTGACCCAATTACATATGGGCATTTAGATATTCTCAAAAATGCTTGTTCTATTTTTGACAAAGTCATTATCGCTGTTGCACATAATAGTGCTAAATCAGGCTTCTTAACGACAGAAGAAAGAATTAAACTTATAAAACAAAGCATTAAAAACATAGCAAATGCCGATGTAGATTCTTTCGAAGGTTTGACTATTGAATACGCGAAAAAAATAGGTGCAAATGTTTTAATTCGAGGCTTGAGAGCAGTTTCTGATTTTGAATTTGAAATGCAATTATCTCAAACAAACAGCACACTTTGCGAAGATATTAAAACTGTTTTCTTAACAACAAAACCAGAGTACAATTTTATATCTTCATCTACAATAAAAGAAATTCTCTTTAACGGAGGCGATATTTCTAAATTTGTACCAGAACCGGTATTTAAATACTTAAAGGAGAAAAATGTTTAATTTTCGTGAATACATTAAAAAATTTGAAGAAACAATCTTTAAAGGGTACAAACTCCCTATTTTTAAAGGCTATACAGCAAAAAAAGAAACAGGTGCAAAAAAAATTATTGAAGAAATCTATTCAACACTTGATAAAGATATAGAAAAAGCTAAAAAACAGCTTGAGTAACCATGTTAAAATATGTAATTATCTGAAATGAAATTATTTGACAATTGAAAAATGCTTATGTAATATATTATTAATATAAACGTGAGGGATATAAACATGCCACAAACAGGAGTATATGATTTACTCAAAATGCTTGAAATAGCTCTCGATGAAGGCTATTCGGTATTTAAATACACAGTAGTAAACAAAAGGGAAATTGAAACACTTATTGATAGAATATATGCAGCACTGCCTGTAGAAGTCCAAGAATCGAGACTTTTCTTAAAACGTAAAGAAGAACTTCAAAATGAAGCTCAGCAGAAAGCTGCCAAAATTGTTCAAGATGCTCAAAATGAAGCAGATAGAATGCTTTCAGAATCAGATAGAATTAAAGCTATTGAACGTGAAGGAATTCGTATTAAAAACGAAGTCGTTGCAGATTGTGAAAACATTAAACACAACGCTCTTCAAGATTCTGAAAAAATAAGACTTCAAGCAACAGATGAAGCAATGAAAATAAGAGAAGGCGCAGAATTATACGCAAAACAAGTGCTGACAAGTCTTGAAGATAATTTGACACAATTACAGCAAGTTGTTAAAAATGGTCAAATTTATATGGAACAGATACGTAATGACGCTATCGGAAAATATTCTACACAAAATAACATTCAACAACCGATAAACAGATAAAAAAAAATTCTATAAGATAAAACTCTCCGTTACCATAATAATTATGGAGAGTTTTATTTTGTAATCAATTACCCCCAACACACATTTCATTTTCTTTAATAAAATTTACAATAAAATACTAAATCATAATTTATATTTAATAAAGTTACAAAATTTTTGTTTTTATTTTGTCAAGTATTGTATAATTTGTTTACAATACATTTGCAATTTTTTTTGTTTGATATAAAATTATCGTATAAGCCGAATTTAAAAAAGAATGTGAGCCCCACATTCTTTTTTAAAGGTCAAATAACAAAAAAAATAAAGGAAATAAAACAATGGGTATCAAAGGAAAAAATGACAGAATGGTAGTTCTTGCATGTGAAGATTGCAAAGAAAGAAACTACACTACAACTAAAAACAAAAAAAACATTAAGGAAAGAATGGAATTAAGCAAATATTGTCCTAAATGTAAAAAACACACAACACATAAGGAAACGAAGTAAAAAAGAACTAAGGAACTAAGGCATTAGGATAATAAGAATTATACTCTTACTGCCTTAGTATCTGAGGTCTTAGTATCTCAAATAAGCGTCCTTAGTTCAGTTGGTAGAACGTCGGTCTCCAAAACCGGATGTCGAGGGTTCGAGTCCTTCAGGGCGCGATTTATACAGTATAAAGGAATTAAAAATGAATCAAGCAGTAGAAGCAATAAAAACATACTTTAAGGGTGTAAAAGCCGAATGGGGAAGAATCAGTTGGCCGGAGAAGAATCAAGTTGCAGCTGAGACAATGGCTGTAGTTGCCATTGTATTTGCGTTTACTATTGCTATTTATGTAATAGACCTTATTTTTAAAGGGTTATTGAGTTTTATCAAGTAAGTTTATAAAAGGTGGCTTATGACTAAACAAGAAAAAACAATGGAAGAACAATTGAACGAAGATATTGCAGCAGAAAAAGCGGCAGAAGTTCAAGCTCAAGAAGCAAAAAAGAACAAAAAAAGATGGTACATTGTTCATACATATTCTGGATACGAAAACAAGGTTAAAGTAAACCTTGAAAAACGTATTGAATATATGAATATGGCTGATAAAATTTTCAGAATTGAAGTACCCCAAAAAACTGTTGTACAAGTAAAAGCAGGTAAAAAACAAGAAAAAGAAGAAAAAATATTCCCTGGTTATGTTCTTGTTGAAATGATTATGGATGAGGATAGCTGGTATGTAGTTAGACACACAACCGGTGTTTCTAAATTTGTAGGATCAGTTAAGAAACCTATACCTGTTCGTGAGAGTGAAATTAAAAGAATATTGCACAGAACATCGTCACAGGTTGAAAAAGTCGAATTGGATGTTAAAGTTGGTGACAAAATCAGAATTATATCAGGACCGTTTGCTGACTTTGATGCAGATATTATTGAAGTTTACCCTGACAAATCTAAACTTCGTGCAAATGTTTCAATCTTCGGTCGTGAAACACCGGTAGAATTAGAATATAATCAAATTAATAAATTATAGTTAGTACAAATAACTGTGGAAGAGGTTTAAAAACTCGCTATTACCACAAAAGGAGAAAAAAAATGGCAAAAAAAGTAGTAGGAAAAATCAAGCTTCAGATTGAAGCAGGGAAAGCAAATCCGTCACCTCCTGTCGGTCCGGCATTAGGTCAGCACGGTGTTAACATTATGGATTTTTGTAAACAGTTCAATGCTAAAACCCAAGACAAAGCAGGTTATATTATTCCTGTTATCATTGATGTTTATGAAGATAGAAGCTTCACATTTGTGATTAAATCACCTCCGGCTCCTGTTTTGATTAAAAAAGCATTAAATATTCCAAAAGGTTCTTCAGTTCCTAACAAAGACAAAGTTGGTGAAATTACAAGAGCACAGTTGGAAGAAATTGCAAAAACAAAAATGGATGACCTTAATGCGACTACAATGGATGCTGCAGTAAAAATGATAGCAGGTTCATGCAGAGCAATGGGTGTTACCGTTAAAGAAGATTAGTACAAGATGGAAGGATAATGTCTTTTTAAGGCATTAAGGCAATAAGGCATTTAATATTCAAAAAAATTATAAACTTTGATGATTTGTTGACTTAACAGCTTTAAAAAGCCATCCGTTAATACCACGAAAGGAAAAATTTAAAATGTCAAAATTAACAAAAAAACAACAAAAGACTCAACAGTTAATGGAAGGTTTTAATCAACCTGCAACAGCTGTTGATGCAATAAAAAAATTGCAAGAAATTTCAAAAGAAGTTTCAAAATTTAACGAAACAGTAGAATGCCATATGAGATTAGGTATTGATGTTCGTCAAGCTGACCAACAAATTCGTTCTACAGTAGTTTTACCGGCTGGTTTGGGTAAGACAGTCAGAGTTTGTGTTATTGCAAAAGGTGCAAAAGCATCTGAAGCTACTGAAGCAGGCGCTGATTTTGCTGGAGCAGAAGAAATTATTGATAAAATTTCAGACGGTTGGTTTGAATTTGATACATTGATTGCAACACCTGATTGTATGGGTATGTTAGGTAAATTAGGTCGTGTATTAGGGCCTAAAGGTTTAATGCCAAACCCTAAAACAGGAACTGTAACAATGGATATTGCAAAAGCAGTTAAAGATGCTAAAGCAGGTAAAGTTGAATACAGGGCTGACAAACAGGGTATGATTCACTGCCCAATAGGTAAAATTCAATTTAGCGAAGAAGATTTGATTAAAAACTATGCAACTTTGGCAGATGCAGTTTTAAAATCAAAACCGTCTTCAGCAAAAGGAACATTCGTTAAATCAGTTTATTTATCAACTACAATGGGTCCTGGAATCAAATTAGATCCAAAGACTTTTGCAGCTGAAGTAAAAGAATTGGTTTAAATTTAAAAAAAATAAACGGCAGTTATGTACTGTCGTTTATTTTGGGCGTTTGGCGCAGTTGGTAGCGCACTTGAACGACATTCAAGGGGTCACAAGTTCGAGCCTTGTATCGCCCACCAATAAAACAAAGAGCCAAAAGGCTCTTTTTTTATTGGTGATATTTTGAAGAAAATTTGTTATTTCAAGTTCGGCGCGAGCGAGCAAAGTACACTCTGCCGAGCAAAACAATCCAGTAAATTGTTTTGCGAGAGGTAATTTAAGCCTTATATATAGGCGCTCAAAGCAGGAAAACATATAAGGCTCAAGAAGCGAAGCCAAGACAAACCTTGTCTTGCCCACCATTTTAAATAAAAATTTTTAATACAAACACAATAAATTTACTAAATTTTATGCATATTATCAAAAATTTCTTTTTTCTGAACCCAGACTTCCATGCCCATTTCGGCACCAATTTTAATTATTGAGTCTTTTATTTCTTTAAAAGAATAAGTAGATTTTTCTATGTCACAAAGCATAAACATTACAAAATGTCCCTGCATTAAAGTCTGTTTAATATCTTCAATATTAACTTCGTATTGTGCCAAAGCAGTCGTAACTTTTGCGACTATTCCAACTTTATCAATACCTGAAACTGTAACAAATATTTTATTTGACATTAGTTATTCTCCGCTATAATAGGTTGTTCTTTAAACCATTTGCGATAAATAAGTTTCCCTAAATTTTTCTCGCGGCAATAATTTTTGAGTTCTTTTTTAACATCTCCGCAAAGAATATAAAGAACAATAATATTTGGAACACACATTGCTATCATCATTGCATCTGTAATATCTATAATTGATTGAACATTCATACAAGAGCCGATAATAATAAATACACAATAAATTATATTAAAAGTTAAAACTCGTTTTTTACCTTCACCTAAAAGAAATGTCCAAGCTTTTTGACCGTAATATGCCCAAGAAATCAACGTTGACATCGCAAATAATACAGCAATTATTGAAAGAATAATAGGGAAAAACGGAATAACCGTCTGAAAAGCATTAGACGCCAGCTCAATTCCTGAAATTTTACCTATTGTAGTTTTATCCAACACTCCGGAAAATACTATTGCGCAGGATGTAAATAAACAAAGAACACCGGTTAAAAATGTTTCTAATAAAGCAACAAAGCCTTGCGAAACCGGTTCTTTTGTCTGCGCTGTCGCATAAACGATAGCAGCAGCGCCAGTTCCTGCTTCATTAGACTGAACCGAACGTCTTAAGCCTATAATTATTACCCCAAAAAATCCCCCTGCAACTGCAGTAGGATGAAAAGCTTCACTTACAATTAATGATATTGCGTGTGGGATTTGAGGAATGTTCGCACAAATAACTATTAATCCTGAAATTATATACATTAAACACATTGAAGGAGTAAGAATAGTCGTAACCTTTGCAATACTTTTGATACCTCCAACAACGACCAAACCGATCAAAATCGCTGCAATTAAGCCAATTACCCATGTAAAACCGTGGAAAATACTATGTTCCCCACCTGTTATAAATATAATTTGGTGTGCGGTTTGATTAATTTGTATCATATTCCCGCCTGTAATACCTCCACCGATACAAAGAATAGCAAAAATTACAGATAATGGTTGCCCTAACCAACGCATATTTTTTCGAGTAAGGCCATGAGCTATATAATGCATTGGACCACCGGAAATTGAACCGTCAAGATTAAATCTTCTATATTTTACAGCTAAAGTTGCTTCTACAAATTTTATAGACATTCCTAAAATTGCTCCGAAAAATATCCAAAAAGCCGCCCCCGGACCACCAATAGAAATTGAAATTGCAACACCGGCTATACTGCCTATACCAATAGTTCCGGAAAGGGCAGTTGCAAGAGCCTGAAATGAAGAAACTTCACCATCTCCACCTTCACCTGTTTTAGAAGGTTTCGCAATTAAATCAACAGCATGCTTGAATCCCCATACTGCAATACCTCTGAAATAAAATGTAAAGAAAATACCTGCAAATAAAATCCAAAATATAATTATAGGAACCTGATTACCAAAAATATTTACAGGAAAAAATATAAATTTCGCAACAGCATCAGAAATCGGTGCGATATGCTTATCCATAAATGCATCAACGCTCATAGCATTTGCGCCTTGCAAAGCGGATAATAAAAATGTCATTAACGAAATTATAATTCTTTTCATCTACTATTTATCCTTTCAGCTTTTAATAGGTAAACCAACCTGCTTTCACTACTAAAAGTATAGCAAAAACATAAAAAACATGCAGAAAATCGTTAAAATATCTTTACTATTTCAGCTATTTTATGCTAGTATATAAGCAAAGTGAGTTAAGTTTTTAGTATGATGAGTCAAACCAAAAAGCTATCAATAGCATTTTATTATCATATGCATCAGCCCGTGTATCAACTTACACCTGACGGAGATTATTTAATGCCTTGGGTTAGACTTCATGCCGTTAAAGATTATCTTGACATGGTTTTATGGGTCGAAAAATTTGACAATTTGAAATTGAATTTTGATTTTGTACCTGTACTTTTAGATGCGCTCATTGATTACGAAAACGGAGCACACGATATTCATTCTAAACTTACAACAACATCTGTTGAAAATCTTACACATGAAGATAAAATCTTTATTTTAAATAATTTTTTTGATTCAAATTATCAAACTATGATTCTCACAAATGAAGAATATCATAGGCTTTACAAAGTAATTTTGGCAAATGGGACAAGCGACACTAATATATTTTCAGACCAAGAATATTCTGATATAATGGCGCTTTTCAACCTTGCATGGATTGATCCTTCATTTAAAACTTCAAACAGAGAATTGAAAAAACTTGTAAAAAAAGGTAAGAATTATACTCTCCAAGATAGAATTGAAATAATAAAAATTCATCGTGAAATAATTTCAAAAATTATTCCTTCCGTAAAAAAATTAATCAAAAAAGGTAAAATTGAAATAACAACAAGTGCATACTATCATCCTATTTTACCAATATTACTTGATTACAAAGGCATAAGAAAAAATGCACCTTTAGATGATGAAATTGCATCATTAAAAACAGATTTAGATGCAAAAATTCAAACAAAAATGGCTCTTGATAGAGTAGAAGAAATATTTGGAGTACGACCAAAAGGTATTTGGCCTTCTGAATACTGTGTAAGCGAAAAAACTCTTGAAATGCTAAGTGATTTAGGAATTAAATGGACAATTTCTGATGAAGGGATTTTAGCAAATTCAATAAATTTTGAATTTATTCATGATTTTAAAGGTTACCTTCAAGATCCTTATCATCTTTTGAAAACTTATAATTATAAAACGAAAAATTCTGATATAAAAATGATATTTCGGGATTCAACAATTCACAGTTTAATAAGTTTTGAATACTCACACCATAATCCTATTGCAACAGCAAATGATCTTTATGACAGAATAAAAGTTATACAAAGTAAAATTTTATCATCTCCTGACAAAGATCATATTTTAACAATTGCTATGGATGGAGAAAATTGCTGGGAAAACTACTTGGAAGATGGTAATACATTTCTTAAAGCTCTTTATACCTTAATAACAGAAGATAAAACTCTTGAAACAGTATTAATTAGCAATTACATAGAAAAAACAAAAGAACACAAAGAACTAAAACGAATAGCTTCAGGAGCAAATTTTAACCGTAATTTAAAATTATGGATTAATGAGCCTGTAAAAGATTTAGCATGGACATATTTGAAACGTGCCAGACAGGATTTCTCAGATTTTGTAAAGCGAGAACCTTTAAATCCGCATATAGAAAAAGCGAGAAAAGAACTTTTTATTTGTGAAGGAAGTGATTGGTTTTGGTGGTATGGAGAACCGAATTACTCAGGTAGAGACAACATTTTTGATTTTTTGTACAGAACACATTTAAAAAATATATACAAATATTTTGATCTTGAATACCCTGATTTTTTGGATGAACCTTTGACAAATTTATCTCCTTCACAGCCGTCAAATTATCCTAGGGCACTTATTTCTCCAAAAATTGACGGGAAAGATATTATAAATAAAGAAAATGATTGGAATAACAGTGGATGTATTGATATTCCTGACGGTCCTGTTTTAAAAGAATCTAAATTGTTTGAGAAAATACGTTTCGGAAATGATAAGGACAATTTTTATCTCAAATTTCACTTGAATAAATATATTAAAACAAGTCAAACTACTTTAAAGCACACGTATCAAATGTATATATACATGAGAAAAGCAGGGAGAAAACAAGCTCTTTCTCCGATAAGGTTAATAAATAAATCGCAAAATGTTTCTCCTATTGCAATGGAAAAATTTCATAACGAAATACAAGTTTCAATAAGAGATGATGAATTAAGATTCATGCGTCTTATTAAGGCAATACCTGGAGATATGTGGGTTATGGAAAATCACAAAGTAATTGAAACCGCATACGATGAAGTACTTGATTTAAAAATTCCTTTTGATGCAATTGATATTCAAGAAGGGGAAACTTTAGAATTTTTATTTATCAATGCAAACTTTGGCATGATAGATTTCTATGTTCCTAATGAAATAGTTCTTTCTCTTACAAGACCTACCATACCTGTTAAAAAATGAAAATGCTATTCTCTAAAACTTATTTGTGCATAAGCTTTTTGTAATTTCTCACGAACAGAAGTCATTTGCTGCTCAATAATTTCATCAGTCAAAGTTGCATTTTCATCCTGCATTTTTATTCTAAAAGCAACAGATTTAAATCCATCTTCAACGTGTTCTCCTTGATATACATCAAAAATTTCAGAACCTTTAAAGATATTTTGTTTTACAGAACTTTTTATTACTTTTTGAATATCATCACAAGATACATCATTGTTAATAATAAATGCTATATCTCTGCGAACCTCTGGATATTGAGGTATATGTTTAAATTTTGGTATTGTTTCTTTTATAGCAGAAATAATTTCATTTAAATCAAGTTTAAATAAAAATGCACGTTGATTTAGTTTTAATTTATCTTCTAAATTTGGATGAATTTGGCCAAAATAACCGATAGGCTGAGGTTTTTTACCCAAAAGTAATATAACCCCTGTTCTATATGGATGCATAACAGTATGAGTTTTAGCAAGCTCAGTTTGTTCAATTGGAACAAATTTAATTCTACGCATTATTTCAAGCTCATTTAGCAAGTTTTCAATAAGACCTTTTACATAGAAAAAGTCTGTTGAAGTTTTAACTTCCCATTTTGAATTTTGCACCTCACCTGTTAAAATGCCTTCTAAAACTCTTGTTTCCTTTACACCGGTATTTTTCTCGTCGGCTTCGCTAATTTTGTTATAGGTTTTACCAATTTCGTATGCCCAGAATGTCTTTTGCCCGTTGTCAAAATTATTCTTCATGCAATTTAAAACACTTGCAGCCAAAGTCTGGCGAAGCATAGAATATTCTTCACTTGCAGGGTTTTGAACCCTTACGGCATTTTCTTCGTCATAACCAATTTTAAATTTATCAAGCAAAGATTTTCCAATTAAAGAACTTGTCTGAATTTCTGTCAGCCCGGATGAAAGCATAATTTCATGAACTTTTGACAAAACTTTTTCTTCTATAGTGATTTCAGGCAGTTCAGATTTTGAAGGTAAAGTTGGAGAAATTTTGTCAAAACCGTTAATACGAGAAATTTCTTCAATTAAATCTATTTCTCTAGTGACATCATAAGCTCTGAAACTAGGTACCGCAAATTTAGATGCAACTTCGTTTCCTCCAAGTTTTTTAAATCCTAATTTTTCTAATATACTATCGCATTTTTCTTTTTGTATTTCACATCCTAAAATTCTTTTTATTTGAGGGTATCTTAAAGTAATTTCTAATGAAGGAAGTTTATTTTCTCCATCTTCAACAACACCGATAACTTCAGCATCAGCGTATTGAATTAATAATTGCATTGCGCGCATTAACGCAGGTTTTACAGCTTCTATATCAATACCACGTTCAAATCTTGCACTTGCCTCGCTTCTATAACCAACACTTCTCGCAGATTTTCTGTTAGAAGCAGGAGGGAAGTACGCTGCTTCTAAAGCCATATTTGTTGTATTATCATCAATTTCGGAATTTTCGCCGCCAAAAACGCCTGCCAAACAGACACCATTCTCTTTTGTAGCAATCAAAACGCTTTCATGCGTAAGTACCCTTTCAACTCCATCAAGAGTAACAATTTTTTCACCTTCATTTGCACGCCTTACACATAAATATCCTTCTAATTTATCAGCATCAAAAGCATGTAAAGGGCATCCATATTCAAGCATTACATAGTTTGTAATATCTACAACATTATTTATTGCACGCATACCAGAAGCAACAAGTCTTTTTTGCATCCACTCAGGAGAAGATTTAATTTTAATACCTTTCAAAAGTCCAACAGAATAATATTTACAAACATCTTTATCTTTGATTTCAACTTTAAATTTATCTGTTGTCAAATCTTTTGTACATTCGATAGGATTAAATTTCAAAGGTTTATTAAATAATGCACTTAATTCTCGAGCGACTCCTATAACAGACATTTGATCTCCACGGTTTGCAGTAGGAGCAACATCAATGATTATATCTTTTTCAAATCCCAAAACATCTTTTACGTCACAACCAATTTCAACATTTGGGAAAATTCTGTTTAAAATAAGGATTCCATCCTCTTTTTGATAGTTTCTTTCAGAAACCCCTAGTTCATCAGCAGAACATAACATCCCCTGAGATTCAACACCGCGAATTACAGCAGGGGTAAGTTCAAACTGTTCTCCTGTTTTACGGTCTAAAACTTTTGAACCTACACTTGCGTAAGGGACAATTTGACCTTCTTCGATATTCTGCGCACCGCAAACGACAGTTTTCAAACCTGAACCCGTATTAACGGTAACGAGATGAAGTCTGTCAGAATTTGGATGAGCATCAATTTTTTCAATTTTAACAGTTTTTATATCAGTAAATTGAGGTTTTAATTCTTCTATTGCCTCAACTTCAAGCCCGCTCATAGTAAGTTCATGCGCAATTTGTTCAGGCTCTATATCAGATAAATCCACCAATTCATTTAACCAATTCAAAGATACTTGCATTATATTTTTCCTCTTATTATATAATCTCTGAAAAGATTTTATTACAAAAGAATTTGGTTGTAAACTTAAATATCAACATCTTTCATCATATCTACAAGCTGGGAAATAGTACCTTCCATAGTTACACTTTCATCAGTTCTTTGTTGTAAGAAAGCATTGACTTTCGGCATCATTTCAATTGCAGTATCAAGCCTTGGGTTTGAACCTGGTTGATACATACCTACATCAATCAAATCTTTATTTTCACGATACAAAGACATAATTGTCCTCATTTTTGCAGCAGCTTTTTTATGTTCAGGTTCAGCAATTGCACTCATTAAACGTGAAATACTGCCCAAAACATCAATCGCAGGATAATGATTTGATTCTGCGACTTTTCTTGATAAGAAAATATGGCCGTCGACAATACCTCTTACGATATCAACAATAGGGTCTGTGATATCATCACCTTCCATAAGTACAGTATAAAGAGCTGTAATAGAACCTTTTTCACTATTGCCTGCTCTTTCAAGAACTTTTTGAAGCCATGAAAATATTGATGGAGGATATCCTTTCATAGTTGGGGGTTCACCTAAAGACAATCCCACTTCACGGCCAGCCATTGCACATCTTGTTACAGTATCAGTCATTAAGAAAACCTTTTTACCCTGATCTCTAAAATATTCGCAAACAGCAGTTGCTGCCAATAGGCATTTTTGACGTATTAAAGGAGGCTTATCACCTGTTGAACAAACCAAAACTGAGCGAGCCATACCTTCAGGTCCAAGTGCATCTTCGACGAATTCTTTAACTTCCCTTCCACGTTCTCCAATAAGTGCTACCACGTTTACATCCGCATCAGAATTTCGTGCAATCATACCCAAAAGTGTACTTTTACCAACACCTGAACCGGCAAAAAGTCCCAATCTCTGACCGCAGCCCATTGTCATACAGCCGTCAATAGCACGAACACCTGTTGAAAACTGTTCTGTAATAATTGGTCTCTCAAAAGGCCCGGGAGGAGGTCCTTCAATAGGTCTCCATTCCGCATTAATTGTATTGAGAGGTTTTCCGTCAATAGGATTACCCATAGGGTCAATCAACCTTCCAAGCAAAAAATCTCCGACTGGTATAATAATTGGCTTTCCGGTTGAAGTGACTAAACTTCCTTGACCTATTCCTTCGCCATCCAAAAGTAAAGACAATTGTGCAACTTCACCCTTAAAAGCCTGAACCTCAGCAGGTTTTTGTCTGCCGTCATATGTTTCAATAAAACACAAATCCCCAATTTTCAGCCCTGGTAATTTAACTTCAACAGTCAAACCTAAAAGCTTTGAAACTGAACCCTTATAAGAATAAAGACTTGTCTGCTCAAGTTTTTGCTTTACACGCTGCTTTAAATTATTTATATAGCTTTTGTCTATCTGCTGATCAACCATAACTATATTATAGTGATTTTTAAACGATTATCAATTTGTTAAGAAACAAAGCGGAAAATTAGAATATTCTCCACGTTTTTACTCTTTTTAATTAATTTTTTACACAAAAAGCTTTAAATAATCGACCTTGATCATTCCCGGCACGTTCAGCATTAATTATAAACGTTATTGAAGGAGTATTAGCAGGATTTAAAAAATAATTTTGATTAAAAGAACGTGCAGATACACTATAAGAATAGTTTTCAGAATTTGAGTAAATTGTCATCCAATCTGTACCATCACCTAAACCTGCAAAAAGATTTCCTAGTCTTGATTTATTCAAAGTTCCTGAATAGGTTTCTGAAACAGCAATATCATTTGGAGCATCAAAAAGATATGTCGCTAATTTAGCTAAATCTTCCAAAGAAGCCACATGTCCACCTGCATCTATACACTGAACCATTGCCCCAACCCAAGCATCACCGTCTCTTTCACACTCATCCCACAAACAACAACTCTGTATGCCATATTTTGTTTTATAATTAGATTTAACTTCCCATTTATACCCTGATCCTGTACAATAATCAGATCTCTTTATTCGATCTGGGACAAATGGAGGCGTTATTTTCAATCCTGCAAAAGATATCCAACCATCAGCAAGCCCTGCAACCCCATTAAAAGGCACAATATCTTTTCCAAACTTATTAGGACCTTTTGCTCCGTTTATATCGTAAAACCCAGCTATGCATCTTGTATTTAAAGACCTTGCATCTTTTTTCTGACCTTTATATTCCAAAGAATCAGGGTCTGATACAGGACAATTTGCTTTATTCATATAAGCAAGTATCATTGGTGTACCGTCACCCAGTACAAAACCAGCAGCATCCAAATATTTGTCAGTATCAATCCCTGTAAATGCAGATGTTTTAATATCATCTACTTTGAACGGTTCTACATCATCCTGTTGAATTGTTTCATACGGTAAGCAGTTTTTTAAATTATCTTTTCCACAGATTGTTACAATTTTTAAATTTTCGGATAAACGTCTTACAAACTGTTCTGTAGTATCATAATATGGGCCGATACCATTGTCTATATTTAATAAATCAGCACCTTTGCCAAGTTTGCGCTCAAATACAGCCATTTGATTTTCTTTAACTATATTTGAAATCGTCGCAATTAATGTCGGTAAAGTTAACGCTGCCACTATTCCGATTATGCCTAATGCGATTAATGTCTCTGCTAAAGTAAAAGCAACGCGTTTCCTTACGAGAGAAGTAGATAGCCCTCTCCGGCTGGGGAGGGTTGGGAGGGGTCTCGTCCCGTTAGGGATATAATTTGAACTACCGGCACCCACCTTTAATTCCTCCCTCATAAGGGAGGAAACTTCTAAAAACTTCCAATTCAATCCCTGTGTATCAGGGTTAGATTCTGAAATAAACTCAGAATGACAATTATTATCGTTCAAATTCCTTGGCTGAAGGAGATTAACTAAAAATACCCCTCCCCAGAAATTGGCTCTGTGACTGCGTTTTAGCATTGTTTCATCTCCTTTTATTCCGTTAATTCCTCTGTATTCTTATTATAAACTATGTTTTTATTTTTCGCAAGAGTGGTTACTCCACAACTTTTAAAAGTCTTTCCCACACTTCATTTATTGAGCCATCAGCATCAATTGTGCGCAAAAGATTCTTATTTTTATAATAATCAATCAAAGGAGCTGTTTCGTTAAAATAAGTATTAAATCTTGCTGTCGCGGTTTTTTCGTTATCATCTTTACGCTGAATAAGTTTTGCACCGCATTTATCGCAAACTCCATCCTTCTTTGGCGGATGATATTTTAAATTATAAATTTCTCCGCAAACGGCACAAGAACGACGATTTACGATTCTGGAAATCAGTATTTTTTCATCAATATCAAAATAAATTGCTCTAAAATCTCTTTCTGCATCCCCATCTATCTCTTCATTTATTTTTGTTAGCATATCTGCTTGTTCAACACTTCGAGGATAACCATCAAGAATATAACCATTTTTGCAATCACTTTGAGAAAGTCTGTCTTTAATAATTGATGCAACCAACTCTACAGGAACAAGATTCCCTTTATCAATAAACGATTTAGCAATTTTACCATTTTCAGTCCCTGCAGAAATTTCTGCCCTTAAAAGTGAACCTGTGTCAACATGCGGTAAGTTCAAGTGTACTGATAATTTTGATGTTTGAGTTCCTTTTCCACAAGCCGGCGGGCCTAAAAATATTAGTTCTTTCTTCATGACTTTTGCTCTCCATTATTAAATACAGATTCATTTTAATACAAGCTATAATGAAATTCAACAATATAAAAAAAAAGCGGATAAATTATATCCGCCTGTTTTTTCAAACTATCTCTTCTCTCTTCTCATACCATTCAATTCTATTGTAAAGAAGTTCTCCACAATGAATCGTTAAATTTGTTTTGCTGAGCAGTAATATCTGCTGATAAAGTAACATTATGTGGAGCGAAAACAAATACTCCATCACTAACTTTTTTTGGCTGACCATTCAAAGCTTGAGAAGCACCGCAAACAAAGTCAACTGTTCTTTGAGATTGGCTGTTGTCAAGTAAATGAAGGTTTAGCATAACAATTTTTCTATCTTTAAGATGTTGAACAATAGCAGCCGCATCATCAAATGAACGAGGCTCAACTACTACAACTTCATTGCCACCTCTGTTAAAACTAGGATGATTAAGAACTTTTGCTTCCTGATGTCTCTCAGGCATTGTAACAGGTGCATAATCAGGAACTCTTACAGCGTTACCATCCTCAATTTCATAGTATTCATCTTCTTCGTTCATCATATTAAAAGGATCGTCTTCCCCGCGGAATCCATCCATTACGAAATCTACAACTTTTTTGAAACTGTCTGCTATTGCCACCTTAAATCTCCTCCGATATTATTCAAATAATTTTCTACCTATCCTTAACATTGTTGAACCTGAATGTGCTGCGATTTTGTAATCCTGACTCATTCCCATTGAAATTTCTTTCAAATTGCAGTCAAATTCTTTTTCCAAATCTGATTTGATATTTCGAATTTCATTAAACAATCGTTTAATTTCACCTTCTTCTATACCAAACGGAGCCATATTCATAACTCCAGCAATTTCAAGCCCTTCGAGTTTTAAAATTTCGCCAAAAAATTTAAAAACTTCTTCTTTCGAAAATCCAAACTTTTGCTCTTCATTCGCATTATTGATTTGAATTAGGATTTTTTGAACTTTACCAATTTCTTTGGCATGAAACGAAATACTTTCAGCAAGCTTGAAGCTATCTACCGAATGTATATAATCAAAAACTTTTACAACATGCTTGACTTTGTTTGTTTGCAAATGACCAATAAAATGAAAAGTTGAATTTTCTTTTATTTCCTGTGGAAGATTATTAATCTTTTCACAAGCTTCAATTGCTCTAGATTCACCAAAATCACGAATTCCGGATTCAAAAGCTTTAATTATCGCATCTTTGCCAAAATACTTGGTAACAGCAATTATTCTAGGTTTACAAGGTTCAATTTCTTCCCGTATCCGTAAAAGATTTGCTCCTACATTGTCATACATAAATCATTCACCTCTACAAGAAAAGCTCAATAATGAGCATATTTAAATATTACTCTAACTTTTTGCTATGTCCAAATAATTGTTTTAATGAGGTTTTATAATTTTATAAATTTCGCTGAAACCATGTCACTGACATGATTTCAGCGTTTATACATAATTCATGAACAGCTTAACATAACTTTACAAACAAAAAATGTTGCGGGGTAAAAACCTTGTAATGACAAAAAGGCATGCCTTTTAAATTAAATAACATCGATCCAAAGAATTAATATTTTTTTTGTGATATCATTTATTTGCTAGAGGAATATTAAATAGATGAATTTACCTGAAAATTTCGGAATGGCGTTTTCGCTTACAGTACTTGCCGGATTGACAACAGCTATCGGCGGAGCAATAGCATTTATAACAAAAAAAGATAATTTAAAAGTTTTATCACTGGGATTAGGGTTTAGCGCAGGGGTAATGATATTTATTTCTCTTGTGGATATCGTTCCAGAAGCTAAAAAAATGCTTGAAGTGAATTTCCCAAATCATTTTGAATGGCTTGTATTTGGAGGATTTATTTTAGGTCTTTTAGTATCAGTTCTAATTGACTATTTTTTACCTGATCATATTGATACAGAGGAACTTTTACATCCTGATGCTTCAGAAGAAAATAACTATAAACACTATAAACTAAAACGAGCAGGGATGCTCACAGCACTAGCTATTTGTATCCATAATTTCCCTGAAGGTATAGCAACCTTTTTAACAACTACTCAAAATATTACACTTGGTATTTCAGTAGCAATTGCTATCGCAATACATAATATTCCTGAAGGAATTGCTGTTGCACTTCCGATATATCATGTTACAGGGAAAAGAAGATATGCAATGCTTTATGCAGGTTTATCAGGAATAACCGAACCAATAGGAGCAGTTGTGGGAATGATGCTTTTTGGACTACTATTACCGCAAACACTTGTTGGCTTTTTAATGGCTACAGTTGCAGGTATTATGACCTACATATCTTTTGATACTTTACTCCCGCTAGCTAAAGAGTATGGAAACTGGCATTTATCTATTGTCGGAATAATGTCAGGTATATTGTTCATTTGGCTGAGCTTAATTTTACTTGGATAAAAACTTTATCTTTTTATAAATTCTAAATTATAACCTAAAACATCTGCCATAAGCTCCGCTTCTTTAAATGTTAAACTTTCACGACGAATTTTCCCGCCGAGAGAATCTTCTGTATATTTTTTACTGCTTTTTTGGCTCATTAATGCCGCTAAGTCCTTTATATAAGTTCCATTCAAAGCAATAAATGATTTTATTTTATTCCTTGTTCTTGTAGTCATAAAATAATTATAGAAATATTGATTTTTAGTTGCACATTGTTTATAATATATTTAAAATATGACGGATGACCGTCAAATTTTAAAGTTTATATTAATATTTGAAAGTAAATAATAAATGAATATAAAATCTTTTCATATAAACTTCCGTGGATTGTTTGCAAAATGAACAATCCTTTTCTTTACAAAATTACAAAAAAACTCGACAAACAGTTTTGTTTGTTATAGGGTTAGAACAAACGCAGAAATATAAATACAAAGGAGAATGGTAAAATGCAGATTATATTAAAAAAAGATGTACAAAATTTAGGTGAAGCCGGAGATATAGTTAATGTTAAAGACGGCTATGCAAGAAATTTTTTATTACCTCAAGGTTCAGCTGAAGTTGCCACTAAGGGTGCATTAGAAAATAGAGAAAAGAATATTGCACGTATTAAAGCAAAACAAGAAAAATTAAATGCAGAAGCTGAAGAAAAAGCTCAAAAAATTACCGCATCAGGGATTTTGGAATTATCTGCAAAAGCAGGTGAATCAGGTAAATTATTCGGTACAATTACAACTAAAAAATTGGCTGAAGAAATACTTGCTAAGACAGGTGTTGAAGTTGATAGAAAGTCTATTTCACTTAATTCCCCTGTTAACAAAATCGGCGAATACAAAATGCTTATTAAATTAACTTCAAAAGTTAAATGTGAATTGGCTCTAAATGTTACAGCTTCTGAAGTAGTTAAAGAATCTGTTGAAGAAGAAGTTACAGAAGAAGCAGCTGAATAGTATTTCTTGGAGAACCGAATGAACCAAAAATTAAAATTTCAAGCATTGGCAATCGGTTCACTTCCGCACAAAAATATAGAAGATGCGGTTAATATTACAAAGAAATATGACATTCCGTTTTTGCCGCAGCTTACAAATATTTCAAAAAACGAAGACATGATTACTCAATTTTTAGAGGGCATGCCTTCGTTTTCTATTGATAACATTGAAAATTTTTCTTTGGATCTTGAAAATGAAGAATTTCTTTTGAATTTAGAAACATTTTTTGAGGATTATGAAATAAAAAATCTTGAAAAATATGCTATCTCTGAAAAATGTTCTTGTGCTTTCTCTGAATTTGAAAGAATTATTCAAAACAAGAAACCTGATTATGCAAAAAGTCAAATTGTAGGCCCTTTTACACTTTCGAGTGCTCTTAATACAAAAAATGGGGTTCCTGCCATTTACGATGAAACATTGCGTGACATAATAGTAAAACTTCTGACACTTAAGGCTTTATGGCAGATAAAAAGGATTAAAGAAGCAAATCCAGGGACTACACCAATAATCTTTATGGATGAACCGACTATTTCACAACTTGGGACATCAGCATATTTAACGATTACCGAAGCCGAAGTTGTTGCGATGCTAAAAGAAATATCCAATGCAATCAAAATTTACGGAGGGATTAGTGCAATCCATTGCTGTGGGAAATGTGATTGGAGAATTCCAATAAAATCAGAAGTTAATATAATAAATTTTGATGCTTACAGTTTTTATAATAATTTCAGCATATATTATAACGAAGTTAGGGAATTTTTAAATAATAACGGGAAAATAGCTTGGGGGCTTGTTCCTACCATAGACAATAGTATTTTAGAAAAATTAACAATTGAACAACTTGTTGATAAATTCAAAAATTCAGTTAATGATTTGACTAAAAAAGGAATTGATGAGAAACTTATTTTAGATAATTCATTAGTTACGACATCATGTGGAGCTGGAGAATTAAGTATTAACGGAGCAGAATGTGCAATGAACTTACTTTACGGTTTATCTAAGAAATTAAGGGAGATATTTTGACAGTAAAACTTGCAATTACAGGAAAAGGCGGAAGCGGGAAAACAACAATAGTTAAAGCTTTTATGGAAATTTTTCAGGAAATGTATCCTGAAAAAACTATTTTGCTTTTTGATAATGATTTAACAAGCGAACTTGCACATAGTTTTGGACTTGATATTAGAAATACAATTTACGGTATCAGAAGTGGGAAACACGAATACAAAACTGGGATTCCAAAAGATATGAGTAAACAGGAATTTATCGAATGGGCAATGGAAGATATTATTGTACCAATTAACGATAGTGTTGATATCATTGAATCTTGGTTTGTGGGTTCTAAAGATTGCAGATGCCCTATCACAAAATTGATAAATGATGCAGTAGAAAAATTAATTAATCGATATGATTTTGTGATTTTTGATTGCGAATTTGACTTAAAATATTTAACACAATTGGTAGATATTGAAGTTGATTCAACAATTATCGTGGCAAATCCGTCAGAAGAATCTGCTCACCTTGCTAAACGTATTAAAGAATTCAGTTCAAAATACTCTGCAGGCAATCAACTCGGAGTAGTAATTAATAAAGTGGATAATAGCAAATTATCATATCTTTCCGAGCTTTTAAGAAAATATGATTTAGATATTCTTGGTGTCATTCCTTATGATGAAAAATTAGAACAAAATCCTATAACCAGAGAATCTCAAATTGTTCAAAATGCAATAAAAGAATTTTATTCAAGATTAAATTTACCACAATAATAACATTCTGAGACGATAAGCAATGAGATTCTTCACTTCAACTCAGAATAAAAAAAAGAAGAATCTAAGATAAAGAAAAAATATGGCAATAATATTAGACGGGAAAAAATTAAGAGATAAAATTTTAGAAGAATTGAGAATTCAAATTGACAAATTTGAAAAAAAACCGACACTTGTTGTAATTTTGGTCGGAGACAATCCTGCAAGTAAAATTTATGTTAACAACAAGAAAAAAATTGCCGAAAAAATCGGTATAAATTCAACAGTTATAAATTATTCGTCTAATGTAACCGAACAAGAAATATTGTCAAAGATAGAGGAATTAAATAATGATAAAAATATAACAGCAATTTTAGTTCAATTACCTTTACCGGATAACATTTCAAAAGAAAAAATTATTAATGCAATATCACCTTCAAAAGACGTTGACGGTTTTACTCCTTACAATTTCGGCAAACTTTTTTCAGGAGAAAAGCCTATAGTTTATCCTTGCACCCCTAAAGGTGTTTTACTTTTATTAGATGAGTACGAAATTAACCTTGAAGGGAAGCACGCTGTTGTAATTGGCAGATCAAACATCGTAGGACGGCCTATGGCACAAATGCTTTTGAATCGTAATGCAACAGTTACAATTTGCCACAGCAAAACAAAAAATCTTTCTGACATAATAAAAACTGCAGATGTTGTGATTTCTGCAGTGGGGAAAAATATTATTAAAGGGGAAATGTTAAAATCTGATTGTGTAGTTGTTGATGTCGGTATTTTCAAAGATAATAACGGGAAAACCCGAGGAGACGTAGACTTTGAAAGTGCTTCGAAAATCGCATCATATATCTCACCTGTTCCAGGAGGGATAGGACCAATGACCATTACGTCATTGATGCTAAATACTGTTGAACTTTTTGCCAAACATTCAGAAAAATTCTGAGTTATTAGCCCCCTGAAGCAAGGTTTAATGTACAACTAGCTTTAATATTGTTATTTACAAGTGTCTTCATTGAAGAAATTTCGTTTTCAATTACTGTTAATTGCGATTCGATAGAATCTTTTTCCGATTCTAATGCTTCATCTAACTGTTCGTACTCAATATACATAGGGTCAGTATCATAATCAGAACCTTTACCATCAGCTTGATATTGTTTTTGAATAGTAGCCATTTCTGCAGAATAGTAATTGACCTGATTTTGAACATGGGTTAACTGTAATTGTAAAAAGTTTTTTTGTAAGCCTAACATCGCTTTTTGGCTTGCTAATGCTAAAAATGACATATCTCTCGTCTCCTTATTTTAAATTGCTCTCACTGTTATAAAGTTTTTACAAAATCTCAAATTTCAATAAACGTATTTTTTGTAACATTAGTTTACATTCGAAATGTAAACTTCTTCTTCATAATTTGCCGATCAGACAAATTTATTGTAGTATAATGGTAAATAAATTGGGGAGGAAGACAGCTAAATGCCGAGATTAGCCGGAAAATATCAAGGATATGAATATTCATCTCCGTATGCTAAGGTTTATGATATATATTATGCACGTCAATACCACGAAACGAGACCAAAAGTAAAAAAGAAAAAAAATCTTTTACAATTAATTATTTCCTCAATAATTTTAATTTTAATAAGTATTACGACAATACCTGTTTATTATAAAAATATAACAAAAACTTTTTTAAATCCTACTCCTTATAAGAATGTGAATATAGATTTAAAAGAGTTTGTACATCCATCATATTTGTCAAATTCAATTTTCTTAGGAACACATTTATTTGAGTATGCTTCAGAAGGGAAAGAAGCTCAAATGATTAAACCTGAAGAAAATACTAATATGCCTGTTTTGGGAAACAGTTTAAAACTGCTTATGGATGAATATAAAACAGTAATACCTGCTATATATGTTTGGGATTATGATACAGGCAATTATATTGATATAAATGCTTCACAAACATATCCTACCGCCAGTATAATTAAAATTCCGGTACTTATTGATTTATTTAAATCAATTGAAAATAACCAAGTTGCATTGGATGATGTTATGTCTTTAACAGAATATTACAGAACAGAAGGCTCAGGAAGTTTACAATTTAAAGCAGAAAATTCAAAATACACTATTGACGAACTTGCAAACAGAATGATTACAGAATCAGATAATTCTGCAACAAATATGCTCATGTCAAAAATTGGCGGAATGCCAGATGTAAACGCACAAGCAAGGAGTTGGGGATTAAAAAATACAGAAGTCCATACTTGGCTCCCTGATTTAAAAGGAACGAATTTTTCAACTGCACGAGAAATGGGTACAATGCTTTACAACATAGATAGTAATGAAAAATTCCTCACACAAACTTCAAGAAACAAAATTTTTGAATATATGGGGCATGTTCACAATGACCGCTTAATACAAGCAGGACTTGGGGCAGGAGCTAAATTTTATCACAAAACCGGTGATATAGGTTCTATGCTTGGAGATGCAGGAATTGTTATAACACCAAATGGGAAGAAATATATTGTTGTTATATTCGCAAGACGCCCTCATAATTCTATTGCTGGTAAGGATTTTATAGTAAAAGCATCTAAAATTATTTATAGTTATATGGTGAAATAATGTTGAAAGATTTATTAGAAACAAAACATTGTTTTAAATTAATATGCGGAGCAGGAAACGAAGATATTGAAGAAGTTAGAAGACTTGTTTATCTTTATGCACTTGCAGGATGCAGATTTTTTGATCTATCAGCTAATATTGCAATAATAGATTCTGCTAAAGAGGTTCTGGAACAAGCTCACGCATTAGATTCCTATATATGCGTAAGTGTTGGGATAAAAAATGACCCTCATTCAAATAAAGCAATAATAGATTATGATAAATGTATAAACTGTGGTTCTTGTGAAGCTATTTGTCCTCAAAAAGCCATACATTATGCAAAAATTAACAAAACAAAATGCATAGGATGTGCAAGATGTGAAAAAGTATGTCCCAAAAATGCTATCTCTTATATATCAGAAGAAAAAAAACTTGATGAAGTTCTTCCACCAATTATAAAAAGGGGAATAGATTGCATAGAATTTCATGTAATAGGTCAAGATGAAAATGAAATTTTTTCAAAATGGCACTATATAAATGAAATTTATGACGGGGATTTAAGTATATGTATTTCACGAGCTAAGTTGGGAGATGAGGCATTAATCAACACATTAAAAAAAATGATTGAAGGGAGAAAACCTTTTTCTACAATTATTCAAGCAGATGGTTTCCCTATGAGCGGAGGAGATGACAATTACAAATCTACACTACAAACAGTTGCAATCGCAGAAATTATTCAAAATGCAAAATTGCCCGTGCATTTAATACTTTCAGGAGGTACTAACGGGAAGACATCTGAACTCGCACATATTTGTGAAATAAATTATAATGCCGTTGCAATTGGTTCATATGCAAGAAAAATTGTAAGAAAATACATAGAACGTCCTGATTTTTGGACAAATGATAATGTGATACAAAATGCGTTAGAGGTTGCCAAACCGCTTGTCGATACAGTAATTTTATAATTTAATTATACAAGAGGGGATTTATGCAAAAAGGTTTATTTATAACATTTGAAGGTGCTGATGGTTGTGGTAAAACAACTCAGCTTAATTTATTAAAAAATTATCTTGAAGCAGAAGGATTTGATGTATTAGTAACAAGAGAACCCGGAGCAAAAGGGCTTGGAGAAAAAGTTAGAGAAATACTTTTAAATTATGATGGAGAAGTTTCTGATAGATGCGAATCATTTTTATTCCTTGCAGATAGAGCACAACACATTGATATTATAGTAAATCCTGCTATAAAAAAAGGTAAAATTGTACTTTGTGACAGGCATACAGATTCAACTGTTGCTTATCAAGGATATGGAAGAGGATTAAATATTGAACAGATAAATATGCTAAATAACCTTGCGACAAATGGAAGAAAACCTGATTTGACATTTGTTTTTGATGTAGATATAGAAACTTCTATGAGTCGTGTTGGAAATCAAAAGGACAGAATGGAAAGTGCCGGCAAAGAATTTTTCAATAGAGTAAGACAAGGATATCTTGAAATAGCAAAAAAAGATCCACAAAGAGTTAAAATACTAGATGCGACCAAGACAATTGAAGAAGTATTCAATGATTTAAAACTTATCTTCAATGAAACCTTGAGTAGATAAAACAGGTTCGTATTTCCCTATCTCATACATATCTATTTTTGACTGAATAAAATCTCCATCAGAGCTTAAATAATCTCCCATTTTACGTTTGGTAAAACCTCTTTCTGCATACAGTCTCGGGAGTTCTTTACGGTATTTTTTTCCATTCAATTCTGCGAAATCAATAAGTTCACTGTACAATTTCAAAGCTTGCTCATAATATCCCATTAAATAAAGCATATAAGCTTTATCTGATGAAATATAAAATTCATTTTTATAATCATTTTTATTCAAAGATGCCAATAAATTATCATAATCCGAAATCACAACTTCATAAATATTATTACTTATACTAAATATTGATTTCATCCACAATACTTGTGATTGCTGAAGAACAGATAATTTTTTGTTCGTTACAAATTCATTAAATACATCAATTGCTTCTTGAGAACCGTAAAGTTTTTTCTCTAAATATAATAAATTTGCCAACCTTGTGAAATCAGCCTTTTTAAAATTTTTACCTGTATATTGAAGTACAGTTTTATAATCTTTTAAAGAGCCCTCAAAATCTCCTATTCTGTATTTTGCATATGCTCTAATATCATAAAGTTCAGGTCTTTCGGGATAAAATACCGTATATAATTTTGATAATACAATATCTAATTTAAAATGCGGATTTACGGATTTAATATCATGTTTAATTATTCCAAGCAAAATAAGTGATGGAGTAAATAAAAGTCCTATTGTTATAATAAACAAAGCTATTTTTAATTTAAAATCACGTGCAAAATTAGCTTTTTTTTCACTCGTTAATACCGGTTCAAATTCAACAAGTTCATATTGACCATAAGTTTTTATCAAATAATCAGAATACTTCTTTGCAGAAAAAATCCTTACAATAGAAACAAGAAAAAGCCACAAAAACTCACATTCTATAATATTCAAAAAATTAATCTTATGACTTATCAATACAAAATATACAATAAAACTTATAACAATATATATAATCTTAAGTCTTCTATTTTGCTCTAATCTATATTCAAGACCAATCCCTGCTTTTTCAATAGACAATGTCTCACGATACAAACACCCGTCTTTAGCAAAAAGACAATAATTTCTAAAAACAGAATTACCTTCTTTATCAACATAATATAAAAGTGGATTGTACAATTTCTCTAGCATAATACACCTTCACAGTAAAATTTATAAACATCAGTCGAAACGTTTAAGCACTTCTTAATATCAATAACATCAAGACCTCTAAAAGAATATAATCTCCTTATTCTTTGCGGATTTTTTTCAAACTCTTTTGCTAGAATAGCACCCAAAACAGCTTCCATATGAGACATCGGCATCATATTTGAAGGCAAATTTTCAAATCCCCACTCATATTTCAAAGCTTGTTGTAAAAATTTGCAATCCGCAGGAGAACGATCCTTATAACAAGAATTTAAATGCAAGCTTTGTCGTGTGATATAAATATCAAAACGATTAACTGTAATGCCACGTTCTGTAAGATCTTTAAAGTATTCAGAACCCCTTGTTGAATGCCTTTGCGTCCAATTATCTCTATTTGGGAAGTTTTTATTATTTGTTACAGGTAGATATTGTTTACCCAATACACGCCATTTCCCTTCGAGTATAGTTTTGTCATTAGGAACAGATACACATATCTTTGAATTATTTAAAGATGAAAAATTTTCAAAGAAATATATTATATCATTTATTTTATATAATTTATCAAGTGCAATAATATTATTATTTTCATCAATAACCGCAACCCCTGAATCAATATTTGAACTGGAGGCTAATGACAATCCTATATAATAATTCATTTAATATCCTTTATAATTTTGTAGTAATAATCGGTCCATCATCCGTAGCTATGACAGTATGTTCAAAATGTGCAGACGGTTTACCGTCTTTTGTTGTAACCTTCCATCCATCAGAAGCGACTACAACATCATCCCCACCTAAATTTAACATCGGCTCAATTGCAATTGCCATATTGGATTTTATTAAAGTTTTATCCCCTACACTGTAATTGTACAAAAACGGATCTTCATGCATTACATGTCCGACACCATGCCCGCCATACTGACGGACAATACCATAACCTTCACGATTTGCGACAGCTTCAATAGCTTTTGAAATATCATCTAAAACGTTCCCAGGTTTCATTTGCTCAATTCCGGCAAACAAAGATTCTTCAGTAGTAACCATTAATTTATGAACATCATCAGATACTTTACCTATTTCATAAGACCACGCACTATCTCCTACCATACCGCCATATGTTGCTCCTACATCAATAGCTATAATATCACCTTCTTTTAAAATTTCATCTTCTGAAGGAATACCATGAACAACATGCTCATTTATTGAAGTACAAATACTTGCCGGAAAACCTGAATAACCTAAAAATGTTGGAATTGCATGATTTTCTTTTATAACTTTCATAGCTATATTATCAAGCTCTTTTGTTGATATACCAGGCTCTAAAACTTCTTTCATTTTTTCATGAACAAGTGCAACAATGTGACCGGCATGAATCATTCTTTTTATTTCATCACGAGATTTTCTTGTAATCATATCCACATACCCTCTCTACAAGATTTTAACACAAAAGAGAAGAATTGTCGATTTTTATTGATTGTGATTTTGCTCTTTATTTTCGCTTTGAATTTTTCTAACTCTCAACATTTCTTTCAAATCTTCGGATATTTTTTCTTCTTCATCCCTTAAAATATTAGGCTTTCTTTTATTATTATTCAAAACATTTGCGACATTCATCATCGCTAAAGAATTTAATGTTGCGCGCAAAACGGCACTTTGGTCCATATATTTATTTTGTTGAGGTTCATCATATTCTTCTTCTTGATTTCTCTGAGAAAAATATTCCCCACCTTGTCCCATTTTATCATCTGATAGCTTAGCCGCAGTTCCGGATATATCACCACTTTTAAAATTAAAAGAGCCTCCGATTCCGAAAAATCCGGCTGACCTGTTATCGACCATATTTTTTATACCTTCTGCTTTTGTTCGTGTTTACACTCTATCGCGTTTATTATAAAGCATGCGATATTATATCAAATCGTCTGAATGTATTATTTTGCTAATATGTAAACAAATTTTTACATTTATATTTTACTAATTTTAAGAGAAATACTAGCATATTTTATTGAAAAGTACAAGCTGATATGATATAATTATAAAGAGAAAGGTAATAATTTATGAAAAAGATAGCATTTACACTAACAGAATTATTAGTTGCTTTAGCAGTTATCGGAATATTGACAGCGATATTAATGCCTATAATATTTAATATCATGCCTGATCAAAACGCACTTATGGCAAAACGCGCGTATTATACTGTACAAACTATAGTTAGCGACATGATTAATGATGATAATTGTTATCCGGATTTAAGAAATACAAGTGAAGATGAAGAAATAGGGGCTTTTTCTAATGGCTATGGCTATGCGAACTGTGAAAAATGGACTGAAGACGGGAATGCTAATGTAAAATTTATCAAACTATTTGCAGATAAATTAGATATAAAAGGAACTGTACCAACTCTCACAGATGAAAATTTCCAAACTACATATAGTAATGATAATCCTTACAAGTTCAAAACTAAAGATGGAATAGAATGGATTATACCAACTGGTGAAGCAGGAATTGATTCAAACAATTTATATATAATTGTAGATGTTAATGGTGATGACAAACCAAATTGTATGCAAAAAGAATCATTTTCTAGTATTACAACAGTTTGCACAGACAGAGAAAAAGGTTTTGATAGATTTTTAATAATTATCAATTCTGACGGGCAACTTGAAATTGTCGATCAATGGGCAATAGATGCAGTTGACGGCACAAAAAGTATAACAGGTGATGAAGATTGAAAATTAAATAAAGTAGTCGGATAATCGCGTTTGAAAGTAATTTCAAATGAGGAAAGTCCGTGCATCCCAGAACAGGCCTCCGGAGAAACTCCGGGCGGTGTGAGCCGGCGGATAGTGCCACAGAAATGTAGACTGCCGATGGATTTAACAAAATCACAGGCGATGGTGCAACGGTGAGTTAAGAGCTTCACCAGCGAAGTCGGAAGGCTTTGGCTAGGTAAACCCAGGTCGGATGCAAGATTGAGTTCAAAGGTTATAAAGGTTGTTCGCCCACTTTGAGAAAAAATCGCTAGAGCTTGAGAGTAATCTCAAGACCAGACAGATGATTATCTAAAACAGAACACGGCTTACGGACTGCTTTATTTTTTTAAAGAGGTTTATTATTTAACCTCTTTTATTTATATGAATATAATTAAAAATTATATAAGACTTGACTTTATGCCATTGCTTGAAGTTAAATTGAAAAGAAGGAGACTTTATGAAAAAAATATTTTTAATCATTCTTACAATTTTTTGTACAACTTGTTATTCTTACAGTACACAAATTTCTTATGATAAAAGTGATTTTGCACCGGTATATACAGTAATTGATGATGTTTCATACGATATAAGATATTATTCATCAAATAATTTTACCGGAAACAAAATAAACGGTTACAAAGCACCTATTGCATATATGACAAAAGAAGCTTTACAAGCTCTTTCTATTGCAGCAGATGATCTTAGACAGCAAGGATATAGATTATTAATTTGGGATACATACAGACCACAAAAAGCAGTTGATAACTTTGTTGAATGGATTAATAATCCAAAAGACCCTGGAGATAAATCATTTTATCCTGATTTAAAAAAATCTGAATTACTAAAGGGGCAATATATTGCAGAAAAATCAGGGCACACAAGAGGTTCTACTGTTGATTTGACAATAATTAAAAAAGATGGTTCTTTTGTTGATATGGGTGGAACTTTTGATTTATTCAGCCAAATTTCTCATCCTGATTATAAAAAATTAACAAAGGAACAAAAAAGAAATAGACAAATCCTTCATGATGCGATGATTAAAGCAGGTTTTAAAGGAATAGATTCAGAATGGTGGCATTTTACTTTAGAAAATGAACCTTATCCTGATACTTATTTTAATTTTGATATTGAGTAGATTTGTTTAAATTATTACTAAATAATATAGGAATTTATATATGCGAAAAGTATTAATTTATATAATATTTTTGAATTTTTTTCTCTACATTTCTGCTTCAGCAAATGTTGATACGGGAAACAATTTAGTGGGAAGTAATATTATAAAAAATAAGCTCTTTTCTATCGCAATACCTAAAGAATTAAAAAATACTTATGATGTAAAAAAAGAGAAAAACAAAATTTCTATATATCATAAAGAATCCAAAAAGGCAGGATTTGGCGGATTCGCATTTGGGATCAAAGCGTACAAAAATCCAGCAGACCATGCTATTCTCCCAGGGAGTAAGAAAATTGGGGAACTTATAGATAAAAAAGGGAATTTATATGATATCATATTAAAATATCCGACTGATGTTCAATATGACTATACAAAAAGTGAAAAACCCCCTGAAACTTTTAAACTTCTTTATAATTTAGGTGAAAAAATAAATATTGAAGGTATTAAAGGCTCAATTTATTTTAAAAATCAAGGTATGAAAGGTAAAGATTTATATAATGATATTTTAAAAAAACATAAAACCGCAATAATAGAGAAATGGGATTCTGCAAAACTCGAAAAAGAAAATATGAGTTATATGTATAATATTATTTCTCAAAATAAAATAGGATACGCATATTATGATACAAATGCAGACGGAATTGAGGAACTTTTGATTGGCGAAATTGCACAAGGGGATTGGAAAGGTGTAATTTATGATATATATACAATGGTCAATAGAAAACCTACACACGTTATTAGCGGTGGAAGCAGAAACAGATTTTACATTTGTGACAATAGTTTTATTTGTAATGAATATTCATCAGGAGCTAATGAAAACGGAATGAGAGTTTACGCATTGATTGAAAATTCAAAAGAATTATTCCCTCAAGTAAGTTTTAAATATGACGGTTACGAAAACCCTAAAAATCCATGGTTTTTGTCATATTCGGATAAAAAATGGGAAAATGTATCTCAAGAGACGTTTAATGAACGAAAACAAGTTTTTGAAAAATATGAAAAATTTAATTTTATTCCTTTAAGCGAATTTGAATATTAAATCATATAATGAGGTAAAATTATTTATGTACAACTTAATACTATCAAGAAAATTTAGATTTTTAATTGCCGGCTGTTTTAATGCAGGTGTTTCTTATCTGATATATGCAGCTTATTGTTTTATATTTGGAGAAACATTATATCAAGTAGCACTTGCAATATCTTGGTTCCTTTCTTCATTTATTTCTTTTTCTGTTCAAAAGTACTGGGTTTTTCAAACTCAGGGAAATTGGTTTAAAGAATACATAAAGTGCTTTATAACTTGGGTTTTCAGTTATTTTATAAATGCAGGATTACTAGAATTATGTGTTAAAATTATCGGATTAAATATATATATTGCACAGATACTTTCTACCGGCTTAACTGCAATATTTACATATATTGTATTTAAATATTTTGCATTTAAAAAATCATAATTCAAAACCTAAAGTTTGTATATATTCTTTTAATGACATATCTTTTGAAGATTCATATTCAATAGAATGGGAATCTTTTCTATTTATGTCATATTTACAAGGATGAATTAAACACTCAACAAAACCTTCATTTATATGTGCTAAACCATTTTTTATAGTCTCGGTATCCATCATTCCGGTATATCCAACACCAAGAATATAGTCATTGGTTTTTAAATTATATTTTTTTACGTTTTTATTATTTATTACAGTAAAATATTCTAATAACAACACTTTAATAAGATTTATAGGTTTTAAATTTTTGTTTTTGCAAAAATATGGTCTTTCAAATTGAGTTCTAATATTTTGTATTTGATATTTGTCTGCCAGTTTACAAGTAATATCAAAAATTTGTGGAATTGCATGAGTATGAACATGTGAATCCAAACGTTCAACATTTACTCCGGAATTATATGCCTTTCTTATTTGAGCATCAAATTCCTGCTCTACCTGTTTCAAAAACTCTTTGTTATACTGATTAATTATTAAATATAAATAATCTTTATTAAAAAAGCCTTTTTCATCGGTTAATAAATTACAATTTGTTAAAGCTTTCCCTTCCATTATATTAAGATGAACGGCAATACTTATTGACAAATTGTTTGAAATTTCAACAGCTTCAGAATATGCATCCCCATTAACTATAAGGCTTGCGCTCCTTATCAATCCATTTCTACAACCTTCTAACACTGCTTGATTATGAAATTTAGTTAATCCAAAATCATCTGCATTTAATACAAATTTTTTATTCATCATATATTGATAGTATCCTTAATCTGATATAACGGTCTATCTTTAACTTCAATTAAAATCTTACCTAAATATTCCCCAATTATGCCTAATGACATAATAATTATTCCTGCAAAAAATGCGATTGTTATTATAATTGAAGTCCAGCCAGGCACAGAATAATGTTTAAAATAACTTATCATTGCATAGATTAATATTATTAAACTACTAAAAGATGTAAGAATACCTACAAAAGTTATAACTCTTAATGGGAACACAGAAAAACTTGTTATTGCAGTCCAAGCCAGTCCAAATAATTTAAAAACAGAATATTTAGTTTCTCCGGCGATTCTTTCTGTTCCGTTATAATACAAATCAATAGATTTTAAACCTAAATCTTGGACTATTCCCCTTAAAAATATAGTTTTTTCTTTGTATTGTTTTAAATGATTAATTGTAAAACGGCTCATAAGTCTAAATTCTGAATGATTTTGGCGAATTTTTATTCCTATCAAATTCATAAATTTATAAAATAAAAATGCAGTAGTTTTTTTTAAGAAAGAATCTGTTTCTCTTTTTTTTCTAACTCCATAAACTATTTCATACCCTTCGTAATATTTTTTTATCATTTCGTTTATAATCAAAAGATCATCTTGTAAATCAGCATCTATAGTAATAACCATATCAGCATCAACTGAATTCAATCCGGCAAGTATCGCATTTTGTTGACCATAATTTTTTGTCAATTCTATAAGAGAAATTTTTTCATTCGTTTCGCAATTTTTTTTAATAATATCAACTGTTTTATCCATACTTCCGTCATCAACAAAACAAATTTTACTTTCAGCAGAAACTAAATTTTTGCTAATCAATTCCTCAATAACTGAATTAAGTTTTTGAATAGAATATTCTATTATTGCTTCTTCATTATAACATGGAGCAATTATAATTAACTTATTCTTCATTATCTAACCTCTCTATTATAGAATACTTAACCCCTCTATTTTTGATTTTTACAGGATAATTTTCAATATCCCTATTTCTCATAATTAGAATATTATTCTTTTTCTTCAATTCTTCATTCAACCAATCTTGATTATCTTCATTTTTAAAAACTATTTGTGGTAAGTCTGAATAATATAAAAGACTATATCTTGTACCAGTTTTATATGCTGAAATAGTGAACTTGTTTTCTTTTGCGATTTTTGCAAACTTTAAAAGATCATTTTGTCCAAAAGAATAATCTACATTATATGCAAGCGGAGTTTCACTACCCAATAAAAGCGCAAAAAACACACTTTGAAGAACAAAAGAAGTGAATCTTTTGTTTTTTATAATACAACTCAAAAGATAAAAAGAAACAATAAATAAAGCTACCAAAACTAAATACATATAGTCTAATTTAACTTTGAATACATACATTGCAACGAATGGGAAAACAAGCGCACCAAATACAAGTATTGAATTTAATATAAGTAAACTCATTTTTATCAATTTATTATCTTTTTCAATATAATGGCACCAAATTTGCGCAATGATAACAGCTATAAAAGGATAAATCGGAAGAATGTAAGTTATCAATTTTGCCCCTGAAAGACTAAAAAACACCAAAGTTGTCAATGCGGCAATAAGATTTAAACTTAAAAACTTATCCATTTTTATATTTTTAATTCCAAAAAACATTATTGTATGAGGAATAAGTCCCCATATAAGAGTAAGAATATAAAAATACCATGGTTCATTTCTATGTATAACTTCTGAACCTAAAAATCTAAGTATATGATGTTTATAAATATACTCTTGATAAAATATTCCCGGATATGTTTTTAACATTAAAATATGCCAAGGCAAAGCAATCAAAAGAAATATCGGAATTCCATATAACAGAGACTTCAAAGTTTCTTTATATGTTTTAAAAATTATAGTAGAAATAAATATTGTTCCGACAGGAATTACAAATCCGGGAATTCCTTTGGCCAAAACCGCGAGTCCCATAAATATATAAGATAAAAGCCAAAACCATTTTTTATTTTTATCTTCAACAAAAAATGTATAAAAATAACTCAAAACAGAGCTTACACAAAAACTTGATAATACACTATCAAGAATTGCAATTTTTGTTATTAAAGCATATTCAAGAGTTGTCATTAAAATTATTGTTGTAATAAATGCAAACAAAAATCCCTTTATTTTATTACAGAGACCAAATAGCAAACCTAAAGGTAATAATGACAACATCACAATAGGAAATCTTGCAGAAAATTCGCTAACTCCAAAAATCTTAAATGATAAACATTCTAACCAAAAAAATAGAGGAGGTTTTTCAAAAAAATATTCCCCGTTCAAATATAGAGTCATATAATCATTTGTATTAAGCATTTTTTTAGCCATATCTACATATCTGGTTTCATCAACATCAAGTAATGGATATGAATGTAATGAAACTAAATACGTTAGAATAAAAACAAAAACCATAACCAACAAAAGTAATTTCTTATTTCCCAAAATCTTTTCCATAAAATATCCTTATAAACTAAATTCTTATTTATTTTACAATAAAAATGTAAAAGAGCAAACGAAATTAAATTTTTCAAAATATGTCTATTTTACTTATTACAATGTTAAAAAATTTGTTAAATTAAAATCAGTAACTTTATTTATTTGATTTAAATTCCCACTTACAAAGTTACCCAATTCATTCCCATAATTATTCGTATCAATATTTCTGAAATGTTCTTTTACTTGAGTCTCATCTCTTTTTACATAAGAGTTTACATGTATTTGTTTGCACTCAATACCAAGAATCAATCCCTTCCAAACAAGAATACTATGTTTTTGTAATTATGAAATGGATAAAAACTTTACACAACTCAAATTTTGATATTGAATGATAGCAATGGTTGCTTCTTATGCATTATGTGGTTTTACAAGTATTGAATCTTTAAGTATCGCTATTGGAGGAGCGGTTTCTTTAGCCCCTGAAAGAACTGAATTGATAACATCAATTTGTTATAAAAGCTTGCTTGCAGCAACAATTACAACACTAATTACGGGAACTGTTGCAGGATTATTCTATATTAATTAGTTATTGATAAATGTTATAGGTTATAGCAATTTTGATAGTCGGCATAAAAGTTTTATTTTAATAAATTTTAATCAACTAATAACAAATATTAGTTTTATCATATTGCATCATAACCGATAAAAATATATAATAATATAGTAGATAATATTATATATAGGAGTTAATCTTTTTTATTTATGTTTTTCAAGTTTATTAGTTTTATAAAAAACAGATCATTAGTATTTAAACTTAGTACCAGCATACTTTTGACAATTTTAATAGGCTCTTTCTCATTAAGTATTTTTATATCAAATTATTCTAAGCCATTATTAAAAGAACAAGTTATATCAGAAGCGTATAGATCTTTAGGGGAAGTAAATCATAATATTGCACAGGGGGCAGATATCGCAGAACAAACTCTTGTAAATACAGCGAGAATTCTGGAATTAAAAAATAACGTAAGTGATAAGGATTTAGAAGTTCTGGCTCAAGCCGGTTTGGAAGCAATAACAGAGCAGTATGGACATTTCTATGAATTTTTTATATATATTCCACCCAAGTCCGGAGAATTAGCTAATGGCATTTTTTATTACAGTTCTATGAAAAATGGTAAAATGCAGACTCTAAGTTGGAAGGATACAGGGTTTGCAAAAAATCGAGAATGGCTAAATTATGCTCTAAAAACAGGTAAAATACACTGGACTGAACCTTATATGGCAGAAGATCAAAATGGAGAGAAAATACTATCATCAAGTGTATCTATTCCTTTCAAGTTCAAAAATAGCACAAGTTGGACTGGAGTAATTGGGACATCAGGTAATTTGGATGCAATGCGGAGTTGGCTTAATAGCTATAAATTTGAAGCGAATGGAAAGTATCTTTTAACTTCGGCCAAAGGTTTGTATTTAATACATCCTGATAAAAATATTGAATTAAAAAAGACAATATCAGAGCTTGCAAACGAGATTAATTCAAAACAACTAAAATATGTAGCACAACAGGTAAAACTAGGGAAAAGCGGTTTTGTGACAATGCCAAAATCTTCTGTTCACAATGGAGAAGTTGTGTTTGTTTATTCTCCAATTCCAAAAACAAACTGGAGTTCATATTTAGTGTATTCATCATCAAATTTCTATAAACCTGTTAAACATTTTCAGTTGATCTTGTTGTCAGTAACTATATTGGGGATTTTATTACTAATTTTATTTATAAATTGGATATGTAAATTTACAACCAATCCAATTGTTAAATTATCGCAAATAGCTGAAAAATATGGGAAAGGGGAATTTGAAACTGAACTTCCCCTTGTAGAATCAAATGATGAAGTTGGGGTGCTGACTCAGGCATTTTATACTATGAGAGATAATCTTTTAAATTTGTTAAAAATCCAAAAAGAGAATGCGAGAGAAGAGCAAAAAAGATCATCTGAACTGGAAATTGCAACCAAAATTCAAGCATCAGTTCTACCGGTTAATTTCCCTCAAACTAGTAACTTTGAGATATATGCTTCAATGAAGCCGGCAAAAGAAGTAGGCGGGGATTTTTATGATTTCTTTTTCGTTGAAGAAAATCGTTTTGCATTTTTAATTGCTGATGTTTCCGGTAAAGGTATTCCTGCTGCATTATTTATGATGAATGCAAAATCATTGTTAAAAAGTAATTTATTAAGCGGTTATCCATTAGATATTGCTATAAACAAAACCAATAATGATCTTTATGCAACAAATAAGGCAGGAATGTTTCTGACAGCATTCATTGCAATACTAAATATTACAACAGGAGAACTTGAATATGTTAATGCGGGTCATAATCCTCCTGCCGTTAAATTAGATAACGGATTTGAATATTTAAAATCAAATACTAATATAGTCCTATCTGCGATAGAAAATTATGAATATAAATCGGAAAAAATATTATTAAAACATGGAAACAGTATTTTAATATACACAGATGGAGTAACAGAAGCCCAAAATATAAAAGAAGAATTTTATGGAGAAGAACGACTTTTAAAAGTTTTAAATAGTAAAGCAAAAGAAGCCAAAAATACGAAAGAAGTAATTAAAAATATAGAAATTGATATTAAAGATTTTTCTAGCGGAGCAACTCAATTTGATGATATTACAATACTTGACATAAAATATTTATAACCACACCAAAGTTTATTATGATATTGGGGTTTATTTGATACATTTGAATTGTAATTAATTAGCCTCATTCGCTACTCGTGTTTAGGGAATAGCGATTTTATACAAATTGACTGTAATGTAACAGAACTGCTCTTTTTGTCCACTTTCTGTCACACAAAATTTCGGTTGTAAATTATCTGTTAGTCTAAGAATACTACCCCCGGAAGTATGAGAGAATTTCAATTTTGCACGCATTTTGAGGGAAAAATTTCAAAACTCCATGATACAATATCCAAAACTCTCTGATAATTCATTCTCAAAGTTAGTGATGCTTTTTTGATAAGTTGTGTGTCTATGAACTGTACCCGAAAAAGTGGACATGTATTTAATGGTATATGTTGAGAGATTGGAACTCTCGACCTAATATTTAATTGTCATTCACAATTTAACTCTCTATTGAAAGAATATCAAGTGTTTTCATGTATATGTGTTAAAATATGTCTATTTTAATTCTGACAATGCTAAAAAAAGTAAAAATATACGAGGATAAAGTAACAAGCGAGAAACACATGCCGGAAGCAACAAAACCTGAAGGTTTATCTCCTAAAGCCATAAAAGAAATTGAAGAAAAAATTTTAGGAATAACTTATGACGATTAAATATACTATTTTTCACTACCTTTTATGCTACGAATAAATAATATAACATAAGACCATAAAAGTCCGCCACCGAAAACTAAATATAAAATTAATGCATATTTAATAGGATTTTCAACATTATTTCCTGTTTTATAAAATAAATATGCAAATGTAAACCATATTATTTCTAACACAATAAGAATTGGTATTAGAAAATCCTTTGTATCTTTATTTTTAATATCATTTTTAAGCCAATACGATACACAATGTTTAGGATATTTTTTTATTATATGTCTATATGTTTGAATTAGTATAATCGGTTTTAATATCCAATTAATTATTGAAAAAATTAGTGCCAAACCTGCACCTACTATTGCCGCCTCAGGAAAATTTATTATAATATCATAATTTGCTAATATAGAAATGATAACCAAAACCAAAAACAACAATAACCAATATAAAACATTAAAATATAATGCAATATTTAATATAATGGCAATAATTAAAGGTTTATTATTTTCTTCATCCATTATGCATGCCTCTATATTTATTCATAAAATCGGTTATTTTTTTGCATTGGTTCGGGTATTTTTTACGGATATTATGCATTAAAATTACAAGATAAATTAAACAACTCGGGGGTATTAAACTAATTAAAACAAGTTGAAAATACCCCAAATATAAGCTTATTGCGTTATATGAGCCAGTTCGTTCATATCGATACCCGAAAATTAATAACGGGATTCCAAATAGCAAGACCAAGGTGGGTAGTTTTAGTTGATTAAAAAAACTGTCTAAATAACTACTCCAGTGATTTTTTATTGCTTTGGTTGTTACAACCACCGGTAGTATAAAATAAATAATTGGGGTTATAAAAAATATAATAACCGCAATAATCGCAATAAAATTTGGAATAATTAAATTACTTTCACTAAGTCCTAAGCCAAGAAAAAACATTCCAAGCCAAATTAGTGGTAGAAACATTTCTACCACTAATATAGATATATATTTTATTAAACCT